>JBGALY010000001.1:0-235313 GCA_044223435.1 Nakamurella sp.
TCAGGCAGGGCACGCCCTTGCCGTCGACGAACTCGCGGCGGACCAGGTGGCCCGGGCCCTTGGGGGCGATCATGATGACGTCCACGTCGGCCGGCGGCTTGATGTAGCCGAACCGGATGTTGAAGCCGTGACCGAAGGCCAGCGCCTTACCCGCGCTCAGGTGCGGCTCGATCGACTCGGCGTAGACATGCCGCTGCACGTGGTCCGGCGTCAGGATCATGATCACGTCGGCTTCCGCGGCGGCCTCGGCCGGGGTGACCACGCGCAGGCCCTGATCGGCCGCCTTCTGCCGGGATTTGGAGCCCTCGGGCAGCCCGACCCGGACGTCGACGCCGGAGTCGCGCAGGCTCAGCGAGTGCGCGTGGCCCTGCGAGCCGTAGCCGATGACGGCGACCTTGCGCCCCTGGATGATCGACAGGTCGGCGTCGTCGTCATAGAAGATCTCCACGGCCATGGGATGGGTTCCTGCTTTCTGCTTGAGGGTGGTTGGCGGGTGCTGACCGCTGTTCAGTCTGCTCTGCTGCTCGCGGAGGTGATGGAGCGCGGTCCGCGACCGAGCGCCACCATGCCGGACTGGACCATCTCCCGGACGCCGAACGGCTCCAGCATCTTGACCAGCGCATCCAGCTTGTCGCTGGTGCCGGTGGCCTCCACCGTGACGGCATCCGGGGTGATGTCGATGATGTGCGCCCGGAACATGTCGACGATCGTGACGATCTGGGGGCGGGTGGTGCCGTCGCAGCGCAGCTTGACCAGCAGCAGCTCCCGCTGCACTGCCTGGGCGGGCGCCAGTTCGACGATCTTGAGCACGTTCACCAGCTTGTTGAGCTGCTTGGTGACCTGCTCCAGCGGCAACCCCTCGACCGCGACCACGATGGTCATCCGGGAGACCTCGGGGTTCTCGGTCGGCCCGACCGCCAGCGAATGGATGTTGAAGCCGCGGCGGGAGAACAGCGACGACACCCGGGCGAGCACGCCGGGCTTGTTCTCCACGAGCACGGACAACGTGTGGCGGGACAAGGGATTGCACTCCTCGGTGAGGGTCGGCCCCGGGGAAGGGCAGCCGACCGGACAGGCTATCGGGTGGACGGCGCACCAGCACGCGCGGACGCGCTGATCGCGCGCCCACGGGTGCGATGCGGTTACTCCTCGTCGAACAATGACACTGACGTCGGACTCATTCTTCGTCGAACAGTGGCCGGATGCCGCGGGCGGCCATGATGTGGTCGTTGCCGGTGCCGGCGGCGACCATCGGCCACACCTGCGCGTCCTTGCCGACGGTGAAGTCCACCACCACGGGCCGGTCGTTGATCTCCATCGCGGCCTCGATCGTCTTGTCGACCTCTTCCTTGGACTCGCAGCGCAGGCCGACGCACCCGTAGGACTCGGCCAGCATCTTGAAGTCGGGGATCCGGTGCTTGTGGGTCCCCAGGTCGGTCTGCGAGTAGCGCTCGCCGTAGAACAGCGTCTGCCACTGCCGGACCATGCCCAGGTTGCCGTTGTTGATGACCGCCACCTTGATCGGGATGCCCTCGATCGCGCAGGTGGCCAGCTCCTGATTGGTCATCTGGAAGCAGCCGTCCCCGTCGATCGCCCACACGGTGGCGTCCGGCCGACCCATCTTGGCGCCCATCGCCGCCGGCACGGCGTAGCCCATGGTGCCAAGACCGCCCGAGTTGAGCCAGGTGTATGGCTTCTCGTAGCTGATGAACTGGGCCGCCCACATCTGGTGCTGGCCGACGCCGGCCGCGTAGATCGCGTCCGGCCCGGCGATCGCGCCCAGTCGCTCGATCACGTACTGCGGGGACAGCGAACCGTCCGACGGCCAGTCGTAGCCGAGCGGGAAGGTGTCGCGGAAGTCGTCGAGCTCGGCCCACCAGGCGGTCAGGTCCGCGACCGCGCCCGCGGCCTGCTCGGCGGCGACCGCGGTGACCAGGTCGGCGATGACCTCGGCGACGTCACCGACGATCGGCACGTCGGCGACCCGGTTCTTCCCGATCTCCGCCGGATCGATGTCGGCGTGGATGATCGTCGCGCCGGGTGCGAAGGTCGAAAGCTGGCCGGTGACCCGATCGTCGAACCGGGCACCGAGGGCGACGATCAGGTCGGCCCGCTGCATGCCCGCCACTGCCGCCACGGTGCCGTGCATTCCCGGCATCCCCAGGTGCTGGATGTGCGAATCCGGGAAGGCCCCGCGGGCCATGAGCGTGGTGACGACCGGAATACCGGTCGACTCGGCCAGCTGTCGAAGGGACTCGGTCGCCCGAGCCTTCAACACCCCGCCACCGACGTAGAGCACCGGACGCCGCGAGTTCGCGATCAGCTTGGCGGCGGCGGCGATCTGTCCCGCGTGCGGCCGCATGGTCGGCCGGTAACCCGGGAGATGGAGGTCCGGCGGCCAGACGAAGGTGGTCTCCGACTGCAGGACGTCCTTCGGGATGTCCACCAGGACGACACCGGGTCTGCCGGTTGCCGCCAGGTGGAACGCGGCCGCGATCGTTTGTGGGATCTCGGCCGGATCGGTGACGAGGAAGTTGTGCTTGGTGATCGGCATCGTGATGCCGCAGATGTCGGCCTCCTGGAAGCCGTCGGTGCCGATCATGGAGCGACCGACCTGACCGGTGATGGCCACCATCGGCACCGAGTCCATCTGCGCGTCGGCGATCGGGGTGACCAGGTTGGTGGCCCCCGGGCCGGAGGTGGCCATGCAGACGCCGACGCGTCCGGTGGCCTGCGCGTATCCCGTGGCCGCGTGCCCGGCACCCTGCTCGTGGCGGACCAGCACGTGGCGGACCTTGGTGGAGTCCAGCAACGGGTCGTAGACCGGCAGCACCGCACCGCCGGGGATACCGAAGACGACGTCGACCCCGGCCTCTTCGAGCGACCGCACCACGGAGGCCGCGCCGGTGACCCGCTCGACCGTGCGGGCGGTGGCGGCGTTCGCGGCGGGGGGTATGACTGCGGTGCGGCCCTGCGTCATCGGAACCTCTTCTTCTTCAGTGACGTGCCGTGTTACGGGGGTGTGACGGAGCTCGGGCAACAAAAAACCCCTCGTCACCGAGTCCGGTGTCCAAGGGGTTGCGCGTCGTCGCCGGTTCGGCGAAGACGCGCTAGGTGATTACGAGAAGCTGAGCCACGAGCGCAGAGTAGGACGAGGCCGGATGCGATGTCAATTCGCACCGCCGGGCCACGTCGGCGGCCGAGGACGGCGCGGACCGGAACGGTCGCGGGCGCGGGTGGCCGCCAGGCGGGTCGCGCGGCCTTACCCTGATGCGCGTGACCAGCCGGCCCGCGCCCGGAGTGCCCGACAAGGCGCCGCCGAAAGCGGCCGCGGCTCCGCCGACTCCGGCACCGGCACCGGCCCCGACGCCGACGCCGATTCCGACCGTCACCCCCGCTCCGGCCGCCCCGGCCGATCCGGACGGCACGCAGCCGCTGATCGGCGACACCGTCGGGGAACGTCACCGGCTGTCCCGGCGGGTGATCGCCTACTGGCGGTGGCGCTGGCTGATCAGCCTGATCCCCACGTTGCTCCTGTTCGCCGCGCTGGCCATCGTCATTCCCTGGGGCGAGTGGTGGATGCGCTGGTCGCTGTTCACTGTCCTGGCCGTGGTCGGCATCGTCGCGCTCGTCGTGTTGCCGCCGATCCGGTTCCGCGTGTTCTGGTACGCCATCTCCCCCACCGAGATCGACATCCAGCACGGCATCGTGTTCATCAAGCGCAGCGTCATCCCGATGCATCGGGTGCAGAGTCTTCGCGTGGAGCGCGGCCCGATCGCCGATCACTACCGGATGGCCACGCTGCGGATCTCCACCGCCGCCGACACGCTGTCCGTCTCCGGCCTGGGCCGGGCCGAGGCCGACGCGGTGTGCACCCGGATCGCCGAACTGGCGGACGTGGCCGATGACGTCTGAGTCGATCACGTCCGGCCCGATCCCGCCCGAGCCGATCCCGCCGGACCCGATGCGCGGGCCGCCCGCGTTCGCACCGGCGGCCGCGGGCGCCGGCCCCGCGATGGTGGAGAGCGGGTCCCGCCTGCCCAGCGCGATGGGCGTCGCCGTGCCGGACACCCGGCTGCACCCGATCTACCTGGTCACCGAGACCGCCAACACGCTCCGGCAGGCGATCCCGTTCCTGATGGTCACCATCCTGGGCGGTGCCCCGTGGCAGGTCAACGTCGCACTGTTCGCGCTGATCATGATGGTGGCCACGGCCCAGTGGTACGTCCGCATGTATTCGGTGATCGCCGGGGTGCTGCGGGTGCGCAGCGGCCTGATCAACCGGGTGGTCCGGATCGTGCCGATCAGCCGCATCACCGCCTTGGAGGCGCATCGCTCGCTGATCCAGCGGCTCATCGGGGTCTGGGGGCTCAACGTTCAGTCCCCCGGCGACGGCGCGGGTGCCGCGGTGAGTCTGGCCAGCCTGTCCGGTCGCCGGCTGGACGAATTGCGGGTGGCCCTCGAGTCCGGGCGTGCGCACCACGCGAAGACCGACGAGCGATACCGGGGCCGGTCGAAGACGATCCAGCGGTACCTGGCCTGGCGGCACACCGAGACCGTCGGCAAGGGTCCGGATGTGATCGCGGTGCTGAACACGCCGGAGATGCTGTTGGCGACCGTCACCAACAACACCATCCCGCTGATCTTCGCCGCGGCCCTGGTGATCTGGTTCCGGTTCTCCTCGTTCGTGCCGGATCGGGCCGCCGACATCATGAAGTCCACGGTCGAACCGCGCGGCATCGTGGCGGTGCTGGTCGCCCTGGTCGTGGTGGCGATCGTCGGCGGTGTCGTATTCGGCGCGCTGCGACTGAACCGGTTCACCCTGATCCGCGACGGCGACGTCATCCGCAACACCCGTGGGCTGCTGGGCAAGCAGTCCGCCACGATCCCGGTGCGGCGCATCCAGGCGGTGCGGATCGTGGAGGGCTTCACCCGCGGCCTGTTCGGCTACTGCATGCTGCAGGTCGAGGTCGCCGGTTTCGGCCGGGTCAACGCGAACGAGCGCATGCTGTTCCCGTTCGTGCGGACCGACCGGGCGGCCGCGCTGATCCGGCGGGCGTTGCCCGAACTGGCCCTGCCCGAGCAGCCGTTGCGCCCGATCCCGAGCCGGATCTACCGCAAGTACTACGTGGTGCCGCTGAACTACGCCTACGGATTCACCCTGCTCGCGTTGTTCCTGCCGGGCTGGTGGGCCCTGCTCGCCGCGCTGCCGATCCCACTCGCGATCGCGCTGGGCTACTTCCGCGGGCGGGAGGCCCGCTGGGGGCTCGACGAGGAGACGGTGGTCCTGCGGTGGCGCCGGATCTTCGCCCGCAACACCGTCATCGCCCACCGGACGGGCGTGCAGCGCGTCGAGTGGGACAGCTCGCCGTGGAAGGCCAAGGCCCACGTCGCCGGGTTCATCATGCATTTCTCGTCCGGCCGCCAGGCGAAGATCCGGTACATGGTCGACGCCGACGCGCTCATGCTGCTGCACGCGGTGGGCCGGCCGGACTCCCTCCCGCCGCCCGCCGACGGGACGATCTGACACGGTTCCCACGGTCGGTCCGTACCGTTGGTGACGATGCCCGGATCCCGCCCCTTCCGTGCCCGTCGGGCGCTGCCGATCGCCCTGCTCGCGATCGGCCTACCGCTCGCGGCGTGCGCGGACTTCTCCACCGAGACCCCGACGTTCACCGTCCAGCCCTCGCTCACCGCGCGGGCCGCCGTCCCCGACGAACCGACCCCGGGTGCCCCGTCGTCGGTGCAACCGCCGACCGATTCCGGGACACCGTCGACGAGCGGGTCGGCGCCGTCGACCGACCCGTGTGCCCCGACCGATGAGGCGGTCATCGCCACCTGCCTGACCGCACCCTGGGGGCTGGCGCCGCTGGCGGACGGGCAGTCGGCCCTGGTCGGCGAGCGGACGACCGGACGGATCCTCAAGGTGGCCAAGGGCGCCGAACCCGAACTGGTCGCCCAGATCGACGGGGTCGACGGCACCGGCGACGGCGGTCTGCTGGGACTGGTGCTGTCCCCGTCCTACGCCGAGGACGGCCTGATCTACGCCTACGTGACCACGGCCGAGGACAACCGGATCATCCGTATCGCCTCCGGCGACGTGCCGAAGGCGATCTTCACCGGCATTCCCAAGGGTGGCACCCACAATGGGGGCCGGCTCGCGTTCGCCGCCGACCGGAGTCTGTACGTCGGCACCGGGGACACCGGCAACCCCACGCTGGCGGCCGACCCGGCCTCGCTGGCCGGAAAGGTGTTGCGGCTGGATGAGTTCGGCAAACCGGCCGCGACCAATCCGACTCCCGGGTCGGCCGTGTACGCCAGTGGGTTCAGCCAGGTGACCGGTATGTGCGCTCTGACCGACGGCACCATGGCCGCGTTGGACCACCGCACCACGGCCGACGTCCTGCTGCCGCTCACCGCGGGCCGGAGCTACGGCACGCTCGCCGAGGGTGACGCGCTGTGGACGTGGACGGCGGCGGACGGGGGCGCCGTCGCCTGCGCCGTCACCAGCGGGGTGCTGGTCAGCACGTCCCTGGACAAGCAGCAACTCAGCGGGCTGCAGATGGCCGGGCCGCGGACTTTCACCGGATCGCCCACCGTGCTGCTGGACAACCGGTACGGCCGGCTGCTGACGGTCGTACCGGACAGCACGGGGCTGCTGTGGCTGACCACGTCGAACAAGGACGGCTCCGGGCAGCCGGTGCCCAGCGACGACCGCGTCGTCGTGGTGCCGTCGAGCGGTGGCGGCGAGGGCGGCCTGGACTGAGTGTGGCCGGTCAGAACCGGCGGTTGGCCAGCACCGGCAGCTGCTCGCGAACCCGGTCCACCTCGGACAGGTCCAGGTCGACGACCAGCAGCCCGGGGGGCCGGTCCAGCTGCTGGACGACCGCGCCGACCGGCGAGACGGCGACGCTGCCGCCGATCCCGGTGGGTGCCTGGCCATTGCCGGTCCGGCCGACGGTCACCGGGTCGCCCTGCGCGGCGGCCAGCAGGAAGCTGGTGGAATCCAGCGCCCGGGCCCGGGTGAGCAGGTCCCACTGCTCCCGCTTCCCCGGTCCGGCCCCCCAGGACGCGGCCAGCAGCATGACCGTTGCCCCCCGGTCGGCGAGGGTCTGGTAGAGCCCGGGGAACCGTACGTCGTAGCAGACCGTCAACCCCATGATCACCCCGTCGACCTCGATGGTCACCGGTTCCGCGCCCGGAGCAACGGTTCTCGATTCCACGAAGCCGTGCGCGTCGTACAGGTGAATCTTGTCGTAGGCCGCTTCGACCCCACCGGATCCGCGACCGTCGGTGGCCAGCAGCGTGTTCCGCACCCGGCCGTCGTCGCCGGGTGTGAACATGCCGACCACCACGGTGATGCCGACGGTGCGGGCGATATCCCGGACGCCGGACGCCCAGGGGCCGTCCAGCGGCTCGGCGACCGGACCGAGCGGGACGCCGAACGCGCACATGGTGGCCTCGGGCAGCACCACCAGGCGGGCCCCGTCCGCCGCGGCCCGGTCCGCGGCGGCCCCGACCAGGTCGAGATTGCGCTTCGGTTCGGTGCCGCTGACGAGTTGCGCCGCCGCGATCCGCATGGCGCTCAGCCCGGCACGCCGACGGTGGCCAGGACCAGTTCCCGGACGCGGGCCGCGTCCGCCTGCCCCTTGGTCGCCTTCATGACCGCGCCGACGATCGCGCCGGCCGCCTGGAGCTTGCCGCTGCGGATCTTGTCGGCGACGCCCGGCTGGGCGGCCAGGGCCTCGTCGACCGCTTTCTGCAGCGCCGAATCGTCCGACACCACAGCCAGCCCGCGGGCGGCGATCACCTCGTCCGGCTCACCCTCGCCGGCCAGCACCCCGTCGACGACCTGGCGGGCCAGTTTCGTGGTCAGTTGGCCGGTGCCGATCTTGCCGATGACGTCGGCGAGCTGGGCCGGGGTGATGGGCAGTTCGTCCAGGGCCAGCCCGCGGGTGTTGGCCTGCTGGGCCAGGTACGAGGTCCACCAGGAGCGGGCGTCGCCGGCCGGGGCCCCGGCCTGCACCGTCGCGGCGACGAGTTCGAGGCCATCGGCGGCGACCAGGTCGCGCATCTCCTTGTCGGCGAAACCCCATTCCTGCTGCAGCCGCGCCCGGCGCAGCCAGGGCAGCTCGGGCAGCGCGTCGCGGATCCGGGCAACCCAGTCGGCGTCCGGCGCCACCGGAACCAGGTCCGGTTCGGGGAAGTACCGGTAGTCCTCCGCGGTTTCCTTGGACCGGCCGGGCGAGGTGGTCCCGGACGCCTCGTCGAAATGCCGGGTCTCCTGCTTGATGGTGCCACCATCGACGAGAATCGCTGACTGGCGGGTGATCTCGTACCGGACCGCGCGCTCGACCGACCGGAGCGAGTTGACGTTCTTGGTCTCCGTGCGGGTCCCGAACACCGGGTTGCCGGCTGGGGTCAGCGAGACGTTGGCGTCGCAGCGCAGCGACCCCTGATCCATTCGCACGTCCGACACGCCGAGGGACTTGAGCAGGTCACGGAGCGCGGTGACGTACGCGCGGGCCACCTGCGGCGCCGACGCCTTGGTCCCGACAATGGGTTTGGTGACGATCTCGACCAGGGGTACGCCGGCCCGGTTGTAGTCCAGCAGCGAGTACTCGGCACCGTGAATCCGGCCGGTGGCCCCGCCGACATGGGTCGACTTACCGGTGTCCTCCTCCATGTGCGCGCGCTCGATCTCCACGCGCACGGTGTCGCCGCCCACCTCGACGTCCAGGTAACCGTCGGACGCGATCGGATCGTCGTACTGCGAGGTCTGGAAGTTCTTGGGCATGTCCGGGTAGAAGTAGTTCTTCCGGGCGAACTGGCACCACGGGGCGATGGCGCAGTTCAGCGCCAACCCGATGCGGATCGCGTATTCGACCGCCGTGCGGTTGATGGCCGGCATCGCGCCGGGCAGGGCCAGGCAGACCGGGCAGACCTGGGTGTTCGGCGCCGCGCCGAATTCGGTCGGGCAGGCGCAGAACATCTTGGTCGCGGTGCCCAGTTCGACGTGTACCTCCAGCCCGAGTACCGGGTCGAAGCGTTCGATGGCCTCGTCGTAATCGAGCAGTCCCGGGGTTGTCACGGTGGTCATCTCCCGCTCGTCAGTTCCGGCGCGCGGTCCGGCACCAGAGTCGAATGCTGCTCCAGGTAAGCGCTCTCGAATGCGGCGGCCACTCGGTAGATCCGTTCCTCGCCCAGTGCCGGGCCCATGATCTGCAGCCCGACCGGCAGGCCGGTGTCGGTGGCGACGCCGCTGGGCACGCTCATCGCCGGGATGCCGGCGAGCGAGCCGGGAATCGTGGCCAGGTCGTTGAGGTACATCGCCATCGGGTCGTTCACCTTCTCCCCCAACGCAAACGCGGTGACCGGCGACGCCGGGGAGATCAGCACATCGGCCGTGGTGAAAGCGTTCTCGAAGTCGCGCCGGATCAGCGTGCGGACCTTCTGCGCGGAACCGTAGTAGGCGTCGTAGTAGCCGGCGGACAGCGCGTAGGTGCCCAGGATGATGCGGCGCTTCACCTCCGGCCCGAAGCCCCGGCCGCGGGTGGCGGACATGACCTCCTCCGCAGATGCGATGCCGTCGTCGCCGATGCGCAGGCCGTAGCGCATCGCGTCGAATCGAGCCAGGTTGGACGAGCACTCGCTGGGCAGGATCAGGTAATAAGCCGCCAGCCCGTACTGGAAGTGCGGGCAGTCGACCTCCACGATCTCGGCCCCGGCCGCCGTCAGCGTGGCGACCGCGGCGTCGAAGGACTCGAGCACGCCGGCCTGGTAGCCCTCGCCGCGCAGCTGTTTGACCACACCGATCCGCATCCCCGCGACCCCATCGGTCCGGCCGCGGCGGACGGCGTCGACCACCGACGGCACCGGCGCCGGGATGGAGGTGGAGTCGCGCGGGTCGTAGCCGGCGATCACCTCGTGCAACAGGGCGGTGTCCAGCACGGTGCGGGCGCACGGACCGACCTGGTCCAGCGAGGACGCCAGGGCGATCACCCCGTACCGGGACACCCCGCCGTAGGTCGGCTTGGTCCCCACCGTGCCGGTCACCGCGGCGGGCTGACGGATGGAGCCACCGGTGTCGGTGCCGATGGCCAGCGGCGCCTCGAACGCGGCCAGCGCGGCCGCGGAGCCGCCACCGGAGCCGCCGGGGATCCGGGACAGGTCCCAGGGATTGCGGCTGGGCCCGTAGGCGGAGTTCTCGGTGGAGGAACCCATCGCGAACTCGTCCAGGTTGGTCTTGCCCAGGATGACCACGCCCGCGTCCCGCAGCCGGGTGGTGACGGTCGCGTCGTAGGGCGGCAGCCAGCCTTCGAGGATCTTCGAGCCGGCCGTCGTCGGCACACCCTGCTGGACGACGATGTCCTTGAGTGCCAGCGGCACCCCGGCCAGCGCCGAGGCGGGCGCCCCATCGCTGGTGATGGCCCGGTCGACCGCGTCGGCCTGCTGCAGCGCCAGGTCCGCCGAGACGTGCAGGAACGCGTGCACCGCACCGTCGACGGCGGCGATCCGGTCCAGGTGGGCCTGCGTCACCTCGCGGGAACTGACGTCGCCGCCGGCAATCAGGTCGGCCAGGGCGGCGGCGGTGAGCCGGGTCAGGTCGGCCGTCACTGTTCTTCTCCGAGGATCTGCGGGACGCGGAATCGGCCGTCCTCCGCGGCAGGGGCGGCGGCCAGTGCCGCCTCGTTGGTCAGGCCCGGCCGGATCACGTCGTCGCGGTACACGTTGGTCAGCGGCACCGCGTGGCTGGTGGGCTCGACACCGGGCGCATCGGCGACGCTACTCACAGTCGCGACCGCATCGAGGATGACCGACAGCTGGCCGACGTAGAGGTCCAGTTCCTGCGCGGACAGCTCCAGGCGCGCCAGATGGGCGAGATGCGCGACGTCGTCCCTGGTCAGAGTGGGTTTGGTCACGGGTCTCCAGATGCGGCTCGGGTACGGTCTTGACGAGGCGACCCGATCCTAGTCGGCCGGGTCCGTGCGGCCGCCGGAAGCACATCCGTGATCTGCCGGAAACGCGAAGCCGGGACAATGGGCATCGCGAACCGAATTCGACCGATCACACATCCGGGAAGCGAGTCGATATGTCCTTTGTTCTCCGCGTTGTCCTGCCGGACCGGCCCGGCACGCTTGGGGCGGTCGCCACGGCGTTGGGCGAGGTCGGTGCGGACATCCTCGCGATGGACGTCGTCGAGCGATCGCCCGACCTGGCGGTCGACGACATCGTCGTGGCCCTGCCGGCCGGCCGGCAACCGGACGCGCTGATCACCGCCGCCGAGGCCGTCGAGGGCGTGCACGTCGAATCGGTGCGGCCGGATCCGGGTGTCGCCGCGCGGCACAAGGAATGGGAACTGGTCGAGGCGATTGCCGCCGATCCGAAACAGGCCGTGCACACGCTGGCCAGGATGTTGCCGCTGGTGCTGCGGGCCGGCTGGGCGATGGTGGTCCGCACCCCGGCCAACGGCGGCCCCGGCTCCGTCGAGCTGCTCGCCGGGGGCGGCGGCGTGCCGGACCTGACCGATGTGACCCCGGGCTGGGCGCCGATCGACAAGGCGGTCGTGCTCGATCCGGAGGCGCCCTGGGTGCCCGACGACTGGAAGACCGTCAGCACCGAGATGGCGGCCGCCCCGTTGTGGGATCCGGAGACGACGGTCATCGTCGGGCGTCCCGGTGGACCCGCGATGCGCGACTCCGAGGTGGCCCGACTGGGTCACCTGGCCGGGTTGACCTCCGTCGTCGCCGGCCGGTCGCCGTTGGCCATCCTCGACTGAGCCGTCCCGGTTCCGGCTGCTCGACGATTCCGCGGAACCGTAGAGTCGCCTGGTGCCGACCAGTCTGCGCCTGGAGATCTTCCCGGCCGACCTCAACGCCACCGTGCGGTTCTACGTGGACCTGCTCGGCTTCGTGGTCGAGGACGACCGTCGTGCGGACCCGCTGCCGTACATCGCGCTGGCCCGCGACGGCTTCCGGCTCGGCGCGGTCGCGCTGCCCGGCGGCGTTCCGGCCCACCGGCACCCGCCCACCGGCGTGGAGATCGTCGTGGAGGTCGACTACCTGCATGCCGAGCGCGACCGGATCGTCCGGGCCGGTTGGCCCCTGGAGGAGGACATCACCCTGCGCCCGTGGGGGCTCAAGGATTTCCGGATCCTCGACCCCGACGGCCACTACCTCCGGTTCACCACCCACGGCCGCTGACCCCCACGCCACCTCGCGCGGATGAAGTCGCACCGAATGTGTGATCGGTGGGACGGAAGGCGACGACGTGAGCCCCGCCTGGGTAGATGATCCGCGCGGGCGGGGACGGGAGCGGACGGGCCGGGGGGATTCGCTCAGCCGCGGCGCCACCAGCGGTTGCGGCCGGACAAGGCCAGCAGCTCGGTGAGGTCGTCGGTGCAGCCGGGCACCGGGATGGCCGGGGCGAACGCCTCCGGGCGGAACCAGCGCTCGCGGGACGCCTTCGTCCGCGCCAGCAGCGCGCCGATGAGGTCATTGGGGAACTCGTCGGATGCGTTGACCGCACGGGCCAGATCCCAGGCGTGGATGGTCAGGTCGGTGGTCAACAGCCAGCCGAGCTCCTCGAGGGTTCCGGTGACGCCGGTGGGCAGCGGCGCGGGCACCGACCAGTCGGGCACCGCCTCGAACGCGGCGACCGATGCCGCCGACGCGGCCGCCCAGGCGTCGACGAGCGCCTCGCCGGTGGCCTCGATCGGGCTGGATCGGCGGCCCCCGACATGCGCGGCGAACCGGTTCTGCACGTTCACCACGTGCGTGACGAGCCGTTGAACATCCCAATCGTCGTCCGGGGTGCTGGACGTCCACTGCGCGGGGCCGACCGCCCGGATCCGGCGGTCGAACTGGCGAACCGCGCTGCGGTAGAACGGCACGAGCATCATGGACCCAGTGCAGCACACCCCGGCGCCTCACGATCGGCCGCCCGACGATCAGCGCGCCTCGATCAGCGCGACGATCAGCCCTGGCCCGGGAAGCGGTCCGTCACGTGCCGTCCTCATCCTCGGACGCGCAGCTCCTTCAGCCCGCGGATGACGAAGAACGGCTGGTACTCCGGCTCCGCGACCAGTTCGATCCGGGGAAAGGCGCGACGCAGCCGCTCCAGCGAGACCGCGATCTCCAGCCGGGCCAGCGGCGCCCCGATGCAGAAATGGGTCCCGCCGCCGAACCCGATGTGCCCGCTGTCGCCCCGGCCGATGTCGAACCGGTCGGGGTCGGGAAACCGGGCCGGATCGCGGTTGGCCGAGCCGAACAGCATCGCGATCCGCTGGCCCACCCGCAGTGGCCGCCCCGCGATCTCGACGCCGTCCTCGAGCACCCAGCGTTCGAACAGTTGCAGCGGACCGTCCCAGCGGATCATTTCCTCGACCGCGGTGGCCGGCTCGACCCCGCCGGCGTGGGCGCCGGAAACCAGGCGCGCCCACTGCTCGGGATGCCGCAGCATCGCCCGCATGCCGTTGCCGAGGGTGTTGACGGTGGCCTCGTGGCCGGCGTTGAGCAACACGATGACGGTGCCGACGATCTCGTCCTGGGTCAGCCGATCCCCCTGATCGGCGATCCCGATGAGCTGCGAGATCAGGTCGTCCCGGGGCTGCGACCGGCGGGCAGCGATGAGCGCGTCGACGTAGTCGATGAACTCGCCGGCCGCCCGTTCGGCGGCGGCGCGGTGCTCGTCGTCGGTGCTGATCTCGTACATCTTGACGATGGCGTGGGACCAGTCCAGGAGCCGCGGCCCGTCCGGCACCGGTACCCCCAGCAGCGTGCAGATGACGGCGACCGAGAACGGCTGGGCATAGTCGGCGATCAGGTCGAACTCCCCCAGATCCCGGGCCCGGGACAGGGCGTCGTCGCTGTAGCCCTCGATGATCGGGCGCAGCGCGGCGACCGCGCGGGGAGTGAACACCGCGGTGACCAGCCGGCGTAGCCGGGTGTGGTCGGGCGGTTCCAGGTTCAGCAGCGACCAGCGTTCGGAGTCCCGCCAGCGGTTCCAGCGCGGATCGGGCTCCGGCTGGCCGAACTCGGCGGCGGAGTACCGGTGCTCGAACGCGCGACCCAAGCGCCGGTCCCGCAGCGCGGCGTGCACCTGCTCGAAACGGGTCAGCAGGAAGACCTGGCGAGACTCGTGCCAGAGCACGGGTCCGGCGTCCCGCAGCCGCGCGTACACCGGGTAGGGATCGGCCAGGAAGCCCGGCGACACCGGGTCGAACCCGAGATCGGTGACAGTCACTCGGTGACCACCGGGTCGGGCTCGGCGTCCGGCACGGGCTCGCCCCCCGGCACGGGCTCGGCCCCCGGCACGGGCTCGGCCTCCGGATCCGGTCGGTTGGTCGCGACGGCCCGGGCCGCGTCGGGACCGTCGGTCAGCAGCACCCGGAACCCGGCCTCGTCCAGGATCGGCACCTTGAGCGAGACCGCTTTGTCGTACTTGGACCCCGGGCTCTCCCCGACCACGACGAACGCGGTCTTGGCCGACACCGACGCGGCCGCCTTGGCCCCCCGCTCCAGCAGGGCCGCCTTCGCCTCGTCGCGGGAAAACCCTTCCAGCCCACCGGTCACCACGATCGACAGGCCGGCCAGCGTCTGCTCGGGCCGGTCGGTCAGCTCATCGGCCATCCGCACCCCGGCTGCCGCCCATTTGTCGACGATCTGCCGGTGCCAGTCGACGGTGAACCATTCGACGACCGCGTCCGCGATGGTCGGCCCGACCCCTTCGGCGGCCGCCAGCTCCTCCCGCGCGGCGGTCCGGATGGCGTCGAGCGAACCGAACTGCTGGGCCAGGGCCCGGGCGGCGGTCGGCCCGACGTGCCGGATGGACAGCGCCACCAGCACCCGCCACAGCGGCTGGGCCTTGCGGGTCTGCAGGTTCTGCAGCAGCTTGCGCCCGTTGGCCGACAAGGCGCCGGCCTTGGTGGTGAAGAGGGGGACGGTCAGCAGCCGGTCCTCGGTGAGGTCGAAGATGTCACCCTCGTCGGTGATCGCCGCCGCGCCGAGCAGGGCGATCGCCGCCTCGTAGCCCATGCCCTCGATGTCGAACGCGCCGCGGCCGGCCAGGTGAAACACCCGCTCGCGCAACTGCGCCGGGCAGCTGCGCGAGTTGGGACAGCGGATGTCGACGTCGTTCTCCTTGGCCGGAGCCAAGGTGGTACCGCACTCCGGACAGTGCGTCGGCATGACGAAGTCCCGCAGCTCGCGACCCTCCCGGAGCTCGACCACCGGGCCGAGGATCTCCGGGATGACGTCGCCGGCCTTGCGCACCACGACGGTGTCGCCGATCCGCACCCCCTTGCGGACGACTTCGTCCTGGTTGTGCAAAGTGGCCATGCCGACGGTGGAACCGGCGATCAGCACCGGCTCGAGGACCGCGAACGGGGTGACCCGGCCGGTGCGGCCGACGTTCACCTGGATGTCCCGCAGCAGGGTGGTGGCCTCCTCCGGCGGGTACTTGTAGGCGATCGCCCAGCGCGGCGCCCGCGAGGTCGAGCCGAGCCGCCGCTGGACCGCCACCTCGTCGACCTTGACCACCAGGCCGTCGATGTCGTGCGACAGATCGTGCCGGTGCTCGGCCCAGTAGGCGATCCGCTCGGCCACCTCCCGGTCGGAGTGCACCACCCGGTTGTGCTCGGAGATCGGCAACCCCCAGGAGCGCAGCCGGTCGTAGGCCTGCGACTGCCGTTCGATGTCGAACCCGACCCGCGCGCCGATGCCGTGGCACAACATGGTCAACCCCCGGGCGGCGGTGATCCGCGGGTCCTTCTGCCGCAACGACCCGGCCGCCGAGTTGCGCGGGTTGGCGAACGGCGCCTTCCCGGCCGCGACCAGCGACGCGTTCAGCTCCTCGAACGCCGCCAACGGGAAGAAGACCTCGCCGCGAACCTCCACGAACTCGGGCACGTCGTGGGCGCCGTCGTCGCGCAACTGTTCGGGCACGGCTCGGATGGTGCGGACGTTGAGGGTGACGTCCTCACCCACTCGTCCGTCTCCGCGGGTCGCCGCCCGGGTCAGCCGGCCCCGTTCGTAGGTCAAGTTGACCGCCAGACCGTCGATCTTCAGCTCGGTCAACCAGCTGACCGCGGTACCGGCGTCCCGGACGGTCCGCTGGAGCCAGCCGACCAGCTCGTCGGCGGAGAACACGTTGTCCAGCGACAGCAGCCGCTCGGTGTGCTCGACGGCGCCGAACTCGGTGGAGAACCCGCCGCCGACCCGCTGCGTCGGCGAGTCCGGAGTCAGCAGGGACGGGTACGCCTCCTCCAGCGCCGCCAGTTCCCGCAGGAATGTGTCGAACTCGCCGTCGGACATGGTCGGCGCGTCCAGCACGTAGTACCGGAACTGGGCGTCGGTGATCGTCTTGGCCAGCTCGGCGTGCCGCTGGGCGGCATCCTCGGGTACGCCGACGCCGGGCAGCTGCGCGGCGGCGGGCACCTGATCGGTCACGGGTTCGCTCACGGCCACCACAGTAGGACCGACCTCCGACAATGTCGGTCATCGCGCCGGGCCGGTCATCGCGCCGGGCCGGTCATCGCGCCGGGCCGATCATCGGCCGGAGCGGCGCGATGCGATGCTCGCCCCATGCCCCACCGAACCCCCCACCTCGATCCCGACCTGCTGGCCTTCCTGACCGAGCGGCACCTGGCCACCTTGTCGACGGTGCGCGCGGACGGATCCCTGCACGTCGTCGCCGTCGGCTTCACCTACGACCCGGAAACCGGGCTCGCCCGGGTCATCACCGGCGACGGCAGCGTCAAGGTCCGCAACGCCGAACGGGTGGGTGCGGACGGCCGGGCGGCCCGGGCCGCCGTCGGTCAGGTCGACGGGCGCCGCTGGGTCAGCCTCGAAGGACCGGCGCGGATCAGCCGGGATCCCGACGAGGTCCGCGAGGCCGAGCGCCGCTACGCCGCGCGCTACCGCACGCCCCGGGTCAACCCCCGTCGGGTGGCCCTGCTCATCAGGGTCGAACGCGTGCTGGGCTCGGCCTGAGCGAGCCGTCCGGCCGGTTCAGGGCATCCATGGCATGCTTGGTGCACATCGCATCTGCGCCGGAGCCGATGGATGCCGGTCTGGAGGAGGCCCTCCCATGGACAAGCCGATCGACATGGCCGAGGCGTTCGGCGCCTTCGTCAAGGCGCAACGCCAGCTGGCCAACATCTCCCAGCGCCAGCTGGCCAAGGCCAGCGGCATGTCCGACTCCTACCTCAGCCAGATCGAACGGGGCCAGTACAAGCCGTCGGCCGAGGTCCTCCGGGGTATCGCCGGCGCGCTGCACATCCCACCGGCGGTGCTGTTCGCCCAGTTCGGCCTGCTGGATACCGATGACGAACAGGCGCCGCGGGTCAGTGTGGAGGAGGCGATCCGGTTGGACGACACCCTCACCCAGGACAAGAAGGACGCCCTGTTGCACATGTATCGGACGCTTCGAGATTCTGCTTGATTTATCAAGCAAGTTGCTTGACATACTTCGGATTGCTTGGCAGACTAAGCACTGTTAGTCGCACACCAGCCACGCAGACCCGAAGGGATGACTGAAGATGACCGATTACGTCGCCGAGGCCACCAAGACCGCCGATGAGTTCCTGGCCACCGTCGCCAAGGTGCAGGACAACTTCGTCGAGGCCGTCGCGGCCTTCGTGAAGGCCCTGCCCGAGCTGCCCAAGCCGGCCGTCGAGGTTCCGGTTCCGGCCGACCTGCCCAAGGCCGAGGACGTCACCGCCGCCGGGTTCGACTTCGCCGAGAAGGTGCTCGCCCAGAGCCGCGCCACCACCGACAAGCTGTTCGCCGTCCTGGCCCCGGCTGCCTGATCAACGCTGCCCGAAAGGGCCTGCGCAGCACCCGATGGACTCACGGCCGTCCGGGGGACAACGAGCCTCCGGACGGCTGTGGCCCCGTCCTTGTCGAGTTTCCCGCCCCGACCTCCCGCCGGGGCGGGCGAACTCGTCACCGCCATATCGAGAGCGCGACCGCACGAGAGGGGCACCGGAACATGAACCAGCGCGTCAGCTTTGCTCCGGCAGTCGGATCCGGCACGCCCCATCCCCCGGCCCAGGTCCGCCGGGTCGACCCACAACCGGCGCCGCCGAATATCGCCGATCGTTTTGCCGATCTGCTCGCCCCGCTGAGCCCCCGCCGGCGCCGCGGGCTCATCGCCCGCCTGTCCCAGGGCTACTACGAGGGATGGCGCCCCGGCCGCGCCGAGGTGGCCGCCCTGGTCGCCCAGGAACTGCGCAAGAGCCCCCGCTAGGCGCGGCCGCGCGAGCTCGACCAACCAGCGGCGAGCCTCACCAGTCCTCGGGCGGATCCGGCAGCGCCTCGGCCAGTTGCCGGCACAGCTGCATCGCCCGCACCGCCCAGGCCCGCTCGGCCCCGGCCAGCCCGCAGGTGGGTGTCGGAACGACTCGCTTGGCCAGATCGTCCCGGCGAAAACCCAGCCGGTTCCAGGTATCGAACAGTGGTCCCGCCCAGTGGCGCAACGGCGCCGATCGGTTGGGTGGCGCCGTGCCGGGAATGACTCCGGCCAGCACGATTCCACCGCCGTCGATGAACTCACCGACCGCGTCCAGGGCACTCGCCCGATCCCTCACGATCGTGAGATCGATGGCCAGACCATCGAATCCGCAGGCCCGCAGCAGCCTGACCGGCGCATCGGCATGGCAGCAGTGACCGATCGTCGGGTGCGCACCGACCGACTCCCGCACCTGGGCCAACAGCTCCTGCGCCCGCAGCGGAGGCACCGCCCGCACGGTCCCGAACCCGCTCGCGGTGGGCAGGCTGCCGGCCAGCACCGCCGGCAACCCCGGCTCGTCGAACTGCACCACCACCCCGGCGCCGGGAATCCGCCGCGCGACGTCGGCGACGTGCGCGGCCAGTCCCTCGGTCAGGGATTGGGCCAGATCCCGGACCGCGCCCGGGTCGGTCAGGGCCCGGTGGCCGGACGGCAGTTCCAGGCCGGCGGCCAGCGTCCACGGGCCGCACACCTGAACCTTGACCCATTCGGCACCCGCGTACTGTTCCTCGGCCGCGTCGAGATCCCAGGCCAGCAGGTCCCGGGCGCGCGACGCGTCCCGGCCGGGCCGCCGGCTGGTCCGCCATCCGGACGGCACCACCTCGGCCCAGATGTCCACCAGGAGACCGGCCGTCCGACCGATGAGATCGGCCCCCACCCCCCGTCCGGGCAGTTCGACCACATGCGGCAGGGCCGGAAGTTCGCCGGCGACCATGGCCGCCGCCTCCCCGGGCTCCGTACCCGGCAGCGAGCCGATGCCCGTGGCTGCGCCGGCCGACCAGGCCCGCTTGACCGGAAACTGCGTCAGCAACGCCGAGACCTCGCCCGGCTCGGGCAGTTCGATTCGGGGCACGGCCTCCGCCATCAGCCGGTCCGGACGATCGTGCCGGCCGCGACCACGAACTGGTCGGCGCGTGGAGCACCCGCAGGCCCGAGCGCCCCGTCCGCGCCATAGAGCACGACGGTCTGGCCGGGCGCCACTCCCCGGCTCGGTTCGTCCAGGCAAAGCTGCAGCTCCCCCTCGACGAGATCGGCCGAACCGCCGACGGTCCCGCCGTGCGCTCGTAACTGCACCTGCGCCCGGACCGGGAACTCGGGCCGGCGGCCGCCGGGAAACACCACCCGGTCGGCGACGATCAGCGTGACGTCCAGCTTCTCCGCCGGGCCCACGGTGACCGTGCCGCTGACCGGCTCGATCCCGAGCACGTACCGTGGACGGCCGTCCGGCGCCGGACGGTCCAGCCGCAGGCCCTTGCGCTGACCGATCGTGAAGGCGAAAGCGCCGTCGTGCTCGGCCAACTGCACCCCACTGGCCGCGTCCACCACGGCACCCCTTCGGGCGCCCAGCTTCTCGATCAGATAACCGTGGGTGTCCCCGTCCGGGATGAAACAGATGTCGTACGAATCCGGCTTGCCGGCCACCGCGAATCCACGCTCGCGGGCAGTTGCCCGTACCTGCGGCTTGGTCCACCCGCCGAGCGGGAACATACTGTGCGCCAGCTGTTCCGGAGTGAGGACGGCCAGCACGTAGGACTGGTCCTTGTCCACATCGACGCTCCGGTACAGCCTGCCGTCCATGAGCCGGGCGTAGTGACCGGTGGCCACGGCGTCGAAGCCCAGGGCGATCGCCCGGTCCAGCAGCGCGGCGAACTTGATCTTCTCGTTGCACCGCAGACAGGGGTTGGGGGTGCGCCCGGCGGCGTACTCGGTCAGGAAGTCGGCGACCACATCGTCCAGGAAATCCTCGCTGAAATCCCAGACATAGTAGGGAATTCCGAGCAGATCACAGACCCGGCGGGCGTCGAACGCATCCTCAACCGTGCAACAGCCGCGGGATCCGGTGCGCAGCGTGCCCGGCGTCCGGGACAGCGCCATGTGCACGCCCGTCACGTCGTGCCCGGCCTCCACCGCCAGCGCCGCGGCGACCGCCGAGTCGACCCCGCCGCTCATGGCGGCGAGCACCCTCATCGGCGTCGGGACCCGGCCAGCGCCGCACGGCGGGACCGCTGCACGGCCGGGCCGATGGCGTCGGCCACCGCGGCCACGTCGGCCGCGGTGGAGGTGCGCCCGAATGAGAACCGCAGCGACCCCCGGGCGGCGGCCTCGGTCAACCCCATGCCCAGCAGGACATGCGACGGTCGGGCCACGCCGGCCGTGCAGGCCGAACCGGTGGAGCACTCGATGCCCGCGGCGTCCAGCAGCATCAGCAGCGAGTCCCCCTCGCAGCCGGGAAAGCGCAGATGGGCGTTCCCGGGCAACCGCGACGGCCCGCCCTCCATCAGGCCGGCCCCGGGATCACCGGTCAGCACGACGTCCGGCACCTGCGCGGCGACCGCCCGGACCAGGTCGTCACGCAGGGTCGCCTGCGCCGCGGCCCGGTCGGCCCGGTGGGTGACCGCGTCGGCCACGGCGACCGCCAGCCCGACGATGGAGGCCACATCCAACGTCCCGGACCGGATGGACCGCTCCTGACCGCCTCCGAACATGATCGGCACGACCGGGGCGTCCCGGCGCAGCGCCAGCAGTCCGGCGCCGGTCGGGCCGCCGACCTTGTGGCCGGTGACGGTCAACGCGTCGGCACCGCAACGGGTGAAGTCGACCGGAAGCTGGCCGAGCGCCTGCACCGCGTCGGTGTGGAACGGGACGCCGTGGTGATGGGCGACCTCGACCAGTTCGCGGATCGGGTTGACCGTGCCGACCTCGTTGTTCGCCCACATCACGGTGACCAGCGCGACGTCGGCGGGGTTCTCCGCGATGGCCGCGGCCAGGGTGTCGGCATGCACCCGGCCGAAGTCGTCGACCTCGAGCCAGGTCACGGCCGCGTTCTCGTGCCGGACCAGGTGCTCCACCACGTCGAGCACCGCCGGGTGCTCGATCACCGGCGCGAGGATCCGCCGGCGCACCGGGTCGGCACTGACCCGCGCGCGGTACATGCCGGCCACGGCAAGGTTGTCCGATTCGGTCCCACCGGAGGTGAAGACGATCTCGCTGGGCCGCGCGCCCAGAGCGTCGGCGATCCGCTCTCGTGACTCCTCGACCCGCCGCCGCGCCGCCCGACCGGACGTGTGCAGCGACGAAGCGTTGCCGGTCAGGGTCATCGCCTGGGACATCGCGGCGATCACCTCCGGCAGCACCGGAGTCGTCGCGGCATGGTCGAGGTAGGTCATGGCCCCTCCAGGGTAGGTCCTGTCCCCGCGGTACCCCGAATCGAGATCACCGAAGAGTGCGGCCGGCGGAGCCCGATCGAGTCCTCGCGGCGACCGGGCGGCAATCGTCCGACGCCCGCCCGGGGCGTCACGTTGCCCGGACCCGGCTCCTGCCCCACCCTGGGTGGGCACGCCCGCCGGCGCGCAATGACCGCGATGAAGGAGGCACCACCATGGCCGTTTCGGTGAACCTGGGGAAGGCGCTGGACAAGGCGTACGAGAACTCGAGCCTGGAGGAGATCCTGGCCGCCCCACCGTCGGCGCTGGCCGGCCTGACCGAGAAGCACGACGTGCTGCTCTCGGAGCTGGGCATCAAGACCGTTCAGGACCTGGGTTCCAACAAGTACTTCGCCGTGGCCGGGGTGCTGGTCGCGCTGTCCGGCAAGACCGGCTGACCCCATCGGGGGCATCCGGCCGCATCCGGCTTCCCCCGGCCTCACCCGGCCAGAATGGTCAGCCGCCGCGGGGCCGGGTCCACGACCCGGCCCTCGGTGTTGTAGCCGTCGGCGTGCACGTCGTCGTAGGGAAACGCGTAGCCGGCGCCGTCGACCATCGATTCGTGCACGAGCCGGGCGTAGTGGTTGGTCAGCGGCGACCGGTAGAAGGTGTCGGCGGTGGCGTCGGGCTGCTGCGGATTGGCCAGCAGGGTGCCCCGGTTGAGTGCGGCGGCGAGTCGCGCGGACAGGTTGCCCATCACGTCATTGGCGGTGACGAACGGGGCAACGCTGCAGTTGAAGACCGCATGGGTGGAGGGCCGGTCGAACGAGCCCGCGCCGGCAAAGCGCAGCCGCCCATCCGCCCCGACCCGGCCGGTGAGCCGCCCCCAGCGGGATTGGGTGTCGACGACGAGGTCCGTCTGCCGGTATCGCGACCAGACCTGGTCGATGTAGGGATCGAGGTAGCCGGTCAGGGCGCCCGCGGGGCCGAGCAGGTTCGGGCTCAGGACTCGCATCGGCACCCCGTCGCGGGTCACCACCAGCTCGTTCCAGCCCTTCCTGGACGCCAATCCGTCCGCGATCGTCGCCAGGCCGCCGGGCACCAGACCGCCGACCGCTTGCTGCCCCGTTGCCGTCTGCAACTGCAGCCCGACGGCGAGGGCGACGAAGTCGACCATGGTGATGTTGGCGTAGAGGCCGAACTCGTCGAAGGTGAACTCGCAGAATCCCCACTCGACGTCCGCGTTCGGATCGTCCGGATTCGCCACCGAAGGGGTGGCGATGCCGCCGTCCGCGGCGACGAAGAACACCAGCGGGCGGCCGACCGAGAGGAACACCCGCCCGCTGCTCAACGGGGGCAGCCGGAGGGCGGCGGTGCCGCCCGCCGGCACCCGGATCCCGGTCGGCACGGCGAGCGGGGCCAGGCCTGCGGCGCTCGGAGCCGGGTGGACCGAGGTGCGGCCATCGGCGGCGAGAAACGTCCAGCCGACCGCATCGCGGCCCATCACATGCGCGAACAACGGCCGGTCGATCCGCCGGTTCAGCACGGTGACCGGCAGGGCGGACGGGACGGTCGACCGACCGGTCATCGGCTCGGTACCCAAGCCGGTGGCGGCCGCGGCGAGCGGCAGTCCGAGGAACGGGGTGGCGGCGCCGAGGGCCACGCCACCCAGCAGGGTGCGTCGAGAGATCATGGGGATTCTCCGCGGATCGGTTCTCCGCTCGGCCGAGCGCCGACCACGCTGTCCGCGTTCGCGGCGGAACTCGGGAATGAGAGAGCCGTGCTCGGAACTACGCTGCTCGATCCGGCCATTCGATCGTAAGGGAGGCGTCCGCGGACGGGCGCGCCGGGAACGCTCCGCGGGAGACCGACGTCACGTTCGCGGCGACCCTTCCCCATTCGGCGGTTGGCTGGTCGGCGCCGAGCGCACGGCAGATCCGACCCCGCGCCCCGTGCGCGGCGCGCGCCCGGTGGCCGGTCCGGTGGCCGCCGTCCTCGATGGCTGCGGCCGGCGGGTGCCAGCGCACCCGGACCTGCACCGGCCCCGCCTGCAACAGCCGCCAGGCCGACCCGAGCACGGTGTCGTCATCGATGAAGGCGGTCGATACCGTTGGCCGACCCGCCCGGTCGGCATACCCGATCGACACCGGCTGCACCGGGACCGCGGCGTCGACGGCGGCCTGGAAACCCGCCCGGTGGAATGCGCGCGGCGGGCCGCCGCTGGAGGTGGTCCCCTCGGGGAACAGCAGCACTCGATGTCCGCGGCGCAGCACGTCGGCGATCCGGGCCACGCTGACCGGCAGGTCGCGACCGACCCGGCGGCTGACGAAGACGGTTCCGAGACGCCGGGACAGGGGGCCGATCAGCGGCCACCGCGCCACCTCGCACTTGGCCACCGGGACCACGGGGGCGGTCGCGGTGACCGCCAGGATGTCGACCCAAGAAACGTGATTGGCCACCACCAGGGCGGCACCGTCCCGGACCGCGCCCGTCGCGAGGATGCGGATACCCAACGCGCGCAGCAGTAGTCGCGATCCGATGGTCGCCGCAACCCCGGCCCGGCGGGTTCGGCCGTGGACCGGGCCGACGGCCGCGGCAAGGACGATCGCCGAGGCGACCAGGACCGCGGCCACGCAGCCGAGCAGACGGGCCACGGCGGCCGGCCGGGAGCGCGGCCCGGTCAAAGGTCGACCGGTCCGAAGCGGGCCAGGCGGTCGACCGTGACCGTGGCCAGATCGAGCAGCAGCAGGAAGTCGGCGGTGCCGAACATCTCGTCGTGCGCCGGTGGCCCGCAGACCTTTGCCCCCAGCCGCAGGTAGCCGGCCAGCAGCGGCGGGATCTCGGGCCGCGGAGCCCGCGGCAGCCGGCCGATCGGGACCGGGTTGCGTGGCCGGCACCGCCGATGGGCCGGCGCGAGATACTCGACCACTGCGCGATCCCAGAACGCGGCGGCCGATCGACCCCCGTCGGTCATCGGCAGCGACGCGCAGCCGAGCAGGTATCGATGGCCGGCCAACGCCAGGTAGGACGCGATGCCCCGCCACAGCATGGCAATCGCCGGACCGACCCGGTGATCGGCCCGCACGCAGGCCCGGCCGACCTCGACCGTGCGGTCCAGGATCGGTTCCATCGGCATCAGGCCGAACTCACCGTTGGCGTACAGGCCGCTGGCGCGGGGCTGGTGGTCGTTGCTGTGCGGCGGCAGCAACCGGTAGGTGCCCACCGCCTCGGCCGGCCGGCCGGCCCGCCGGTGCCAGACGATGAGGTGGTCACACAGGTCGTCGTACTCGTCGGCGTCCAGGCCGGGCGGGCCGGGCGTCACCGCCCCCATCTCGAGGGCGAACACGTCGTAACGCAGGGACTGTGCGGCCATCACGTCCGTCTGGCTCGTGGCCAGCCGCAGGACGTAGTCGTCCGGCCGATGTTGACGGGGCAGGGCGTGCGTCGGCGACGCCGACAGATTCTGACTGATCGTCACGGTGCCTCATCGTGACGCGACCGGACCAGCATCCGCCGACGCCGCCGTGGCCGCGTCCTGACCGGCAGGTGAACTTCTGGCTTGTCAGCCCTTGCGCTCGCGTACCGCCTGGGCGAGCTGCGGAGCCACCGCGAAAAGGTCACCGACCACGCCGAAGTCGGCGATCTCGAAGATCGGCGCGTCCGCGTCCTTATTGACCGCCACGATCGTCTTGGACGTCTGCATGCCCGCTCGATGCTGGATCGCACCGGAAATGCCGAGGGCGACGTAGACCTGCGGGGACACCGTCGTCCCGGTCTGGCCGACCTGGAACTGCGGGGGGTAGAAGCCCGAGTCGACCGCCGCCCGGGAGGCCCCGACCGCGCCGCCGAAGGCGTCGGCCAGTTCCTCGACGACCTTGAAGTTCTCGGCCGACCCGACGCCCCGGCCGCCGGAGACGACGACCGAGGCCGATGCCAGCTCGGGCCGGTCACCCGCCGGCTCCGGGTGGTCGGCGACGATCACCGCGGAAATCGCGGGATCGACCGTCACCTCGAGCGGGGCCACGGCGGGCGACGCGGCGGTCGCGGATCCCTCGATGGCGCCGGGCCGGACGGTGACGACCGGGACACCGGTCGCCACCATGGCGTGCACCGTGTAGGACCCGCCGAACACCGAGTGGGTGCCCACGACGGCCCCCTCGCGCAGCTCGACGTCGACGACGTCGGCCAGCAGGCCGGAGTTGAGGCGGACGGCCAACCGGCCGGCGACCTCCCGGCCCTCGACGGTGGCGGCCAGCGTGACCAGGAGGCTGGTCGCCTCGTCGGACTCGGCCGCGTACACCTTCGCGGCGCCCATGGCGCCCAGCTCCGCGGCCAGCGACTCGGCGGTGCCGGGCTTGCCGACGACGACCGCGGCCGGCTCCCCGAGCCGGGCGGCGGCGGCCAGCAGCTCGCCGGTGACCTTGGCCGGCGCACCCTCGTGCTGCTCGACCAGAACAAGAACCTCGGACATGTCTGTTGTCTCCTTCGTCCGGCCGGTCAGATGAGCCGCGCCGCGGCCAGGAACTGGGCGGCCTGGCTGCCGCCGGCGCCGTCGTCGGTGACCTTCTCGCCGGACTCCTTGGCCGGCCGGGGGGCCGCGTCCAGCACCACCGAGGAGGCGTTGGCCAGCCCGACGGTCGCGGGGTCCAGACCGAGGTCGCCGATGCCCAGCACGGTGAGCGGTTTCTTCTTCGCGGCCATGATGCCCTTGAAGCCCGGGTAGCGGGGCTCGTTGATCTTCTCGGTGACCGAGACCAGGGCGGGAAGCGCGGCGGTGACCTCGCTGTAGCCGCCGTCCCGGACGCGCTCGGCCCGCACGGTGGTGCCCTCGACCTCGAGGCTGCGGACGGACGTGACCTGGGGCAGGCCGAGGCGCTCGGCGATCATCGACGGGACCGAGCCGGTGCGGCCGTCGGTGGACTCGTTGCCGGTGATGACCAGGTCGGCGGACAGGGTGCCGATCGCGGCGGCCAGCGCCGCCGAGGTCTGCAGCGCGTCGGACCCGGCCAACCCGTCATCGATGACGTGCACCGCCTTGTCGGCGCCCATCGCCAGCGCCTTGCGCAGCGATTCGGTGGCCCGCTCCGGCCCCATGGTAACCACGGTGACCTCGCCGCCGTGCTGCTCGACCAGCTGCAGCGCGGCCTCGACGCCGCGCGAGTCGATCTCGTCGATGACGGCGTCGGCGGCATCCCGGTCCAGCGTCCAGTCGGAATCCTTCAGGACCCTTTCCGACCAGGTGTCCGGTACCTGCTTGATCAGAACGGCAATGTTCATCGCCGGCATTCACCCCTTGTGCATCTACGGAGAACCCATCATGCCCGCCGACCCCGACGGTGCCGGTCGGTCGGCTAAGTTACTGACCAGTAGCTTACGCCACGGCACCGCCGGATGGCAGGCTTGGCACCATGGCCGCTACCCCGGTGATCATGGATGTGGACACCGGCATCGACGATGCGTTCGCGCTGATGTTCGCCGTCCGGCACCCGGCCATCGAGCTGCGTGCGGTGACCTGCGTCGGCGGCAACACCGGCGTCGACCAGGTGGTGGCCAATACCTGCTACGTGCTGGACGCGGCGGGCGCCGGGGAGGTCCCGCTGGCCAGGGGGGCGGCCACCCCACTGCTGGTCCTGCCGGCCGACGCCGGCCGGTTCCACGGCGGTGACGGGCTGGGCGGCTTCTCCCGGCAGTCCGACCGGCGCATCGACCGCCGCCCGGCGATCGATCTGCTCCGGCACGAGCTGTCGGCCGCGGTGGCGACCGGCGAGCCGATCACCCTGATCGCGACCGCTCCGCTGACCAACCTCGCGTTGCTGCTGCGGGCACACCCGGAGGTCGCGGCCGGCATCGAGCGGCTGGTCTTCATGGGCGGTTCCACCGGCTCCGGCAACGTGACCGCCGCGGCCGAGCACAACGTGTTCCACGACCCTGAGGCCGCTGCCATCACCCTGGCCGCCACCCGGGACCTGGACATCCCGGTCACGATGTACGGGCTGGACGTCTTCGGCCAGGTGGTGGTCGACCGCTCGGACGCCGACCGGCTCGCGGCGTGCCTGGATCCGGCGTGCCAGCTGGCGGCCGCCCTCATCCGCGCCCGGTGCGCGCTGCTGGACGCGGATGCGATCACCATCGGCGACGCCGGCACCGTCTGCGCGGTGGCCGACCCGGACGGGCTCACCGCCCATCCCTACCCGGTCCGGGTGGAGACCGGTTTCGGATACTCCCGCGGCCAGACCATGGTGGACCGCCGGGAGTCCCCGGTCGACCGGGTGCGGCTGCCCGGCCACCTCCCGCCCGCGACGGTCGACGTCGCCGAACACGTCGACGCCCGCGGCTACTCCGATCTGTGGGTACGCACGCTACTGGGCTGACCCGTCGTCCGGCCCGTCCACCTGCGCGGGCAGGGGCCGCGGGACAGGGGCGGGCCTCAGTCCGGGACGCCGATGTCCTCATTCCAGAGCGCGGGCCGGTCGGCGATGAACGCCGTCATCATGGCCACACACTCCGGGTCGTCCAGCACGGTGACCTCGACACCGCGCGCCCGCAGCAGGTCCTCGGCACCCATGAACGTCTGGTTCTCGCCGATGATGACCCGGGGGATCTTGTAGAGCAGGATCGCCCCGGTGCACATGTCGCACGGCGAGAGGGTGGTCACCATGGTCGATCTCGCGTAGACGGTGGCCGGAAGCCGGCCGGCGTTCTCCAGGCAGTCGGTCTCGCCGTGCCGGATCGCACTCCCCAGCTGCACCCGCTTGTTCCATCCGGTGGCCAGCACACCGCCATCGACGATCAGCGCCGCGCCGATCGGGATGCCGCCCTCGGCCAGTCCCTGCCGGGCCGCCCGCACGGCCGCGGCCAGGTAATCCGGATCCACTGGCGCACTGGTCACTTGGTTCCTCCGGTCATTTCCAGCAGGGCATCGACGGCGGCTGCGCCGCCCAGACCGGACACCCCGCCGCCGCGCCGGGAGCCCGCGCCGGCCAACAGGATCCGCCGAGAGCCGGGCACCTCGACGCCGTAGGCGGCGGCCGGAGAGTCGGCCGGGAAGTCGTCGGCCAGCCAGGGCCAGCTCAGATCGTCGTGGAAGATGTTGCCGCCAGGCATGTTCAGGCTGTCCTCCAGGTCGAGCGGGGAGGCGATGTCCACGCAGGGCGCCCCGTCGGCGTCCCGGGCCAGGCAGTCCAGCAGCGGTTCGGCCAGGTGCTTCTGCAACGCGATCAGCGCAGCTTGGGCCGCCGCCGCGCGTGCCGCCGGCGGGTCCGGGCGGAACAGACCCACCGGGGTGTGCAGACCGAACAGCGTCAGGGTCGCGCCGGGGTGCCCGTTCAGCACCGTCGGGTCGGTCAGTGAATGGCAGTACACCTCGGACGGCACCACTGCAGGCAGGCTGCCGGACCGGGAGATCGCATACGCGGCTTCGAGTTCGGACAGTTCCTCGTTCAGATGCAGGGTGCCGGCGAACGCGGTGCGTGGATCCAGGCCGGACTTGAGCCGGGGCAACCGGTCCAGCAGCATGTTGATCTTGATCTGCGCACCTACCGGATCCTCGGTCTCCCGGCCCAGACACCGGTCCAGCGCGGACGGGGCGATCGCGGCCAGCAGGTACGGCGCTTCGACGGCGAACTCGGCGCCGTCCCGGGTGGCAGTCACGGTCACCGCGCCCGCCGTCTCCTCGATGTCGACCACCGCAGCGTCACAGACGATCTCGACGCCGAGCTGGCGGGCGCGACGGACCAGGGCGTCGGAGACCGCACCCATCCCGCCGATGGGCACGAGCCATTCCCCGGTGCCCCGGCCGATCAGGTGGTACAGGAAGCACCGGTTGGCCAGCAGATCCGGGGCGAACAGCGACGTGTGGGTGCCGATCAGCGCGTCGGTGGCCACCACGCCGCGGACGGTGTCGTCGGCGAACCGGCGTTCGATCATCGCGCCGATCGGTTCCTCGACCAGGTCCGTCCACACCTGCGCACCGGCGGCGGCCCGCACCGCGTCCGCGACCGCGCCGCGCCGGCGCAGCGGACCGGACAGGGCTGGCGCCACCACCTTGGCCATCGCCTCGATCTCGCCGTACAGCGCCCGCCAGGCGTCGAGGTCCCGACCCGATCCGGTCAGCTCCCGGAACGACTGCTCGGTCGCCGGGCCCAGGTGACGCTCGACCAGCAGGCCGGACGCGACGCCGTTCCGCAGCACCGGTGTGTAGGACGAGACCGCCCGCGACGCCAGCGGGATCGCAATGCCGAGCCGCCGGATCAGCTCGTCGGGCAGCAGCGCGACCAGGTAGGCGTAGCGGGACAGCCGGGCCGGGTGCGGTGGGAAGACCCGCTCGCCCACCGTGGCCCCACCCGGGTGTCCGGATCGCTCCAGCAGGGTGACCGAACGACCCGCTGACGCCGCGAGAATTGCGGCCACCAGACCGTTGTGGCCGCCACCGACCACCAGCACATCGCAGGTGGTGCCGTCGCGATGACTCATTCGGCCAGCGTCGCTCACGCCGTCGCCCCCCGGATCGCCATGGCCCGCCGATATTCCCGATCGACAGTCGCCAGCACGGTGGACCACGCCGTCGGCGGTGCCGTTGTCCGGTTGTGGTCCGCGATCCGGCGCCGCAACTCGACGTCGGTCGCCAACTCGACCAGCGCCGCGGTCATCTGCGCGTCACCGCCGGCGAGCAGACCCTCCTGCCGGTCGGCGACGAACTCGGTGATGCCGGTCGCCCGCATCGCGATCACCGGCAGCCCGGCGCACCGTGCCTCCAGCGCGGCGATGCCGAAGGACTCCAGGAAGGCCGGGGCCAGGAAGATGTCTGCCCGGCGGTAGATATCGGTCAGCTCAGCGCGATCCACCCGCCCGGCCAGCCGCACGCTCTGGGCCATGCCGTGCCGCCGCACGTAGCGGCGCATCCGGGGCATCAGTTTGCCGTCCCCGAAGACGGTCAACCGCAGGGTGGCCGACGAACCGGCGGCCGCCAGCCGGCGCTGGGCGGCGCGCACCATGGCCAGCATGGGCAGCGGTCGTTTGCGCACCGACAACCGCATGGTGCTGACCACCTCGACCACGCCGGGATCGTGCTCGACCGGCTCGACGGCCCAATCCTGGGGGTCCAGGCCGTTGGGGACTCCGGTGACGTCGACTCCGGTCCGCTCCCGCAGCGGGCGCGCCGCGGCCTCGCTGACCGCGCTGAGGGCAATGCGCCGGGCGACGTCCGGAATGGCCCAGGGCGTCAGGACGGCCGGCAGCCGGAACGACGCCGGCAGGCAGTGCACGGTGACCGCGACCGGCAGACCCAGTTCCAGGGCGACCCGCACACCGGCCGCGGCGAACGGTGACCCGACCCCGGCATGCACGTGCACCAGGTCGAAGTCACCGGCCAGCAGGGTGCGGCGGATGGGGCGGGACGGGATCGGGTTGTTCGCGATCTCCGCCGGGATCGGAATCCCGGACCGGTGAATCGGCACCGGAAAGGTGCGGCCGGCCATCCGGCGCGGCAGCGGGGTGGCCGTCAGCACCTCGGGCTCCAGCCCGGCCGCCTGCTGCCGCCGGGTCAGATCGTTGACCTGCATCTCGATCCCGCCCAGGCGCGGAACGAAGCAGTCCGAGATGTGCGCCACCCGCACGATCCCACCGCCTCCACTCCCGCGCCCGGTCGTCACCGGGTCTGGGTCAGACTAGTCCCGTGCCGCGCACCGTCGTCTTCGTCCACGCCCACCCCGACGACGAGGCCCTGCTGACCTCCGGCACCATGGCCGGCCTGGCCGCGCACGGTCATCGGGTGGTGCTGGTGGTGGCCACCGCGGGGGAGGCCGGCCTCGCCGCCGGTGCGTTGCGCACCGATCTCGGCGAGCGGCGGCTGGCCGAGCTGCACGCCTCGGCCGAGGCCCTCGGGGTGAGCCGGGTCGAGGTGCTCGGTTACGCCGACTCCGGCCTGGCCGACGATCCCACCCCCGCTTCCCCACCCGGCCGGCTGCCCCGGCTGGCCGACGCACCGGTCCCGGAGGTGGCCGCCCGGGTCGCCGACCTGCTGCGCGAGGAACGGGCCGACGTGGTCACCGGCTACGACGCGAACGGCGGCTACGGGCATCCGGACCACGTCGCCGTGCATCACATCGCCGCGGCCGCACGGGAACTCGCCGGCACCCCGCTGCTGCTGGAGGCGACGGTGCCGCGGGATCGCCTCCTGGCCGCGGCCCGCCGGGTCAACCGGCTGCTGCCGCCCTCCCGCCGGGTCGATCTCACCCCGTGGGCCCACGCCTACACTGCCGCGGCCGACGTCACCCACTGCATCGACGTCCGCCGGCAGGCTCGGGCCCGGCGGGCGTCCATGCGCGCCCACGCCTCCCAGGCGACCGCCGACTCGGGCGCCCGCACCCTGGGCGTCTTCGTCAAAGTGCCGCCGCCCCTGTTCGGCGCGGTGTTCGGCCGGGAGTGGTATCGCCAGCCGGGTCTGACCGCCCCGCTGCGGTACCGCGACTTCTTCGCCACCCTGCCGTCGTCGTGACGACCGGCGGCGACGGCTCAGGGGTCAATCGCCTGGGGTTGCTGCTGGTGGAGGTCCGGGTCGGCCTGAGGTGAGCCGTCCGGCGCGGCCGGCTGCTTCTTGCGGCCCCACAACCAGACCAGCCAGGCGACGATCCCGAACGGGATCTCGATGACATGGGTGAAGATCGTGAACAGCAGCGTCCCGGCGGCGGCCTCGGCCGGTCCCGCATGCGCCGGGACTGGATGGCGGTCCGGGACGACGTGATGCGGACGGCGCTGATGGCCAAGTTCACCCAGCACGACGACCTGCGCGCGGTGCTGCTCGGCACCGGCGCGGCGGTGCTGGTCGAGCACACGAACAACGACAGCTACTGGGGTGACGGCGGCGACGGCTCAGGGGTCAATCGCCTGGGGTTGCTGCTGATGGAGGTCCGGGCCGGCCTGACGTGAGCCGTCCGGCGCGGCCGGCTGCTTCTTGCGGCCCCACAACCAGACCAGCCAGGCGACGATCCCGAACGGGATCTCGATGACATGGGTGAAGATCGTGAACAGCAGCGTCCCGGCGGCGGCCTCGGCCGGTCCCGCATGCGCCGGGACTGGATGGCGGTCCGGGACGACGTGATGCGGACGGCGCTGATGGCCAAGTTCACCCAGCACGACGACCTGCGCGCGGTGCTGCTCGGCACCGGCGCGGCGGTGCTGGTCGAGCACACGAACAACGACAGCTACTGGGGTGACGGCGGCGACGGCTCAGGGGTCAATCGCCTGGGGTTGCTGCTGATGGAGGTCCGGGCCGGCCTGACGTGAGCCGTCCGGCGCGGCCGGCTGCTTCTTGCGGCCCCACAACCAGACCAGCCAGGCGACGATCCCGAACGGGATCTCGATGACATGGGTGAAGATCGTGAACAGCAGCGTCCCGGCGGCGGCCTCGGCCGGTCCCGCACCCATCGCGACCAGCAGCGCGACCGACCCGGCCTCGACCAGGCCCAGGCCACCCGGGGTGACCGCGACCGAGGTCAGCAACCGGCCGAGGGCGAACGCGGCCAGCATGGTGCCGACGCCGACGACGGTGCCGCAGATGTGCAGGCAGATCCAGAACAGGACGAAGTAGATGACGAAGTAGCCCAGGGTGCCCAGGGTCATCTGCAGCCAGCCGTGCCGCATCACGTCCTGGGTCTGCGCGCGGAGCTGGGCGATTCCCTGTTCCCAGCCCAGTTGCCGTGGTCGCCGGATGAGCCGCAGCACTGCCTCGGCGGCCCGTTGGATCAACCGACCGACCGTGTGCGCGGCCCGGTCACTGACCATGACGACGACGAACAGGAGCAGCAGCCCGACCAGGGTGAGCACGCCGACCAGGGCGGCGTCCCGCAAGGCCGGACTGATGTGGCCGCCCTGTAGCAGCAGCGCGGCGAGCCCGACCAGCGGCAACACCACCTTGCCCGCTGTGGCGAAGACGCCGCCGAGGACGACGGAGATGCCGATGGCGGATCGGCGAAAGCCCCAGGACCGGCAGATCGCGTAGGTCGCGCCGACGCCGAGAGCACCACCGAACGGCAGGGTGTTGGCGACCAGTGAACCGGCCAGGTTGACGATCAGGGCGCGGCCGTGGCTGATCCCGGGCAGCGCGCCGGTGATGGTGAACGTGAAGGCGAACAGCGCGCACAACTGCAGGGCGCCGAGCAGCACCAGCGCCGGCACCGGGAGCCGCCCCAGCGGCTCGGCGATCTCGCTCCAACCGACGCCGGCGATCCGGGGCAGGCCCCAGATCAGCAGCGCGACCGCCAACACCAACGACCCGACGTCCCGGACGATCCGCCACCAGACGCGTCCGCGGCGCCACCACGGCGGGCGCGGCTCGGGTGACGCCGACGGCGACGTCGGCGGAGTCGGCTGCACCGGACCAGGGTGTCATGCCGGTGGGCCCACCCGGGGCACGGGCGCCCGCCGCGCCCGCGCGGGAGCGGACCGAACTCGGCCGGACGGCACTGTCGGATCGCGCGTCTACCGTGTCGTCTGTGCCACCATCCACCTCCACGTCGACCGCCGGCCCGGCCAGTGGTCGCGAGACGACCGGACCCGACCGGCCCACGCCCGGCGGGGTCGGGCCGGGCTGGCTCCGTCGGCTGTGGGGGTACTGCTGGCGGCACCCCGTCATCACCGTGCTGGCCGGGGCCGCCGCGGTCGGTGGCGTCGGTCTGGGCGCGTTGACTCCGTTGCTCACCCAGATCGCCGTCGATGACGCGACGGCCGGATCGACCGCGAACCTGGCCTGGGTCATCGCCGGGCTCGTCGCCCTGGCGTTGATCCGGTTCGGATCGTCCTTCCTGCGCCGGTGGGCCGGCGGTCGGTTGTCCCTGGACGTGCAGCACGACATGCGGCAGGACGTGTTCGGCGCCCTGCAGGGGCTCGACGGGTCGGGACAGGACCGGTTACGGACCGGACAGGTGGTCTCCCGGGCCAACACCGATCTGCAGATGGTGCAGTCGCTGCTGGCCATGGTGCCGCTGTCGGCCGGTCAGGTGGTGCTGTTCGTCGTCTCCGTGGTGATCATGCTGGTGCTCTCGCCGCTGCTCACGGTGATGGCGCTGTTGGTGGTGCCGGCCGTGGTGCTGGTCACCCGGCTGACCCGGACCCGGCTCTTCCCGGCCACCTGGGCGGCGCAACAGTCGGCGGCGGAGGTCGCCGAGATCGTCGAGGAGGACGTCACCGGCGTCCGGGTGGTCAAGGCGTTCGGTCAGGAGACCCGGGAGCTGGCCCGGCTCGGCGACGGCGCGACCACCCTGTTCGCGACGCGGATGCGGGCGGTGCGCAGCACCGCGGCGATCGGACCGGCCCTGCAGGCGCTGACCTCGCTGGGCCAGGTCGGTGTCCTGGCCCTGGGCGGCTGGCTCGCCCTGACCGGCTCGATCTCGCTCGGCACGTTCCTGGCCTTCACGCTGTACCTCGCGCAGCTGGTGGCCCCCACCCGGATGTTGACCATGCTGCTGGTGCTCGCGCAACAGGCACGGGCCTCGGTCGAGCGGGTACTGGAGATCATCGACTCGCTGCCCGAGATCACGGAACCGGCCGTCCCGCAGCCGCTGCCGGCCGGACCGCTGGACGTCCGGTTCGACGCCGTCCGGTTCGGCTACCAGGCCACCGAACCGGTGCTGCGGTCGTTCGACCTCGACGTGCCCGCAGGATCCACCATCGCCCTGGTCGGGCCGTCCGGATCGGGCAAGTCCACCGTGTCCTTGCTGCTCCCCCGGTTCTACGACCCCCAGGCGGGCACGCTCCGGGTCGGCGGCACCGACATCCGCGAGGTGGCGATGGACGAGCTCCGGTCCACCGTCGGGGTCGTGTTCGAGGAGGCCTTCCTGTTCTCGGACAGCATCGCCGCCAACATCGCCTACGGCCGGCCCGACGCCACGAGGGAGGACATCGCGGCGGCCGCCGCCGGCGCCGAGGCCGCGGAGTTCATCGAGGCGCTGCCGGACGGGTACGACACGGTCATCGGCGAGCGCGGACTGACCCTGTCCGGCGGTCAGCGGCAACGGCTGGCGCTGGCGCGGGCCTTGATCACCGACCCGCGTGTGCTGGTCCTGGACGACGCCACCAGCGCGGTGGATCCGGTCACCGAGGCGGCCATCCATGCCACCCTGCGCCGGGTCACCGCGCACCGGACGACCATCCTGATCGCGCACCGGCGGTCGACCCTGGACCTCGCCGACCGGATCGCCGTCGTCGTGGCGGGCCGGGTGATCGACAGCGGCACGCACGCCGAGCTCGTCGGCCGGTGCCTGCAGTACCGGCTGCTGCTCGGTGGGGAGCTCGCGGACGGCCAGCCGCCGCCGGTGGCGCCCACCGGGCTGCCGAACGCGCACGGCATCACCCCTGAGCTGTGGCCAACCGCAGCGGCCTCGGCCGAGGCCGCCGAGCAATCCGCAACGGAGTCCGAACTGGCCCGAGCCGGCACCCAGGCCCTGCGGGCGGCCGGCGGCGGACCACCGCCACGGATGGGCGGCGGCCGCGGCGGCGGCGCCGGCGGGTTCGGCTTCGCCGGCATGCTCGGTTCGGTACCCCCGACCCCGGAACTGCTCGCGCAGGTCGCCGCGTTGCCCCCGGCCACCGACCGACCACTGCCGGTGGCCCAGGAAGAGTCCGGCCGATTCAGCCTGCGCCGTACGCTGCGGCCGGTGCTCGGCCTGCTCGTGGTCGCGCTCGTGCTGGTCGCCGCGGATGCCGGGGCGAGCCTGCTGCTGCCGGTCCTGATCCGCTACGGCGTGGACAGCGGTGTGTCGGCCGGCTCCGCCTCCGTCGTGCTCACCGCGGCGGGCCTGGCGCTGCTGGTGGTCGCCGCCGACTACCTCATCCAGCGGTGGCAGTTGCTGGCCGCCGGGCGGGCCGGTGAGAACGTGCTGTTCCGGCTGCGGCTGCGGGAGTTCGCCCACCTGCAGCGGCTCGGCCTGGACTATTACGAGCGGGAGATGGCCGGCCGGATCATGACCCGGATGACCACCGACGTCGACGCGCTGTCGACGTTCCTGCAGACGGGCCTGGTCACCTCGGTGGTCTCGCTGGCCACCTTCGTCGGCATCGCGGTCGTGCTGATGGTCATGGACCTGGGGCTGGCGCTCATCGCGTTCCTGGCGCTGCCGCCGGTGGCGGTGGCGACCGTGATTTTCCGCCGCTACTCGGCGCGGGCGTATCACGACGCCCGGGAGAAGGTCGGCATCGTCAACGCCGACCTGCAGGAGAACGTAGCCGGTCTGCGCATCTCCCAGGCGCTGGGCCGGCAGCAGCGCAACGCGGAGGGGTTCTCGGCACGCAGCGACGACTACCGCCGCAGCCGGATGCGGGCCCAGACGGCGATCTCCATTTACTTCCCGTTCGTTGCGCTGATGTCCGAACTGGCCGCTGCCGCGGTGCTCGGCTCGGGGGTACTGCGGGTGATCGCCGGGACGATGACCGTCGGGACGCTCATCGCGTTCGTGCTCTACCTGGACAGCTTCTTCACCCCCATCCAGCAGCTGTCCCAGGTCTTCGACTCCTACCAGCAGGCCCAGGTCGGCCTGCGCCGCATCGGTGAACTGCTGGACACCCCGACGACCACCCCGGCGGCCCTGCACCCGGTGCCCGTCCCGCCCACGCTGGGTGAGCTCGCCACCGTCGATGTGGCCTTCCGGTACCCGGGCGGTGCCGCGTCCGCGCCCGCCCTGGACGGGGTGAGCCTGCAGTTCGCCCCGGGCGAGACCGTGGCCGTCGTCGGTTCGACCGGCGCCGGCAAGTCGACGCTGGTGAAGTTGCTGGCGCGGTTCTACGACCCGACGGCGGGGTCGGTCATCGCCGCCGGCACCGACCTGCGCCGCTTCGACCTGCCGGCGTACCGGCAGCGGCTGGGCGTCGTGCCGCAGGAGCCGCACCTGTTCATCGGAACCGTCCGGGACAACATCGCCTACGGCCGGCCCGACGCCAGCGACGCCCAGGTCGAGGCGGCGGCCCGGTCGGTCGGGGCACTGGGCGCCATCGGGACGCTCACCGGGGGGTTCCACCACCTCGTCGACGAACGCGGCCGGAACCTGTCGGCCGGCCAGCGGCAGCTGATCTCGCTGGCCCGGGCCGAGCTCGTCGACCCGCAGATTCTGCTGCTCGACGAGGCGACGGCCGCCCTGGACCCGGCGGCCGAAGCCGCTGTCCTGGCCGCCACCGACCGGCTGATCCGGGGACGGACCACCGTCGTGGTGGCGCACCGGCTCACCACCGCCGCCCGCGCCGACCGGATCGTGGTGATGGAACACGGGCGGGTCGCCGAGACGGGTCGGCACGACGAACTCATGGAGAGCGGCGGAGTTTACGCCCGGCTGTATGCCGAACAGGCCCGAACAAGTGGGTGACGCCACTCAAGTACCCGAGCGTCGGCATCCGCCGCAGGTTTAGCCTGGTTTGCAAAGACCCACCATCTCCCAGAACAGGCGGACATCGACCGTGTCGTCAGCAGCGCCAGAGTTCGGTCCCAACGACTGGTTCGTCGAGGAGAAGTACCAGCAGTTCCTTGCCGACCCCAAGAGCGTGGATCCGATCTGGCGCGATTTCTTCGCCGACGCCAAGGCGCCGAGCGCCCTCGTCGGGGTGAAGACCAACGGGGCGGCCTCCGCACCCGCACCCACGCCCGTCGCCGCGCCGGTGGGCGCGACCGCGGCGCCCGCACCGGCCGGCCCACCGCCGCCCGTGCGCCGCTCCGCGCCGCCGCCCCCGCCGCCGCCCAACCGGCCCCAGCGGACCGCGGCCGCCAGCCCGGCGGCCAGGCCGACACCGCCGGCCGGCGGCAAGGAGAACGTCGATGTCGCGCCTGCAGCGGCGCGGCGCCCCACGACGACCGCCACCCCCGACGACATGGTCGCCGCCAAGGCGGCGAAGGCCGCGAAGGCCGCGCACGACGCCGAAGGAGACGGGCTCACCACCACCCCGCTGCGCGGGGCGGCGGCCATGGTCGTGAAGAACATGACCAGCTCGCTGGAGGTGCCCACCGCGACGTCGGTGCGGGCGGTGCCGGCCAAGCTGATGGCCGACAACCGCATCGTGATCAACAACTTCCTCAAGCGCAACCGCGGCGGGAAGATCTCGTTCACCCACCTGATCGGCTACGCCATCGTCCGGGCGATCGGCGACTACCCGAACATGAACCGGCATTTCGCCGCGGTCAACGGCAAGCCGGCCGTGGTCACCCCGACCCACGTCAATCTGGGTCTGGCCATCGACCTGCCCGGCAAGGCCGGTTCGCGCAATCTGGTCGTGGTGCCGATCCGCAGCGCCGAGACGATGAGCTTCACCCAGTTCTGGAGCGCTTACGAGCAGGTCGTCCGCAAGGCGCGGCAGGGGCAACTGGCCGCCGAGGACTACCAGGGCACCACCATCTCGCTGACCAACCCCGGTGGCATCGGCACCAACCACTCGGTGCCCCGGCTGATGGAGGGGCAGTCGGCGATCATCGGCGTCGGCGCGCTGGAGTACCCGGCCGCGTTCCAGGGCGCCTCCGATCAGACCCTCGCCGACCTCGGCGTCTCCAAGATCATCACGCTGACCTCGACCTACGACCACCGGGTCATCCAGGGGGCCGAGTCCGGCGAGTTCCTGCGCCGAATCCACCAGCTGCTGATCGGCGAGGACCAGTTCTACGACGACGTCTTCACCTCGCTGCGGATCCCCTACGAGCCGGTCCGCTGGGTCCGCGACCTGGATTCCGGCGGGCATGGACAGATCGACAAGACCGCCCGCGTCCTGGAGATCATCGACGCGTACCGGACCCGCGGTCATCTGATGGCCGACACCGACCCGCTGAACTACCGGCAGCGGCGGCACCCCGACCTCGACGTGCTCTCGCACGGCCTGACGCTGTGGGACCTGGACCGCGAGTTCGCGGTCGGCGGCTTCAACGACCGCGACTACATGAAGCTCCGCGACATCCTCGGGGTGCTGCGCAACTCGTACTGCCGCACCGTCGGCATCGAGTACATGCACATCATGGATCCGGTGCAGCGGCGCTGGATCCAGCAACGCGTCGAGGTCATCCACGACAAGCCACCGGTCGAGGAGCAGAAGTACATCCTGGGCCGGCTGAACAGCGCGGAGGCCTTCGAGACCTTCCTGCAGACGAAGTACATCGGGCAGAAACGGTTCTCCCTCGAGGGCGGCGAGACCGTCATCGCGCTGCTGGACGCCGCACTGAACAAGTCGGCCGAGTACGGCATGGACGAGGTCGTCATCGGCATGGCGCACCGGGGCCGGCTGAACGTGTTGGCGAACATCGTCGGCAAGCCCTACTCGCAGATCTTCCGCGAGTTCGAGGGCAACATGGACCCGGGCCAGGCCCACGGTTCCGGTGACGTGAAGTACCACCTGGGTGCCGAGGGCAAGTACATCCGGCCGTTCGGCGACGGGCAGGTCGACGTCACCCTGTGCGCCAACCCCTCCCACCTGGAGGTCGTCGACCCGGTGCTGGAGGGTGTCGCCCGGGCCAAACAGGACATGCTCAACCTGGGTGAAGAGGGCTACACCGTGATGCCCATCGCCATCCACGGCGACGCCGCGTTCGCCGGGCAGGGCGTGGTCGCCGAGACGCTGAACCTCTCGCTGCTCCGCGGCTACCGCACCGGCGGCACCATGCACGTCATCATCAACAACCAGGTCGGGTTCACCACCGCGCCGGAATCGTCGCGGTCCAGCGAGTACTGCACCGACGTCGCCAAGATGATCCAGGCGCCGATCTTCCACGTGAACGGCGATGACCCCGAGGCCGCGGTGTGGGTGGCCCGGCTGGCCGTCGAGTACCGGCAGACGTTCGGCCGGGACGTCGTGATCGACATGGTGTGCTACCGCCGCCGCGGGCACAACGAGGGTGACGACCCCTCGATGACGAACCCGCTGATGTACCAGATCATCGACGGCAAGCGGTCCGTGCGCCGGATCTACACCGAGGCATTGATCGGCCGCGGAGACATCACGCCCGAGGACGCCGAGGAGGCCCTGCGCGACTACCACACCCAGCTCGAGCGGGTGTTCAACGAGGTCCGTGAACTGGAGCGGGCGGTCGTTGCGCCGTCCCCGTCGGTGGAGGCCGAGCAACCCATCCCGCCGCGGGTGGAGACCAAGATCAGCCAGCAAACGATGGAACGCATCGCCGACGTGGCGTTGGAGTTCCCGGAGGGTTTCACCCCGCACCCGCGGGTCAAGCAGGTGTTGGTGCGCCGGGCCGAGATGGCCCGCGAGGGTGGCATCGACTGGGCCTTCGGCGAGCTGCTCGCCCTGGGGTCGATCGCCATCGAGGGTCGGCTGGTCCGGTTCGCCGGTCAGGACACCCGGCGCGGCACCTTCGTGCAACGGCACTCGGCCCTGATCGACCGCAACACCGGTGCCGAATTCCTTCCGCTGCAGCATCTCTCGGACGAGCAGGGGCGGGTGCTGATCTACGACTCGGCGCTGTCCGAGTACGCCGCACTCGGCTTCGAGTACGGCTACTCGGTCGCCAACCGGGACGCGCTGGTGCTGTGGGAGGCGCAGTTCGGCGACTTCGTCAACGGCGCGCAATCGGTCATCGACGAGTACCTGTCCTCCGGCGAGGCCAAGTGGGGTCAACAGTCGGGCGTCGTCCTGCTGCTGCCGCACGCCCACGAGGGTCAGGGCCCGGATCACACGTCGGGTCGGATCGAACGGTTCCTCCAGCTGTGCGCGGAGGGCTCGATGACGATCGCGGTGCCATCGACCCCGGCGAACTACTTCCACCTGCTGCGCCGGCACGTCCTGGACGGGGTGCACCGGCCGATGGTGGTGTTCACCCCGAAGTCGATGCTGCGGAACAAGGCGGCGGTGTCGTCGGTGAAGGACTTCACCGGGGGCAAGTTCGAGTCGGTCATCGCGGACACCACGATCGCCCCACTCCACGCCAAGAAGGTGCTGCTGACCAGCGGCAAGCTCTATTACGAGCTCGACGCGTACCGCAAGGCCCACGACATCACCGACACGGCGATCGTACGGCTCGAGCAGATCTACCCCGTTCCGCGGCGCAAGCTGTTGCACGTGCTGGAGTCGTACCCGAACGTCATCGACTTCCGCTGGGTGCAGGAGGAACCGGCCAACCAGGGCGCCTGGACGTTCCTGGCGCTGGCCCTGCCGGAGATGCTGCCGCGGTTGACCGGCCTGCAGCGCGTCTCCCGGCGGGCGATGGCCGCCCCGTCGGCCGGGTCGGCCAAGGTGCACGACGTGGAGCAGCAGGCGGTGATCGCGGCCGCGTTCGCCCGGTAAGGCGGGTTCGACCGAGCACGACGAAGTACTCGCCGGTCGTCACGGTCAGCGCGTTGTCGGGCGAACCCGGCCGGTCCATACTGCTGCCGGACGTGGCCATGACGCGAGGCGTCGACCCCGCCTTGACCGGACGGGATCGGACCGGGCGTTCCGGCGGCGATCGCGGAGCGGCCGGCAGCTATCGGACCAGGTCGGTGATCGGTTCGCCCGGTACGAGCCACGCCGGAACCGAGCAGTCTGGGACCATCCGAAGTCGGTCGGGATCTGCGTTGACGTGGTGGATCACCTCGGTGATCGGTCAGCGATGCGCCGCGCCGGGGTGCCGACGATGCGCAGTTCGCCAACAAGCCGGCTGGTCACGAAGATGATCACCGACGCGGTGGACGCCGGAGTACCTGCATCGCTTGCCTGCGACGAGGTCCACGATCCCGGTCCGGGCCTGCGGTGCACGCTGCGGGAACGGCCGATCGGATATGTCCGGGCGATCGCCGAATTGGCGTGTGACCACCCGCCGCGGCCGCTCCTGGGCCGCCGGCGAGACTTGCGCGAGCGGAAACCGACGACGGGGCCTCGCCCGCGCCTGCCACGACCGCCAACGCGCCACCGCGCCGACCGCCCAAACATCATGATCACCAGCTGACGACATAGCACTCGTTCACCCCAGCTTCGAATGCGGAAATTTGTTCGAAGAACATGGCATGGACAGGCCCTATCACCTTGCTCACGTGTGCGAATGTTGGTAGTATCGAACACATGTCGAGCACCGAACCGGCCGTCGCGTTCCTCACGACACTGGCCGCGCTCGGCACCGACGGCTCGGACCCTGAGCGGATCGACGAGATCACCGCCCTGGAACAACTCAAAGCCGCGATCAGCGCCCGGCAGGCCCGGCTCACCGACGCGTTCGCGGTGTCCCACCGCGCCAAGCTGGTCAAGGCCGGCGTCAAACCGGTCGACGCCCGCCGCTCGGTGTGCGCGCAGATCGCGCTGGCCCGCCGGGACAGCCCGCACCAGGGCAACCGGCACGTCGGCCTGGCCCGCACCCTGGTCCACGAGATGCCGCAGGTCCTGCAGGTCATGGAACACGGCGAGGGCAGCGAATGGCGCGCCACCCTCATCGCCCGGGAAACCGCCCACCTCAGCACCGAGGACCACGCCCGGATCGACGCCGCCCTTGCTCCCCACCTGGCCGGGTGGAGCGACCGGCACACCGCGCACCAGGCCCGCGGCTGGGCGCACCGCCTCGACCCGTCCGGTGCAGCCGACCGCGCCCGCCAGGCGGTCACCGACCGGCGGGTCACCATCCGACCGGCCCCCGACTGCATGACCTACCTCACCGCGCTCCTCCCGATGAAAGAAGGCGTCGGCGTCTACGGGGTGTTGCACCGGGCCGCGATGACCGCCCACACCAACCCGGACGATCACCGCAGCAAGGGGCAGGTGATGGCCGACGAGCTCATCAGGCGCGCCCTCACCCCCGGCGCCGGCGAACCCGAGCCTGTCGGCATCGAGTTGCATCTGGTGATGACCGACCGGACCCTGGCCGACCGGGACGACGAACCCGCCCACCTGATCGGTCAAGGACCCGTCCCCGCCGCGGTTGCCCGGGACCTGCTCACCGCGGACGAGCGCACCCGGGTGTGGGTGCGGCGGCTGTTCACCGACCCCGGCACCGGTGACCTGCTGGCCACCGACGCCCGCCGCCGCGACTTCCCACCCGCCGCCCGCCAGTTCCTCGTTGCCCGCGACCAGATCTGCCGAACCCCGTGGTGCGGTGCGCCGATCCGCGAGGCCGACCATGCCCTCGCGGTCAGCCGGGGCGGGTCCACCGACCTGCGCAACGGCAACGGCCGATGCACCGCCTGCAACCTGGTCAAAGACCTGCGCGGGTGGACCACCCACGTCGACGACACCGGCGTCATCACCACCACCACACCCACCGGACACACCCACCACGGCCGGCCACCCCGACCCCCGGCCTCCCCACCCTGGAAACCGCGGCAACGGCCCGGCCCCGGAAGACCCCCCGCCCGACCGCAGTCATGCATCGAGATCCACTGGGCCGCACCGTAGCTCAACCGGCCGGTCTCGGCCTGGCCGCCCTCGCGCTGATCCTCGGCAGCATCGCCCTGATCAGCGGACACCCTGCGGACTCAGGCGGACACGTCGCGACGACGGAACCCGGCGATGCCGACCGCGGCGAGCGCCCCGATCGTGCCCAGCGCGACCAGGACGGCCGGGGCGGACAGGCCGTTGGTCAACGGGTCGTGCCCGGCGTACTGATAGAAGGGAGAGAACTGCATCTCCCGGACCGACGGCCTCGCGAGCTCGGCCACTCAGACCCCGGACCGGCTCCGCCGGCACACCCCACGGGACGTTCGCCTCTCCCGCTCCACGGCCGGCCGGTCTAGCGTCGATATTCGGGAGGGTGGTCGCACCGGTGCCGACCCGGCCCGCTGCCCTGCCGCACGAGGTGGCGCACCGCCAAGATCATTCACGACGACACCTGTCGATTCGCGAGTTGCAGGGCGGCGTCGGTCACCGGTCCAGGCGGAGAGGTGGTTGACATGCCTGTCATCAGCAACAGCACAGAAGGCACCGTGCCGGTCCGCGCACCGGCCGATTCCTCGCGGTTGAACGCGGTGGCCGCGGGGGTGTTGCTCATTGTCGCGACGGCGGCGAGCCTGATGAGCGGCCCGTTCCTGGCGCCGGTGACCGATCCCGGCGTCCTCGGCAACGCCGCCGCCCATCAGAGTCAGGTGGCGGTCGGCGTGCTGCTCGGCTTCACCGCAGCGCTCGCGGCACCGGGCATCGCCGTCGCGCTCTACCCGGTGCTGCGCAGCTACGGTCAGGGCCTCGCCCTCGGATCGGTCGCCTTTCGGATCATCGAGGGGGTCTTCTACGCCGTGGGCCTGTTGCTGCTGCTGTCGTTGTCGTCGCTGAGCCAGGCCTTCGTCGCAGCCGGGGAACCGGCCGAACAGCGGTACGACGCCCTCGGGCAGGCGATGGTGGCGCAGTACCACTGGCTGGTCGACGTGGGCCTGCTGCTGGCCTTCAGTGTCGGCGGGCTGCTGTACTACCTGGTCTTCTTCCGGAGCAGGCTGATCCCGCGGTGGCTATCGGCATGGGGAATCCTCGGGGTGGCCTTGCTGATGGTCGCGGCCGTGCTGCTGGTCTTCGGTGTCATCACCCCCTTGGGGCCGGTCCAGGTCGCTCTTGCCGTTCCGATCGGATTGCAGGAAATGGTCCTGGCGGTCTGGCTGATCGCCAAGGGATTCGACCGGTCGGTTCTCGCGCAGCGGCCATCGTGAGCGTCCGGCGCCCGTCGAGGACACCTCCAGCGACCGGGTGAGTGGCCGGCCGTCAAGCGATCACTTCGTACTGCTCGCCGGCGGGAGTTCGCCGAGCAGATCCAGCACCCGCCGGCGGATGTCGTCCCGGATCGGCCGAACGCCCTCGATGCCCTGACCAGCGTCGGGCCCCGCGCGAGCGCAATCACCGATGAACACGTGGTGGCGGGCCGAATGTCTCGGCTGAGCCTCCGGTTTGCCGCCGCCGGTGGACGTCAGCGGCCGATCGCGTCCTGCAGGGCACCGACGGCGGATCCGGGCGCCGAGCGCGCTCCGACCAGCCGGTGATGGTTGCGTTCGCCGGTGGCGAGCACCTCGATCCGGGCCCTGAGCTCAGCCGCCGCAGCCGGGCTGAGCCGGCCGGAGTTGTCGTTGAACCAGCCGGCCAGGGTCTTCCGCAACGCGGCGTGCAGACCGGGCCAGTTCGGCTGCGTTCCTTTGGATGTGGGTGTCCGATCCGGGGCGGCCGAGGCGGACCCGCTGTGGTAGAGCCGCAACCGCGGCACCGTGGCGATGATCGCGCCTTCCTTGTCCTTGTCGTTCTTCACACCCGGATTCGCCAGCCGGGCCGCGGCGCTGTCGAGCTGGTTGCGGACGAAGGCCTCGACGTCGGCGAGCTCCTGGGGTCCGTTGATCCCGTCGAACAGGGCCAGCTCCGCGAAGGCCGCCGGCGCTCCGGTCTCGAGCGCGACGGCGGTCCGTCCGCCCCCGCTGTGCCCGGCGACGATGATCGATCCGCGGGGCGGGGCGGCGCTCCAGACCTTCATGGCGGTCAGTGCGTCGAAGGCGGCCTTGAGGTACGTGCCGGGGTCGAGACCACCGAACTCCCCCTTGGCGCTGCCCTGCGGGAGCACGGCCAGCATTCGCCGCTTGCTGTCCTGCAGTTGCATTTCGATCCGATCGGGATCGATGTCACCCGGTCCGCCACCCGACCCGCTGCCCTTGCGCCCGCCGCGGTAGCCCTCGTTCTGCCCGTGGAACAACAGCAGCACGTCGACGGCACCCGGCCCGCCGGTGATCCCGGCCGGCAGGGCCAGGATGGCCTGGGGGGATCCGCCCGGCAGACCGTCGACCGGGATGCGGCGCACCCGCCCGACGAGCCGTTCACCGGAGTTCGGGTCGGTGGCCGACAGGCCGGACCAGCCGGGTTGCCGGCCGGCACCGGCGAAGGCGTCGGCGGCCAACGTGAACACCCGGCCGGCCGCCTTCGGGGCGGTGCTGGTGCTGCCCGTCCTCAGCTCGGCGAGAATCCGCCTGATGTCGGCGGCCGGCACCGGGTCAGGGACCTTGCCGGCCGCCGTGACCTTCGCGTCCAGGGCGGCCAGCCGGTTGCGTGCGGCAGTCGCGACCGCACGGGCCTCGCCCTCCACCTCCGCCGGTGCGGTGCCGCCCTCGACGGCCGCCAGCGCCTCCCGGAAGGCGGCCTCCACGATCCCGACGAGGTGCTCGCGGGACGCCGTGGCAATCGAAGGGATCCAGTCGGCCACGCGGCGCACCGGCACGCCTCCCGCCTTCGTGGCCGCCGGACGTTGACCCGACTTCGGCGGGCCGGCCATCACGAGCGTGGTGTGACCGTCCGACCACGTCCACACCGGGGCCGCCGGCTGCCTTCCCGTCCCCGGAACCATCACGTCCCGAGGCACGAGTGAGCTCCCGCGTTCGACCCGCCGGCCCGGCGTGTGCCGGAACTGCTTGGCCTGCGCCGGCAACGGTTCATTGCCCTGCAGGGTCTCGACCGCGGTGACGGCCCCGCCGGCCCGGGCGATGCTGACGACCGTCTGCGAATGGCCGCCCGATCGCGGCCCGTTCAGCGGGGTGCCGTCGTGGTGGTCCCACAGCAGGATGTCGCCCGGGTGCAGCAACGGGGCCAGGGCTGCGATCGAGCGCAGCGGCCGGCCGGCGCTGTCCGTGTAGGGGTTGATCATCATGGAGAGCGTGGCGGTGCTGATCGCGGCGATGTCCCGGCCGACCCGCTTGCTCGGCGCGCCGGCCGCCTCACCGGCGACGAGCCCGACGACGAACCCCCGATAGCTTTCGCTGCGCCGGTGGGCGAACAACCACACGTGCCGCAGGATGACGACGATGTCGGCGCAATTCGCGGGAAGCCGGTAGGCGGTCTCCCGCAGCTCGGCCGGCAGGTTCTTTCGCACCCAGTCGTCCGTGGGATGGTCGATGAAGCGGTCACCCGGGTCCGGGCCGATGAACGGGGCGTGCTGACCGGGGTCCGCGCCGGGATCCGTGGTGGCGGTGGCGTTGTCCGACCGGTTCGACGCACCCAGCACCCGGTGGCTGGATGGTCCGCCGACCGACGTGCCGCGCTTGTCCAGCGCCTCGTCCTGGGAGTCGAACGTGGTGACCGAGGAGAACGAGGCCAACCATCCCTCGTACGTCGGGAAGTTCTCCGGGTGCATCACCGCCGGATCTTTCGCCGGTTGCCGTTGGACCGCGAGCGCCGCCGCCCGGTTCCCGATCTGGCGCTGCCAGCGCAGCACGGTCGATCGGTCCACCGTGCCGGGCTGTCGAGCCGGCGTCAGCTCCGAGCCAGCGGGCCGACCGAAGACGTGGGGGATGCGGCCCGGCAGACCCGGCCGGCGGCCGATGACGGCCTGCCGACGCACCGGCAGAATGTCCCCCATGCTGTCGATGGTCCGATTCGACCGACCGGCGGCCAAGGCCCGGAAGGGCACCCGAATGGGCGAAGCGGGCCGCCCCGCCGGGCTGGATCCCGGGTCCGGGGCGGACCGGTGCGCAGGAACCTGCGGTTCGACCGGGTACATCGTCGGGCCGGTACCGGGCCCTGGTGTCGTGTGGCTGTGCGCTCGGCGGTCCCGAACAGCGCCGTCCATCAGTGCCTTTGCGGCATTCAATGTCGACCACCGGACATTCGGGTCCTACGCCCCTGGCCGGATACGACGGACGAGCGGAATCTGTCGATATCCAAGGCCGGCGCCCGACGCGGAGATCCGGAGGTTCCCATGCGCATCACCCGCTTGACTCAGCCGGGCGTGATCGGCCGCATGGCGCTCCTGGCCGTCGCGCTCCTGCTCACCGCGTGCGGATCGGCCGGCCCGACGGCACCCAACGCCACCGCCACTGCCACCGCCACCGCCACCGTTCAGCCGTTGCCGGCCGGGCCCTGCGGCGATGACCAGCCCGACCGGTACGTGGCCGAGATCTTCGACGCTGCACCGATCGTCACCACCACCTACACCGATGCCCAGCGGGTCGACATCTACCGGCCCGCGGGGGATCCTTCATCGTGCCGGGTCGGTGTCGTGTGGGTGCACGGCGGCGGGTTCACCCAGGCGAGCCGGGACGGCTCCGCCGAGCAGGCCTGGGGCGCCGCGCTCGCCCGCCGCGGTTACCTGCTCGCCTCGATCGACTACCGCCTGGGGACGGGCGAACCGTTCGGCCTTGACCAGGCGCAGTCGGATCCGCAGGCGGCGGCGGTGGTGGACAACGCCGTCGACGACGCGCGGTCGGCGCTCGGATGGATCGTGGACAGCGCCGACGACCTCGGCGTCGACCCGAAGCGGATTGCGATCGGCGGGACGTCGGCCGGCGCGATGATCGCGCTCGGGGCGGGGCTGACCGCCGACGCACGGACCCGGCCCTGCACGATCGTGTCGGTCGCCGGCGACCTGGACCCCCAGTGGGTCGGTGACGCTCCACCCGCGGTGCTGCTGATTCACGGTGACGCCGATCAGCTGGTCCCCTACGCCAATGCGGAGGACGCCCGGGCCGCTCTTCTCGACAAGGGTGGCACCACCGAGCTCGTCACCATCCCCGGGGCGGGTCACGAGATCACCGGCCCCCCGACCGACGACATGGTCGTCCGGACGGCCCAATGGTTGCGCGAGCACGCCGCCGCCGGATGCACCTGACGGCCGAGGACATCGCTCAGGAGGGACCGTGGTGACGGGACGGCCGGCTGGATCCCCGACCCGGGCCCCCGCCGACCGCGGCGGGCCGGGCGCCCACGCACCCCACCGCGCCGACCGGATCGCACTGGCGACCGCCGCCCTGGGGGTCGGTCTGATCGTCGCCACGGATGGCTCGGGGGGCGATACGGCCGTCCGGGTGGTCGTGGTGGCGGTGATCGGCCTGCTGGCCGACGTAGCGGTTCGTCGGGCAACGCCCGGCTGGCGGGCCTGGGCGCTCGCCTGCATCGGGGCGCTCGCCCTGGTCGTCGGCGGCGTCGTGGCCTGGTCGGGATATGGCGACGCGGGCTCCCTCGGCCGGCTTCTCGGATCGGCGCTGGCCGTGACCGGCGCGCTGGCGGCCATGGTGTCGGCGGCCAGGTCGACCGCCGGCCGGGTCCGCGGCTGGCGCCTCGCCGCCACGGTGATGGTTGCGGCACTGCTGAGCTATGCCGTGCTGCTGCCCTTGGGCATCGCGGTGTACGCGACCCACCCGCCCCGCGGATCGGTCGATGCCCGGACGCCGGCCGATCTCGGACTCGGCTACACCGACGCAGAGGTCAGTGCCGCCGACGGTGCCCTCCTCGCCGGGTGGTATATCCCGTCGACCAATGACGCCGCCGTCGTGATCCTGCCCGGGTCCGGTTCCACCCGATCAAGCACCCTCGATCACGCCGGCGTCCTGGCCCGGCGCGGCTTCGGGGTCCTGCTGCTCGACCCCCGGGGCCACGGGGACAGTGCCGGCCCGGCAATGGATTTCGGCCGGTACGGCGAACAGGATGTCGCCGCCGGGGTCGACTTCCTGACTCGCCGGCCCGACGTGGACCCCAGCCGCATCGCTTCCGTCGGGCTGTCGATGGGCGGCGAGGAGGCCATCGGGGCGATGGCCACCGATCCGCGCATTCGGGCGGTGGTGGCCGAGGGCGCGACCCGCCGGGTGTGGCGGGACCGGGAGTGGCTGGTCGACTCGTACGGGATCCGGGGCCGGATCCAACTCGGTGTCGACGCGATCACCGACGGCCTGGCGGACCTGCTGACGGACGCGGACCGACCGGAGCCGCTCGGCGACGCCATTGCGGCCTCGGCGCCCCGACCGGCGCTCCTGATCGCCGCGGGGGAGCGGCCGGACGAGATCTCCGCCGCCGAGACGCTGCAGCGACGGTCACCGGCCGGGGTTTGCGTCTGGGTGGTGCCGGGCGCCGACCACATCGGCGGCTTGGCAACCGACCCGGTCGGGTGGGACCAGCGGGTCTCCGCGTTCCTCGATGACGCGTTGGCGCCGAACCGATCCACTCCCCCATGACCGGCCCGGACACTGCCTCGCGCCCGCCGCCGGTGTCCCGGCCGCGCCATGACATCGCGGCCGACCACAGGCGAACCCAGACCGCATCAGGGATGGTCGTCGGCGTCAGCCACCGTGAGCACGATCAGCGGACTGTGCCGCATCATCTCGTCCACGTCGGTCCGGCCCCAACGCTGGGCGGCGGCAACGATCAGCGGGCGTCGCTCCGCCTCGTCCGTGACCACGCGCGCGGTGGCGGGGACGTCCTCCGCGGTCGACTTCTTCAGGTGGACGACGACTCGCGGGTCGGCCGTGACGTTGTGGATCCAGTCCCGGGTTCGGTCCGATCGTGGCATGCCGCTGATGAACAGCACGCCGTTGTCACTATGAAGGAAGATCTCGATCCTCCGGGGCCGTCCGGTCCGGCGTCCGGTCGTCGTCAGGTCGATCACCTGGCTGTGTGCAAGGGCGTCAATGGTTCGCTGGTCCACGTTTCCTCCGGTACCCGGGGCCGTCGTCCTCCCGACGACGGCCCGGATCCTCCACCATTCAGGCGCGACGCGCCAGGAACACCGAGCAAGAACTGGATTCCGGCCCAGCGGGCAGGATGTCGTCGAGTTGGTGCACCGCCACCAGCTCCAAACCGCCGGCGGCGACGGCTGCGGCGACCTCCTCGACGGAATGCGTTCGCTGGCGGTGCACCTCCACCTCGGTACCGGTGGAATCGGCCACCTCCAGCCGCGCGGTCTGGGTCCGGGACCCCTGGTCGTACGCGGTGCGCACCGTCACCGAACCCGAGGACGACCGGTGCAGGTCGACGGAATGATCCTCGGCCGACGTGTCCACCCGGTCGCTGGTCACGTCGAACACCGCGACTCCGCCCACCGTCAGAGCGCGGCCGAAGGATGCAACGGCCTGGCCCAGGTCGTCGGTGCTCGTCAGGTAGTTCAGGGCCTCGAACTGGCAGGTGATCAGGTCGACGGTCTGCGGCAGCTTCAACTGCCGCATGTCCTGGCACAGGAAACGCGCCCGGTTGCCGGCATTCTTCGCCGCCGCCACCTCGAGCATCTGCGGCGAGAGATCGACGCCCCAGACCGGCCCGGATCCGATCCGGCACAGGTGGTCGACGAAACTACCTGTGCCGCAACCGATATCGGCCGCCGAATCGAAGTGTATCGAGTACCTGTCCCGGATCCACTCGAAGGCCAGCCGCATCTCCGGGAACGATCGATCTCCCAGCACGGTGTCGTAGATCTGAGCGAACCACCGGTAGGGAGCCTGCTCGGGCGTCGTCCCGGTCACGGGTGTCCACGGCGCGCGGGCACGACCGCACCGGCGCCGACCCGTCGGGGGTGGGTGAACACCATCGAAGTGCCTCCGCCCCGCTTGCCGATTGACGGCCCAGCGGCAGGTCGGGGGTCTACCACTGGGCCGTCGCCATTGTGGATCGGGCCGTTCCCCGTGCACATCAGCCGATCCGGATGAACGGGCGCGCCCACCCCCGGGGAATCACGACAACCATTCGCGCAGAACCTCGTCGGTGTGTTGGCCCGGCGTGCAAGGCGGGCCGTCGACGGCCGCCGGGGTGCGCGAGAAGCGGGGCGCCGGACCGGGTTGGATCACGCCACCGGGCCGGACGAAGGTGCCCCGCTGCACCAGGTGCGGTGAGGTCGGCGCCTCGGTCATGGACAGCACCGGTGCCACGCAGCAGTCGGTACCGGCGAACATTTCCGCCCACTCGTCGCGGTCGCGCCGCGCGAACGCGGCGGCGAGCAGCTCGCGCGTCCGCGGCCAGCTCGCCCGGTCGAACTGGTCGACCGGCTCCGTGATGCCGAGCCGATCGAGCAGCGCCGAGAAGAAATGCGGCTCGAGGGCGCCGACCGCAAGGTAGCCCCCGTCGGCGGCCTGGTAGACGCCGTAGAACGGGGCACCCCCGTCGATGAGGTTGCTGCCCCGCTCGTCACGCCAGGCCCCGGCGCCGAGCAGGCCGTAGAACATGGTCATCAGGTGCGCGGCGCCGTCGACCATCGCCACGTCCACGACCTGCCCCCGCCCGCTGCGGCGGGATTCGTGCAGGGCGGCGAGCAGACCGACGACCAGGTAGAGCGACCCGCCGCCGAAGTCGCCGACCAGGTTCAGCGGCACCTGGGGCGGCCCATCGCCCGGGCCGATGGCGTGCAGCGCGCCGGTGTGCGCGAGGTAGGTCAGGTCGTGGCCCGCCGTGTGCGCGAGCGGCCCGGACTGCCCCCACCCGGTCATCCGGCCATAGACGAGCCGCGGTTGGCGCCGCAGGCATTCCTCCGGTCCGATGCCCAGCCGTTCGGCCACGCCCGGACGGAATCCTTCGACGGTGAGATCGGCCCGCTCGACCAGCGCCAGGGCCCGCTCCCGGCCGGCCTCGGTCTTGAGATCGGCCGTCACCGAGCGCTTTCCACGGTTGAGCAGATCCCGGTTCCAGGGCACGGCGATCGGTGGGTTGTCCGCGCGCTCGATGCGGACGACGTCGGCGCCCAGGTCCGCCAGGATCATCCCGCAGAACGGCCCGGGGCCGATGCCGGCGAACTCGATGACCCGCAGGCCGACCAAGGGTCCGGTCATTGCTGCCTCCATGCGTTCGAATCGGGGCGTTCACCGGACCGACGACCCTGACGGCGACGGACGCGGTCGCGACGCGCCGATCAGCGTGTCATCAGCCGTCCGGAAACGCACGCACCCGGCGACGACGGATCGTCACCCGCGACCACACCGACTGCTGGACGGCCAGGGTGAGCCAGCCGGCCACCGCCATCCCGGACAGGTTGACGGCCAGCTGCAGGGCACTGCCCCACACCTCGTGCCAGACACCGAGCGCGACCCCCAGCGCGATGTTGCCCGCGGCGGGGATGGTCGTCACCGAGACAAAGACCCCGGACAGGCCGTGCATCTTGGCCGAGGTGACGGACAGCACCCCGGCCGCGGCGGCGATCAGTGCGACGATGAACGACCACTTGTCCGGGGTATAGATGAACCCGGTGCCCGGTCGCGGCCGGATGACGTCCCAATCGGTGATCCAGCCGAGCCAGCGGGCAACCAGCGCGAGCGCGGTCGCCGCCACGATCGCGACGACGAAGCCGATGACCAGGGTGCGGGTGGCCAGCCCGAACAACGACCACCGTCGACGGACGAGCGCGACGCCCAGGGCCGCGACCGGCCCGAAGTCGGGGCCGAGAATCATGGCCCCGATCACCAGGACCTGCGAGTCCAGCACGATGGCGATCGAGGCGAGCAGGGTCGCCAGCGTCATGAAGCTCAGGAACGTCCAGTTCAGCTCGGAGTCGTCGTACGAGCGCTGCACCACGTCGGACCAGACGACGGCGTCGGCGCTGCTGCCGGGGATCCGACGCTCGGCGTCGTAACCGGGCCGGGAGATCCAGGTCGGCGCGGGGTCGACGTGGATGGTGCCGTCCCGGGGGACGCCCAATCGGCGCAATTCGTCGATGACCTGGTTCGCCCCCTCGCGGGCGACGTCGGCAGTCACCAGATCGCCGGCCGGCTTGATCGAGCCGCCCCGCACCGCGCTGATCGCGCTGACCGCGGGGTCGCCCTCAAGGACCTCAAGCACGGCGTCCGCCAGGGGCGCGGGAACGTGGATCCGCAACTGAAGCATGGCGGTCAGTGTCGCCGATCCTGCGCCGCCCGCGCTCCTAACCCCGCGATGGCCGGGACGCGGCCCCGGCGTCGCTCACCTCGCCGGTCGGCGCCGCGGGCAGGGCGAGCCGCTTGAGCAGCAGCGCGTTCACCGCGACGATCAGGCTGGACCCGGACATCGTCAGAGCCGCGATTTCCGGTCGCAGCACCAGGCCGTAGGCGGGCTCGAACACGCCGGCCGCGATCGGCAACGCGACGGCGTTGTATCCGATGGCCCAGCCCAGGTTCTGCCGCATCTTGCGCAGGGTGCCCCGGCCGATGCGCAGGGCGGTCGGCACGTCCAGCGGGTCCGAGCGCATCAGCACGATGTCCGCGGTCTCGATGGCGACGTCGGTTCCGGCGCCGATCGCGATGCCGACGTCGGCCTGGGCCAACGCGGGGGCATCGTTCACCCCGTCGCCGACCATCGCCACCCGCCGGCCCGCCTGCTGCAGGTCCGCCACCTTGACCGCCTTGTCACCGGGGAGCACCTCGGCGATGACCTCGTCGATGCCCAGCTGGTCGGCGATGCGCCGCGCGGTGGCCGCGTTGTCGCCGGTCAGCATCACCACCCGCGCCCCGGCGTCGTGCAGCGCGGCCACCGCGGCGGCGGCCGTCGACCGCGCCGCGTCGGCCATCGCGATCACCCCGGCGGCCCGGCCGTCGACCGCCACGAACACGGCGGTGCGACCGGCGTCGGCCAGCTCGTCCCGCCGCGCCGACAGCGAGCCCAGGTCCACGCCCTCGTCGGCCAGCAGCGCGCGATTGCCGACGATCACCCGATGGCCGTCCACCTGGGCGATGGCCCCATGCCCGGCGACGCTGCGGAAGCCACCCGCGGTCAACCGGGCGGCGCCGCGGTCGTCGGCGTACCGGACGACCGCGGCGGCCAGCGGATGCTCCGAGTCGCGTTCCACCGCGGCGGTCAGCGCCAGCAGTCCCAGCTCGTCACCGCCATCGACGACCAGATCGGTCACCTCCGGTTCGCCCCTGGTCAGGGTGCCGGTCTTGTCCATCACCACGGTGTCGATCCGGGCCGACGCCTCCAGCGCGGCGGCGTTCTTGAACAGCACACCCCGCCGGGCGCCGAGACCGGTGCCGACCATGATTGCCGTCGGGGTGGCCAGACCGAGCGCGTCCGGGCAGGTGACGACCACCACGGTGATCGCGAACAGCAGTGCGGTCTGTATCCCGGCGCCGACGGCCAGCCACACCCCGAACGTCAGGCCGCCGCCGACCAGGGCGACCAACACCAGCCAGAAGGCGGCCCGGTCGGCGAGCCGCTGACCGGGGGCCTTCGAGTTCTGCGCCGCCTGCACCAGGGCCACGATCTGCGCGAGAGCGGTATCCGCGCCGACCTTGGTGGCGCGCACCCGTAAGGTGCCCGAGATGTTCACCGAGGCGCCGATCACCTGCGTGCCATCGCTTTTCGGCACGGGCAGGCTTTCCCCGGTGACCATCGACTCATCGACCTCGGACTCCCCGGAGTCCACCACCCCGTCGACCGGAATCTTCGACCCGGGCCGCACCAGCAGCAGGTCGCCGACCTGCACGTCCGCGGTGGGTACCTCGACCTCTCGCTCGTCGCGGAGCACCACGGCCATGGGCGGGGCCAGTTCCAGCAGGGAGCGGATGGCGTCGTTGGCGCCGCCGCGGGCGCGCATCTCGAACCAGTGACCGAGCAGCACGAAGGCCGTGAGCACGGTGGCCGCCTCGTAGAAAACGTCGCCACCGCGACCGGTGACCAGGCCGGTCAGGGTGACCGCGACGCTGTACAGCCACCCGGCGCCGACCCCGACGGCCACCAACACCATCATGTCCAGCGTGCGGGCCCGCAGCGCCCGGTAGGCGCCGTCGAAGAAGATCCAGGCCGAATAGAAGATGACGGGCAGGGACAGCAGCAGCGAGAAGACATCGTCGGTCAGGCCCAACGGGGCCGGCACGGTGAACCCGAGCACCTCGCGGCCGATCGGCGACCACAGCAACACGGGGACCGACAGCACCGCGGCGACCACGAACCGGTTGCGCATGTCGCGGACCATGGCGTCCATGGACATTCCGGCGTGATGGCCGCCGTGTCCCATCACGTCCTGGGCGGTGTGTCCGTCCGGATGGACACCGCCGTGGGCGGGTGCTGTGGGCTCCGTGGGGTGGCCCGATGCACCGACGTGGCCGGCCGTCCCGTCGCGGTCATGGCCGGCGTGCCCTGCCGGTTCGGCCATCGGATCGCACAGATGGTCGGGGACGGACTGCCCGGCGCAGTGGTACCCGCAGTCGCGCACCCACTCGGCCAGGGCAGCGACGCTGGTCCGCGTGGGGTCGTAGGTGACGGAGGCGGTCTGCGCGACCGGGTTCGCGTCCACGGCGAGCACGCCGGGCCGGCGACCCAGGACCGCCTCGGTGACGGGGGCGGACGACGCCCAATGCACCCCGGACACCGCGAGCACCGCAATGCGCTGGTTCGTCATGGCAAGCTCCTCCACCCGCGCGGATGAAGTCGTCGACCCCAGTCCCACGGTTCACATCGAGGGTGAGTTGATCCGCGCCGGCGTCGTTGATCCGCGCGTTGCGGGCGGGCCCGGGCCGGCGGGGTTGAGATCCGGTCGCGGCGGGGACCCCGGGCCGCTCAAGCGGATCCGGAGACGGCGCGAAAGCGGCGCAGCCGCAAGCTGTTGCTGACCACGAACACCGAGGAGAATGCCATCGCGGCCCCGGCGACCAACGGGTTCAGCAGCCCGGCCATGGCCAGCGGCAGCGCGGCCACGTTATAGGCGAACGCCCAGAACAGGTTGCCCTTGATAGTGCCCAGGGTCCGCCGGGACAGCCTGATCGCGTCGACCGCGGCGCGCAGGTCACCACGGACGAGGGTTAGGTCCGACGCCTCGATGGCCACGTCGGTGCCGGTGCCCATCGCGATACCCAGATCGGCCTGGGCGAGGGCGGCGGCGTCGTTGACACCGTCCCCGACCATGGCGACGACCCGACCCCGGCGCTGCAGCTCGGTCACTGTCCGCAGCTTGTCGGCCGGTAACACTTCGGCGATGACGTCCGCCGGGTCGATGCCGACCTCGCCGGCGATCGCGGCCGCGGCGGCCGCGTTGTCGCCGGTCAGCAGGACGGGCCGCAATCCAAGCCCGCGCAGCTCGGAGATCGCCTGCTCGCTCGTCGGTTTCACCGTGTCCGCGACCACGAGCAGGCCACGGCCGGTGCCGTCCCAGCCGACCGCGATCACCGTCCGGCCGGCCGACTCCGCGTCCCGGCGGGCCCGCGTCAGGCGGTCGTCCAACGGTTGCGCCCAATCCCGGGCGAGCCAGGCCGCCCGGCCGGCGGCGACGGCCCGGCCGTCCACCACCCCGTGCACGCCCAGTCCCTGGGTGGACGCGAACGATTCCACCGCGGGCAGCTCACCGACCCGTTCCCGGGCGCCGTCGGCGACCGCGGCCGCCACCGGATGCTCCGACGCGTCCTCCAGGGCCCCGGCCAGCCGCAGCAGTTCGGCCACCTCGACCCCGGCGGCCGGAATCACGTCGACCAGCCGCATCCGGCCGGTGGTGACGGTGCCCGTCTTGTCCAGCACGACGGTGTCGACCCGCCGGGTCGACTCCAGGATCTCCGGGCCCTTGATGAGGATGCCCAGCTGGGCCCCGCGGCCGGTGCCGACCAGCAGCGCGGTCGGGGTCGCCAGCCCGAGCGCGCAGGGGCAGGCGATGATCAGGACCGCGACGGCCGCGGTGAACGCCGCCTCGGCCCCCACGCCGGCGCCCAGCCAGAAGCCGAGAGTGGCTACGGCCAGGGCGATCACGACGGGTACGAACACCGCGGACACCCGGTCGGCGAGCCGCTGGACCGGCGCCTTGCCCGATTGGGCCGCCTCGACCAGCCGGGCCATCTGCGCCAGCTGGGTGTCCGCCCCGACCCGGGTGGCCCGGATCACCAGCCGTCCACCGGCGTTCACGGTGGCCCCGGTGACGACGTCACCCGGACCCACCTCCACCGGCACCGGCTCACCGGTGAGCAGGCTGGCGTCCACCGCGGAGGAACCCTCGAGCACCTCGCCGTCGGTGGCGACCTTCTCCCCCGGCCGGACCACGAAATGGTCGCCCACCGCGAGTCGATCGACCGGGATCCGCAGTTCGTGGCCGTCCCGCAGGACGGCGACGTCCTTGGCTCCCATGTCCAGCAACGCCCGCAGCGCCGCACCCGACCGCCGCTTGGCCCGCGCTTCGAAGTAGCGGCCGGCCAGGATGAACACGGTGACCGCCGCGGCGACCTCCAGGTAGATCTCGCCCGCCCCGCCGCCCGGCTCAGGGAGCAGCCGGAACGTCATCCGCATGCCGGGCATCCCGGCGTCACCGAAGAACAGGGCGTACAACGACCAACCGAAGGCCGCCAGAACGCCCAGGCTGATCAGCGTGTCCATGGTGGCGGCACCGTGTCGCAGGTTCGTCCAGGCGGCCCGGTGGAACGGCCAGGCCCCCCAGACCACCACGGGCGCCGCCAATGTCAACGACAGCCACTGCCAGTTGTCGAACTGCAGGGCCGGCACCATCGCCAGCATCAGCACCGGCAGCGTCAGGGCACCGGACACGATCAGCCGGCGGCGCAGCCCCGCCACCTCCGGGTCCTGGGCCTCGTCGGCCGCAGCCGGCCCGGCCGGCGGGCGGGGCGGGGTGGGCAGCGCGGCCGTGTACCCGGTGGCCTCGACCGTGGCGATCGCCGCCGCCACGTCCGTGCCCTCGGGCAGCACCACATGGGCCTTCTCGGTGGCGTAGTTCACCGACGCCTGCACGCCGGGCATGCGGTTGAGCTTCTTCTCGATCCGCGCGGCGCACGACGCGCACGTCATGCCACCGATCTGCAGATCGACCGCGTGTTGCGTCATGCCACGAACCTCCTTGAAGAACTTGGTCGACCGGCCGGCGACGGGGTCGGATTCGATCGATCGAGCGTCAGGAAACCAGGGTGTATCCGGCCTCGTCGATTGCCTCGCGCACGGCATCCACCGGCAGCGGCTCGGTGCTGGTCACGGTCACCCGGGAGTCGCCGCCGGCGTGCAGGTCGACCTCGACCCCGTCGACCCCGTCGAGCCGGGCGATCTCCTCGGTGACCGCGGACACGCAGTGCGAGCAGGTCATGCCGGCGACCGCATAGGTGGTGGTGGTGGTGGTCATCGGGTCCTCCACAAGGGTTGTGATCGATGAAGTCGTAGGAGTGGATCGGGTAACCGAGCCGTCTCCGGTTCGTCCGCCGGCTCTCGAGTGCCCATCCGGCCGCTCCCTTCGCGCTGCCCAAGCATATACCCCCTAGGCGTATCCAGTACACCCCCTAGGGGTACCCAGTTCAGTGACCGTGCCTACCCGATTCGACATCGTCGGGCTCGGTCGCGGACGGGACGACCGCGGTCTGCCCCGGCGCCGCACCGGTGCCGGTCCCCGACGGCGCCGGCACCTGGGCCGGACCGGCCCAGACCGTGAACTCGGCGGTGCGGACCACCCCGGCGTGCCGGAAGTCCAGAAAGAGACGGTAGTTTCCGGCTGCCGGGGCGGTTGCATAGAAGGCGATCCCCGGGCCTGCGGGCGTCTGCCCATCGCCGGGTTCCCCGGCCGGGTGCACGTGCAGGTAGGCCAGGTCACCGGCCCGCAACACGACCAGGTGGCCGTACGCGGACAGGTACGGCTGCAGATCGGTGACCGGAACGCCGTCCTTGCTGACGGTCAGCGTCAACTCCGAAGTCCGGCCGGGCACCAGCCCGCCGGCCAGGGTGACCTGGTAACCGTCGACCACTGCAGCGACCGGGACCGGTTCCGGCAGCAGCTCCGGGGTGTAACTCCCGGGCACGGCGAGGTCGGCGCCCAGAACGAGACCATCGGCGCGGCCGGCCGGGGTGAAGTCGGCGAAGACCCGGTAGTCGCCGGCCGCGGGCAGGTCCACCGGCACGCTCCAGGTGCCAGTGTCGTCCAGGACCGGGTGAACGTGCTCGAAGTGCGCCAGATCGCGGCGCACCACGATCAGGTGCATGTCCTTGTCGTGTTCGGTCCGGTAGTGGGTCACCGGATCGCCGTCCGGGCCGAGGATGCGGAACCGGAGCGGCACCTGCGCACCGGAGGGTGCGGTCGGTTCGGCCAGCGCCAGGGTGTAGCCGCCATCGGACACCAGCAGCCCGCCGGGCGACGACGGCGCGCCGCCCGGAGTGACGGCCACCCCACCCATGGCGGCGTGGTTGTCCGGTGCCGGCGTCGGCGTGGGCGTTGATGACCCGGCGAAGGCCGGCGCGACGACCGATCCGGCGCCCACGGCCACGCCGAACACGGCCACCAGGCCCAGGGCGAAGCCACCGACCTTCAGCGCGGTTCTCATGGCGGGAGTCCTCCTGATCGCAGATCTGTCTGGTGACGCGGCGGTCCGGGGACCCGGCGACGGGCGGGGTCGGCGACGACCGACGCTGATCCCGGCGGCCGCTCACGCGAGCGAGGCGGGAAAGGTCAGGAACGAACCAGCCGAGCGATGGCCTCGGAGGCCTCCCGGATCTTGACGTCCGCCTCGGGGCCGCCCGCCGCGGCCGCCTCGACCACGCAGTGGCTCAGGTGCTCGTCCAGCAGGCCCAGGGCCACCGACTGCAAGGCCTTCGTCATCGCCGACACCTGGGTCAGGATGTCGATGCAGTACTTCTCGTCCTCGACCATCTTCTGCAACCCGCGGGCCTGGCCCTCGATGCGGCGCAACCGCTTGAGGTAGTCATCCTTGCGGTGAATGTACCCGTGCGGGCTCGCGTGCTCGTGAGTCCCGGTGTCCATCGCGCTCTCCGTTCGCTCGGGCGGGCCCGCGTACAGCCCCGGCCAGATACCCCATATGGGTATCAAATCTGTGGGATAGAGTACCCCCCTAGGGTAGCCGGTGCAACCGGCGGATCCGGGCCGCCGGAGCCGCGCCGAGCAGATCGGGACCATCGACCCTGACCGCGGCCCGGCCGGCGGGCCGACCATCGACATCGGGCGCACTCGCGTGCGCCGGCGACCGCGGGCCGTCCGCCCGCGCGACGGATCGAGGTGGTCGGCCGTGATGTACGGGTTCGACGGAGATGGCATGAGCGGCTGGATGTGGCTGTGGGGCGCCGCTCTGGTCATCGGGGTGCTGGTACTGATCGGGGGCCTGGTGTGGGCGATCGTGGTCACCACCGCGCATCGCCGCGCCCCACAGGCCGGTGATGCCGGACCGGCCCCGGCCCGGCAGATCCTGGATGAGCGGTACGCCCGGGGCGAGCTCGACACGCAGGAATACCGGGAACGGGTCGCGGCCCTCGGCGGCTGACAACGGCGCCCGCGACCGAAATGGTCCGACCGCCCGTTTGACGGTCCCCTTCGCGGGTATCTTTCACGCGCCGACCGCCGCTCGACCCATCTGTCCCGGGCTCCGGGAGGACTCGGTTCGCCCGGCGACCGCCCGGGTTCGACACCCCGACCGTGGGGACGTTGGACGCGCTCCTGGAGCAGACGTTCACCGACGGGCTGCTGGTGCTGCATCAGGGCCGGATGGTCCTGGAGCGCTACCCGGCCGAGTTGGGGCAGCTACGGGCAACTGATCTTCATCGACCCGGCCCGCGACTTCGTCGCCGTCAAGCTGTCGTCCTGGCCGATCGCCCAACAACCCGAGCTGTTGGGCGCGACGCTGCAGGCGGCCGACGCGATCGGCGACCAGCTCGCGACATGATGCGAGTCAGCCGCCCGGGATCCGCCCCGCTCCACGGCGGGGCGTCGCGGCGGCGTACCGGCGGGCCTGGACCCGGAGCGCCGCGACCAGCGCATCGGGATGCTCGACGTGAAAGTCCAGGCCCAGCATGCCGATCCACACCGCCACGACCTCCACGCTGTCCCCGCCGGTCACCAGGACACAGTGGTCGTCGTCGACCGGCTCGACGACCCCGACCGTCGGGTTGATCCGGGCCAGGACCTCATCGGCGGAGGCGTCCACCAAGACCCGGGCGTGCACGGCCCAGCCGGTGAAGGCGACCTCGCGAAGCACGAATGACGTGTATTCGTCCTCCGGAAAGGGCGCCGGTCGAAAGCGCCGCCCGCCAGGCGTTTTCAGCGTCATCCAGTCGACCCGGTAGGGCGCCCAGCTGTCGTCCCGGGCGTCACGGGCGACGAGGTACCAACGCCGTTGCCACGAGACGAGCCGGTACGGCTCGACCTGCCGACGGTCGAGTGACTGGGCGCGCGAGGGTGCCGGGCCCGACGGGGCCGTCCGGTAGTCGAACCGCACCTCCACCCGATCCCGGATCGCGGCGGCCAGGCCGGTGAGCAGACCGGCGTCCACCACCGGGTCCCGGACGTTGGAACCGGTGTTCTCCGGGCCCCTGACCACCGCCTCGTGCACCGCGGCAACCTGACGCTGCAGATGGTGCGGGAGCACCGAGTCGAGCTTTGCCAGGGCGCGGGCGCTGGTTTCCTCGATGCCGGCGATCCCGCTCCCGGCCCGCAGCCCCACGGCGACGGCGACCGCCTCGTCCTCGTCGAGCAGCAACGGGGGCAGCGACGCGCCGACACCCAGCTCGTAGTACCCGCGTGGCCCCCGAACCGCGTCGACGGGATATCCCAACAGCCGCAGCCGGTCGATGTCCTTGCGGACGGTGCGGTCGCTGACACCGAGCCGACCGGCCAGTTCCGGACCGGTCCACCGGCGCTGCGACTGCATCAACCCGAGCAAGGCCAACAGCCGGGCGGAACTGGTCAGCACGTGATCACTCTCGACATCCAAAAGTTCTCGGCATATCAGGAACGAAATGGTCCTGAATCCTCCCTAGCGTAGCGGTCATGACGAACCCCACCCCCGATTCCATCCGCCCGTTCCGCGTCGCGATCCCGCAGGAGGCCCTGGACGACCTGCACGCCCGGCTGGCCAACACCCGCTATCCGACCGCCGCCCCGGGTGACGCCTGGTCCTACGGCACGCCGGTGGCCTACTTGCAGGACATGGTCGCCCGCTGGCTCGAGTTCGACTGGCGGGCGCAGGAGGCGCGGATGAACGCCGTGCCGCAGTTCCTCACCGAGATCGACGGGCAGACCATCCACTTCGTCCACGTCGAATCGGCCGAGGCCGGCGCGCGGCCGTTGCTACTGCTGCACACCTACCCGGGTTCGTTCATCGAGTTCCTCGACCTGATCGGCCCGCTCGTCGACCCGGTGGCGCACGGTGGCCGCGCCGAGGACGCGTTCCACGTCGTCGTGCCGTCGATGCCCGGAGTCGGTTTCAGCACCCCGGTGAGCCCGGCGCCGACCGGGGGCGACTGGACCATGGCTGGGGTCGCCGGCGCCTACGACACGCTGATGCGCCGCCTCGGCTACGACTCCTACGGCACCCACGGTAGCGACGGCGGCGCCATGGTCTCCCGTGAGCTGGCCATCCTGAACCCGCCCGGATTCCTCGGTGCGCACGTCCTGCAGCTGTTCTCCTTTCCATCCGGAGCCGACGGCGAGATGGACTCGTTCGGGCCGAAGGAATTCGCGGCGTTGGAATTCCTCGGCTGGTTCCAGTCGGTGGGCGGCTACAACGCAATGAACGGCACCCGGCCGCAGACGATCGCCGCTGCGCTGTCCGACTCCCCGATCGGGCAACTCGCCTACAACGAACTCTTCGAGAACTTCGGGAACGGGACCAGCCTGGTCACCGCCGAGCAGGTGCTGACCCAGGTGTCGCTGTACTGGCTGACCAACACGGCGGCCGGCGCGGTGCGCTATCACTACGCCGAGGGCCACTCCGGTGCCGAGCCCCGGGTCAGCCACGGGCGGACCGGGGTCGCCCTGTTCAAGGACGATTTCCAGACGATCCGCCCGCTCGCCGAGCGCGACAACACCGCCATCGAGCATTGGTCCGAGTTCGATCGCGGCGGCCACTACGCGGCGCTGGAAGTTCCGGAGCTCGTCGTGGGCGATCTGCGCGCCTTCTTCGCCTGACGGCCGTCGGGGTGCTCGTCCCGGCGCGGGCACCCCTCCGCGGGCCGTGAACCGCGGCTGACCAGGGCGTCCGGCCGCGGTTGGCTACCCTGCGATGGTGACAGCAGGAACCCGATCAACCGGGCACGCACCGCGCGGAGGTGCGCGTGACCGAGTTGGACCGATGCGGCGACACCCTGCCCGGCCCCGGGCGGCCGTCGGCGGACCGCCCTTCGACAACAACCTCCGGTCGCTCGCGCGCTCCGCGCGGGCCGGTGGCGCAGCAGCTGCGGCCGCCGGGGGGCATCGACCCCACCGCGAGCGCCCGCAGGGGTGATGATCGCCGATGAGCCGACCGGCTTCGACCCGGCTGACGATGACCGTCGCCCGGGCATACCACCTCCGCGGGATGCGGCAGGCCGAGATCGCCGAGCGGATGGCCCTGTCCCAGACCCAGGTGTCGCGGCTGCTGCAGCAGGCGGAAGGTCAGGGCATCGTCCGCAAGTCCGTGATCCCGACCCCGGGGATCTTCAGCGCGATCGAGGAGCAACTGGAGGACAGGTTCGGGCTGTCCCAGTGCCATGTGGTCGACACCTCGGGCGCGGAACTGCTCGACGATCTCGGCGCCGTCCTCGCCTCGGTGGTGGAGAACTCGTCGATCGCCGCCGACACGGTGGGCTACCCCTCCTGGAGCCGAACCCTGGGGGCCATGGTCACGGCCCTGCAGCAGAACAACAACAAGGCTCAGCACGTCGTCGAACTGCTCGGCGATCTCGGCTCCCCCGCGCTTGCGCACGCCGCCACCGACTCCACGCAACGGCTGGCCGCGCTGTTGCGTGCGGAGCCCGTCTTCCTCCGCGCACCCGGCGTCGTGCCGTCGGCGAAGGCGCGGCAGACGCTGCTGGAGCAGGATCCCTACGCGCGTCGGGCCCTGTCGCTCATGAGCCGGCTCGACCTTGCCTTCGTCTCCGTCGCCGAGGTCGGCGTGCCCCACCACCTGGCCGACGGCGACACCTTCTACCGCCCCGATCAGATGGAGTTCGCCAGGTCCCGCGGGGCGGTCGGCCAGATCTGCCTGCGCTTCATCGACCGGAACGGCAAGCCGGTCCACACCAAGCTGGACGAGATGATCATCGGGGTGACCCTGGACCAGCTGGCCAACGCCCGGCAACGGTGGGCGGCGGCGGGTGGACCCGCGAAATGGGAGGCGATCCGCGCCGCACTGGTCGGCGGCTGGTTGGACATCCTGGTGACCGACAAGGACACCGCCGAGTACCTGCTCGGTCCGGACCCGGACGCCGGCCCGGACGCCGGCGCCCGCCCGGTCGACCCGCCGAGCGAACCTCCGCTCGACCGGCACGGGTCGACACCGCTCTACGTTCAACTCGCCGACACCCTGCGGAGCAGGATCGAACAGGGCCACTGGCAGCCCGAACAGAAGATGCCGTCCGAGAAGGAGCTCATGCGGACGTACGGCATCAGCCGGATGACCGCCTGGAAGGTCTTGAACCAGCTGGCCAACGAAGGCCTGCTCTTCCGGGTTCAGGGCAAGGGCACCTTCGTCGCCCGCCGGGCGTCGGACGCCCCGTCCTCGGCGTCCATCGGCGTGCGGGAACAACTCGAGCGCATGGGATCCACCATCACGCGCGTGCTGTCGGGCGAGGTCGTCGCGGCGGACGCCACGGTGGCCGGGCACCTGCGCATCGAGCCGGGCGAGCCGGTGCACCGGCTACGCCGGCTCCGGCTCGTCGATGGGGAGCCGATCAGCCTGCACACCTCGTATGTCCCAGAGCATCTCGCACCGATGCAGCCCGACCAAGGGCCGGCCGTCGTCGCGGACGGCGCGCAGGCGCCGCGAGCGGGCCGGATCGAGGAAAGTCTGGATTCGGTCCTGCCCTCCGCCGAGGAGGCCCAGTTGCTGCGGACCCGCCGGACGTCGCCGTTGCTGCTCCTGCGCCAGGTGATCGCCGACGACCGGGGCCGATTCGCGGAGTACTCGCAGATACTGATTCGCAGTGACCGGTTCCGGCCCGAATTCGGCTACCGCACCGGTCAGGAGCCGGCCGACCCGGACGGCGCACCGTAGGTCCGGCCCGCCGGACGCTATCGGCCGCGGCGGCGCCCGCAGGTCGGCGGTGCCCGCCATCGGTTGGGCCGAATCCGGCTGAGAGTCGATCAGCATGCCGGCGAGCGCGGCCAGCACGCTGGCGATGATGTACACCCGGATCTTGATCGAGGTGACGTTCAGACCGGACAGCCGGGCCACCTCGTCATTGCCGCCGACGGCATAGATCGCGCGCCCGGTCGGCCGGTAGCGCAACCAGAACGCGGCCAGCAGGTAGACCAGGATCAGGATGATGCCTTGGACCGGAACGCCCAGGATGCGGCCGGACGTGAGATACACGGCTCAGCACGCCCTCCTGGCGCCGCCGGACATCACCAGCACCCGGTGGGACAGACCGAGAACTTCCTCGAGTTCGGAGGACACGACGATCACCGCGACCCCGTCGGCGGCGAGCTCGCGCAGGATCTCGTAGATCGCCATCTTGGCGCCGACGTCGACGCCCCGGGTCGGCTCGTCGACGATGAACACCCTGGGCTTGCGGACCAGCCACTTGCCCAGCAGCACCTTCTGCTGATTTTCCGCCGGACATGGACGACACCGGCAGTTCCAACCGGCCGCGGATGTCCAGGCTCTTGGCCTGCTCGCCGGCCAGCTTGGCGACCTTGGCGCGGGTGACCAGGCCGGATCGACCGATCGCCCGTTCCCACGGCAACGAGATGTTCTGCTCCGCGGTGCGATCCAGGTTCAGCCCCTGGCCCTTGCGGACCTCGGGCACCAGCACGACGCCGGCCTTGATGGCCGCGGTCGGACTGCTCAGCCACAGCCGGGCGCCGTCCAGGGACACGGAGCCCTCGTCGGCCCGGTCGATGCCGGCAATGCAGCGCACCACCTCCGTCCGTCCGGCACCCACCAGACCGGCGATGCCGAACACCTCGCCGGCGGACACCTCGAAGTTGATGCCCTGGAAGACGTTCTTGCGACCCAGGTTCTCGACCCGGAGCACGATCTCCGCCCGGTTGGGCTTGGGCGGCACGTGCTCGTAGGTGAAGTCGCGGCCGACCATCGCGTTGACCAGTTGCTGCTTGGGCACGTCACCACCGGACCAGTCGGCGACCCGCTGTCCATCGCGCAGACACACGATGCTGTCGGCCATTTCCCGAACCTCGTCCAGGCGGTGGGAGATGTAGACGACGCCCGCGCCCCGGTCCCGGAGCACCCGGATCCGCTCGAAGATGCGCTCCGTCTCGGACTCGCCGAGCGACGCCGACGGCTCGTCGAAGATCACATAGCGGGGGTTCCGGGTGATCGCCTTGGCGATCTCGATTCCCTGTTGGGCGGCCATCGACAGACCGGATACCAAGCGGCGCGGATCGGTGCTGGTACCCAGCAGCCGGAGGGCCTCGGCGGCCTCGGCGTTCATCCGCTCGCGGTCGACGCGCCCGCCCTTGCGGGGCAGCCGACCCAGGAAGATGTTCTCCGCGACCGACAGTTCGGGCAGGAGGCGGATCTCTTGATGGATCAGCGCCACGCCGTTGGCCGGCGCCTCGGCCGGGCTGGACGGTGCGTACGGCTGTCCGTCCACCGTCATGGATCCCGAGTCGGGGATCTTCACGCCGGCCTGCCCGGCAGCCTTGGCGGCACCGATGGCCATGGCGTCGCTCTCGCCGAACACCGCCTTGAGATTCGGGTTCGCGGTCAGGATGTTCTGGGTCTTGGTGAACGCCTCGGTCTCGTCCCAGTTGGCCGTGTCCTCGGCGACGAGCTTGATGTTCGGATTCTCGGCCAGCGCCTCCTGGCAGCCCTGGGTTCGCTGGATCTCTGCGGTCGAGCCCAGAACGCCGTGCAGGATGGCCAACTCGCCGGAGCCGCCCATCTGCTGGAACAGCCAGGGCGACCTGGGAAACGCGCAGCTCCGGCCGCACTTGCGCCGGAGTCGCCTGGTGCACAACAAGACTGCGGCCCGGGCGATTCGCTCACCCGGGCCGCAGCAGCAGCTTCGATCGATCCGTGACGTCGTCAGCTCAGCCGGCCGACGACCTCCTTGACCAAGGGCCAGACCTTCGCGACAGACGTGTGGTTGACCGATTCCAGTGGCGAGTGCAGGGCGTGGAGTTCGGTGCCGATCGAAATGATCTCCAGCCCCGGAATCTTCCGGCTGAACATCCCGAGCTCGAGACTGCATTGCGACACGTGGATGTCCGGTTCCTCGCCGATGACGTCGCGGTACGCGTCGGCGGCAGTCTTGAGCAGCACCGAGTTCTCCTGGTAAGGGAACTCCGGGGCGTCCAGGCCGTATTGCTCCACCGTGACGCCGCCGCCGGCCAGCGCAGCGAGGACTCTCGCCCGATCCAGGATCTCGTGCTTGCGCGACGTGACCTGAGCGGTGATGGTGGACGCCAGCCGGACGCCGTCGTCGGTCGGGCGCAGAGTACCGAGGTTGTTGGAGCTCTCCACCACGCCGGGAGTGAGCAGGCTCCAGCTCAGCACACCGTTCGGGATCAGCGCGGTGAGCCGGGCGAACCGCTCGGTGGCCGCCGCGGAGAACGCCTTCGCCGGCGCATCGGTCTGCTCGAACTCGATCCGGATGTTGTCGCCGGCCCGCTGGTACTCCCCGTGCAGGGTGCTGCGCAGTTCCGCCAGGAGCGCCTCGACGTCGGCCACATCCTCGGGGCGCAACGACAGCACCGCCTCCGCGTCCGCCGGGATCGCGCTGTTCTGCGCGCCGCCGTACAGGCCGCTGATCCGCACCTCGTGCCGGGCGAGCACCGCGTTGAGCACGCGGGCCAGCACCAGGATCGCGTTGGCCCGCTCCAGATGGATGTCGAACTCGCAGTGTCCGCCCATCAGGCCGCGCACCTTGAGCGAACGGGTGGCGGACAGGTCGGCCGGCACCGGCTCGAACTCACCGGGCACGTCGACCAGAAACGTGACGTCACCGCTGCAGCCGGCCAGGATCTCGTTGTCGGTGATCCAGTTGAAGTCGATCATGCGGGTGCCGGACAGGACCGAGGTGTCGAAGTTCCCCGCGCCGACCTTGCCCTTCTCCTCCATCGCCGTCATGACCGCCTCCAGCGGCGGATGCGGGATGTCGGTGGAGGCGAGCAGCGCCAGGATGTACGAGCAACCGATGCCGTTGTCGGCGCCCAGAGACGTCCCGTCGGCCTTGATGAAGTCGCCGTCGACGACGAGAGTGATCGGTTCATTGAGGAAGTCGATCTCCACCCCCTCGTTCTTCGCGCAGACCATGTCGAGGTGGCCGTGCAGGATCAGGCCCGGCGCGTTCTCCAGACCGCCCTGCCCGGGCTTGCGCACCACCACGCAGTGCCGTTCGTCCTGGAACGCCTCCAGGCCGCGCTCCTGGGCAAAAGCGACCACCCAGTCGGCAACCTGCTTCTCGTTCTCCGATCCGCGCGGGAAACTGCACAGTTTCTCGAAGTACCCCAGCACTTCACGTGGTTCCAGCTCTTCGAGGACGGCCATGCTCTGCTCCTTGATGTCGAGATGACGACGATGGAAACGCTTGGGGCGGCGCTACTTCACGACCCCGACGCGCTTGCGGCTGATGGTCAGCGCCACCGCGATGATGATCACCAGGCCGTACACCAGGCTCTGCGCCTCGGACGGGATGCCGATCGCCGCGGTGCCGACGGGAATGAGGGTCACGGTCAGCGCCCCGAAGACGACGTTGATCGGATTGGTGATGCCTCCGGTGATGGCCGTGCCACCCACGATCGCCGCCGTGATCCCTGGCAGCAGCAGGTCGCTGCCCAGGCCGGTGCTGGACGCCGACCCCGCCTGGGCGATGATCATGATCCCGGCGATCGAGGCCAGCAGCCCGGAGAACATGAACGCGACGATCTTCATCGCTCTGGTCCGGATGCCCGAGAACAGAGCACCGGTCTCGTTCAGTCCCACGGCGGTCATGCTCTGCCCCAGCGTGGTGAACCTCAGCATTGCCCAGAGCACGATGGCGATGATCACGGCGGTCCAGAACGCACTGACCAGGCCGCCGATCGCCGATCCGAACATCGGGGTGAGCAGGCCGCTCTTGGCCGCGTAGACCGTCGTCTTGTCGCTGATGATCAATGATGCGGTCTGCAGGATGCCCAGCGTGCCCAGCGTCAACGCGAAGCTCGGCACCTGGAAGAACGAGATCAGGAACCCGTTGAGCGCGCCGATGGCGGCGCCGAGCACGACGACCAGCACGATCCCGCCGGCTCCCGCCGGTCCGATCGTCTTGGCCAGCAGGATCGCCGAGAACAGTGCGATCGCGGCGTTGGACAGGTCGATCGACCCTACATTCAGAACGAGGCATTGACCGAGCGCCACCAGCAGGATCGCGGTGCACTGCGTCGCGACGATGGACAGGCCGCCGCCGCCGAGGAACGCCGGTCGCAGGATCGAGACCAGAGCGAACAGAATGACGAACACCGCCAACGGGCCGACGGTGGCCCACAGGTCGATGACCCGCCAGCGGCGGTGCCGGTCGGCGGCGCGAGCTTCGACCGAGGCGGTCGGGACGGCGTCGGGCGCTTCCGGATCGAAGGCCTCGGACTCGACGGTTTGATCGGGCATGTCACACCATCTTTTCGAGCAGGTCGAGGGTCGTCGGGGTGTCGACGGTGAGATCGAATCGCGCGGTGATCTCGCCGTCCCGCATCACCAGGATGGTGTCGCCCATCTCCAGGGCCTCCTCCAGGGTATCGGCCAGCAGAATGATTGCGGTGCCCGCGTCCCGCGCCTCGCGGATCTTCTCGTTGACCGTTTCCGACGCACCCGGGTCGAGGCCACGCAGGGGATGGTCGAGGATCAGCAGCTTCAGCGTCTCGGACTTGAGCCACTTGGCCATGACGACCTTCTGCTGGTTGCCGCCGGAGAACCGGTGCAGGTGCAGTTTGGTGTCACGCGGGCGGACGTCCATCGTGTCGAACCAGGCGGCGCCGGCCTTGCGCTCGCGCCACGGGTTGACGAAGAACTTCCGGCCGGTGCGGGCGATGGCCATGTTGTCCGGTCCGTTGAGACCACCCACCATGCCCTCGGTCTTGCGTTCGGCCGGAACGTAGCCGATCCCGGATCGGGTGGCTTGCACCGCCGACCACGACTGCAGCCGCTTGCCCCGGTAGGTGAGCGCGCCCGAGTCGAACGGCTCCGCCCCGAACAGGGCGCGCACCAGCTCCTCCCGGCCCGATCCGATGGTGCCGACGATGGCCAGGCAATGGCCGGGCGGCAACGCAAACGAGACGTCCCGGAACTTACCCTTCGCGGTGAGACCGGATATTTCGAGCAACGCTTCGCCGCCCTGCCGGGCCTGTACCTCGTGCTTCTTCGCCGTCGCCGCGTGACCGATCATCAGCTGGAACAGCTCGTCCTCGGTGACGCCCTCGGTCGCCCGGTCGGCGACGATCTCCCCGCTGCGCATGACGATGATCCGGTCGCAGATCCGACGAACCTCGTCCAGCCGGTGGGACACGAAGATGACCGAGCCGATGTGCTTGAGTTCGGCGATCTCCCGTTCCAGGATGGTGGTTTCGTTGCGCTCGAGCACCGAAGTGGGCTCGTCCAGGATGACGATGGGCGCGGTGTGGGTCAGACCGTCGACCCGGAGCGCCCGGGCGATCTCCACCATCTGGCGGTCCACGAACGACAGTTCGCCGACGATGGCCTTCGGGTCAACGGTCGCGCCGACCTTGGCCAGGATCTCCTTGGCTTCCGCATTCAGCTGCCCCCAGCGGTACCAGCCCCCGCGGGTGGCGTTGTCCTTGGACGACAACGCATTCATCGCGATGTTCTCGGCGACCGACAGGTTGGTCAACAGCGACTGCTCCTGATGCACGACGCCGAAGCCGGCGGCCACTGCGTCCTGCGGGCGACGGAACTTCACCGCCTGGCCGTGCACCTCCATGACCCCGGCGTCCGGCTCGTGCAATCCGGACAGGATCTTGAGCAGCGTGGACTTTCCGGCGCCGTTCTCGCCGATCAGGCCGATGACCTGGTTTCGGGGGATCTCCAGGGAGACGTTGTTGACGGCGGTCACCGACCCGAACTTCTTGGTGATGCCGCTGAGTTTGAGAGCGGGAGCATCCGCCGTTGCGGGGCTCTTCTCGGTGACGGCCTTGGTCATTTCGTGATCCTCAGTCTGCTGCGCAGCGGCCACGCCGCCACGATGATGGCCACGATCAGGATGGCTCCGGAGACGCCGGACTGGATGCTCGAACTGACGCCGCTGAGGATGAGGCCGTTGTTCAGCACGGTCAGGATCATCACGCCGAGCATGGTGCGGAGCACGCCACCCTTGCCACCGGACAGCGAGGTACCGCCGATGACGACCGCCGCAACGGTGACGAACAGGATGCCGCCGCCGACCGTGGGGGATCCGGCACCCAGCCGCATGGTGGCGAGGATGCCCGCGAGGCCGCTGCACGCACCGGCGAACGCGAATACGTAGACCTTGATCCGGTTCACCGAGATGCCGTTGCTGCGAGCCACGTCCTCGTTGTTGCCGATCGCGTAGGTGAACCGGCCCAGCTTGGTGTAGCGGGTGATCACCCACCCGATCGCCACGATCAGCACCGCCAGCCAGAAGGAGAACGGCAAGCCCAGGAAGACGGTGTTTGGCCAGGCCTTGAGGCCACCGTCGGGCAGCAGCGGAATGGTGTCGGTACCGAAAAGTACGGTGGCGATGCCGAGCCCGATGAACCAGAAGCCGATGGTGACGATGAAGGTGGGCACCTTCAGCCGGGTGTGGATCAGGCCGGCGAGAACGCCGAGAACCACGCCCATCAGGATCCCCAGCGCGAACGAACCCGCCCCCAGGTCGGCCCCGTCGCGGCTGTTCTGCGTGGTGAGAATGAACGTCATCCCGGCCGCGCCCATCAGGCCCTCGACCGACAGGTCGATCGAACCCATCAGGATGACCAGGGTGGCGCCGACGCCGACGATCAGCGGCGTCGCCGACTGGTCCAGAATGGTGCGGACGTTGTCGATCGTCAGGAACGTGCTCGGGTTGAGGGCTGCGAACACGATGATCAGGACGACCAGGGCGCCGACCTCGCCCAGGCTGCGCAACTCGAACCGGCGGTGCTTGGCACCGGCCGGCGAGAAGGCGCCCAGACTGTTGTCGGGCGGCTGTTGAGTGGCCAGGTGAGCCACGGGACTCTCCGAATCTTCTGGTGATGTCAACGGTGTTCGGGCCGCCGCGGGCCGGGGCACAGCTCCCGACCCGCGGCCGAACCTGGGCGATCAATTCTCGTTGCGCGAGAACACCTTCAGGTCATGAACCGGCTGGCAGCTGCTCCGGTCCCTGACCGACGAGCGGCGTCGGCTGCACGTTCCACGGGTCCCCGCCGTCGACCAGTGTGCTGACCCAGCCGTCGACATCGCTGTCCCACTTGGTGTACTGCTCGAAGTCGGTCGGGCCGACACACTGCAGCTTGAACAGGCTGTCGCGCTTCTCCTGCGGCAGGGTGGACGGGTCGATCTTGCCGGTGGCCGCCAGGTACGCGGTGTACAGGCCGATCGAGGAGGCCATGAAGCCGCGGTGGAAGGTCTCGCCCACCACCGGCGAGTTCGGCTCCTTCATCATGTCGACGACCGGCGGGTACAGGCCGTCCGAGACGAACTTGATGTCGTTGTACAGGCCGGCGTTCTTGGCCGCGTTGGTGGCGCCGATGATCATGGCGTCGTCTGCCGCCCAGATGCCGTCGACCTGGTTCGGGTACTTGGTCAGCAGGCTCTGGGTCACCGAGAGACCCTGCTGGGGATCCCAGTTGGCCGACTGGACGTCCAGCAGCTTGATGTCCGGGTAGGCCTTGAGGGCCTCCTTGAAGCCGGCGACGCGGGTCTGCGAGGTGGTGCTGTCCTCCACCCCGGCGAGGCCGATCACGTTGCCCTTGCCACCGAGGCTCTCGGCGAGCGCCTTGCCGGTGCACTCGCCGCTCTCGACGCCGGAGTACTTCTGGAAGGCGACGAAGTTGTTGCCGACGTCCCACGGCTCGAGGTTGTCCGGCTTGTTCCACCAGACCACGACATAACCGCCGGCCTGCTTCACGGCGTCGACGATGGTCGGGGCGTCGGAACTGGCCACCGTGTTCACCATCAGGGCGACCTTCTTGCCCTGTGCGAGAATTGCTTGGATCTTGGAGATCTCGGTCTGGCTGCTGCCGGCCGAGTCGACGATCTGGACCTCGACACCGAGCTTCTTGCCCAGCGCCTGCGCGCCCTCGATCATCGAGGCCATATAGGGGTTGGTCGTGTTGATGACGGACGCCACCAGGACGATGTTGCTCGGGTCGATCGCCTCCTGGCTGCCGCCGCTGGATCCCGTGGTGGAGGTGCAACCGGTCAGGGCGATGGCTGCGGCCGCGACCAGGGCGGCCCAGACCCGGGCTTTCCGCTTTCTGATCATGTCTCTGCTCTCTTTGCAGCGCCGTGGATGACGCGCGGTGGCGATGAGGCGGTCCGCGCCATCGGATCGATCCATCGGCAAGGGTGGATGGGGAAGTACTGCGGTACTGCGGTACTGCGGTCCTGCCGTCCTGCCGGACCTCGGGCGGCCGGCGGTCAGGGTGCCGACCTGGGAGGACCGCCACCGGCCCGTCGCGGGACGGGTCGGCGGTGCGTGCCGGAGGCCGCGGAAGTCGTGGTCGGCCTCCGGCGCGCCGGGCGCCCGGGCGAAGTCGCGCCGGGCGTCAGGCACCGCGCCGCTTGGCAGCGGCTCAGCGGAACTGACGGAAGAAGGTGGCCACGTCGTCGACGTAGACGTCCGGCACCTCCAGCGGGGCGAAGTGTCCGCCCTCGTCGTGGACGCGGTACTGCTGCAGGTTGAAGTACTGCTTCGTCCACTTCATCGGCGGCTTGTAGATCTCACCGGGGTAGATGCCGATCGCGGTCGGCGCGCCGACCACCGGGAAGCGGTCATGGGACGGCCGCCACGGGTTGTTCCGGCATTCCCAGTAGTAGCGCGACGAGGTGCCGCCGGTGTTGGTCAGGAAGTAGACCGCCGCCGTGGTGACGAGATCCTCCTTCGGCCAGACTTTCTCGAACGCCTCGGTCCCGACACCACGCTCCGCCAGACCCCAGAAGTAGCGCTTCTCAGTGATCCAGGCCAGCTGGCCGGCCGGCGAGTCCGCGAACAGCGAGGCCAACGTTTGTGGCTTGGTCAGCTGCATCTCGCCGTAACCCGACTCGTTCTCCACGAACAGCTTCCCGCGCTCGAACCAGCCCTCCTCGCCCTCGCCGTACTCGCTGGCCGCAGGCAGGCCCAGGACGGGGTCGAACTCCACGTCGGCGGGCTTATCCGGGTGCTCGAACAGGTAGTGGCTCATCTGGGCCGGGAAGTGGGTGTAGATGCCGAAGACGTCCTGCTCGTACTTGTGGCCGTGCTGCTGGGTCACCAGGGCGCCCCAGTCGCCGCCGGCCACGGCGTACTTCTCGTAGCCCAGGACATCCTTCATCAGCTTGTTCTCGAGATCGGCGGTGTGCCACCAGTTCCAACCGGTTTCGGTCAGCGGTGACGAGAACCCGTAACCCGGCAACGAGATCAGAACGACATCGAAGGAATCATTGGGATCGCCGCCGTAGGCGGCGGGGTCGGTCAACGGACCGAAGACCTTGCGCAGATCCCAGAAGGTCCACGGCCAGCCGTGGTGGATCAGCAACGGCATGGGGTTCGGCCCCTTGCCTTTCACGTGGATGAAGTGCAGCGGCACGCCCATCAGATCGATCTTGAAGTTTGGCAGCTCGTTCATCCGGCACTCGACATCGCGCCAATCGAATTCGTTCACCCAGTAGTCCACCAGCTGCCGGTGATACCCGGTGTTGTAGCCATACCGCCAATCGTCGTTGGCGAAGTCCTGCGGGAAGCGGGTGTTGCGCAGCCTGGCGTTCATATCCTCGAGGTCGGCCTCGGGGATGTCGATGGTGAACTCCTCGACCTTGTACTCGGAATCCGCGGGCACCAAGACCTCCTTGTCTGTTCGCCGTTGAGCCCAGTTGCGATCCATCACCGAAGTGACTGAATATGCTTTGACCGCAACAACATGCATGACTATGTCTCATGCGAATGCAGCTGTCAAGGGTTGAATATTTACCCAAAGGCGCCTCCTCCCGCACTGCCGGACGTGGACCGTCGCTCGAACCAGTGGCAGAGTGCCCCGAACGTGCGCCCGTCAAGCCCATCGCACGACCGGGAACGATCGCCAACATGGTTCGCCGAAGCGGACAGTCGCGTGGTGGGCAGTGCTTGCCCCAGCCGTACCAGTGCCGTTCTACGTCAGGGCGGCGCGGTCGGCGACCCGAGACCGGATAAGGTGACGAAATCGTGCCCTAAGTTGGCACTACGTAGTTGTATGCACACGCTTGTCCGACTCGGCGTCCAGACGACGAGCAGACGTTCCCCTTTTCCTGGTGGCCGCGGGGGTCGTCGCGGCCACGTCAGCCCCGGTTCTTCACCAGCCATTGGGCCGTGGTCGAGTCGGTCACCAGCACGTTCAACCAGCCACCCACCAGAGCCGCCCGGATCGCCCGGTACTTCGACCGGCCGCCGGCAACGCCGAGCCGGCGGTCCGCACGCCGCAGTTGCTCGAGGGTCACCCCGACGACCAGATCATCGAAGTCCGTGTGCACCGGAGCGCCGTCCTCGGCGACGAAGCGAAGATTGAGTTCGCCGACAGCACCGAGTCTTCGGGCCTGGTTCACCTGTTCGGAGGTGAAGAAGTTGTCGCCCGCCCGCAGTGGCGGAACGATCCCTCCGGCGCCGATGCCGCTCAGCGCGAGGTCCAGCTGGTCCAGCCGGGCCAGCGCGGCGCGCGCATGGGAATCGTGCGCCAGCAAGGTCCGCTTGATCTCGCCGCTGACCATCACCCCGGGGACTCGCAGGAACATCGGCTCGGCCCCGGTCAGATCCGCGAAGATCTGCGTGTTCTGAGCCGCCTGGTGCTGCAAGGTGGGTGGGCCCAGGTCGCCGACCAGCTCCACGACGTAGCGCGTGTTCGCGCCGAGCAGGGGTGGCATGGTGCGGACCGTCTCCTGCAGCGTCCGGCTCCATGAGGTGAAGCCGACGACCTGCGCATTCAGCGGCGTGGTCTGCCAGTACAGGGCCAACAACTGCCCGAGCTCGCGCACCAGCTGGGATTCGTCGGTGACGACGCCCAGATCGTGTACATGCGCCTCCCGCAGGTCGTAGGCCGCTGCGAGCTCCTGCTCGAGCACGGACTGTTCATCTTTGGGCAAAACGACCGTGGTGCGGACGATCCCGAGATCCACCGCCTGTTCGAGCAGGCGCGAAACCCGCGACTGGGAGATGCGCAACCGCTCAGCGATCTCGCTCTGGCGCAGCCCTCGCTGATGGTAGAGCCACGCAACGGTGGCGATCATCCGACGCGTGCCGGCCGTCGGTGGAGTCTTGACCACGTACACCTTCCCCATAGGCGGATCGTGAAACGGTGGAAGCGTAGCAGCACTGGGTAAATATTCAGCTCTTGACCTGTCGCCCACTCCCTCTCTACTCTTCAGGAGTGGACATGCAGTCAATGCATATCCATGCGCTCAGATCGAGGAGGATCGATGCAGGGCTGCACTCACCGTGACCGCCCGTCCCACCTGCAATGTCGAGCACCCGGATAACCGGCCAGCACCAGCGTTGAAGTGGCCGAACGGTGGTCACTGTTCTACATTGCCGAGGTCATCGTCTGCCCGGCCGTCCTGCTCGGCAGTGCCACCAGCGGGGCGGCGCCGGTTGTGCCAACCGCCCGACCACCGGCGAACGTGCCCGCTGTCTTGAAATTGACGACAAGAAGCCATGTTTGGCACCCCTACCCGAGGAGAAAGGGAGGCAACGTGACAGCGCAACCAGCGCCGAACGTGACCGAACTGTCCGATGACACTCTGGTGGAGATGCAGCGCCGCATGCTGCGCATCCGCCGGTTCGACGAGCGAGCGTCCAAGATGGTCAAACGCGGGGCCATCCCCGGCACGGTGCACACCAGCATCGGCCAGGAGGCCCAGGTCGTCGGCGCCTGCATGGCCCTGGGGGACCAGGACTACATGACCGGAAATCACCGCAGCCACGGTCACCCGATCGGCAAGGGCGCACCGCTCGGTCCGTTGATGGCTGAACTGGTCGGCAAATCCGGCGGCGTGTGCCAGGGCAAGGGCGGATCCCTGCACCTGTCGAACTTCGAGGTCGGCAGCCTCGGCGAATCCGGCATCGTGGGTGGCTCCATCCCCATCGCGGTGGGTGCCGGGCTGTCGTCCAAGGTCCTGGACAATGGTCGGGTGGCGCTCGCCTTCTTCGGTGACGGCGCCGCCAACCAGGGCAACCTGTACGAGGGCCTCAACATGTCCGGCGTCTGGAAGCTGCCGGTGATCTTCCTGTGCGAGAACAACCAGTACGCGCTCTCCACCCCGGCGCACACCGTCACCTCCGGCGTGATCGCCGATCGTGCCGCCGGTTTCGGGATGCCGGGGGTCCGGGTCGAGGACGGTCAGGACGTGCTTGCCGTCTACGCGGCGGTCAGTGACGCCGTTCGCCGGGCGCGCAGCGGGGAGGGGCCGAGCCTGGTCGAGGTCGTCACCTACCGCTACAACGAACACTCCGAAGGTCTCAAGCTGGGCGTCGACTATCGCAACTCGGACGAGAAGGCGGAATGGGTCGCCAAGGATCCCATCGTGCTCTTCCGGGCCGAGCTGATCCGTCGCGGCATCCTGACCGACGAGTCCGCCGATGCGCTGGAGGCGGCGGTCCTCAAGGAGGTCGACGAAGCGGTCGCTTTCACCGACGCGTCCCCGTACCCGGACCCGTCGGTGGCCTTCGACGACCTTTACACCGACAGCGTCTACGTCACCCGTGAATTCAACGGCTCCCCCTACGGCACCCTGGAGGCCGCGCGATGACCGTCATGAGCTATCTCGGTGCCATCGGCGCCGCCCAGAAGGAAGCCATGCTCGCCGACGAGCGGGTGGTGATCATCGGCGAGGACGTCGAGGCGAACGTCTACGGGACCACCGGCGGCGCCGGCAAGTCCCGCGCCGTCGAGGGTGACTTCACCCAGCAGTTCGGCCGCAACCGCATCCGGAACACGCCGATCTCGGAAGAGGTCATCGTGGGTGCCGCGATCGGCGCCGCGATGACGGGCCTGCGGCCGATCGTCGACCTGTCCTACTCGAGCTTCCTGTACATGGCGATGGACCAGTTCGTGAACCAGGCCGCCAAGAACCGCTACATGTTCGGTGGTCAGGCGAGCATCCCGGTGGTCTTCCGGTCGGCCATGTTCTACGGCCTGAACACCGGTGCCCACCACTCCGACCGGCCCTACCCGATGTTCATGAACGTGCCCGGGCTGAAGGTCATCACCCCCGCGTACCCCAGCGACGCCAAGGGCCTGTTGCGGTCCGCCGTCGAATCGGACGATCCGGTGCTGATCTTCGAGGCCTGCATCCTGTGGGGATCGAAGGAGGACGTCGACGAGAACGAGTACTTCATCCCGCTGGGGGTGGGCCGCACCGTGCGCGAGGGGTCGGACGCGACCATCATCGCCGTGTCCGGAGCGGTTCCCGAAGCCGTCGCGGCCGCCGACGCCCTGGCCCAGGAGGGCATCTCGGTCGAGGTGTTCGACCCCAGGACGCTGGTCCCGCTGGACGTCGATGGCATCCTCACCGCCGCCGCCAAGACCGGCAAGGTGGTCGTCGCCGATCCGGCGCACCAGACCTGCGGCGTCGCCGCCGAGATCTCGGCGCTGGTCTCCGAGCACGTGTTCGACAGCCTGCGCGCTCCGGTCCGTCGGGTCACGACGCCGGACATGCAGATTCCCTTCAGCCCCGCCCTTGAGCGGCAGCTTTACCCGAACCGGGTCCGGATCGCCGACGCGGTTCGGGCCCAGCTCGGCGTGACGGCGCCGTCGGCGACCGCCGGCGTCTGACCGAATTCCCATCACGACAAACCGGAAAGGCCGACCACCATGGCACGAGTCGAAGTTCTGCTCCCGCAGTGGGGCATGGGTATGAGCGAAGGGTCGATCACCACCTGGCACAAGAAGGTCGGTGACACCGTCGCGGAGGACGAGGCCTTGGCCGACGTCGAGGCGGAGAAGGTCGAGGAGACCCTGGAGTCACCCGCCGCCGGCACCATCGTCGAGATCTTGGTGCCCGAGGGAGAATCCGTCGAGGTTCGCACGGTCGTGGCGATCATCGAATCCACCGACTGAGCCGGCCGGACACCCACTCCCGCCGTCAGGCCGGGGCCGCCGCTGCCCCGGCCCGACCCACAGGTCCGCACTCTCCAGGAGGAACCATCATGCCAAGGCCCGAGCTCACCGGCGCACCGTTCGACGTGCTCGTCGTCGGCGCCGGGATCAACGGGGTCGGCATCGCCCAGGACGCCGCCCTCCGCGGCTTGCGAGTCGCGCTGCTCGAGCAGGACGATCTGTGCAGCGGCGTATCCGCCTGGTCCGGCCGGTTGGTCCACGGCGGCCTGCGGTATCTCGAGCAGTACGACTTCGCCCTGGTTCACGAGTCGCTGTCGGAGCGTGAGCGGTTGTTCAAGCTCGCGCCGCACCTGGTCAAGCCGAAGCCCCTGATGGTGCCGATCTACAAACACAACCGGCGGCCCGGCTGGATGGTGGAGCTCGGCATGATCGCCTACGACTCCCTGTCGCTGCGCAAGACGCCGCCGATGCATCGCCGGCTTTCCACCAAGCGCACCCGCCGGCGGTTCCCGGGCGCCGGCACCGACGGCCTGTCCGGATCCGTCGTGTTCTACGACGGGCAGGTGGAGAATGCCGAGCGGCTGATCGTCGAGATCGCGGTGGACGCGCAGGCCGCGGGCGCGGTGATCGCCACCCACGTCAAGGTGGACACCCCGCTGCGCAAGGACGGCAAGGTCATCGGCGTCCGGGCCACCGACCAGCTCACCGGCGAGAGCTTCGAAGTGCACGCGTCATTGGTCTACAACGTCGCCGGTGCGGCCATCGACCGGCTGATCGCCGATCCCGCACTGCCCGCGCAGCCTCGACTCAACGGCGGCACCAAGGGCAGTCACCTGATCGTCGGCCCGTTCCCGGGCGCTCCGACCGATGTCGTGTACTACGAGTCGCGGCTCGACGGCCGCCTGGTACTGATCATTCCCTGGCGGGGCAAGTACATGATCGGCACCACCGACATCCGGTTCGACGAGGACCCTGACCTCGCCCGCTGCGACATCGGCGAGGTCGACTACCTGCTCGGTGAGGTCAACTCGCTGATCCCGGACGCCAAGCTGACTCTCGACGACGTGCTGTACACCTTCAGCGGGGTCCGACCGCTGCCCTACGTCCCGGACAAGGCGGAGTCCTCCGTTCCGCGCAGCCACGTGCTGCACGACCACTCCGACACCGGGCTGCCCGGCCTGATCACCGTGGTCGGTGGCAAGCTCACGACCTACCGGCAGCTCGCCCAGGACGCGGTCGACGACGCGTACCAGCGGCTCGGGCGCACCGCACCGCCGGTCCCGACGCGGGAGCGGAAGTTCATCGGCGCGCAGTTCGCCGACCTCGACTCGCTGTCCGCCGCGCTCACCGCCCGGACCGGCCTGCCGCCGGATCAGATCAGGCGGCTGGTCGATCTCTACGGAAGCCGGTCCTTCGCCGTGTGGCAGCTCGCCGAGCAGCGGCCCGACCTCACGAAGGTCGTCGACCCCAGCGGGGTCATGGCCGCGGAGCTGGTGTACGCGGTCGACGTCGACCTGGCCCGGACGCTCACCGACGTGCTCGCCCGGCGGGTGATGATCGCATTCGAGCCCGATCACGGCCTGGACTCGATCGATGAGCTGGCCGGCGTACTGGCCGAGCATCTCGGCTGGGACGACGCGGCGAGGGCCGCGCAGATCGCCGAGTACCGGCACTGGCTGGACAAGCTCGCCGTACCGGATCCGGCCGGCCCCCGGTCGGAAAGCTTCGGGGCCAGCAGTCCGGTCAAGGCGCGGGCGTGAGCACACCGTGACCGGTCACTATGTCCTGGCCCTCGACGAGGGGTCGAGCAGCTGCCGCACGATCCTGGTCGACCCGTCCGGGAACATGCACGGCGAGCAGCGGGAGAACGTCGTCTGGGAGTATCCCCGTCCGGGCTGGGCCGAGCTCGACCCGGTGCGCCTGTGGCGGGACCAACTCTCCACCCTCGAACGGTGCATGACCGGCCAGGGGGTGACCGGTAGGGACCTGGCGGCCGTGTCGATCACCACGCACCGGGAGACCGCCATGCTCTGGGACCGGGCCACCGGCGAGCCCGTGTACAACGCGGTGGTCTGGATCTCCAAGCAGACGGACGACATCGTCAAACGCTGGTCGGCGCAGGGTCTTGACGAGGAGTTCCGGCAGCGCACCGGAGTTTTCAACGACTCCTACTTCTCGGCCGGCAAGATCGTCTGGATGTTGGAGAACGTGCCCGGCCTGCGCCGGCGCGCGGAGGCCGGGGAGATCGCCTTCGGAACCCCCGACACCTGGCTGCTGTGGAACCTCACCGGCGGCCGCTCGCACCTGACCGACCACAGCTGCGCCTCGCGCACCGCGCTGTTCAACCTGGAGTCGATGACCTGGGACGAGCAACTGTGCCGGACGCTGGGCATCCCCACCTCCATCCTGCCGGAGGCGATCGCCTCCGACGGCGACTTCGGATTGACCGACGCCGAGGTGGTCGGTGCCGAGGTGCCGATCCGCGGAGTCCTCGCCGACCAACAGGCCGGCCTCTTCGGGCAGGCCTGCTTCCAGCCGGGCTCGGCGAAGAACACGTTCGGCACCGCCGGCGTGCTCGTGGTCAACTCCGGGGAGAAGGTCCAGCAGGTCGACGGTCTCACCTCCAGCGTCGGCTGGACCGTCGGCGGCGTGACCGACTACGAACTCGAGGGGGTGGTGTTCCACTCCGGCCAGACCCTGTCCTGGATGAAGGACAACCTCGGGCTCTTCGAGTCGAACGACGAGATCGAATACCTGGCCAGACTTGTCCCCGACTCCGGGGGCGTGTACGTGGTGCCTGCCTTCGGCGGCATGTGCGCACCGCACTGGGACCGGGACGCCCGTGCGGCGGTGATCGGGTTGACCCTGGAGTCGACCGCCGCCCATGTCGTGCGGGCCGGGATGGACAGCATGGCGTTCCAGACGGCGGACATCATCGACTCGCTGGAGGCCGGCGGCGTACCGGTCGACACCCTCAAGGTCGACGGTGGCGCCGCCCGCAGTGACCTGCTCTGCCAGCTCACCGCCGATCTGTCGGGCAAGGTGATCCAGCGGCCGACCTCGTTGGAGCGCACCGCGCTCGGCGTCGCCTTCGTCGCCGGCCTCGGGGTCGGGATGTGGGACAGCTTCGCCGATCTGGAGGCGACCTGGTCCTGCGAGCGCGAGTTCCTGCCGCAGATCGATGCCGCCACCCGCGAGGAGCGGAGCGCCGGATGGCGCAACGCCCTGGACCGCACCCTGCCCAGCCGGTTCCCGAACCGGACCGCCTGACCACAGCCGACCCATTCTCAATCCCCTCACAGAAGAGAGGCCGCACCATGCGAGATCCCAACCCCATGCGCTGGATCGAGGCAGCCAAGGCCGGCGGGTACGCCGTCGGCGGGTTCAACATGCACAACGACGAGACCACCCAGGCGCTGCTGCAGGCGGCCGAGAAGGCCGACGCCCCGATCTATCTGCAGGTCGGGCGGGCCATCATCCCGCACATGGGCGTGAAGAAGGCCTACGAGCTGACGGTTCGCAATGCCGAGGAGAGCGACGCGCTGTACAGCATCCACCTCGACCACGGCACCTGGGACGAGGTGCTGCTGGCGGTCCGGCTCGGGTTCGACTCCATCATGTTCGACGCGGCGCACCTGCCGTTCGAGGACAACATCAAGATCACCCGTCGGGTCGTCGAGCTGTGCCACGACTACGGCATCCCGGTGGAGGCCGAGCTCGGGAAGATTCCGGACGTCGGCGCCAAGGTGGAGTGGGCCTCGTATTACACCGACGTCGACGAGGCGGAGCGGTTCGTCGCCGAGACCGGGGTCGACCTGCTGGCGATCTCGGCCGGCGTCGTGCACGGTGTCATCCCGGGTCTGGAGCAGGAGCCGCTGGCCATCGAGCTGGTGCAGAAGATCCGCGATGTCGTGCCGGTTCCGCTTGTCCTGCACGGCATCTCCGGCGTGCCGGACAGGGAGGTCAAGGACGCCATCGCCAACGGGGTCTGCAAGCTCAACGGTGACACCGATCTGCGGCACGCGTTCCGCGCCGGCCTGGAGCAGGAGTGGGCCAAGGGCGACCGGCAACTGGAGGAGGTGCTGGACGCGGGACGGGTGCGGATGATCGAGGCCACCGTGCAGAAGTTCGAGGTCTTCGGGAGTGCCGGCAAGGCCGGCCAGCTCACCGGGCCGACGGGGACGCTGGCCGACATCGCCACCGGCGCTCCGCGATGACGGCGACCGAAGAGGCCGCGGCGCCGGAGTACCCCGGCGTCGCGAAGCCGCTGGCCGGCATCCGGAAGATCGCCGCGCGCCGGATGGTGGAGGCCTGGGCCGCGCCGGTGTTCCACCTGGGGGTCGACGTCGACATGAGCGCCGTCCTCGCGGCCGACCTCAAAGCCGTCGGGTCGACCGTCACGGACGCGATCCTGCAGGCCTGCGCCGTCGCGCTGGTCGAGCAACCGGGCCTGAACGCGCACTACGGGGACAACGTCATCACCACCTACGCCGACGTCAACATCGGACTGGCGGTGGCCACCGAAAAGGGCCTGACCGTCCCGGTGCTGCACCGTCTCCAGGGTGCCTCGCTCGCCGACATCGCCCCCAAACGCAAGGATGTCGTCGGCCGAGCGCGCACCGGGAAGCTCGCGATGAAGGACGTCAGCGATGGCACGTTCACCGTGTCCAACCTCGGGATGCTCGGCATCGACGAATTCGACGCCATCCTCAACCCGCCGCAGATCGGCATCCTGGCCATCGGGTCGACCCGCCGGATGCCGGTCGCCGGCAGCTCGGACCAGGTCGAACTGCGCCCCATCTCCCGTTTCACCCTGACCTGTGATCACCGTGCGGTGGACGGCGCGAGCGGCTCCGGGCTGCTCACCGCAATCCGCCGTCAGCTGGAATCCTTCGCACTGTGAGCACGTCCGAGGCGGCGGTCCGGTACTCGACCCTCGCCGGCAACCCGCCGGTCGCGCTCGCCGGCTCGCCCACCGAACGAGAGGGAGTTTCATGAGCCTCGACCGGCCGTCCCGGCCGCATTCCGAAGCCGTCTCGGGGAACGGCGCTCCCGCGGAGGACATCGTCGGTACCGCCCGCCGGATCGTTGAGGCGGCCGATCCGGCCGGCACGCTGCCGCGATGTGAGCTGCAGGCCGTCCACCTCGGGTTCCACCCGTGGGACATCGTGACCGACACCGTCTCTCAACTGCTCGGTGACCGCGCCGGTCGCCCCACCGTGGCCCTGGTGATGGACCGCGTGCCGATCACGCGGGACGGCGCGGAGATCAAGCCGGCCATCGCCACGGCACTGGGCCGGCGGTTCGAGGTGCGAGAAGTGGTGCTCGACGACGGGCATCCCGAACTGCATGCCTCCGAGCCGGTGATCGAAGAGGCCAGCGCGGCCGTGCGCGGCGCCGACGCGCTGGTCTCGATCGGCGGCGGCACGATCACCGACATCGGTAAGGTCGCATCGCAGGCCGCGGGTCACATCCCGAACGTCGTCGTGCAGACGGCGGCCTCCGTCGACGGCTTCACCGACGACGTCTCGGTCCTGCTCAAGCGCGGCGTGAAGCGGACCACCCCCTCTCGCTGGCCCGACGTGGTGATCGCTGACGTCACCACCATCGACCAGGCACCGGCGGCCATGAACATCGCCGGATTCGGCGAGCTGATGTCGACCTTCGTCGCCCCTGCCGACTGGTTGCTGGCGTCCCTGGCCGGCACGGACATGTCGTTCCATCCCGGTCCGATCGCCATCCTGGAGGTCGTCGGCGCGGACTTCGCGGACTGGTCGGACCAGCTCGGTTCGTCGATCGAGGCCACCGGCAAGCTGGCCAGGGCCCTGGGCATCCGTGGCATCGCCACCGGAGTGTCCGGCGGCACCGCCTGCCTGTCCGGGGTCGAGCACCTCACGAGCCACATGCTTGATCTGTCCAACGGCGCGGCGCACCGGCCGATCGGGCTGCACGGGGCACAGGTAGGGGCCGCTTCCGTGGTCGCCGCATGCGCCTGGCAGTTGCTGTTCGACCGGCTCGGCAGCGCCGACCGCCCGGCGCTGTCCGCACAGCTGGCGGACCGTGCGCTGACGGCGGACGAGCAGGCCGTCCGGGACGCCTTCGCGGCCATCGACCCGTCGGGGCAGATCGGCGCCGAATGCTGGGCCGACTACGGCAAGAAGGCGGCCGCGATCGACGGGTTCCGCGACAACCTGCGCGCCGTCGTCGACGACTGGGACCGGCACGCTCCGCGGTTGCGCGCGCTGGTCCGGCCGGCCGCAGAACTGGCGCGCAGCCTGGTCGCCGCCGGCGGGACCGCCCGGTTGACCGACCTGCCGGCCGTCACCGGACCGGAGCAGGCCATCTGGGCGGTCACCAACTGCGCCTACATGCGGAACCGGTTCACCGCCGTCGACCTGCTGATCGCCCTCGGCTGGTGGCGCAGCGAGGACGTCGACGAGGTCCTGTCGCGGGCCGAATACGAGGTCGAAGAGGCGGAGACGTCCCATGCCCCGCGGTGACCTGGTCATCGGGGTCGACACCTCGACCACGGCGGCCAAGGCCGTCGTGTGGAACGCGTCCGGGCATCCGCTCTCCCAGGCCCGAACGACCTTCGCCCTCGATCATCCACGGCCGGGCTACGCCGAGCAGAATCCGGAGGATTGGTGGACGGCCACCACCGCGGCGATCAGGCGGGCGGTGCAGACGGTCGACCGCGAGCGGGTGTCCGCCCTGTGCATCACGCATCAGCGGGAGACGTTCGCCTGCCTCGACCGGTCCGGCGAGCCACTCCGGCCGGCGATGATCTGGGCCGACACCCGGGCCACCGAGCAGGTGCAGAAGTACGGCACCCCCGAGGTGCACCGGGTCACCGGCAAGCCGCCCAACCCCACGCCCGCCTGGTACAAGTTGCTGTGGCTGGCCGAACACGAGCCAGAGACGTTGCGGCACACCGCTTCGGTGCTCGACGTCCAGGGGTTTCTGGTCAACCGGCTCACCGGCGAATTCCGCACCTGCTGGGCCAGCGCCGATCCGCTGGGCGTCGTCGACCTCTCCACGTTCGACTACTCCGACGAGTTGCTCTCGGCCGCCGGGCTGCACCGGGACCAGTTCCCGGACCTGTTCGCCCCCGGCGACGTGATCGGCTCGATCACCGAGGCGGCGAGCAGCCTGACCGGACTGCCGCCGGGGCTGCCGGTGGTGGCGGGCATCGGCGACGGCCAATCGGCGCAGCTGGGCTGCGGGATCACCGCGCCCGGTACGGCCTACCTGAACCTGGGTACCGGCATCGTCTCCGGCACCTTCAGCCACACCTACGCCAGCGACGTCCGGTTCCGCACCCTCGCCGCCGGCATCCCCCGCGGCTACACACTGGAAACGTTCATCGGCGGGGGCACCTACAACATCCGTTGGTTCGTGGAGAAGTTCGCCGGCGTCGACACCAAGGTGCTCGGCCTCGAGTTGGCTCCCGAACAGGTCCTGGAGGCGGCGGCCGATATGCTGCCGCCGGGCAGCGAGGGCCTGCTCGCGCTGCCCTACTGGACGGGCGCCCTGACTCCGTACTGGGACCATCACGCGCGGGGCGCCCTGGTCGGGCTGACCGGCATCCACGGCAAGGCGCATGTCTACCGGGCCATCCTGGAGAGCCTCGCGTTCGAACAGCGCTTCCTCTACCACGGTCTGGAAGACGCCCTGGGCGAACGCGTGTCACGGATCATCGCGCTGGGCGGCGGCTCTCGCAGCCGGATCTGGTGCCAGATCGTCGCCGACGTGCTGCAGCGTCGGGTGGAGGTCGTCAGTGAGCCGGAGAGCACCTGCCTGGGCAGTGGGGTGTTGGCGGCCGCAGCGGTCGGCATTCATCCATCCATCGAGGCGGCCGCCGCGACGATGACCGGCACCAGCCGCTCGTTCGAACCGGACGAGGCGAACGTCGGCACCTACGACCGGCTGTACGAGGTCTACCGCGGGATCTACCCGGCGCTGCGGGACCTGTTCGGCGAGCTTGCGGCGGTCCGGTAGCCATGGAGCTCATCGAGGAGCTGGAAGCGCAGCTGGCCCGGCCGGGCCGGGTGTACCAGGGCTACCTGTTCGATCTGGACGGCACGATCTACCTGGGCAAGGAGCTGCTCCCGGGGGCGCTCGATCTGGTGGCCACGCTGCGGGCGCGCGGTTCGAAGGTGGTTTTCCTGACCAACAACCCGACCCGAGATCCGCAGATGTACCTGGACAAGCTCAACGGGTTGGGCATCCCGACCGCCACGGACGAGCTGCTGAACACGGTCATGACGATGCGCACCTGGCTGCTGGAGCATGCCGCCGACAAGAAGATCTTCGTCATCGGCGAGCAGCCGCTGATCTCGGCCCTGGCGGACGCGGGGCTGTCGCTCAGCGAGGATCCACGCGAGATCGACGTCGTCGTCGCCAGTTACGACCGGACGTTCGAGTATCGCAAGCTGCAGGTCGCCTTCGACGCGATTGCCGTGTACAAGCGGGCGATGCTGGTAACGACCAACCCGGACGTCTTCTGCCCCTTCCCGGGTGGGCACGGCGAACCGGATGCCGGTGCCATCGTCGCCGCCATCGAGGCCTGCACCGGGGTGAAGTGTCTGGTCAATGCCGGCAAGCCGGACAGGTTGATGGTCGAGACCGCGATGCGGCAGATCGGTGTCAGCCCGCGCGATTGCCTGATGGTCGGCGACCGGTTGTACACCGACATCGCGATGGGCATCGCTGCCGGGATGAACACCGCGCTGGTGCTGACCGGCGAGACCGACCTGGCGATGCTCGCCGCCTCCGCCATCCGGCCCACTTGGGTGGTCCGCCGGATCGACCACCTCATGCCCGAATCCGACTGACCTGAACCGACGAGCTGAACCACCGCACCGATCCCACCGCACCGATCCCACCGCAAGCCGTCTCGACGAGGAGAAGGAAACGTGGCAACTGCACTGGACAAGTACGCCGACATGAAGCCGACCTGGGACGGCCCGGTCGTCATCGAGTCACACATCAACGGCATCCGGTCGAAGGAGATGAACCCCAACACACCAGTCGGCTACGAGGAGATCGCGGAGGACGCGATCCGCTGCTGGGAGGCGGGAGCGGGCGCGATCCACGCGCACAACACCAGCTTCGACCTGCTCGGCGAAAACGCCTACAAGGACTACATGCGGACGTGGTCAACGGTCCTCGAGAAGCACCCCGACATCACCTGGTACCCGACCACCTGCAACAACCTGCGGCTGTTGCCGGACGAGCACGGCCTGGAACACGTCATGTACCTCAACGACCACGCGCACGCCGAGATCGCCTGCGTGGACACGGGACTCACCCTGTTTGCCATCGACACCGATGAGGACGGCTACCTGGTCGGGCCGGAGTTCGGGTTCAATTACGCCCGGGTCGGCAAGCAATGGCGCGAGCTGCGGGCGCGCGGGATCCCGATGGTCTACGGCGTCTACGAGCCCGGCCACCTGCGGCACGCGATGTACTACGTCAACCAGGGCATGTCGACGCCCGGTTCGATGTGGGACTTCTACCTGATCGGCGACTACGGCCTCACCTCTATGAAGCCAATCGGCACCAACGGGATGAAGCCCTCGCTCGAGAGCCTGTACTACTACCTGTACATGATCGAGGAGGCCAAGGTGAAACATCCCTGGTACATCTCGATCTGGGGGCAGGGCGCGCTGGATGACACCCACATCCTGCGCCGGGCGATCGAACTCGGCGGTCACATCAAGACCGGGCTCGAGCTGTTCTACGACCCGGACCGCAACCCGACGAATCTCGAACTGCTCCAGCAGGCCCAGGAGATCGCCCGCGAGGTCGGCCGGCCGATCGCCACCCACGAGGAAGCCCGGGCCCTGTACCAGTTGAGCTGACGGAACGGCAGCGAATCTCGTCTCCACAGCCGTCGTGGCGGGCGCTTCGTCCGCGAGCGCCCCGTCCGGCATCGTCCGGCGGACACCGGTCCCCAAGGAGGCAGGATGGAGCTGAAACTCATCACGCCGGCCGGAATCGAAGAACATCCGGTCGACGAGGCAGCCGACTTGCTGAGCAGGCCGGACGTCCTGGTGTGGCTGGACATTCCGGTGTGGGACGAGCAGGCCGAATGGCTGCTCCGTGACGTGTTCGGGTTTCATCCGTTGGCGATCAGGGATTGCTCGATGCGCAATCAGGTGCCGAAGGTTCACGTCTACCCCGATCATGTTTTCCTGGTCCTGCACGCACCGCAGGCGGGCGCGGCGGGCCACGTGCACTCCATCGAGCTGGACCAGTTCATCGGCGACCGGTACCTGGTCACCGTCCACGGGCCGCTGAGTTCGGGCGCGGATCCCACCGCCGCCCGGGTGGAGGTCGATTCGCTGCTCAAACGGCTCGAGTCGGGCAAGCTGCATCCGCAGCGCGCGTACGAGCTGTCGTATGCCCTGACGTCGGCCGTCGCCGGGAGATTGCGAAAGTTCATCGTGCGGCTCACCGGCGACATGTGGAACCTGGAGTACCGCTTCCAGGATGTCGTGAACGAGGGGCCCGCCGGCCATCTTCGGGACCCCGAGGGCTTCCTGGACGAGCTGTTCCGCACCCGCCACGGCTTCATGGTGGCGCGGACGCAGGCGGCGATGTCCCGCGAGGTCTTCGCTCGCATGCGCAAGATCAAGGCGTTCGGCCCGGGCGGTGGACAGAAGCGGATCGATGACGCCGTCGACCAGTTCGGGCACCTCCGCGCAATGGCAGACGGGGAACGGGAGAACCTGCAGGGCAGCATCGAGTTCTACCAGGCGCGGACCAACACGCAGGTGGCCCTCGCCGCGGAACGTCTGGCGGTGATCGCGGCCATCACCCTTCCGGTCACCGCGGTGTCGTCCATCCTCGGCATGAACGTCATCGTCAATGACGCCACGCAGCCGTTGGAGCTGGCGATCGCGCTGCTGCTCATGGTCGTCATGTCGGCGATCCTGCTGGTCTGGGCCAAGCGACGCGGCTGGTGGTGAGTCAGAGCGGCGGGAGCCGGGCCAGGAGCAGGCAGAACGGGTTGCCTTCGGGATCGGCCAGGACATGCCAGGATTCGTCGCCGGTCTGGCCGACGTCGGCCGGGCGGGCACCCAGCTGTCGCAGGCGTTCGAGTTCGGCATCCTGATCGCGGTCGGTCGCGTTGACGTCGATGTGCAGCCGGGACCGGGCCGGCTGCGGTTCGTCGTTGGGACTGAGGATGATCGTCGGCTGCGGGCCGCCGAACCCGGAACGCGGACCGATCTCCACCGCCCCACCGTCGCGATCGAGCACCACGAAGTCCAGGACCGCACACCAGAACCGGGCCAGCTCCTCGGGATCGCGGCACTCCAGGACCAGTTCACTGATTCGACAGGCCATCAAGGAAAGCTACCTCGTGGCCCGGGGGGATCCCGGAGCGACCTTACGACCGCTGTCGTGACCGGTCACGCGTCATTCACCCGGCGGATCGCGATCGAGCCGGTTCGCCCGCGCATTCCGAACGGCACGAGTGGTGAGGAGGTCGTAGACGGGTTCACTCCGCATGACCATCGCCACGAGCATGGCCACCGCGCAGGCCCCCAGGGTCGGGGTGAGAAGGGTGGTCGAGCCGGTCATCTCCGAGGCCAGGACGATCCCCGTGACGGGAGCGCGGACGCTGGCGGTGAAGAAGGCGGCCATCCCGATCAGGGCGAGCCCGGCAGCCTCGGGAGCGTGCGAGTCCAGATTCTGGGCAACGAGCCCGACGGACAGGCCGAGATAGCTGCCGAGGACGAGCATGGGCGCGAAGAGACCGCCCGGAGTGAGGGCCGCGTAGGAAACGACACCGAGGACCACGCGTACGGCGAGCACGCCCAGCACCACGCCCAGAGTTCCCCGCCCCATCAGGGCGTCCTGGGTCAGGTTGTCGCCGGATCCGACCAGCCACGGCGCGAACCAGGCAATGCAGCCGATGCCGACGCCGATCGCGCCGGCCCGGATCTCGACGGGGATCCGGCTCGCGTCCGCCAGCCGTAGACCACCCATGATCAGCGCGTTGTAACCGACGCCCAGCCCCCCGCAGATCAGGCCGACCAGCAGCACCCAACCGGCCTGCCGCAGCTGCGGCGGGTCGAAAGCGATGGTCTGGAAATCGGAGCCGGCCTCCCCCAGGAGCAGGTGTGCGGATGCGAACCCGGAGGCAGTGGCAATCAGGGTGCACAGGGTGGTTCGCGGTTCGAAGCGTTTGACCAGTTCCTCCAGGACGAAGACGCCGCCGGCGATCGGCGCGCTGAACGCGGTCGCCAGACCGGCCGCGGCTCCTCCCGCGACCAGGATCTGCAAGTCATCCCGGGAGGATCGGCTCAGCTTCGCGACGATGATCGCGGCGTTCCCGCCCATCTGCACCGAGGGACCTTCCCGCCCGAGGGCGAGCCCGGCGCCCATGGACAGCAGACCGCCGACGTACTTGACCGGCAGGATCCGAGGCGACCCGGGTTCGGAGCGCCCTTCGATCACTGCCTCCACCCGGGGAATGCCGCTGCCCTCGGCGTGCGGCTCGACGCGGTGGACCAGGCTCGCCGCAGCCGCCGTGGCCAGCCCGCACACGACGATCACCAGCGGCAGACCCCACCAGTAAGGATGGCCCCAGGCGATCAGGTCGTTGCGCAGGAGCGAGGCACCGCCCAGCAACAACCGGAAGCTGGCGGCCGCCAGCCCGGTGAGCCCACCGACGACGGTCGCGCGGAGCGCGAGGCGGCTCAGGGCGGGAACGTTGCCGGGTTCGAGGATCTGGACCCAGGACTCGCCCAGCCAACGGCGCGCGCGGTGAAAACGTGCATGGGGCATATCCTGCATTATGCAATCAATGCAGTAGGCGGGTAAACGGCGGTCGTGGGCGATACTGGGAGCATGACGCGTGCGGGGACCGATGAGCTGGTGACGGCGTTGCTCACTGCGTCCCGAGCGTTGGTCGGAGTCTCTGCGGCTTCCCTGGCCGCCGTCGAGGAAACCATGACCCTGACCCAGTTCCGGACCCTGGTGCTGCTGTCCCAGCACGGGGACACCACCATCGTGCGGATGGCGCAACGACTCGGGGTCAACCCGTCGTCGGCCCAGCGACAGGTGGACAAGCTCGTCCGGCTCGGGCTGGTCACCCGGGCCGAGAACCCGGCCGACCGGCGTGAATCGCTGGTCGCCCTGGCGCCCGCGGGACGCACCGTGGTGAACACGGTGACCGCCCGGCGACGTCAGGCGCTGTCCCGGATCGTCAGGAAGATGGACCCGACGGACGCCGAGCACCTGACCGAGGCACTGCTGGCGTTTGCGACCGCCTCGGGCGAACCGATGGTCGAGGACGCCGTGCGGCTCGGCTGGTAGTGACGAGAGCCGGACCTGCTACCGCGCAACGGCTCCGCGAATCATCTCGAACAGCACGCTCACCGTCCCCGCCAGATCCGCGTCCGCGGGCTGCTGGTTCATCAGCCAGACGTCGATCGCCTGCCCCATCCCCATCACGACGGCAATCAGCAGGGCGGACGGCAGATCGGTCCGGACGGCACCGGCCTGCCGGCCCTGCACCACCGCCTGCTCCAACCACGGCAGCAGGGCGCGGGTCAGATCGGCCTGGGCCTGCGCCAGGGCCGGCGCCGTGGCCGAGGCGAGCAAGCCGCGAATCAGCGCGGCCAGGCCCGGCGATTCGGTCAGTGCCCGCATGAGCCGGAGGTAGTAACCCTCCAGCGTCGTCCAGAACACGTCCGCCGAACCGCTCTCCGGGACCGGGAACGGCCCGAGCCGAACGAAGAGCTGCTCGAGATCGATGCGCACGACCGAGGCGAACAGGTCCTCCTTGCCATCGAAGTAGTAGTACATGGAGCCCTTGGAGATGCCGGCGGCCTCGATGACCCGGTTGAGTGACGCATCGTGGAATCCGTGTGCGGTGAACTCCTCGCGGGCGGCCTGCACGATGGCCTGTTGCTGCTCCGGCGGGAGCCTGGAGAATCGGGGTCGGACCACGGCCTGGTTGGGTGGTGTTCAGGCGGTCCGGAACGGGGGTAGCTCGACCTTGTCGCGGAAACTGCGGCCCATCACCATGTCCCCCACCCTAGGCAATGCCATCAGCCTCATCACACTGTTCCGCACGAACAGCTGCAACCGGTTCTTCGGTGCGAAGGCCAGACCCAGGCCGGTCGCCGCATCCTGCTTGGATCGGACCAACGGCGCGAGCCGGCGTTCGTATCCGGCGAACGCGGCAACGTGGTCGCCGCACCGGGACAGCTCGGCGGCCAGGGTGTACGACTCCACCATTGCCAGCGCCGATCCCTGACCGGCCAGGAACGACGGGCAAGCCGCCGCGTCGCCCACCAGCGCCACCCGCCCGCGGGTCCACGAGGGCATCCGGATCTGGCTGACCCGGTCGAAGTAAAAGGTTTCTGCCCGCGGCATCGCGGCCAGGATCGCCGGCGTCTCCCAACCGCCGCCGGCCAGCGCCCGGCGCAACAGGTCCTGCTGAGCCTGCCGATCCTCGAAGGGGACGGCGCCCTCGTGACGCACGCTGAGCAGGAACAGGGTGACGTCATCACGGAGGGAGACCCGGAGCGCCTGGAAACCGACGTCCGCGTGCATGACCGCCATCGATTCGTCGCGTGGACGGTACCCCGGCACCTCGAACGCGGCGATCACGATGCCCAGGTACCGCTCGAACCGTTCATCCGGCCCGAACACCAACCGCCGGACGCGCGAGTGCAATCCGTCGGCCCCCACCACGAGATCGAAGTTCCGCGCCGGCCCGCTCTCGAAGATGACCCGGACCCGGCTCCCTTGGTCCGTGAGCGCCCGGACGGTGTCGTCCAGGATCAGCTCGGCGGCCCCATCGAGGGCGTCGTAGATGGCGGCCGCAAGGTCCGAGCGACCGATGGTCACGTATCGCGTGATGTCACCCAGGATGGTTGCCGGCCGCACCGAAGCAACCCGACGCCCAGCGCCGTCGACGGACCGCGCCTGGGTGAAGGTGTACCCGCGGTCGCGCAGGTCGGGCACGATGCCCATCCGCTCGGCCACGTCAAAGCCGGCTCCCCAGAAATCGACCACATAGCCGCCGCGACGCAGCTCGGGCGCCCGCTCGACGATCGTCACCCGATGTCCGGCCCGGAGCAGCCAGTAGGCCAGCGTCGGCCCGCCGATGCCGGCTCCGACGATGAGCACATCCATGGCGAGCCTCCTCCAAACCACCGGTTAGACCATCAGTCTAACCGTCGGTCAAGACCCGAACGTCCCGCCTTCTCCGGCCGGCCGACCCCACCGGCCGACCCCGCCGCCCGGTGCCGCCGGGTCGACCGAAGGCGTAGTGGCGCAGCGGACGGGTACCTACCCGGGGCCGACCATGGGAGGAGACCGATGGATCAGGTGCTGCCCGTCGTCGGGCTGGTCCTGGGGGTGCTGCTGGTCAACGGCCTGGCCGGGCGCACCCCGGTGCCGCCGCCGGTCGTGCTGCTGATCGCCGGATTCGGCGTTTCGTTCCTGCCGGGTGTCCCCGGCTTCGAGATCAGTCCCGACCTGGTGCTGTACGTGCTGCTGCCGCCGCTGCTGTTCGCCGCGGCGCTCGAATCGTCCGCCATCGCGATCCGGCGGCTCATCCGCCCCATCGTGCAGCTGGCCGTGGTGCTGGTGCTGTTGACGGCATTCACCGTCGCCTTCACCGCCACCACCGTGATGCCGAGCCTGCCCTTCGCGGTCGCGCTCGCGCTCGGGGCGATCGTCGCCCCGCCCGACGCCGTAGCCGCGGTGGCCGTTGCCCGGCGGGTCGGACTCCCCCGCCGGCTGGTCACCCTGCTCGAGGGCGAGTCGCTGTTCAACGACGCGACCTCCCTGGTCACCCTGCAGGTCGCGATCGGCGCGCTCGGGGCCGCCTCGATCGCCTGGGCGCCGGCGCTCGGCGAGTTCGCGTGGGCGGCGGCAGGTGGGGTGCTGCTCGGGGCGGCCCTGGGATTCGGACTGTCGTTCGTGCGGCGCCGGATCCTGGCCGCGGAGCTGGGTCCGCGGCGCAACTCCGCGCTGACGATCACCGCGTTATCCCTGGTGTCCCCGTTCGCGGCCTACCTGCTGGGCGAGTCCGTGCACGCGTCCGGGATTCTCACCGTGGTGGTCACCGGTCTCGTGCTCGGCCACCGGTCACCGTCGGAGGTCCCCGCGGCGGTCCGGCTGACCGAGAATGCGACCTGGGCGGCCCTGCGCTTTCTGCTCGAGGGGTCGGTCTTCGCCCTGATCGGTCTGCAGCTGCGCGGAATCTTCGCATCGCTGGACACCAGTGAGGGGTCGGTCTTCCTGGTGATCGGCGCGGTACTGGTCGCCGTGGTGGTCAGCCGGCCCGTGTGGATCTCGCTGATCCATCTGCTGTCCCGGCTGGGCCGGCGGGCCGGTCCGATCACCTGGTCAGGCGTGGCCGCGGTGTCCTGGGCCGGCATGCGCGGCGTGGTCTCGTTGGCCGCCGCCCAGACGCTGCCGCTGGACACCCCGTCCCGTTCCTTGCTCCTGGTCTGCACGATCGCCGTCATCATCGGCACGCTGGTCCTGCAGGGCCTGACGCTGCCCTGGGTGATCCGCCGGCTGCACATCGAGCAGGACCCGCGCGGCGACGACGAGAAGGAACGGGCGCGGGCCCATGCCCGGGTCAATGCCGCCATCAACGACAAGGTCGACGAGATGTGCCGGGCCGGTGACCTCACCGCGAACCAGGGTGAACTCATGCGCAAGTGGGCGTCGCTCCGGGACTGGCGCAATTGGGAGGACGACGACCGGTCGCGGGCCTTCGGCCGGCGGTTGGGCCAGTTGTCCGACTGGCGGCGTTCACTCCTGGGCGTCGAGCGATCGGTCATCGTGGCGATGCGCAACGACGGGGAGCTGACCGAGGAGGTCCTGCGCCAGATGCAGCACGACCTGGATCTGGAAGAAGCCTTGCTCCAGCGGCGTTCGGAGGCCGTGGATGGGCATCTGAACGAGCTGCGGCCGGACGCGGATGCGGCGACCGCCGAGTCCGACGGCCGGCCGGGCTCGGCCGCGCCCTCCGGGCCACCCGACGTGTCCGACGCCGATGTCTCGGCGCTCCTGGGCGACGAGGGGCCCGGGGCCCCCCGGGCCGAGCCGCCGGCATCGGTCTGACCCGAACCGGTCGACCCCCGGCCGGGGGTGGGCCGGCTGAGCGGGCTACGGCACGAGGGTCACCGTCGTCGCCGGTCAATCCCCGCCCAGCCGGTCGGCGAACGGGCAAGCACTCAGCCCTTGGTGACCGAGACCCTGGTCGGTTCAGCGGTGACCGCCGGCCGAACCACCGGCACCCGGATCTCCAGAATTCCGTCCCGGTAGGTCGCCTCGATGTCGGCCTGGGTCGCCCCGGCCGGCAACGGCAGACTGCGGGTCAGACTGCCGTAGCGGATCTCGTGCCGGCGCATTCCCATGTCCGTGAAGTCCTTCTCGAGTCTGCGCTCGGCCGTGATGTGCAGGAGCCCTTGATCGACGGTGATCTCAACGTCCTTGTCCGGGTCGATGCCCGGCAGGTCGGCCCGAACCACGTGGACATCCCCGTCCCGGAATTCATCCACCCGAATCATCTCGTCGGGGTGGAACGGCCAGCGCAGGCCGAAATTGAGGGCCGGCGGGAATGCCTTGACCCATTCGTCGAACATCCGGTCCATCCAGCTCGGCCGGGTGACCTCACCGCCGTTGTGCTCGCGGGTTTCGACTGTGCTCATGGTGACCTCCTGGCCTGACGCAATGTTCCGATATCGGCTCCAATCTAGGTTCGCATCGCCCCGGACGGTAGGGTCGTTGGTCCCCACAGACTCTGAGACTTGTTATATTCCAGTCACTGTCAGCTCTTCGACGCAGCGCGGGACCATCGACCCTGGTCATCGTCATGCGACCGGATGAGCATGGCCTTGGCGCGCCGACCGGATCGGGGCCGGCGGCGATGCCGCGGAACCGCACCAGGGTGGCGACAGATGATCAGGATCCGGGCAACCGCGTCGACCGGGCCGGATGACGGCGCAGCCGGGGTGACCACATGAAGGAGTTCCGCACCCTCAACGCACAGGCCGAGGTCGTCGATGGGGATCGGACGGCGGACGGGCCGGCCATCGCCGCCCTGGATCTTCGAGATGTCCGGCGCCGGCGGCTGGTGGTGAACACCCTCGACGTGCTGGCCGAGCAACTCGTCGGCCGTGCCGCACCCGGTGGCGCGAACCTCACGGCTCGGATTCGGGCGTTGCGCCGTGCGGCGCTGTCGAGTGGGGGGCGCCGCGCAACGGGGGCTTTGGACTCTGGCGAGCGATCGGGCCCATCCGGCACCCTCGGCCATCGTCAGCCGCCCGATCGGGAAGGACAGCCATGAACCCGTTGGAAGCATCCCGCGCCGTCACCGAGGCCGGGCGTGAGGTGGCCGGCCACACCGGCGAGCCCACCCGGCACGAGCGAGCCCTTCAGCAGTACCTCATCGCCGCGCAGTACGCCGGGAACGAACCGACGACCGTGCACACCACCCGGGCCGCCGCGACCCCACCGGGCGCCGAGGTGCGCACCACCACACCGGCCGAAGGTGTTGCCGAGCAAGATGTCCCAGGTGTCGCCGAATGCCCTCCGGGCGCCGTCGTCGTCGGCGTCGACGACTCGACCGGAGCCCGCCGCGCCGCGGCCTGGGCCGCGGAAGAGGCGACCCGCAGGCACGCGCCACTGGCCCTCGTCCACGCCTACCGGTTGCCCGCCACCGGAGGGTTCCCCGGGTACAACCCCGTACCGGACGACCTCCTGGAGCAACTCCGAGCCGGCGGGGAGGCGCTGCTGGACTCCACGGCGACCGAGTTGGCCGGGCGGCACCCGGCGCTATCGATCACCCGGCTCTTGTTCCAGGGCCGTCCCGAGGTGGCGATCCGCTCGGCCTCCGCACACGCCCTGCTCGCGGTCGTCGGGCACGCGCCGTCGTCCCGGTTGGCCGGCACCCTGCTCGGCTCCGTTGCGCTGGCCGTGACCTCGACCAACCACGTGCCGGTCGCGGTGATCCGCGAGGGCCACTTCACCGCGGACGGCCCGATCGTCGTCGGTGTGGACGGATCTCCCCTGAGCGAGGCCGCCGTGGCCTTCGCGTTCGACGAGGCCGCCCTGCGCCGGGTGGAATTGATCGCCGTGCACGCCTGGAACGACGTCTATCTCGACTCCCGGCGGCTGGAGCCGCTGCTGATCGACCCGGGTACCCTGGAGGAACAGGAACGGGCCCTGCTGTCCGAGCGTCTCGCCGGATGGGCCGAGAAGTATCCGGACGTCCGGGTCCGGCAGGTCCTGGCCCACCAACGACCGGTTGCCGGCCTGCTCGGGTACGCGGTCGACGCCGGTGCGGTGATCGTGGGCAGCCACGGCCGTGGCGGCTTCGCGGGGATGCTGCTCGGTTCGACCAGCCATGCGCTGGCCACCCACGCGCAGTGCCCGGTGATCGTCGTCCGCAACCCCCAGTTCGGGGCTCGCTGACCCTCGTCGCGACCCCGGCGCGATCCGGTCGCGCACGGTGACTCTCCCCGGGGACTCGCCGACGGTGCGGCAGCCAACGCCATGATCAACTCCCACTGGGGGCCCGCCCGCCGGCTGACCCGGGCCGCGGTCCGACGCTTGCCGTTCCGGGACTACCGGCGGCCGTGGCTGGTCGGCGACGTCGTGGCCGGGCTGACCGTCACCGCCTACCTCGTCCCGCAGGTGATGGCGTACGCCGAGGTCGCCGGCCTGCCCCCGGTGACCGGCCTGTGGGCGATCATCGGCCCACTCGCCGTGTATGCCTTCCTGGGTTCGTCCCGCCTGCTGTCCGTCGGGCCCGAGTCGACGACGGCGCTGATGACCGCCGTGGCGCTGATGCCGCTGGCGGCCGGGGATCCACACCGGTACGCCTCGCTGGCGGCGACGCTGGCGCTGCTCACCGGGTTCATCTGCCTGCTCGGCCGATTGCTGCGCCTGGGCTTCCTGGCCGACCTGCTCTCCCGGCCCGTGCTCGTCGGCTACATGGCCGGGGTGGCCCTGATCATGATGGCAGGGCAACTCGGCAAGATCACCGGGGTACCGGTCTCCGGTGACGAATTCGTCGCCGAGACAGGCTCTTTCGTCGGCGGGCTCGGTCAGCTGCGCTGGCCGACGGTCGCCCTGTCGGCCGCCCTGCTGGCCGGCCTGTTCCTCCTCCACCGCTTCGCCCCGCGGGCCCCCGGCCCGCTGATCATGGTCGCCCTGGGCGCCGCCGCCGTTGCCGCCTTCTCCCTCCAGGACGAGGGCATCGAGGTCGTCGGCGCCGTTCCGATCGGGCTGCCGGCACCGGCGTTCCCGGGGCTCTCGCCGGCCGATGTGGGCCTGCTCATCGTGCCCGCCATCGGGATGGCACTCGTCGGGTACACCGACAACGTGCTCACCGCAAGGGCATTCGCCGTGAAGCGGGGAGAGGCCATCGACGCCAACCAGGAGTTGACCGCGCTGGGCACGGCGAACATCTCATCGGCGCTGCTGCACGGCTTCCCGGTCAGCTCCAGCGGCAGCCGGACCGCGCTGGCCGACTCGGTGGGCGCCCGGACCCAGCTCTACTCGCTGGTGGCCTTTGTCCTGGTGCTCATCACCCTGGTGGCGGCGGGTCCCCTGCTGGCGGTGTTTCCCCGGCCGGCTCTCGGGGCGCTGGTGATCTTCGCCGCGCTGCAGCTGATCGACATCGACGAGATGCAAAGAATCGCCCGATTCCGGCGCAGCGAGTTGGCGTTGACCGTGGTGACCACCCTGGCCGTGCTCGGACTCGGTGTCATCGCCGGAATCGCAGTGGCCGTTGGGCTGTCGGTGATGGACCTGCTGCGCCGGGTGGCCCGCCCGCACGACGGCATACTCGGCTACGTCTCGGGCCTGGCCGGGATGCACGATGTCGACGACTTCCCCTCCGCGCAGCGCATTCCCGGCCTCGTCGTGTATCGCTACGACGCCCCGTTGTGCTTCGCGAACGCCGAGGACTTCCGGCGCCGGGCGTTGGCCGCGGCCACCGGGCCACCGCCGGGGCGTGATCCGGCGACCCCGGTCCCGGTCGAGTGGTTCGTCCTCAACGCCGAGGCGAACGTCGACATCGACATCACCGCCGCGGATGCGTTGGAACAGGTCCGGGCCGAGCTGGCCCGGCGGGACGTCATCTTTGCCATGGCCCGGGTGAAACAGGACCTGATCGCGGATCTGCAGGCCGCGGGCTTCGTCGACAAGGTCGGCGCCGACCGGATCTTCCCGACCCTCCCGACGGCCGTCGCGGCCTACCTGGACGCGTACCGTCGAACGCACGGCGAGCTGCCGCGGGGTGTTCGCCAGTCGCCGCTGCCGAACGACCCGCTGGCGGACGATACCTCGTGAATCTTGGTGCCGAACTCTCTGCCGGAAAGGACCTTCGACCCGAGATCGGCGGTTCGGTGCCGCGCAATCATGAGGAATGTCGCATATCACCCAATCCCGCATAGGGTTCGCGCTTGCCGCCGCGGCGGCGTCGGTCCTGATCGTCGGTTGCAGTCAGGCCGGCACCCCATCCGCGGCCTCCACCTCGGCCACCCTCCCGCTCGGGTCCTCGGTGTCCTCCCCGGTGGCGTCGTCCGCCACCGGGGTTCGCACCCCGTCCTCGACGGCGGCCGGCACCACGGGCGGGCCGGAGACCACCGTGATCCCGCCGACGACACCGACGAGCATGGCACCCACCGGCGCACCGGACACCACCGGAACCGATCTGGCCGGTGACGTCTACGGGCGGATCGTCGCCGTCGACCCCGCCGGCTCGACGATCACGCTGGACAAGTACGACTGGTTCACCGGACCGGCCGCCGAACAGGCCTGCGCCGAGGACGGGGTGACCGAGCACGACAACGGATGGTGCACGCAGTACTACTTCCGGAACCGGAATCCCATGCTCCGGGTACTGCCGGTCAGCTCCGACGCCGGCATCAGCACACTGACCGACGGCAGCCCGGCCGAGTCCCCCGGTGACCTGGGCACCGTCCAGCAGCGGCTGTCGAGCGGTGAATCCACCGGGGTGTTCCGCATCGTCGTCACCGATAGCCAGGTGACCTCGATGAACGAGCTGTACTTCCCGTGAGGTCCGTGGGTCGCCGGGATGGCTGCCGGTGACCGCAGATCACGGTCGGCCGGGTCGCCCGGCGCGGTCAGCGCACCGGCGCCGCCCACCGCATCGTCGTGCCCCTCGCGGGTGACCGGGTGACCGTCAACGTGCCGCCGGCCGCATCCGCGCGCCGTCGCAGCCCGGGCAGGCTACCGTCGGTGGCCAGTCCGGACGGGCCGTCGTGGCTGATCTCGACGACCAGCAGCACGCCGCCCTCGACCGATGCCGCGACCAGCAGATCCGTTATCCCGGGCTGCCGGATCGCCTCGCTCAGACCGACCCGAACGACCGCCATGACGTCGTCGGCGAGCCCCGTCGGCAGCCGGTCCAGCTCGGCGGACAGCCGTACCGTCGTCGTCGGCGACAGATCGGAGACGAGCTCGGAGATCAGGTCCAGCAGCATGGCGCGCAGCGGGGGCGGTCGCGCCGGCGCCGACCGCAGATCGACGATGGCCGAACGGATCTGCTCGATCACCGCCTGCAGCTGGTCGATGTGAGTGCTCAGCCGGGTCGCCAGCCGGGCATCCTGCTCCCGCTTCTGGGTGCTCTGCATGCCGAGGCCGATGGCGAACAGCCGTTGGATCACCTGGTCGTGCAGGTCCTGGGCGATCCGGTCCCGGTCCTGCAGGAGCTCGACCTCGCGCCGGGCCAGCCGGATGTCGGCCCGCTCCAGAGCCAGCGCGGCCTGGTCGGCGAAGGTCGCGACCAGCCCGAGTTCCTGATCGCCGAACTCGGGGGCGCCCGGTCGGCGGACGGCGATCAGGACCCCGCCGCTGGTCCCGCCCGAGCCCAGGGGCAGCACCAGGGCGGGTCCGAAGGTCCCGCCGACGTCGTCGGTCAGCCGCCGAACCCGCCGCGGAACCTGGTCCCGAAGCACCTCACCCACCGTGGATCCGACGATCGCGATGCGCCGTCCGGCCGAATCGACCGATTCGATGCCCACGCTGATGGCGATCGTCATCTCGGTCGGGGTCGAACCGGGCGTCGGCTCGACCGGCAGCGCGATCAGGGTGTGGTCGGCGTCGGTCAACTCGCGTGCCCGCCCGGCAATCAATTCCAGCGCCGCGACGGCGTCGGTCCCGCCCAGCAGCTCGGCGGTGACCTCGCCGATCGCCTCCAGCCATGACTGCCGATCCCGCGCCTGCGCGTAGAGGCGGGCGTTGTGGATGGCGATACCCGCCGCCGCGGCGAGCGCCTGCAGGATCACCTCGTCGTCGACGGTGAATTCCCCTCCGTCGTGCTTGCCGGACAGGTACAGCCGACCGAGGGTCTCCCCGCGCGCCCGAATCGGCACGGCCAGCAGCGTTCGCATGGCCGGGTGATGCGGCGGGAACCCGACCGATGCCGGATGACTGGTCAGATCGGCCAGGCGGATCGACCGATCCTGGTCGATCGGTACGCCGAGCAGGCCCCGTCCGGCGGGTGGCGATCCGATCAGCCTCGCCGTCGACTCGTCGACGCCGACCTGCAGGAAGGTGCCGGTCCGCCCGTCCTGGTCGACCACCCCAAGGGCTCCGTAGGTTGCCTGACCGAGATCCGTTGCAACCTGGACGATCTGCGCAAGGGTGGCCTCCTCGTCCAGTCCGTCCGAGACCGCCAGGACCGCGTCGAGCAACGCATCGATCCGTTCCCCGGCCCCGGTCACGATGTCGAGCACGGGGTCCAGGATCTGCGCCGGCAACGCCCGCACAAGGCTGTCGGTCAGCGACCGGCCGATCGGAGCCGACCGCCGGCTCCTGGCGCCGCGACCGGATCGCGGAAGGGGTTGCCCGGCATCGCGGGATCCGTCCCGCGGCGTCCGCGCCGACCCGGCTCCCGAAGGACCATCAGCAGTGGCGCCGCCCGCCGGTTTCACGAGCCGCCTCCGATCGTCACCTGACTGCCCGTCGCCGTCGGTTCCTGCCGTCGGCTGCGCATAGTCAATAGCTCGGCCGCCGACGCTTCACTGGCCATTCGTGGGGTATCGACAGGTCGAAAGTCCCTTGCCGAGCGGGCTCGACTGACCCCCGGCCGCGCCGGGGACCTTCTGCCCTACTGGCGGCGGCGGGCCCGCCGCACACTCGATGGGACAGAAAGCTGCAGGCGGCAGGAGGTACCGAAGATGGTCGTCGAGGGTGTGTCGATCACGGTCGGCGTCGACGGATCGGTCGAATCGCTCACGGCGGCCCACTGGGCGGCGCAAGAGGCGGAGATCCGTCAGCTTCCGCTGCGTGTGGTGTTGGCGATGAACGAGCCGGTGGCCGGTCATTCGGACTACGTCTTCCCGCCCCCGGTCCTCGAGGCGGCCCGATCGGTCAACCGCGCCCGACTCGACCGCGCGGCGTCGTTCCTCCGCGACCTCCATCCGGACCTGGACCTGCGACCCCGCCTGGAATTCACCGATCCCCGACGGGCCCTGGTCGACGCGTCGAAGGACACCGCCCTGACGGTCGTCGGCTGCCGGGGGCGCGGGCGGCTCGCCGAAGTGCTGATCGGATCGGTGGCCCTGCACGTCGCGGCCCACGCCCACTCCGCGGTCGCCGTCGTGCCACCGGCCACCGACCTGTCCGTGGACGGGCGGTCCCGACCGGTGTTGCTCGGTGTGGACGGTGGGGCGTCCGGTGCGGCCGCGATCGGCTACGCGTTCGAGGAGGCGGCCGTCCGGGCCACCCGGTTGCAGGCCGTCCTGGTCCTGGACGACACCGAGCCGTGGCTCGCCGACGAGGGCCGGGCACCTCGCCGGCCCACTGTGGATCGGGCGCTCTCCCTGCTGTCCGAGCAGTTGGCTCCCTGGGAGGAGAAGTACCCGAGCGTTCCCGTCGTCGAGATCGTGCGGCGGGGACGTCCGGCGCCGGCGCTGCTCGAATGCCTCGACCACGATCCCGACCGGGACCGGCCCGGATTGTTCGTGGTCGGCTCGCGCGGCCGGGGCGGCCTCGCCGGGCTGCTGCTCGGTTCGACCAGCCAGCAGTTGATCGCCCGGGCGACGGTCCCGGTCGTCGTGGTGCGACCCGACGGCGGGGACTGACCGGGTGATGGTTGCCCTCGGGGCGACCCGGGGCGCAGCGGCACCGCGACGGTGGGGACCTTGGCCCCTGTCCGCACCGGCTGCAAGGGACTGGAATGGCCATCGGGGGCCCTGATGCCGATCGTCGGCAGGCAGGTGATCTCGATTCGAAGGAGGCCCGACATGCGAGCACAGGTCGGCGACTGGCTGGTCGTGCACAGTCACACCGAGGGACGACATGATCGGCGGGCCGAGATCGTCGGCACCGGGCCGGACGGTGTCCCTCCCTACACCGTGCGGTGGACCGATGAGGACCGCGAAGCGCTGGTCTTTCCCGGACCGGACGCGCAGGTGGTGACCGCCGCGGAGCACGAGGCGCACGCCCGGAGCGAGGCCGCGCTGATCGATCGGGTTCAGTCCGGCCTCGGTGCGCACCACACAGCCGGCTGAGCCAACCGACTATCGCTTCCCAACAGGGGATGTCGTCCGTCCGCCCGCGGCGGGACACCGGTCCCGCAACCCGCAGCCGAAAGGATTCCAAGATGTCCGGTCGTGAATTCATCGTCGTCGGTGTGGACGACTCCGATCCCGCGCTGGGGGCGGCGCATTGGGCCGCCGATGAGGCTTCCCGGCGACACTGCGAGGTGCGTTTGATCCATGCGTTCACCCTGCCGGCCGTCGCCGGCTACCCCGAATTCGCCGGCAGTTCCGGCGAACTGCAGGCGGCGATGCGACGCGACGGTGACGAACTGCTGGACCGGGTTGCGGCCGACCTGCGGCGCCACTACCCGGACCTGCTGGTCACGACCCGAGTCGGCTACGAGCGGCCGCCGGTCGTGCTGCGCGCGGAGTCGGCGGACGCATTGCTGACGGTGGTCGGCTCGGGTGGCGAAAGTCGGTTTTCCGGAGCGCTTCTCGGCTCCGTCACGCTGGCGATGGCCTCGACCGGACCGGCTCCGGTGGCGGTCGTCCATCACGGCGATCGGGTAGCGGCGACCGGCCCGGTGGTGCTCGGCGTCGACGGGACCGCCACGGGTGAAGACGCTGTCGCGTTCGCCTTCCACGAGGCGTCGATCCGCGGGACCGAGCTGCTCGCCGTCCACGTCTGGAACGACCTGGTGGTGCCCGGCTCGCACCGGTTGCAGAATCCGCTGGTCGATCCCGAGCGGATCCAGCAGCAGGAGCGGGAGGTGCTGGCCGAGCGCATCGCGGGCTGGGCCGAGAAGTATCCGGACGTCCCGGTTCGCCAGATTCTGGTGGAAGGCCGAGCGGTGCCAAGCCTTCTGGAGTACGCCGCGCACGCCCAGCTGCTGGTCGTCGGCAGCCACGGTCGGGGCGGCTTCGCCGGTATGCTGCTCGGCTCGACGAGTCACGCCCTGATCATCCACAGCGCCGCGCCGGTCGTGGTCGTCCGATCCGGTGCCGGCCGGTGAGTTGGCGTCGGACCGTGACCGATGGCTGCCCAGCAGCCGTACGCGGCCGTCCGGGAGACTCACAGCGGGGTGGTGTTCCTGGTCGGTGATCGGGCGATCAAGCTGAAGAAGCCGGTCGACCTGGGGTTCCTCGACTTCCGTCAACCGGCCGTCCGGCGGGCCTGCTGCCGGCGGGAGGTCGAGCTCAACCGGCGGCTCGCCCCGGACGTGTACCTGGGAGTGGGGGAGTTCGTCGGCCCGGACCCGCTGGACACCGAATCGCTGGTCCTGATGCGCCGCATGCCCGACTCCCGCCGGCTGAGCACGCTGGTACGCGAGGGGGCACCGGTCATCGACGACGTGGACCGGATCGCCCGCACCGTGGCCGCCTTCCATGCCGCGGCGGCGCGCACGCCGGCCATCTCGGACCAGGGCACCCGGGCGGCCATCCAACGCCGGTGGGCCGACAGCCTGGCGCAGGTGGACCCCCTGGCCGCCGACACGGTGGGCCGGCGACGATTCGTCGAGATCGCCGAACTCGTAGGTGAATTCCTGGCCGGCCGGGAACCGTTGTTCGCCCGCCGCATCGCCACCGGACGCATTGTCGACGGTCACGGCGATCTGATCGGGGACGACATCTTCTGCCTGGCCGACGGGCCGCGGATCCTCGATTGCCTGGAATTCGACGACCGTCTCCGCTACGTCGATGGGCTCGACGACATCTGCTTCCTGGCCATGGATCTGGAACGACTGGGGGCACCGGGGCTGGGGCGCCGGTTGGTGGCGCACTACGCGGACCTCGCCGGAGATCCTGCACCGGTGTCGCTGCGCCATCATTTCATCGCTTACCGGGCGTTCGTCCGGACCAAGGTCGGCTGCCTGCGGTTCGAACAGGGAGACCCGGCGGGAGCCGCCGAGTCCGTCGAGTACGCCGACATCACGATTCGCCACCTGCGGGCGGGCGTGGTCCGGCTGCTGTTGGTCGGCGGATTGCCCGGATCGGGCAAGACCACCATCGCCGGCATGGTGGCCGACCGGCTCGGGGCCGTCGTGCTGGCGACCGACCGGCTCCGCAAGGAACTCAGCGGGATCGCGCCGCTGTCCAGGGCGGCCCGACCCTACCGGTCCGGGCTGTACGACCCGAACCACACCGATCGGGCGTACACCGAGTTGCTCCGGCGGGCCGAGCGGCTGCTGGGCGAGGGCGAGTCGGTCGTCCTCGACGCTTCGTGGACCGATCGGCGCTGGCGCGACCGCGCGGTACAGCTCGCCGCACGGGTCAGCGCGCGAATGAACCAGATCGAATGCTGGGCACCACCCAACGTCCGCCGGGACCGGCTGGAACGACGCCCCGCCGGCCTGTCCGACGCCGACCCATCGATTGCCGATCGGATGGCGCGCGATGCCGACCCGTGGCCCGTGGCGATCCGGTTGACGACCACCGAGCCGGCCGCGCGCACGCTCGGCGAGTTGCTCCGTCGCATCGGGATCGAGCCGGTGGCGGGTGGCGGCCGGTCCGGTGCGGTCGGCGGCCGGCCCTGCCCGCGAGGAGACCGCCGATCGGTGTGATTCGGGACCAAAGTCCCTTTCGTCGGTTCACCGTGTCGGGTTGATTGGTGGCCGGAACGTGGGCACCGGTGGCGCCTGGAATCGGGTCGGGCGGCCACGCATCGATCAGGCTCACGTTGGGTGGTCACTCGGCAGGAAGGACCCGATTGGCGATGCTCCGGAAGTTCGATCCGTCGACGGTGCCGGCCCGCGGACCGCGACGACTGGATCGTGTGGACTCGTCGATCGGGGTCGGCGATCACCGGGCGGCTCGGGGCGAACACTCGATGTCCCGGTGGCCATGGATCGGGCGGTCGTCCTCCGGGAACGCCGGGCCGGCGGCGGGCGGCAGTCGCCGCCGGACCGGGATTCGGCTGGGGCAGGTCAGATGAGGACACGGACCGTCCCGTCGACGCACGAGCAGAGCCTCTCGCAGACCTGGGACCGAGCCCGATCGGACCCGGCGCCGGCCACCCGGTCCGACGCCGAGGACGCATTGTTCCGGTACTACCTTCCGCTGGCGACCGACCTCGCCCACCGCTACGCGACGACGCACGGCAACCTGAGCCGGGCGCTGCATGCGGCGGAGGTGGGGCTGGCTCGGGCCATTCTCGACTGGCAGCACCGCGACTGCACCCGATTCGAGTCCTTTGCCCGGCTGTCGATCGACCGAAGCCTGCGGGCACCCGCCGCGGCTGTTCATGGACGGCCACCTCGCATCGCAAGCGACCAAACCCGATGACGGCAGCAGAGCAACCGAAGACCCTGCACTTCCCCCCGCTCCCTGCGGGTCCGGCAACGGCGACCCTTCGCTGGCCGGACCGGGACGTCGCCCGGAACCTGTGGACCACGATCGATGAGCTGACGGAGGAATTCGGTGACCGTTACTCCGAGGCCCGGATCATCGGGGTGGCGATCGGAGCACTGCGCGATCTCCGCGGATCGACCCGCGTGGAGGCGTTGCCCGAGCTGATCTGCCGGCTGGTCCGGGTCCGCCTGCTCGATGGGGGCGCCACCGGCGGTCGCGGCGCGGCATAGATCACCCAGATGCCTGCTTCCGGACGCCGACGCAGGCCCGGCCGGCCGGCAAATCGGTCAATTCACCCCTTGCCGCTGGCGTGGTCCGGTGCTTCCATGGTGGTGCCCACCAATGAAACTGGCATCGTTCGCGGCGACCCCGCGGGGTCCGGGAGCCCACGTCGCCGAGCTCGCCCGGCCGAATCCGGGTGGAGTGAACCGTCGGCCACCGCGCAAAGAGGTGATCATGCCGTTCGACCCGCCGGCCCCCGAACCGGAGGAACCGGGGATGAGCTCACCGGTGACGGATCGCAGCCTGACCTTCGCCGACCAGCCCCGCCTCGAACTCGATCAACTGCTGGCGCAGTTGGTCGACCGCGCCCGCGAGGTCATGGGCACCCAGGACCGGTTGCGAGGCCTGCTTCGAGCCAACCAGGCCATCATCGGCGACCGCGGCCTGCGGGACGTCCTGGCCCAGATCGTCTCGGCGGCCCGCGAACTGGTCGGCGCCCGGTACGCGGCCCTGGGAGTGATCGACCGGCACGGCGGCCTGGCGGAGTTCGTCCACGAGGGCATGCCGCCGGCGACGGTCACCGCCATCGGCGACCTCCCCCGAGGCAAGGGCCTACTCGGTGCCCTCATCGACGAGCCGGAACCGGTCCGGCTGGACGACCTGAGCAAGCATCCGCGCTCGTCGGGCTTCCCGCCCCACCATCCGCCGATGGGCACCTTCCTGGGTGTGCCCATCCGCATCCGGGACGAAGTCTTCGGGAACCTGTATCTCACCGAGAGCAACCGAGGTGCGTTCACCCGCGACGACCAGGAGTTGTTGGTCGCGCTCGCCGCGACCGCCGCAATGGTGATCGACAACGCGCGGTACTACGAGGCCAGTGTGCGCAAGAGCGCCTGGCTGGCCGCCACCGCCGAGGTCACCCGCCGGATGCTCGATCTGGCCGGCGGATCCGCACCGCTGGAGCTGATCGCCGAGCACGCGCTGCGCCTCGCGGACGCCGACGTCGTCGCGGTGCTGCTGCCCCAGGACGCGGGCCGCGAGACGCTGCGGATCGAGACCGCCGTCGCCCGCCCCGACAATCTGGCCACCGCCGATCGGCTCATCGGTCTGGTCAGCCCGATGGGAACCACCCTGTCTTCGCTGGTCTTCACCACCGGCCGCAGCGTCCGGCTGGACGACGCGAAGGTCCATCCCGGCCTGCCCCCGTCGATGCTGACCGATGTCATGGACGCCGGCCCGATCCTGGTCACCCCGCTGCGGGATGCGGACCGGACCCGGGGTGTGCTGGCCATCGCCCGCCGAGCCGGCCGGGTTCCCTTCGAGGCGGAGGATCTCGAGCTGGCGCGCGGCTTCTCGAACCAGGCCTCGCTCGCCCTTGAACTGGCCGAGGCCCGCGCGGAGCGGGAACGCGCCACCGTCCTGGACGAACGCGACCGCATCGCGGCCGATCTGCACGACCACATCATCCAGCGGCTCTTCGGAGCGGGTCTGGCGCTGCACGGCGTGGCGGCCCGCCTGGGCGGCGATCCGATGCGCGACCGGGTGGTCCGGGTGATCGACGACCTGGACGACACGATCGCCCAGATTCGCACCTCGATCTTCGCCATGCGCCAGGCCGGCACCGAGACCCCGGACGGCCTCCGGTCGCGGGTGCTGTCGGCCGTCACCGAGGCGGCGAGCGCCCTCGGCCACACCCCGGCCCTGCGCTTCTCCGGCCCGATCGACGCGCTGACCCGGTCCGACCTGGACTCGCCGCTGGTCGACGACCTCATCGCGGTACTCCGGGAGAGCCTGACCAATGTCGCCCGGCACGCCAGGGCCCGACGGGTGGAGGTCGACCTGAGCATCGCCGACCGCACCGCACCCGCCGGGGAGCTCGCCGATCCGGCCACCGCCCCGACCTGGCTGACCCTGCAGGTCAGTGACGATGGGGCCGGGATCGGGGACAGCACCCGGCGCAGCGGTCTGGCCAATCTCGACCGGCGGGCGCGGCGCCACGGCGGAACCATGAGCATCGAGGCGGTCCGGCCCACCGGCACCCGGTTGAGCTGGTCGGTTCCGGTCGCCGGCTGAGCTCACCGGACGCGGCCCGTGGTCGGCAGGCCCGCGACGGGACGCAGTCGAACCGCCGCCTACTGCACATCGGAATCCGGGGCCGGGACCGACAGGACGATCTGGGGATCGATCGACGCCACCCCGGGGACGGATCGCAGGGCCGACGCCGCAGCTACCGCCGGCACCGAGCCCATGATGAATCCCACCGCCGGCAGGATCCGGTCCACCGTCATGCCGTGGGCGGTGAGTTCACGCGCGACGGCCGCGATCGATCGCAGGTGGGCCTCGTCCACGGTGACGGTGATGTCGGTCATGTGCCAACGGTAAGCCGACCGGCGATGGCCCGACCGGGCCGAAAGTCCTTCTATGCGGGCGCTGTCGCCGCCGCCGGCCGGATGCGACCCGGCGCAGCCGGCGGAGGACCAAGTTCTCTACCGTCACCGGCCGGCCGGGTCCATGGTGGGTGGGTGACCGATTCGAGTACACGACTCCCGGACGTCGGCCGGCTCGACGTCGCCCTGGATCGACTCGTCGGGTCGGGACGGTTGACCACCGACCAGGCCGCAGCCGTCCGTGGCGAGTTCGCAGCCACCGGCGATGCGATCCTGCCGGCGGCGGGGCCATCCCCACGGCCCGCTCCGCCGGCCACCTCCTGGCGGGTGATCCTGCCCGAGGTCGGCGGGTACGTCGGCGCCGCCTTCGTGGTGGCCGCCACCGCCGTGCTGGTCGGCCCTCATTGGGATGAGCTGTCCCGGACGGCGCAGGTGCTGCTGTTCGCCGTTCCGGCGGCCCTGCTGATCGGCGCCGGAACCCTGATCGCCGGCAACGCCCCCAGCGGCTGGTCCCCGCATGCCGGCCGGGTCGCTGCCGGACGCCGCCGGGTGGTCGCGGTGCTGCTGACCGTCGGGGCCGGCCTCGGGGCGGCCGCCGCGGGAGTGGCCTCCGGCGAGGACGCCGCGGACCGCGCCGCTCTCACCGCCGGCGCCGTGCTCCTGATCGGCGCCTACCTCTTCTGCCGGAGCGCGTTGACCCACCTCGCCACGCTGGCGGCGGTCGCCCTGGCGACCGTGACCTGGACGGCCTGGTGGGCGCACGATCGTTGGGAAGTGGAGAACCCCTCCCTGGCGGTCGGTCTCGTTCTGGGTGTGCTGGCCGCCGGGTGGGCGGCAGCGACCATGGCCGGCTGGTTCGACGAGCGGCGACTCGGCACGATGGGGGCGTACGCGGTCGGCTTCGTGGCGGCGGAGATCCTCGCCGGCGGGAATGAATCGAGCCTGGTGGCCACCGCCGGGTACCTCGTCCTGGCCGGTTTGGCCATCTGCGGGTTCGTCGGGTACGTGCGGACCAGGTTCGTCGGCCACCTCGTCGCCGGCGTCGTCGCCCTGGCCACGGTGATCCCGCAGTCCGTCCTCGACTACACCAACGGGGCGTTCGGCGCAGGCGGCGCGCTGCTGCTCGTCGGCCTGTCGATCGTCGGCGCCAGCCTGATCGGCTTTCGCGTTCGCCGGCGCTGACCGGGCCGGCCCAGCAGCACGCTGCCCGAGACGCCACTCGCCGCGAGTTCGTCGAGCCGGCCGATCAGGCCGGTTCGGGCAGCATCGCCGAGCGGTGAACCGGACATGCCGCGAGCATGCTCGGATTCGGTCGGGCGGGGCTAAGCAATTTCCGGGCCCCGCCGACGCCGGGTGTCTCGAGGCCAACGGCCGGCGCCGCCGGTCCACCCGCGGTCACCGGATGCGCCGCCGGTCGTCCATCGCCGCGGACGCCGCGCTCGGTTAATGACCGATAACCGACAGGGTAGGCTCGGCCCGTGCCCGGTTCACCGAGGAGCGGTCCGCCGACGTCGCGCCGCGAGCAGATCATCGAGGCGGCCGCCGGCCTGTTCGCCGAACGCGGCTTCCACGGGGTCTCGGTCTACGACATCGGAGCGGCGTTGGGGATCTCCGGACCCGCGCTGTACAAGCATTTTGCGAACAAGGAGGCCCTGCTCGGCCAGATCCTGGTCGGCATCAGCGAGCACCTCCTCGCGGAAGGCCTGCGCCGCGCGGACGCCGCCGCCGCTGATGGCCCGCAAGCGGTACTGGAGTCCCTGGTCGACGGGCACGTCGAGTTCGCACTGACCCGGCCCGCATTCATCACGGTCCAGTTCCGTGACCTGGCCAGCCTTTCGGAGGCGGATCGGCACACGGTGCGCCGGCTGCAACGCAACTACGTCGAGCTGTGGGTGGGTGCGATCCGGCCGGTGGTCGGCGCCGACGAGACCCGCGCCCGAGCCGCCGCCCACGCGACGTTCGGACTGATCAACTCGACCCCGCACAGCGCCCGCCTGGGCGCCGGCCGGATGGCGAACCTGTTGCGGGCCATGGCGCTGGGCGCCCTGCACGCGGCCACGCCCCCGACCCCGTCGCCGTCGCCGTCGCCGGTTCAGGGCGAGAAGCGGTAGCCCATCCCGGGTTCGGTGAGCAGGTGGCGCGGCCGGGCGGGATCGTCCTCGAGCTTGCGCCGCAGGTGGGCCATGTACTGCCGCAGGTAGTGCGTCTGCGACTCGTACCCCGGTCCCCACACCCGCTGCAACAGGCTGGTCTGGGTGATCAGCTTGCCGGGGTGGGCGGCCAGGAGTTCCAGCAGTTGCCATTCCGTACGGGTCAGGTGGGGTGCTTCGCCGTCCACGGTTTCGATCGTGTGCGCACCCAGGTCGATCCGGTTCCGACCGATGACCACGGCCGGCGCCTCGGCCACACCGGTGCGCCGGGTGACCGCCCGGATCCGGGCGAGCAGTTCCTCGAGGCTGAACGGCTTGGTCACGTAGTCGTCGGCCCCCGCGTCCAGCGCGTGCACCTTGTCCGAGCTGCCCACCCGGCCGGACAGCACGATGATCGGTACCGGCGTCCAGCCGCGGAGCGCCCGGATGACGTCCACACCGTCCATGTCCGGCAGACCGAGGTCGAGCACGACCAGGTCGGGCGGCCGGGCCGCGGCGGTGTGCAGCGCGCTCGCGCCGTCGTCGGCCGTGTCGACCTCGTAACGCCGGGCGGCCAGGTTGATCCGCAGCGCGCGCAGCAGCTGCGGCTCGTCGTCGACCACCAGCACGCGGGCCGCCCGGTCGGGGACCGGCCGGGCGGCCGGATCCTCCCCCGCCGGCCTGCCCATCAGCGACTGCCCTGATGGGGCCGCGACCATTCGTCGACCTGGTCGATCAGCGCCGCGTCGGCCCGGTCGCCGTCCGGCACCGGCTCGTGTGCGGCGTCCGCCACGGGCAGGGCCACCGTCATCGTCAGGCCGCCGCCGGGGGTGCTCTCCGGGGTCAGGCTGCCGTCCATCGCCTCGGTCAGCCCGCGGGACAGCGCCAGCCCCAGCCCGAGCCCGGTGGTGTTGTCGGTGTCACCCAATCGCTGGAACGGCTGGAACACCCGATCGTGATCCTCCACCGGAATGCCCGGACCGTGGTCGACCACGCGCACCTCGACCCGGTCGTCGTGCTCGCTGACGGCCACCGTGGGCGGCCGGTCGGGCGGGCTGTACCGGACGGCGTTGGCGATCAGATTGGCCAGCACGCGTTCCAGCAGCGCGGCATCGGCCCAGACTTCGGGCACGTCGTCGGCCTCCGCGACGGCCACCCGGCGGGCGATGTCGCCGAGTTCGTCCAGGGCCCGCGGGATCAGTTCCGCGACGCTGATCGGCTGCCGGTGGATGGCCATCCCGCCGGCCTGCAGCCGGCTCATGTCCAGCAGGTTCTCCACCAGCCGGGTGAGCCGGTCCAGCGACTCCTCGGCCGTGGCGAGCAGTTCCGCCCGATCCGCGGGCGAGAACGTGACGTCCGGGGTGCGCAGGCTGGTCACCGCGGCCTTGGCCGCAGCCAGCGGGGTACGGAAGTCGTGGCTGACCGCGGTGAGCAGCGCGGTGCGCAGCCGATCCAGCTCGGCCAACTGGCTCAGCTCGGCGGCCTGGGCCGTCAGTCGCTCCTGCCGCAGGGCGACCGCGGCCTCCGCCGCGAAGGCGGCCAGCACCCGGCGATCGCCCGCATCCAGCACCGGTCCGCGTAGCACGAGCGTCAGATGGTCGTCGATCGGCACGTCGGCGGCGCCGTCTGCGGGTACGGCGCACGGCGGTCCGCCGACGCTGCCGACCACCCGCCACGCCTGCGGTTCGTGCCGGAGCCCGGGACCGGCGGTGGTGTCCGGCGTCCGTTCCAGCAACGTGACACTGTCCTGACCGAACGTCTCCCGCACCTGTTCCAGCAGCGCCGGTAGCGGCCGCTCACCCCGCAGCACGGTCCCGGCCAGGGTGGACAGGGTGGCTGCTTCGGCCTGGGCCCGAGTCGCCTGGGTCGTTCGCCGCGCCGCCAGGTCGACCACCAGGCTCACCGCGACCGCCACCAGCACGAAGGCCAGCAGGGCCAGCAGGTTCTCGCCCTGGGCGATGGTGAACTGGTGGATCGGCGCGACGAAGAAGAAGTTCAGCAGCAGGAAACCGAGCACCGCGGCGAGCACCGCAGGCAGCAGGCCGCCGACCAGGGCCACCGCGATCACCCCGAGCAGCAGGGCCAGGATGTCGCTGGGCAGGCTCAGCTGCCCGCGGAGCAGGGTCAGGGCCAGCGTCAGCACCGGCATGCCGACCAGCGCGAGGATCAGCCCGCCGATCTGCCGGCGCCGGGTCAGCGCCCCCCGGCCGGTGAATCGGGCGCGCCGCCGCCCGGGCGGGGCCTGCTCGTGGGTGACCAGATGAACGTCGATCGCGCCGGAGCCGGCCGTCGTCGTCACGCCGACGCCCCTCGTGAACAACTGGGCGAACCGTCCGCGCCAGCTGGCCCCCAGCACCAGTTGGGTGGCGTTGACGCCGCGCGCGAACTCCAGCAGGGCCGCGGGAATGTCGCTGCCGATGACCTGGTGGTAGGTCCCGCCGAGACTCTCCAACAGGGTGCGCTGCCGCCCCAGGTGCACCGGGCCGGGCCCGGTCAGCCCGTCGGCCCGGGCGATGTGCACGGCGATCAGATCGGTGCCCTTCGTGCGGTCGGCGATCCGGGCCGCCCGACGGATGAGGGTGTCCCCCTCGGGCCCGCCGGACAGCGCGACGACGACCCGTTCCCGGGCCTCCCAGGTGTCGGTGATGTGGTGGTCGGCCCGGTACCGGTCGAGCTGGTCGTCCACCTTGTCGGCCAGCCAGAGCAGGCCGAGCTCCCGCAGAGCCGTCAGGTTGCCGACCCGGAAGTAGTTGCTCAGGGCGGCGTCGACCTTGTTCGGGGCGTAGATGTTGCCGTGCGCCATTCGCCGCCGCAGTGCCTCGGGGGTCATGTCGACCAACTCGATCTGGTCGGCCCGGCGGACGATCTCGTCCGGCACGGTCTCCCGCTGCGGTACACCGGTGATCTCGGCGACCACGTCGTTGAGCGACTCCAGGTGCTGGATGTTCACCGTGGTGATCACGGTGATCCCGGCATCGAGCAGCTCCTGGACGTCCTGCCAGCGTTTGGCGTGCCGGCTGCCGGGCACGTTGGTGTGCGCCAACTCGTCGACCAGCGCCACCTGCGGGCGGCGGGCCAGCACGCCGTCCAGGTCCATCTCGGCGAACTCGGTGTCCCGGTACCGGACGACCTTGCGGGGCACCTGGGCAATCCCGTCCAGCAGGGCCTCGGTCAGCGGCCGGCCGTGGCTCTCGACAAGCGCCACCACCACATCGGTGCCCCGCTCCAGCCGCCGGTGCCCCTCCTCGAGCATCTTGTAGGTCTTGCCCACCCCGGGGGCGGCACCCAGGTACACCCGCAGCCGGCCTCGCGTCGCCACCGGGTCACCTCCCTCGTGCCGGTCGGTCATCAACCACCGAACGGATACCGCTGATCCAACTCCATGTTGAGCTCCAGCACATTCACCGCCGGTTCACCGAGGAACCCCAGGGCCGGGCCGGAGGTGTGCTCGGTGATCATCGCCCGCACGGTGGCGGCGTCGACACCCCGGGCCCGGGCGACCCGGTCGACCTGCAGATCGGCATAGGCCGGGCTGATGTCGGGATCCAGCCCGCTGCCACTGGCGGTCACCGCATCAGCTGGAACGGTGGGGACGTCGGGTGCAGCCGTGCCCATCGGGGAACGGATCGGAGTGACGATGCCGGCCGAGTAGTCCTCACCGGGCGTCGCGCAAACCACGGCGACCCCCGCGTACCGGCCGGTGAACGGGACGGCCGGGCACGGCTGGTTGACGCTGACCACCCGGGTGACCGGGCCGGCCGGGCCGCCGTCGTGGAACACCGCGAGCACCGCCCCGACCCCGTCGGCGGTGCAGAACGGCCGGCTGCCGTCGACGTCGTCCAGTTCCCCGGCAGCCCGGCTGCGCGTGCACACCTGGGTAAGCAGGGATGGCGACGAGCCGTCCGCCGTACCGTCGACCAGGCTCTCCGGGCCCAGGTTGGACGGCCCGGAGGCCATCGGGTCGTACCCGCCGGCGGACGGCCGGGACTGGAAGTACTGGACCAGGGGATTGCCATCGGAGTCGGTGAAGGACTGGCCGATCAGGGCACTGCCGACCACGGCGCCGCCCGACTCGACGAGGGAGCCGTCGGCCTTGTCCCGCAGTCCCGGCAATTGCGCAACGGCCAGCACGACCAGCGGGTAGGCGATGCCGAGCAGCACGGTGAACACCAGGAGCGCGCGGAGGGCGGCCAAGTGGTGGGACAACCAGGTGGGAAGGCGCATCACGAGATCCCGGGGATGAGCGAAACGACGATGTCGATGAGTTTGATGCCGATGAACGGCACGAGGATCCCGCCGAGCCCGTAGACCAGCAGGTTGCGCCGGAGCAACGCCGAGGCGCTGCCCGGGGTGTATCGGACCCCGCGCAGGGCAAGAGGAATCAGCACGACGATGATCACGGCGTTGAAGATGACGGCGGACAGGATCGCCGACGTCGGGCTGGACAGCCGCATGACGTTGAGCGCGTCCAGGCTCGGGTACACCGCGGCGAACATGGCCGGGATGATCGCGAAGTACTTGGCGATGTCGTTGGCGATCGAGAACGTGGTCAGCGCCCCGCGGGTGATCAGCAACTGCTTGCCGATCTCGACGATCTCGATCAGCTTGGTCGGATCCGAGTCCAGATCGACCATGTTGCCGGCCTCCTTGGCCGCCGATGTGCCCGAGTTCATCGCCACCCCGACGTCGGCCTGGGCCAGCGCGGGTGCGTCGTTCGTGCCGTCGCCGGTCATCGCGACCAGCCGACCGCCGGCCTGCTCCTTCTTGATCAGGCCCATCTTGTCCTCGGGGGTGGCCTCGGCCAGGAAGTCGTCGACGCCCGCTTCCTGCGCGATACTCCGCGCCGTCAAAGCGTTGTCGCCGGTGATCATGACCGTGCGGATGCCCATCCGGCGCATCTGATCGAACCGCTCCCGCATGCCGGACTTGACCACGTCTTTGAGGTGCACCACGCCCAGAGCCCGGGCCGGCTGACCGGGCACCAGCTCGGCGACCACCAACGGGGTGCCCCCGCCCGCGCTGATCCCATCGACCAGCGGGCCGATGCCGGTCAGCGCATGGCCGCCGTTGTCGCGGACCCACGCCAGCACCGCGCCGGCCGCGCCCTTGCGGACCTGCCGCGGGCCGGTGCCGGCCGGCAGATCGACGCCGGACATCCGGGTCTGCGCCGTGAACGGCACCCACCTCGCGCCGGCCAATTCCCCCGGATGGCGTTCGCGGAGCCCGTAGGCCGATTTGGCCAGCACCACGATCGAACGGCCCTCCGGGGTTTCGTCGGCCAGGCTCGAGAGCTGGGCCGCGTCGGCCAGCTCGTCCGCGGACACTCCATCGATCGGCAGGAACTCGCTGGCCTGCCGGTTGCCCAGGGTGATGGTGCCGGTCTTGTCCAGCAGCAGCGTGTTGACGTCGCCGGCGGCCTCGACCGCCCGTCCGGACATGGCCAGGACGTTGCGCTGCACCAGCCGGTCCATCCCGGCGATGCCGATCGCGGACAGCAGGGCGCCGATCGTGGTCGGGATCAGGCACACCAGCAGCGCGACCAGCACGATTCCGGTGAGCCCGCCAGGTCCGACAACGACGGAGTCGTTGCCGGCGCCGGCCAGGGCCGGGTTCTGCGCGGCGGAGTAGATCGCCATCGGCTGCAACGTGGCCACGGCGAGCAGGAAGACGATGGTCAACGAGGCGAGCAGGATGTTCAGCGCGATCTCGTTCGGCGTCTTCTGCCGGTTCGCCCCTTCGACCAGGCCGATCATCCGGTCCAGGAAGCTCTCCCCCGGCCGCTGGGTGATCCGCACGACGATCCGGTCGGACAGTACCTTGGTGCCGCCGGTGACCGCGGACCGGTCACCGCCGGATTCCCGAATCACCGGTGCGGACTCGCCGGTGATCGCCGACTCGTCCACGCTGGCGATGCCCTCCACGACATCGCCGTCCCCGGGGATGATCTCGCCGGCCTCGACCAACACGACGTCGTCGACGGTCAGCTGAGCCGCCGGCACACCCAATTCGGCCGCCGTGGTCGAGCCGGGTGTCCAGCCGGTGAGCCGGCGCGCGACCGTGTCCTGCTTGGCCTTGCGCAGCGAGTCGGCCTGCGCCTTGCCCCGACCCTCGGCGACGGCCTCGGCCAGGTTGGCGAACAGCACGGTCAGCCACAGCCAGACGGTGATCGACCAGGCGAAGACCGACGGTTGGGCGACCGCCAGCACGGTGGTGAACACCGAGCCGATCTCCACGATGAACATGACGGGGTTGCGCCACAGCGTCCCCGGGTTCAGCTTGCGCAGGGCGTCGGGTAGGGACCGGCCCAGCTGCCGGGGGTCGAGCAGGCCGCCGCCTACCTGGTGCGGACCCCTCGGTGTCCGGGCGGCCGGTGAATCGGTGGGCACGGTCGTGACCGTCGCCGGAATCGTCATCGTCGTTCTCCTACAGGCCCTCGGCCAGCGGGCCGAGAGCGAGCGCGGGCAGGTAGGTGAGGGCGACCAGGACCACGGTGACGCCGACGAGCATGCCCGCGAAAAGCGGTTGATAGGTCTTCAGGGTGCCCGCGGACGCAGGGGTGGGCTGCTGCCCGGCGAGCGATCCGGCCAGGCCGAGCACCAGGATCATCGGCACGAACCGGCCGAGCAGCATGGCCAGGCCGAGCGCCGTATTCCACCACGGCGTGTTGACCGAAAGCCCGGCGAAGGCGGACCCGTTGTTGTTCCCGGCCGAGGTGAAGGCGTAGAGGATCTCCGACAGCCCGTGCGGGCCGGTGTTCAGCGTGGCGTCCTGCCGGCCGGTGGCGAACGCCGCGGCGCTGCCGACCAGCACCACGATCGGGGTGACCAGGAAATACAGGGCGGCAAACTTCATCTCGCGCGCGCCGATCTTCTTCCCCAGGTACTCCGGGGTGCGCCCGACCATCAGCCCGGCGACGAACACGGTGACCACCGCCAGCACCAGCATCCCGTACAGGCCGGAACCGGTGCCGCCGGGTGCAACCTCGCCGAGCATCATGTTGACCATCGTCACGCCGCCGCCCAGGGCGGTGTACGAGTCGTGGAACGAATCAACGGCGCCGGTCGAGGTGAGGGTCGTGGCCGCCGCGAAGGTGGCCGATTGCGATACCCCGAAACGGGTTTCGACGCCCTCGGTGGCCGCGCCGACGGCTTGCGGCACCGTGCCGCCGTGGGCGAGCTGCAGGACGTTCAGCGCGATCACGCTGCCGATGGCCAGCACGCCCATGACCGCGACGATCGCGTAGCCCTGCCGGTTGTCCCCGACCATCCGGCCGAAGGTGCGCGGCAGCGCGAACGGGATCACCAGCAGCAGAACGATCTCCAGCCAGTTCGTCCAACCGGTGGGGTTCTCGAACGGGTGCGCGCTGTTGGCGTTGTAGAAGCCGCCACCGTTGGTACCCAGCTCCTTGATCGACTCCTGGCTGGCCACCAGCCCGCCGGTCAGATGCTGGCTGCCACCGGCGAGCGTTGTGACATCCATTCCGGTGGAGAGGTTCTGCACCACACCGCCGGCGATCAGCACGATCGCGCCGACCACCGCGACCGGCAGCAGCACCCGCAGCACGATGCGGACCAGGTCGACCCAGAAGTTGCCCAGCCGATCGGTGGCCCGGCGAGCGAACCCGCGGACCAGCGCGGCGGCGACCGCAATGCCGACGGCCGCGGACAGGAAGTTCTGCACCGCCAGCCCGGCCGCCTGCACCAGGTAGCCCATGGTGGTCTCGCCCGAGTAGGACTGCCAGTTGGTGTTGGTCACGAAGCTGACCGCGGTGTTCCACGCCTGGTCGGGCGCCACCGCGGTGAAGCCCAGGGACAGGAACAGGTGGTCCTGCAGGCGTTGCAACGCGTAGAGCAGCAGCACGGACACGGCCGAGAAGGCCAGCACACTCCGCGCGTAGACCCCCCAGGTCTGCTCGCTCCCGGCATCGACGCCGACCAGCCGGTAGATCCCCCGCTCGACCCGAGAATGGCGGGTCGGGGTCAGCACCCGGAACAGGTAGTCGCCGGCCGGCCGGTAGGCGACGGCCAGGGCCAGGATCAGTGTGGCCAGGAACAGCACGCCCGCTAGTTCCATCTCAGCCCACCCACCCTGCCCATCTCAGAACCGCTCCGGGAAGACCAGGGCGACCACGAGGTAGCCGACGAGCGCCAGGGCCAGCACCACCCCGATCGCATTGACCAGAGCCATCACAGCCGCTCCGCCCCCCGCACCAGCAGGGCGAGCACGGTGAACACGACCACCGTGCCGAGCACGAATATCAGATCGGACACGAGAACCTCTCCGGACCGCGCGGCCGGGGATCGACCGCCGGAGCCCATGAAAGACCCCGTTTGACGACCGGACGGTCATTTTCACGAAATCTCTACGCCGAGCGGGCGGGATTTCACGTTTCCGAGACGGCGGCGAACGGTGACCGGGAGTTGGATCGGTGGTGTGGGTATCGATCTGAATCGTCCGGGGGCGCGCGGCTGGCTTTTCGGCGCCGCCGTCGCCGTCCCGCTGCTGGCCTGCTGGCTGCTGTCGCTCGTCGGCAGCGCAGTGGCCGGCACCACCGCGGTGCTCGTGCTGGTGCTGCTGGTGGTCGCGGCCGCCGCCACCGGCAGCCGGCTGGCCGGCGTTCTCGCCGCCCTGGCCGCGACCGCCGGCTTCGACTTCTTCCTGACCGCGCCCGTACACGCGTTCACCATCACCGATCCCGACGATGTGGAGACCGCGGCCCTGCTGCTGCTGGTGGGGGCCGCGGTCGGCGAGATCGCGCTCTGGGGGCGACGCCAGCAGGCCCGGGCGAGCCGGGAGCAGGGCTACCTCGACGGTCTGCTCGGGACGGCCGGCGCGGTGGCGGAAGGCGCTGCGTCCAGCGACGAGGTCGTCGACCTGGTCCGCACCCAACTCGTCACCCTGTTGTCCGTCGACGGCGTGCGGTTCGACCCGGCCACTCGGTTCGGCCTGCCCACCCTGACCGACGACGGCACCCTGACCCGGGGCGGGCACCCGGTGGACGTAACCCGCAAGGGCCTGCCCACCGACACCGAGGTGACCCTGCCGGTCCGGCACGCCGGCACCGTCTACGGGCACTACCTGATCACCGCGTCCACCCGGGTCGCCCGCCCGAGCCGCAACCAGCTGCGCGTCGCCGCCATGTTGGCCGACCAGGCCGGCGCCGCGCTGGCCGCGGACGCCCGCACCGGGTGAACCCACGACGGTGTCCGCGGGAGTGCCGGACCGGGAACGGGATCGGCCCGGGACACGTGGTTCGTGTCCCGGGCCGATCAGGTCGGCGGGCCGGAGGTTCCCGGGCTCGGGTTCAGCCGACGGCCGGCCCGAAGTACCACTGCTGGTTCCAGTCACCGTTGTAGTACCACTGGTCGATGGCCGCGCCGGCTCCGGTGCTGGCCCCGGCGACGTCGGCGAACAGTCCGGTCGAGCGGTTCTGCACGGTCTTGGTCTGTCCGGTCAGGCTCTGGCCCGGGTAGACGCCGAGGTACCACTGCTGGCTCGGGTTACCGGTGCACGGCACCTGGATCAGCTGGTGACCGGCGACGAAATCGGGCGCCGCCAGGCACTTGCCGCTGTTCCGGTTGACCAGTTCGGCGTACCCGCTGTCGGTGGGCAGGACGAACCACTGCTGGTTGTGCCCGCCGTTCCAGACCCACTGCAGCAGCGGCGCGCCGTCGGCCGTGCTGGCGTTGGAGATGTCCCACAGCAGCGGCGCGGAGTACCAGGGGTGGGACGACGGCGAGTACGCACCCGAATTGAACACGCTGGCCAGCGCGTCCAGGGTGCTCGAGCCGGCGGCACCGATGGACGTCATCACGTTGTAGACCGCGGCCTGCCCGTCACCGAACGCGTTGGTGAGCGCTGCCTGAATGGTCTGCGCCGGCACGCCGATCTGCTGGAAGGCCACGGCGACCTGGCGGTCGGTGTCGCCGAAAACGGCGTGCAGGGTGCCGGCGACGCTGGTTGCGGTATTGCCCAGACCCAGCAGCACGGACGCGATCCGGGCGTCGGCGTCGCCGTAGAACCGCACCAGCAGGTTGGTGATCTGGGTCTGCTGGTAGCCCAGCTGGGACAGCGTGGATGCGACCTGGCTGTCCGCGGCGCCGAGCACCGACTTCACCGTGGAGATCGCGGTATCGACGCTGAAGCCGGTGTTCAGCAGGACCCGCATGACCTTGTCGTAGCCGTCGCCGTAGGCCGACTGCAGTGCGCCGGCGATCTGGCTCGGCGCGGCCCGCAAGGTGTTCAGCGCGGCGGCCGCCTGCGCATCCGTCCAGCCGTAGGCGTTCTTGAACGCCCGGGCGACCTGAGCCGCGTCGCCTTGAAGCTGCTGCCACAGCGCGCCGCTGGTGGTGGAGTAGCTGAAGGGCACCGAGCCGAGCGGTAGCCCGTTGATCGTGACCGACGCGCTGCCGGAGGCGGAGAACGAGGCGCCGTTGCCGTTCACCGACACCGAACCGGCCAGGTCCGCGCCGGCCTGCAGGTACTGCGGCTGCCCGCCGGCGATGTGCAGGGAGACGGCCGCGTTGGCCATCGACGCGGAGGCCCCCTCGTCGATGCCGGCGATGAAGGAGATGCCGCTGTACTTGTCGGTGAACCCGCCGTGGAAGCTGAAGTCCGCCTGCGGGTTGGCCGGGTTCGCCGACAGGTTGATCTTCAGGTCGGTGCCCGTCAGGGTCACCGGTCCGACGGCGAAGGATCCGACGCTGGCGTCGGCGGTCAGGCTCGGGTACGGCAGGACGGCCACGTTGCCGTCGACGTGCACCTGCACGCCGGCCACCTGGCTGTCGAACACCAGCGTCGCACCCGGGTTGATGGCGTGTCCGGTGGCGTCGGTCCCGCCCAGCGGGGCGAACAGCAACTGGGCCGTCTTGACCTGGACCGAATCGGGCAGCGAGGCCGGGATCGCGTTGCCGGCGACCGTCTTCACGATGGTGAACGGCTTGAGGGCGATCGAGTTCTGGTCCTTGCCGGCGATCGAGAAGCCGAGGATGGGGTTGTTGACGTCCAGCACCAGGTTCAACGAAGTCGTCGCGCCGTCCTGAATGCCGATGGCGTCGTTCCAGACCTTCGGCAGCTTGAGGTTGTCGACCTTGAAGGCCAGGGTGGGCAGCGGGATCCCGGCGGTCTCCGGGCCGGCCTTGACGCCGATCCGGCCGGCGACCCGGTCGACGGACAGTCCTAGGATGCCGAAGGCGTCGGTCCACGGGCCGCCCAGGCCGGTGATGTCGAACTGCAGGGAGACCGAGACCGCGCCCTCGGTGGTGACGCCCAGGCTTCCGCCGAGCGTGACCTCGACCTGGGACGCGGTCCCGTTCGAGTACAGCTTGGGCAGCATCAGGTAGGTCGATCCGGAGACGGTCAGCGTGCCGCTGGAGGCACCCAGCTGGAAGCCCAGGGTCAGGTCGTTGACGTAGGCCGCGGCACCACCGGGGGTGTTCTGGGCGAAGAGCTTGGCGCCCTGGTCCTTGGCGCCGTACTGCAGGTGCGCGCTGGCGGCGAAGCCGGTGTCGGACAGGGTGGCCCGGACCGCGATGGTCGTGGGCGTGGGCAGTTTCAGGTTGGTCAGCGCGGTGCTGACCGCGCCGGTGGGCTGGTAGTTCAGGAGCAGGGTGATGCCGGACGGCAGGTCGAACGCGTCGCCGGTGGCCCCGACGGTCGTCGGGTCGAAGGCGGTGATCTGCTTGCTGGCCAGCACGAGGGTGCCGTTGCTGCCCGCGGTGCCGACCCCGAGGGCCCCCAGGTCGACCCCGGCCGAGGCGGTGAAGCTGCCGTCGACGGCAAAGTTGAGGGTGACCGGGACGTGCACGGTGTGCGCACTGTCCGGAGTCACCGTCAGCGTCGCCCGCGCGGTCACCGCGACCTTGGCCTGCGCGGTGCCGACGCCCGTGCCGGTGATCGACACCGACGGGTTGTCGATCGAGAACCCGCTCGCGTTCGGCAGGGTGATGGTCGGCGCGGTCGCGGTGATCTGGAAGGCCTTCGCGCCCGGCACCACGCACGCCTGCGCGGTCCCGCTGATGCCGGCGGTGGAATCGCTCAGCCCGCCCTGGACGTCGAACCAGATCTGCCCGGGATCGGCCGCGGGGCAGGCCAATCCGCTCGGCGCGGCGGCATTGGACACCTCGACGTGGGTGAGCGACAGGGTGGCGCCGCCGGTTGTCCAGCTCCCGGTGTCGTCGCCGGCCAGGTCGAAGGTGATCTTGCCTGCGGTGTCGGTGATGGACCCGGTGAACGCCGGGCTGATGGTCAGGCCGTCGATCGGGCTGAAAGGCTGGGTGTCGACAGTGTCATTCACTTTCAGCGACCAGTTCTGGCCGTCCTTGACGGTGCCGCTGACCGAGACGGTGAAGGCGGTCGCCCCGGAGCCGAGAACCGCGGTGCCGTTGATGCTCAGGCCGGCGCCGGTGGCCAGGGTGACGGTGCTGCCGCCCTTGACCGTGAGCACCCCGTCGGCGACGACCGCGTCGGCGCCGAGCGTTCCGGTCAGCGAGGCGCCGAGCGTGCCGCCGGTGTAGGTCAGCGACCCGGACACCTCGACGGTGGCGCCCAGCACCGAGATCCCGGTGACGTCGACGGTCGCGGTCAGGTCGGTGCCGGCCAGGTCGGTGGTGTCGGCGTGGGCGACGGTGACGGTCAGCGACCCGCCGAGTCCGTTGGTGGCGGCCACGTTTGCGGTGAGGGTCAGGGTCTTGGTGGACTCGTCGATCGTCAACGTGGCGCCGGTGAAGGACACGGACTGGCCGGCGACCGGCAGCTGGAACGGGATCGCCGGCGAGCCGGCGTCGACGGTGAGCACCGAGCCGTTCAGGGTGCCGGTGACGGGCCCGGAGCCGACGTTGAGTTGCAGGCCGGCCAGGAGGCTGCGCGCCGCCGACGACAGCGTGAAACCGGTGGCCGGTGCCGCGGTGGAATCGGTGGGTCCGGGGCCCGAGGTGGGGATCGGCGTCGCGGCGGACGGCGCCGATACGGAGGCCGGCGCGGGCGCGGTCGTCAGCGGGGCCGGCGCCGGGGCGGAAGTGGTCGGCGGGGCGGCCGGTACCTCGCTCGGCGCCTGGGCGGCCACCGGGGCCGGAGGGGGCGTGGTCGCCGGAGCGGCGGGCGCCGGCGACGGGGCGGCGGGCGCCGGCGACGGGGCGGCGGGCGCCGGCGACGGGGCGGCGGGCGCCGGCGACGGGGCGGCGGGCGCCGGATCGGCAGCCGGGGACGGGCTGTCGGTGGTGGTGACCGGGGCCGTGGCCACCGGGGCGGCGAGGGCTACCCCGAGCGGATTCACGGACGCCGCGGCCGGGGTCACCGGCAGGACGCAGATCGTGGCCGCGGTGGACACGGCGAGCAGGCTGAGCAGGCTGCGCCGGGCCAGAACGCGCAGGGCGACCGGCCCTTCGCGATTGATTCGTCGGGACATTCGATTTCCTCGGGTCAGGGGAAATTGCGGACCAACAAAGGTTCGCTTTTCCACCCGACGAAATCGATGGTGTGCACTTCCAGGTTGATTGGGGGGTGCACGCACCCCTGAAGAGTTATCGAACCGACATGGTGAAACGGGTATCAGGCTCGACTATGACTGCAGCGCAGGTCTTTCGGGTCCGATCAATTGATGACGAGATCCCGACCGTGACCGATCGGGCCGCCCCGTTCGCGATCGGGCGGGGGTGACTGAACCGGAATGGGAGTGTTCGCCGGCGGTGGCGGCGCCGGAACGGGCGGGGCCGCGGGGGCAGCCGCTGCCGGCGGTGCCGCGGGCGTGCTGCGCTCCAGAAAGCGGAGCAATTCGACGGGGAACGGCAGGACGAGGGTGGAGTTCTTCTCCGCCGCGACCGACACGATCGTCTCCAGCAACCGGAGCTGCAGGGCGCCCGGGGTGTCTGCCATCGTGCCGGCCGCCTGGGCGAGTTTCTCCGAGGCCTGGAGTTCGCCGTCGGCGGAGATCACCCGGGCGCGGCGTTCGCGCTCGGCCTCGGCCTGCCGGGACATCGAGCGTTTCATGGCCTCCGGCAACGCGACGTCCTTGATCTCGACCCGGTCGATATGGATCCCCCAGTCCAGCGCCGGGCTGTCGATCATCAGTTCCAGCCCCTGGTTCAGGCGCTCTCGATTGCTCAGCAGGTCGTCCAGGTCACTCTTGCCGATCACCGAGCGGAGCGATGTCTGCGCGACCTGCGAGACGGCGAACATGTAATCCTGCACGTTGACGGTAGCCAGCACCGGATCGAGGACCCGGAAGTACACCACCGCGTCCACCCGGACCGTGACGTTGTCCCGGGTGATGCCGTCCTGGGCCGGCACGGGCATGGTGGTGATCTGCATGTTGACCTTCCGCATGCGGTCGATGACCGGCACCATCGCCGTCAGGCCCGGTCCGCGGACGCCGTCCCGGAGCCGGCCGAGCCGGAAGACCAGGCCCCGCTCGTACTGCTGCACCACCCGGGCGGACATCGCCGCCGCGCTGACGAACAGGACGAGCACAAGCACGAGCACAATCCACCAGAGGTCCATCGCGACCACCTCCGACCGGCGTGCGGGCCACCTCTTTCGAGGCTAACCCTCGACCGGGCCGGCTGGGAGCACGCCGGTCAGCCCAGCAGCACGGGAGCATCGAAGTCCTGCTTCCGGACGAATCGGGCGGCGCCGCAGCCATCGATCCCGGGTAGATCGGCGCGTTCGTAGGTCGACACCAGCACGATCCGCACCTCAGGCCGCGAACGCAGGATCCGCCGGCAGGCCTCGGTTCCGTCGATGCCGGGCAGCCGCACGTCCATCACGACCAGGTCGGGCACCAGCTCGTCCGCGAGGTCGACGGCCTGCTCACCGGAACCCGCCTCGCCGACCAGCTCCAGACCGGGTGTGGCGTTGATCAGGGCGGCGGCAGCCCGCCGGAATTGGGGCTGGTCGTCGACGAGCAGGACGCGGGTCGGCGCCGGGCCGCCGGTCACCGCTGCCCCTCCGGGGAATCAACGCGGCGATGAGGCACCCATGGTTCGCACCGATCTCGAGCCCGACCGCCTTCCGCGCTCATCGGCGACCCTCGGCCAGGTACAGCAACGCGGCCCGGACCCGAGGGTGGTTGACCCGGTCGCCGGACAGACCGAGCTTGGTGAAGATGGAGTTGATGTGCTTTTCCACCGCGTGCGGGGTGAGCACCAGATCCTCCGCGATGGCCGCGTTCGTGCGGCCCTGCGCGATGCCCTCCAGCACCTGGCGTTCCCGCCGGGTGAGGCGGCCCAGCTCACCGTCGCCGGCCAGGGTGCGGGCGTCGATGAGCGTTTCGACCACCTTGGGGTCGATCACCGATCCGCCCCCGGCGACGATGCCTATCGCGGTGACCAGCTCGTCCAGGTCGCTGACCCGCTCCTTGAGCAGGTAGCCCCGGCGTTGGGTGCCCTGACCGAGCAGCGCCCGCACGTAACCGGGTTCGGCGTACTGGCTGAGCAGGATGACGCCCATCCGCGGGTGCGCCCGGCGGCAGTGGTCGGCCACCCGGATGCCCTCGTCCCGCCGGTCGGGCGGCATCCGGATGTCGGTCAGCACGACGTCCGGCCGGTGCTCGGCGACGGCGGCCAGCGTCTCCGGCAGGTCCGCGCAGCCGGCGACGACGTCGATCGAGTCGACGGTGGCCAGCATGCCGCGCAAACCCTCCCGAAGCAGGAAGTTGTCCTCGGCCAGCACCACGCGGTACGTCATGCGCCCGCTCCTTCCCCGACCAGCGGGAGCCACGCCCGGACCCATCGGCGACCGCCGATATCGGCGACGGACAGAGCGCCGCCGAAGGCGTCGACGCGGTCGTTGATGGCGGCCACCGTGGCCACCGTGGCCAGACCGCCCTCGTCGCCGGCCCCGACGGTGTCCTCGGCCCGGGCCGGCGCGACGACGTCGACGCTCACCCGGTCGGACCCGATCTCGACCGAGACGGTCGGCCGGGCGTCGTCGACCCCCCGGTGCGGTAGGGCGGCGACGATCAGGAAGTACAGGCAGGATTCGAGCGTCGGATCGGACCGCAGCCGCGGATCGTCGGCGACCGTCAGGTCCAGCCCCACCCCGGTCCGCAGCTGCCAGCCCTCCAATGCGGCGGCCAGGCCGCCCTCGCCCAGCCGGGGTGGGTAGATGCGGCGGGCCAGATCCCGCAGTTCGTCCAGTCCCTGCCCGACCAGGTCGCGGGCACGGCCGATCAGCTCCGGCCCGGCCGGTTCGCCGGCGGGCGCCTGCAATGCCCGCCCGATGAGCTCGTCGGCGGCGTCCAGGCGCGGGTCGACGCGGCCCCGGATCTCCGCCGTGATCGTGTCCGACTCGTGCTGCCGGACCCGGCCGATCCGCTCGTTGGAGGCGGCGATCTCGTCATTGAGCCGCTGCAGGGCAACGGCCCGGCGCTGCAGTTCGACGGTCAGCCGCACCGTCGACATGGCCAGGCCGGCCGGGCCGGCCAGTTGCCGCAGCAACGCGGTCTCCCGGTTGGTGCCGGCCGGCCGGACCACGTCCGCCTCGATCTCGCCGACCGTGTCACCGTCGTGCCGGACCTGCACGACCACCGGGGCACCCTGCGGGCCGGCCCGATCGGGCCACACCTGCGACAGGGTCCGGCCCCCGTCCAGCCGGACCCGGACCTCGGAGCGTTCGACCTGCAGGGTGCGGCCGGTGATCTCGGCCAGCGACGGCAGCACGTCCTCGATGGGCAGCGCGGTGGACATCCGGCGCAGCAGCGAGCGACCCGCCTGGTATCCGTCGGCGCGGTCCCGCAGCACGATCCGTTCGGCGAGCCGGGACAGGGGCCGGCCGGTCCCGGCAAACAGGGCCCCGACCGCGGCCATGGTGATCACCACGACCCACACGGGCATGCCACCGGCCGCCGGCCATACCCGCTCCGACCACACCTCCGCCACCGCGAAGGCGACCAACGCCAGCGAGAAACGCAGCACCAGAACGACTGCCGACACCCGCCGACGGTCAGGCATGGCCGGTCACCCCGTCGGCCACCAGCCGGCTCCCGGTGGGGAGGCTGCCGGCGCGGAGGCTGCCGGTGGGGAGGAAACCGCGCACGGCAGTCCCCGCACCCGGAGCGGAGTCCACCGCGATCGTGCCGCCCAGCGCCGCCACCCGGTCGTCCAGGCCGCGGATTCCACCCAGGCCGCCGGGCGGCCCGGCGATCCCTCGCCCGTCGTCGCCGACGGTGAACTCGACGCCCGCCGCAGTGGCCCGCACGTCGATCGAGATCGTCGTACCCGCTGAGTGTTTCACCGCGTTCTGGACGGCTTCGGCGCAGCAGAACCAGACGGCGACGGCGGCGTCCGACCAGCCTTCGTCCGCACCGGTCCCGGGGGGCAGGTCGACGGTCAGCCGCACGGCAAAACCGGCCTGCTCGGCCCGGGCGGCAACGGTCGCGAGAGCGCGCCGCAGATCGCCGTCCCGGAGCCCGGCCGGCAGGCCGCCGGCCGCGAGCTCGTGCAGCTCTCCGGCACCGGTTCGCAGGGTTTCCCGCACCGCGGTCAGGATCTCCGCGGCCGCCGGCGGGCCGACGGCGCCGGCCATCCGGAGTTCGATCATGGCGGCGACCAGGGTCTGCTGGGCGCCGTCGTGCAGGTTGCGTTCCAGCCGGAATCGCTCCCGGTCCTGGGCGGCCACCATCCGGTGCCGGATGGTGCGCAGCTGTTCGGCCCGGGTGGCGAGCTGCTGCACCCGGCGTTCCAGATGATCGGCCAGGGTCGCGTTGTGCAGCAGCAGTCCGGCGTGCTCGGCCAGGTCGGCGAGCAGCGCCTGCTGCGCTTCCGGCAACCGTTCGCCGGGAGCGAGATCGACGGTCAGCACGCCGATCCGCCGGTCGTCGTACGCGATCCACCAGTGCCGGCCGTCCACCAGCGCGGGGGCGTCGGCGTCGTCCGCGGCGGGTCCTCCGGCCAGCCGGGACCAGCGGCCGCCGACGTCCTCCCACAGCTGGGCGCTCCGGGCCCGGGTGGCCCGCACGACGACGGCCACCAGCTGGTCGAGCTCGTCGGTGCGGCGTAGCAGGTCGAGGCCGCTGAGCAGGGTGCCCATGGCCGCGGCCGGGTCCAGGTCCTGGCCGAACACGATCCGGTTGACCCACCGCCGGATGACGTCCCACCCCCAGCTCAGCCCCACGGCGGCCGCCGCCATCACGAACACGGTCCACCAGCGGCCGCCGGACACCAGCAGCCCTCCGGTGACGACCGCGACCAGATACACCAGCCCGGTCGCGACGAGCAGGAGGGTGGCCACCAGCACCCGGCCGAGCAGGCGGTCGAGGCCGAAGATCCGGTACCGCACCAGGGCCACGAACAGCACGACCGGCACGATCGCGAACACCACCGGGAACAGATCGGGCAGGCCGGCCGCGAGGTGGGCCGCGGGCGCCCCGCCGATCCCGGCCAGGGCCAGCATCTGGGCGACGCACCAGAGCACCGCGACCGCCAGCGCCGGGAGCAGGGCGCCGATGAGCAACCGGGCGTTGCGCCGAGCCTCGGCCGAGGTCGCGGGATCCCGCAATCGCAACGTCTGCGCACCCACCCCGGTGACCGGGATGAGGACGCCGAAGAAGATGACGAAGAACTGTGGATGCAGCAGGAAATCGCTCCACCAACAGATGCCGGCAACGACGCCGGTCACCGCGAGGGCTGCGACGAACAGCCGCCGGCCGGACAGCCCGATCCGACGTGGCAACCGGCCGTCCGGGAACAGCGCCACCCCCCACAGGTAGCAGACCCCGGATGCGATGTGAAAACCGAAGTGCAGCAGTGACACCGGCCAGGGACTGCCGATCAACCGGAACGCCTCATGGCTGGGCAGGTTGAAGGTGGCCGCCGTACCCAGCAGGCCGACGGCCAGCAGCCGCGGCACCAGCTGGTCCCAACTGCGAATCAGCAGCACCACCCCGAGCACCAGGTTCAGGGTGCTGAAGGCGTACTGCAGCAGGGTGACCCCGGTCAGGCCGGTCATCGGCATGGACGGGGTCAGCAACTCGGTCGCCGGGGCGGCGAGCACGCCGCCGGTCGACGCGAGCACCCGTACCTCATCGGACACCGCGCCGATGTCGGCGACCGCGACCGGCAACAGGCCCAGCAGCAGCCAGGCCAGGAGACCCGCCGCGTATACCCACGCGACGACCCGCAGCAGCGACGATCCGGATCGCAAGCCCACAAACGTGCATTATCGGACCTTCCAGGCCATCGGGAGCGTCCGGCCGCCGGCCCGGACACCGTCGAACCTGCCCGCAGCCCGGCCGGCGATCGAGGGTGCCCGCCGGAGACTTCCGATCGGGGTGCCGGCACCCCGATCGTGCCCATGGCGGCCCCCTCACCCGCCGCGCCCCCTTCCCGCGCGTGTCACCAACGGCGACGCGCATGACGTCGCCCACCCCGCCCCCCACCCGTCACATTCGGGTGAGTCGATCCGCGCGCCGCCTTCGGCCGGATCCGTCTGAGATCCTTGTGATCGGGCCCGATCACCATTGGCCGGGGAGCCGCAAGGGAGGGGGTCGGGTGGATACCGGGCAACCACGACTGCTGCTCGTCGAGGACGACGGCCGGCTCGGACCGTTGCTGGCCGAGGTCCTCGGCGAGTCCTACGGCGTCGACCTGGTGACCGACGGCCAGGCCGGATTGCATGCCGGGTTGACCCGGACCTACGAGGTGATGGTGATCGACCGTGGCCTGCCGGCGATCGACGGCATCGACCTGGTGCGGCGGCTGCGCGACCGGGCCGTCACCACACCGATCCTGATCCTGACCGCCCGGGCGGCCGTGGCCGACCGGGTCGAAGGATTGGACGCCGGCGCCGAGGACTACCTGGTCAAACCGTTCGAGATCGACGAGTTGCTCGCCCGGCTACGGGCGCTGCGCCGGCGGTCGATCGACCGGGCGACCTCTCTGGATCTGGGGCGGCGCCGCTTCGACGTCGCGGGCCGCCGGGTGCTCGACCCGGACGGCGGTGAGGCGGTCGACCTGTCCGGCCAGGAGGCCGCTCTGCTGGAGGTCCTCGCCCGGCGGCCCCAGCAGGTGTTCACCCGGCCCGACCTGTTGGCCGCGGTGTTCGACCCGGCCGACGATCCGGGCAGCGTCGACACCTACGTGTACTACCTGCGGCGCAAGCTCGGCCGGGAATGCGTGCAGACCGTGCACGGCCTGGGCTACCGGCTGGGTGTGGCGTGACCGGACCCGCCGACCCCGACCAGCAACTGCTGCGGTCCGCGACCCGGCGGATGGCCTGGCAGCTGGCGGCCGCCAGCGCCGTCGTCGTCGTGCTCGCGGCCCTGGCCACGCTGGCGCTCAGCCCGGTGTTCGGGCACGGGCGCGGCGGTCACGATGGCGGCCCCGACCGCGATGACGAGGTCCTGCAGACGACGCTGCTCGTGGCCGGTGCGATCGGGGTGGTGATCGCCGGAGTCACCGGTCTGTTGATCGCCCGGCGGGCGGTGGCGCCGCTCGGCGACGCGCTCGCCCGGCAACGCCGATTCGTCGCCGACGCCGGCCACGAACTGCGCACTCCGCTGACCGTCATGCACACCCGGGCCCAACTCATCGCCCGCCGGATGCCGCCGGACGATCCGGCGCTGCCCGCGATGCGGCAGCTGCTGGACGACAGCCGCACGCTGGGCGAGATCGTCGACGAGCTGCTGGCCAGCGCCCAGCTGTCCGCCGATCCGGGCCGGGGGGAGCCGGTCGACGTCCGGGAGCTGCTGTCGGAGGTGGCGCGGTCGATGACGGTGCTGGCCGATCAGCGCGCCGTCGTCCTGACGGTGTCCGCGTCGGACGGCGCGCGAGTCAACGGTTCCCGCACTGCGCTCCGGCGGGCCCTCGCCGCGTTGGTGGACAATGCGATCGGCCACACCCCGCCCGGCGGCACTGTCGAGCTCGCGGCCCGGCTGGCCGTGGACCGGGTCGTCCTGTCGGTCACCGATACCGGAGAAGGGCTGGCCGGGGCGGATCCCGACGAGCTGACCCGACGGTTCGCCCGGGGCCCCCGATCGGCCGACGGTCCCGGCGGGCGGCGCTTCGGCCTCGGGCTCGCGCTGGTCCGGGAGGTCGCGACGGCGCACGGCGGAACGCTGCGGCTCGGCCCCGGACCGGCCGGTGGGGTCCGGGCTGAGATCGAGATCCCCGTGACGTCCAGCTGAGTCCGGACGCAGCTGCGCAGCGTCAACCGCGCGACCGGATCACCGGTGCGGCCCGCCGGGGCGGTCGGGCAGGGCCCCCGGCATCGGCCCGTGCATCATCTGTGGGTGGGAGAACCCCGGCGAGCCGAACGCCGGCGGGCCGTCATGAACGGCCGCGACCCCGCTGCCCACGGTGAACACGGCGACCGCGGCGGCGACCGCCAGCGCGGCCCGATGCCGGTGCGCCGTGCGATAGGCATGGCGTCCGCCCAGCCGAGCTCGGCGCAGCGTCCGGCGGGTCAACGTGGCAGCCATGGCGGATCCCTCCTGACCGGTTGAAGCCAGTGTGCCGCGGTTCCGGTCAGGCCGGCCGGGTGGTGAGCAGCGGGCGTAGTCGGGTCCGCCCGACCGCCCGAACTGCCCGGATCAGCCACGGGCGCACCACGAGATACCCCAGCAGGCTGATGGCCGCGCCGGTGCACAGGCCGACCAGCACGTCGAGCGGGAAGTGCGCACCGACATAGACCCGGGAGAAGGTCAACAGCAGGGCGGCGGCCGCGGACACCGCACCGAGCCGGCGACTCACCAGCAAGAGGCCAACGGTGACCGCGCCGGCCATCGTCGCGTGATCACTGGGCATGCCCGGGTCGCCGGCCCCCGGCAGCAGGATGAGGGCGCCGGGCGCCGCAACCACCGGACGGGGCTCACCGATCATTGCGGCGAGCGGTTGATTGAGCGCCACGGCCAGCAGGGTGCCGATCGGGGCCCAGAGGGCCGCCGCCTGCCGGGCGGTGTCACCGCTGCGCCGAGCCACCCACCACCCGAGACCCAGCAGGACGACGAAGGCGACCACCCCATACTGCGCGATGTCCAGCATCGGCCCCTGCAGCCAGGGCGTGGCCCGGGCGAACGCGTTGATCGGGAGAAACACGGACAGGTTCGAGTCCATCATGGCCTTTCCGCAGAGGTCGCGGCCGATCATCGGCCGCGCGCCTGACGGACCCAGCGTGCCGCGGCGAGATCAGAGTTCGCTCAGATCCCGCGAAGGTCCGGATTCGACCTGAGGCCCGGCGCGCGGAGCCCGGGTGGATCAGAAAGTGCCTGGCGGACCTCCTCAGATTGAGTTTCACTTGACGGGGTGGCTGCACCGGACGGCCGGTCGCGCCCGAAGACGGCAGAGATGAGGCGTCCGTGCGGCACGACGGCGACGTCCCGATGACGAGAGCACCCTCCGCGCATTCCCGGCCCGATTCCGCACGGGCCCGGTCATGACCGACGGCGGCAGCGTCCCGGCCCAGGGCTCGCCGCATCATCTGCCGCCGGGCACGATGGTGGGCGGTTACCGGGTCGAGTCGCTGCTGGACCGAGGTGGCATGGCCTACGTCTACGAGGCCACCGATGTCCGGCTCGATCGTCGGGTCGCGCTCAAGGTCCTGGCCTGGCACGACCCGGACGGTTCCGACTTCCGGGAGCGCTTCCTGCGGGAGTCCCGATTCGCCGCCTCCCTCGACCACCCCAACATCGTGCCGATCTACGAGGCCGGGGAGTCCGACGGGCTGCTCTACATCGCGATGCGTTTCGTCCGGGGTACCAATCTTTCCCGGCTGATCCGGCGCGACGGCCCGCTGGATCCGCAGCGCACCCTGGCAATCCTGTCGCCGGTCGCGGACGCCCTGGACCTGGCGCACGCCGCCGGCCTGGTCCATCGTGACGTCAAACCCGCGAACATCCTGCTGGGCGACTCCGGCGACGGGCGGCAGCACGTCTACCTCAGCGATTTCGGTCTGACCAAACGGGCCGCAGCGATGAGCCGGCTGACCGAGGCCGGCAGCTTCATCGGAACGATGGCCTACGTCTCGCCGGAGCAGATCCGGGGCGAGCCGTTGGACGCGCGCAGCGACCTGTACGCCCTCGGCTGCGTGGCCTACGAATGCCTTGCCGGCGCCCCGCCGTTCGTCCGGGACGATCAGGCCGCGCTGATGTGGGCCCACCTCAGCCAGTACCCGACGCCGCTCGCAGAGTCCCGCAGTGACCTGGCCGCCGCCGACCCGGTGATCATGAAGGCCGTAGCGAAGGACCCGGCCGACCGGTTCGCCACCGGCCGGGAGTTCATCGCCGAGCTGTCGGTGGCCCTGTCGACAGCGACCGCCTCCGGGTCGACCGGCGATGACCTGCCGACGACGGTCGGTGTGCGCCCGCTGGCGACCGGTGGCCCGGGCCCGGCGACGGGTCCCGCGCCCGGCCCGTCGGGGCCGGCCACCGGTCCCGAGCAGATCTCCCGGCCGGGTTCGGCCTTCGGCTCGGGCCCGGCACCGAGCCCGGCGGGGGGTGGCGGTCCGGGATCGGTCGAACCGACGGGCTTCGGGGGCTCCGGGTCGGACGGCCGGCCCCCGGCGAGCGACCCGCCGTCCGGAGCGCACCGCCGGCCGTCGCCCTCGCGTCCGGGCCGTCGCAAACCGTTGATCATCGGCCTGGTCGCCGCGCTGGTGGCCGTCGCCGCCGTCACCGGCGTCGCCTGGGCGGTCCGGCCGAACAGTCAGGTCCAGGGCCAGGCCCGGGCGCAGACGCCCGCCGCCGAACATTCGCACGAATCGGAACCGGACTCCATCGGCGAGGACCAGGCCAAGACCGGCACCGCCCCCAGCTCGCCGGAAAGCGCCGGCACGGCCATCACTTCCGTCGTCGAAGCGGCGCCGAGCACACCGGAGCCCGCCGGCCCCATCGCCGCGCCCGCCCCGGCCGTCGCGCCCGCCCCGGCCGTCGCCATCCCCAGCATCGCCGGCGACCCGATCCCGGTCGGCGCCACGCCGGGGTACGTGGCCATCACCCCCGACGGCCGCTTTGCCTACATCGCCAACCGGGCGGCGAAGGTCGTCACCGTCCTGGACACGACGATCAACAAGGTGACGGCCACCATCCCGATCGACGCCGGGCCACCCCAGTTCATCGCGTTCTCGCCGGACGGGTCGCGGGCGTACGTCAGCGTTTACAACGATGACAAGACCATCAACCTGGTCGACGTCATCAACACCCGCACGACCAAGGCGCTGACGGAGATCCCGGTCGAGAAGAAACCCTATGCGCTGGCAGTCACCCCGGACGGCAAGTCCGTATGGGTGCCCAGCCACGACGCCGGCGCCCTCGACATCATCGACGTCGCCACCGATACGGTCACCCAGACGCTGCCGGTGGCCAAGAATCCGCACTGGGTGGCGTTCGCGCCGGACGGGCGGACTGCCTACCTGGCGAACCATGAATCGAACGTGCTGTCCGTCATCGATGTCGCCACCAGGACCACCATCACGACGATCCCGGTCGGGACCAGCCCGCACAGCGTGGCCGTCTCCCCCGACGGCAGGCAGGTGGTCGTCGTTTGTTTCGACAGCAACGACGTCAACTTCATCGACACCGCGACCAACCAGGTCACCGGGACGACCGCGGTCGGCACGAATCCGCAGGACATCTCGTACAGCGCGGACGGCAACTACCTCTATACGGCCAACGTGCAGAGCAACTCCGTGTCGGTCATCGATGCCGCGACCCGCCAGGTCACCGCGACGATCCCCGTGGACTCGCCGACCAGCATCGGCGTGCTGCCCAACGGGAAGTTCGCCTACGTCACCAACCTCAACGCCGGCACGTTAACGGTGCTCAATACGACCTGATCCAGTCTCGGCGGTCGGGGCGGCCTCCGGCCGCCGCCGCGATGATGGCGTCGACGACCTCGGGATCGACCGGCGTGGTGGCGTTGTAGTCCAGGTACACCGGCCCGTCGACCAGCGCGGGGTGGGTGTGGGGGGCCGTCGACCTGACCGCCAGCATTCCCCACGACGCCCGGTCGAGACCGGCGCGCCTGGACGCGTCGGGCACCGGCCGGCGCCGGCTTTGGCATCCTGTCGGGATGGCCACCACCGAGAACAGATCGAAAGCGGCGCGGATCGGGCAGGAGATCCTCGGGTGGCTGCTGCTGGCCGCCGGGATCGCCGCGCTGGTGCTGCCCGGACCCGGCCTACTCCTGCTCGCGCTCGGCCTGTGGGTGCTGGCCCGGAACTACCGCTGGGCCGACCGGCTGCTCGACCCCGTCAAGCGGGCGGCCTACCGCGGCGCGGCCGAGGGGGTCAAGACCTGGCCGCGGATCATCATGTCGACCACCCTCGCGCTCGGCCTGATCGCCATCGGCGTCATCTGGGGTATCCGTCCGGCGGCGCCGGGCTGGTGGCCGCTGGCCGAGAAGTGGTGGCTGTTCGGCGGATGGGGCACGGGCGCATTCCTCATCGTGTCCGGATTGCTGGCGATCGGACTGCTCGGCTGGAGCATGAAGAACTTTCGCTACGGCACGATGACCCTGGACGAGGTGTACCGGGAACATCATCTGAGCGAGCGTCCGCACCGCCCGCAATAGGGAACGGCGCCCGGCGCCCGCACCTTGGACGAGCCAGCACCCTGGAGGAGAGCGATGGCCGACAGCCCGACGGTCACCGGCCGATTCGCCGGCCGCTGCGCGATCGTCACCGGGGCCAGCCGGGGGATCGGCCTGGCGATCGCCCAGCGGTTGATCTCCGACGGCGGCCGGGTCGTCATCACCGGCCGCAAGCAACCGGCGCTGGACCGGGCGGTGGCGGAATTGGGTGGTCCGGCGGTCGCCCTGGGTGTCGCCGGGCACGCCGCCGACCGCGAGCACCAGGCGGCCACCGTGGCGGCGGCGATCGAGACCTTCGGCGGCGCGGACTTCCTCGTCAACAACACCGGGATCAATCCGGTCTACGGGCCGCTGATGGATCTCGACCCGGACGCGGCCCACAAGATCGTCGAGGTGAACTGCCTCGCCGCCCTCTCCTGGTTGCAGCAGGTCCACCGGGCGTGGATGCACGAGCATGGCGGCGCCGTGGTCAACGTGGCCTCGGTGGCCGCTCTGCGCCCGGCGCCCGGCATCGGGTTCTACGGGGCCAGCAAGGCGATGCTGGTGCACCTGACCGAGGAACTGGCCGTCGAGCTCGCGCCGGGCATCCGGGTGAACGCCGTCGCGCCCGCGGTCGTGAAGACCCGGTTCGCCACCGCCCTGTACGAGGGTCGCGAGGAGCGGGTGACGGCCGCCTACCCGCTGGGGCGGCTCGGCGAACCCCGGGACATCGGCGGCGTGGTCGCCTTCCTGCTCAGCGACGATGCCGGCTGGATGACCGGGCAGACCGTCGTCGTCGACGGCGGCCTCATGCTCGCGGGTGGTCTCACCTGAGGCCGGCCGGAGGTGGCGCCAAGCCACCCACCCGCCCGAACCGCACTATCCCGGCGGGAGCAGACGTGGCGCCGGCGCCATCGGTACGGTCGGCGGGGACCGATCGAGGAGGGCGCAGGGCCGTGGTGGACATCGAACGCACGCCACCGGGGCAATCGTGACCGATGACCCTCTGGTCCGCGCGGCCCGCGACGGGGCGGTCGCCACGATCACCCTGGATTCCCCGGCCAATCGGAACGCGTTGTCCGCCCGCCTGCGCCACGAGTTGCTGACCCACCTGGACGCGGCCATCGCCGAACCGGCGGTCCGGGTGATCGTGCTGACCCATACCGGCTCGGTGTTCTGCTCCGGGATGGATCTGAAGGAGGCGGCGGGGGCGGCGGCCGACGACCAGGGGGTGCGCGAGCTCCCCCGGATCCTGGAGACGCTGTGGTGCTCACCCACGCCCGTGGTGGCCCGGTTGGCCGGCCCCGCCCGGGCCGGCGGGATCGGCATGGTCGCCGCCTGCGACATCGCGGTCGCGGCCGACACCGCCACGTTCGCCTTCACCGAGGTGCGGATCGGCGTCATCCCGGCGGTGATCTCCACGGTCGTCCTCCCCCGGTTGCACCCGCGGGCGGCCCACGAGCTGTTCCTCACCGGGGAGACCTTCGATGCGCCGCGGGCGGTCTCGGTCGGGCTGCTCAACCGAAGCGTTCCTGCGGACGCCCTGGATGCCGAGGTCGACCGGTACGTGGGCCTGCTACGTCAGGGCGCGCCCGGCGCGCTCGACGGCGCCAAGCGACTGCTGCGCCGGCCCCGGGGCGATCTGCACGGTGATCTGGCCGCCCTGACCACCATCTCCGCCGGGTACTTCGCCGGCGCGGAGGCGCAGGAGGGCATGGCGGCGTTCCGCGAGAGGCGGCCTCCGGCCTGGTCCGCCCCGAGTCGTTGACCCCCGGATGGGCCACGCTCTTGCACCGAGCGAACGCCCCGCCCCACCCCTCGGAAGGGCTCGTCGTCCGACACTGAATGGAAGGCGGGACGCCGGTCGGATCCGGTTGGACCGGACCTGTACCTTATGTCCTCCGTGTCCGTTGCCGCAACTGCGCCCCGCGGGTCCCCGACGTCGGTGCCCGGATGTGGACGGGCCCTGGGGCAGGACGTCCGGTCGCCCGGCGACGGGCCCGGCGTTGCCGAGTGGGCGGCCGGCAGCGGGCCGGATGGGTCGTCAGCCGGCCAGCTCACGCAGCCGGGGACCGACGTGGTAGCGGCGTCGCGCGTCACGGGCCACCATGCGCCCGTCGAGCAGCTCCTGGACCAGCCGGAAGGTCGTCGACAGCGGCAGTTCGGTGCGGTGGCTGATCTCGACCAGGCTCAGCCCGGTCCGCCCACCGGAGCCGAGCGCCTCCAGGATGGCCAGCACCCGTCCGGTGACCGTGGTCGGTGTGCCGGGTCGGCGGGGCATGTGCATGGTGGTCCTCCTGCTGGGGACGGGCCGGACGGTCGGAGAGCGCCGAACCCCGACGGCGCGGGGCGCGCCGTCGGGTCCGGTCGCCGTGATCAGGCGTTGGGCCAGCCGGTGTAGGCCTCCGCCAGGTACGCCGACCCGTGCCGGGAGGCGACGACCCCGGCCAGCTCGCCCAGCTGCCGCTTGTGCTCGAACGAACTCGCGTCGGCCCGGGTGTGCAGCATGCTGGTCATCCAGTAGGAGAAGTTCTGCGCCTTCCAGATCCGTTGCAGCGCACGGTCGCTGTAGGTGTCCAGCAGCTTGGTCGAGCCGGTCGAGTAGAAGAATTCGATGCTCTCGAAGAGCACCCGGACGTCGGCGAAGGCCAGGTTCAGGCCCTTGGCCCCGGTCGGTGGGACGGTGTGCCCCGCGTCGCCGGCCAGGAACATGTTGCCGTACCGCAGCGGCTCGCAGACGTAGCTGCGGAACCGCAGCACCGTCTTGTCGAAGATCCGGCCCGTCTGGAGCTGGAACCCGTCGGGCCCGTCGAGCCGCTTCTGCAACTCGGCCCAGATGGCCTGGTCGGTCCAGTCGGTCACGTCCTCGTCCGGGGAGCACTGGAAGTACATCCGCTGGACGTTCGCGTCCCGCTGGCTGATGAGGGCGAAGCCGTGCCGGGAATTGCAGTAGATCAGCTCGTCGGCACTCGGCGGGGCCTCGACGAGAATGCCGAACCAGGCGAAGGGGTACTCGACGAAGTTGTCGACCCGCTTGTCCTGCGGGATCGACCACTTGGAGACGCCGTGCGATCCGTCGGCACCGACCAGGATGTCGCAGTGGATCTCCCGAGCCCGGCCGTCGGCGTCGGTGAAGGTGATCTTCGGGGTGTCGGTGGTCTGGTCGAGCACCGCGGTGTCGGACACCGACCAGAAGATCTGCCCGCCGTCGCGCTCGCGGGCGGCGGCCAGATCGACGAAAACCTCGTTCTGCGGGTACAGCCAGACGGCCTCACCGACCAGGTCGGTGAAGTCGATCCGGTGGCTCTCCCCGCCGAATCGCAGGTCGATGCCCTCGTGCTTGTGACCGGCGGTGAGCACCCGGTCGGAGACGCCGGAGTCGACCAGCATGGACACGCTGCCGTGCTCGAGGATGCCGGCCCGGTGGGTGGTGCGGATCGTTTCGTGGTCGCGCTTCTCGACGACGATCGAGTCGATGCCGGCCTTGGCCAGCAGGTGGGACAGCATCAGCCCGGCGGGGCCGCCGCCGACGATACCGACCTGGGTGGTGAGGATTTCGGGAGTGCGGGACATGGCCAATCTCCTATTCGCTGGGTCGGCTGGGTCAGTGCGACGGGTGGGTGTGGGTGATGTGCTCGGCGTCGTCCTCGGTCTGCGGCAACGGCTCGGCCGGCGCCGGATCGCGGTCGACCAGCAGGATGCCGACCGCGCCGAGCGCGGCGACGGCGGCGAACAGGTAGAAGCCCCACGGGTAGGCCAGGCCGGCGGTGAGCAGCACGCCGGTGATCAGCGGGCCGGTGATCGCGCCCAACCGGCCGACACCGGCGGCGCTGCCGAGCGCGGTGCCCCGGGCGGCGGCCGGGTAGACGTGGGCGACGTAGGCGTAGACCAGCACCTGGGCGCTGAAGACGAACATGCCGGCCAGCAGCACGCTGATGTACACGCCGACGCCGGGGATCTTGACGGACAGCAGGGCCAGGAAGATCGCCGCGGCGGCGAACCAGGCGATCGCCGACTTGCGGGTGCCGATCTTGTCGGCGACCTGGCCGGCCACGAGCAGACCGAGGACGGCGCCGACGTTGAGCACGAGCAGCAGGGCAAGGGCCGCGCCCAGTTCGTAGCCGGCGGCCCGCATGATCTCGGGCAGCCAGGTGTTCAGGCCGTAGACGAGCAGCAGGCCCATGAACGAGGCGACCCAGAACGCGAGGGTGGACCGGCCGAGCCCGTGCTGGAACAGCATGCCGGCCGGGTTCTTCGACTTCTTCACCGGCTGCTCCGGCTGCTGCGCCGTCGGCGCGAGGCCGGCCCTGGCCAGCAGGTAGGCATTGGACTCCGGCAGGTACTTGATCATCAGCGGCACCAGGACCAGGGCAGGCAGGCTGCCGATCACGAACATCCACTGCCAGCCGTAGCTGCTGATGACCAGGATGCCCAGCAAGGCGGTGAGCACGGCACCGACGTGGTAGCCGGTCATCATCGTGGTGGTGGCCCGGCCGCCGCGGCCCAACGAGGCGTACTCGTTGATCAGCGCCAGCGCGGTGGGCAACACCCCACCCAGGCCCAGCCCGGCGAGGAAGCGGAGGATGGCAAAGACGGTCGGATTCGGCGCGAAGGCGCAGGCCAGGGTCAGCACCGAGAAGCTGACGACGGTCCACAGCATCGCCTGCCGGCGGCCGATCAGGTCACTGATCGTGCCCGCGGCCAGCGCACCGACCATCACGCCGACGAGGCCGACGACCGAAATGACCGACGCGGAGTTGGGGGTGAGCCCCCAGTCGTCGAACTTGAGCAACGACGGCAGCACGGCGCCGAGCACCACCAGGTCGAAACCTTCGAGGGCGACGGCGATCCAGCAGAGCGGGGCGACCCAGCCCGCATAGCGGGCCCGCGGGTTCAAGTTTGCGGCGACGTTCAACGTCAACACCTTTCACAACGACGATGGTGGGGAAGGGCTTGTGGTCGCCGGCGCCAGCGACGGGGTGGGTAGGAATACCTTCTCGGCATCGGTCCGGCCGGTCAACGCTCGACTTCCGATAGTTGGAAGCCGGGTGAGATCTCCCGTTCGATCAGCGGGTCGAGCCAAGCGTCCGGCCGATCCCCCGGCCGGCCAACTGCACGGCGGGGACCAGCCGGTTCAGCTCCCGCCGGGTGCTGGCGGTCACCAGGCCGAGGGCGGCGACCACCCGGTTCGTCTGGTCGTATATCGGCACCGCCAGCGAGCTTGAGCCGGGGGTCATCTCCTCGTGGGTGGTGGCGTAGCCACGGTCGACGATCTGCGCCAACTGCCGCTGCAACCGCGGGGGCTCGACGATGGTCAACGGGGTGTGCCGGGTGAGCCGGTTCAGCACCCGGTCCTGCAGGTCCGGACCGGCGTGCGCGAGCAGGACCTTGCCGACGCCGGTCGCGTGCAGCGGCAGTCGAGCGCCGGGCTTGCTGACCACGGGCACCGATCGCCGGCCGGAGATCCGGTCGATGTACAGGGCCCGGTCGCCGTCGAGGACGGCGATGTGCACGTTCTCGCCGGTGGTCGCGGACAGGTCCTGCATGAACGGCAGGGCGATCGCCCGCAGCTCCCGGGAGACCGCACTGAGCGAGCCGAGAAGCCAGATGCGGCGCCCGATCTCGTAACGTCCGTCGTCGCCTCTGGCCAACCCTTCCCAGGCCACCAATTCGGCGATCAGCCGGTGCGTCGTGGACAGCGGCAGCCCGGTGGCGGTGGCGATCTCGGTCAGCGTCTGCCGGGAGTGGGCCGGGTCGAAGGTGCCCAGGACGGCCAGCGCCTTGGCGGTGACGCTGCGGTGTGGTCGTTCCGGAGCCGACACGATGCCCAGTCTGGCACTCCGGCGCCGGCGTCGCGGTTCAGCTCACCGCCTGCCGGACGAGGTCGCCGATCCGCTTCGCCACGTCCCGGGTCACCTTTGCCACGGCAAACGCGGTCGGCCACATGTCACCGTCATCGAGGTGGGCCGGATCGTTGAAGCCCAGCGTGGAGTATCTGGCCTTGAACTTCTGGGCCGGTTGGAAGAAGCACACGACCTTGCCGTCCTTGGCGTACGCCGGCATGCCGTACCACAGTGTGCACGCCAGCTCGGGCGCCCCGGCCTTGACTGCGGCATGCACCGCCTCGGCGATCTCGCGGTCGGCGTCGGCCATATCGGCGATCTTGGCGAGCAGGTCGGCCTCGTCGTAGCCCTTCTTGCCGCCTCTGGCCGCCCGAGCCTCCTTGGCCCGATCCTTCATCGCGGCCCGCTCCTGCGCGGTGAATTCACCCTGCGCCATGTCTGCCTCCGATTCTCAGCGGTTCTCCGACGGAGCCAACGCTAGGCAGCATGGACCGGCGGCGCTTCTTCGATCGTGATCGAAAGGGCGCAGCACGGGGATCAGCAGAATTCCGGCCAGCTGCGGGCCTGGCAGCGTCACGGGCGGCGGAGGAGCATGCTCCTATGCACGCCTGCACGGTGATCGAGCCGACGACGGTCGGCTCGATTGTGTCGATCAATGTCGGCCTGCCCCGGAAGGTCGAATGGCAGGGCCGCAGCGTGTACACCGGGATCTGGAAGTCGCCGGTCGGCGGGCCGCACATGGTGCGGCGGCTGAACATCGACGGCGACGGCCAGGGCGACACCGGCGGGCACGGCGGCCCCAACCGGGCGGTGATGGTCTACCAGGTCGAGTCGTACTCCTACTGGCGGCAGCACCTGGGCCGGGACGATCTGGGTCACGGTCACTTCGGCGAGAACTTCACCGTCAGCGGACTTCCCGACGCGCAGGTCTGCATCGGTGACCGGTACCGGATCGGCACCGCCGAATTCGAGGTCAGCCAGCCGCGCGTCACCTGCTTCCGGGTCGGGCTGCGCCTTGGTCGACCCGACATGCCCCGCCTGCTCGTCGCGCATCATCGGCCGGGGTTCTACCTCCGGGTGATCGAAGAGGGCATCGTCACCGCCGGCGACGACATCGTCAAGACCGCGGACGGCCCCCATCGGCTCAGCGTCGCCGATGTCGACGCCCTGCTGTACCTGCCGCATCCCGATCTGGACCTGATGCGCACCGCACGGGACGTCGTTGCGCTCAGCCCCGGCTGGCAATCCTCGTTCCGTGAGCTGCTGGCGGCCGCCGAGAGCGGCGCGCCGGCGGCGGGCGGGGTGGTCGGCGCCGAACCGGTGTGGCCCGGCTTCCGCCCGCTGCAGATCGTCGACATCACCCGGGAAAGCGCGACGGTGTGCTCGTTCCGGCTGGCTGACCCGGCCGGAACGGCCCTGCCGGCGGCGCCGGGCGGCCAGTACGTCACCGTCCGGATCCCACGAGAGGACGGGCCGGTCGTCCGCAGCTACTCGTTGTCCGGACCACCGGACGCCGGAAGCTACCGGATCAGCGTCAAACGCGAGAGTGCGGGAGCGGGCAGCGCCTGGCTGCATGAGCACGCCCGCGTCGGCGACACGCTCGAGGTTGCGGCCCCGCGCGGCGAATTCGTGCTCGCCGACGGCGACGGCCCGGTCGCATTGGTCTCGGCGGGCGTCGGCGCCACCCCGGTGCTGGCGATGCTCTACCAACTGGTCGCGACCGGCAGCCGTCGGACGGTCTGGTGGTTCCATGCCGCCCGCGACCCCGCCGATGAGGCGTTCGCCGCCGAGGTCGCCGGCCTGATCGAACGGCTGCCCGACGCGCACCTGCAGGTTCGCTACAGCCGCCGCACCGGGCACCTCGACGCCGCGGCCTTCCGAGCGGCCGGCGTCCCCGCCGACACCGTCGCCTACCTGTGCGGCCCCGCAGGGTTCATGCGGGACATGACGGCGGCACTGATCGCCGCGGGCATCGGCGACCAGCAGGTCCACACCGAGCTGTTCGGGGCTCGCAGCCCCATCAATCCGGGAGTCGTCGACGCCCGGCCGGTACCACCCCACCCGCCGTCGGGCATCTCGGGCGCCGGGCCTACCGTGACCTTCGCCCGCAGCGGGTTGAGCGTGCCGTTCGACGGGCGTTTCGACACCCTGCTCGACCTCGCCGAGGCCTGCGACGTGCCGACCCGCTGGTCCTGCCGCACCGGCGTCTGCCACACCTGCAGCACCCCGCTGCTGGCCGGCGAGGTCGACTACCGGCCCGACCCGCTCGACCCGCCCGCGACCGGTGACGCCCTTATCTGCTGTGCGCACGCCCAGACCGACGTCGTGCTGGATCTCTAGCTCGTCCGCGACCCAGAGTTCCGGTTCGTGCCGCTCCAGGTCCACCTCGACCGTGGACATGGCTCTTCCCAGCGCATGACGGACGCTGGCGATCCACGCCCGACAGTTCCGCCGGGCGGTCGCGGTCGTGCCGGTCGGACACCCTGGTACGCACCTGGCCCTGGTGCGGCCGGCCTGCGTCAACCCGCCCATCGTGGGTACTCCGTCATGGTCGTGAGCGAGGCGAAAGGACCGGAGATGCCCGCAGAAACCGTCGGCAAGACCGTGACCAGCCTGATTCCGGCTCGACTGGACCGATTGCCCTGGTCACCGTTCCACACCCGGATGGTCCTGGCCCTGGGCGTTGCCTGGGTGCTGGACGGGTTGGAGATCACCGTCGCCAGCGCGATCGGGGAGACGCTCACCGAGCCGTCGACGCTCGGCCTGTCCTCGGCCGCGGTCGGCCTGATCGCCACCGTCTACCTGGCCGGCGAGGTCGTCGGCGCCCTGTTCTTCGGGCGGCTGTCGGACCGGCTGGGCCGGCGGAAGCTGTTCATGATCACCCTGGGCGTCTACATGGGCGGCTCCGGGCTGACCGCGCTGACCCTCAACTCCGGGATCGGCTGGATCGTCTTCCTGTACGCGACCCGGTTCATCGCCGGCATGGGAATCGGCGGGGAGTATGCCGCCATCAATTCGGCGATCGACGAGCTGATCCCGGCCCGGTACCGCGGCCGGATCGACATCGCGGTCAACGGGACCTACTGGCTGGGCGCCGTCCTGGGCACCCTGGGCACCCTGTTCCTGCTCAACGTGCTCGACCCGAGCTTGGGTTGGCGGCTCGGCTTCCTCATCGGCCCGGTGCTGGGCCTGGTGATCCTGGTGCTGCGCCGGCACCTGCCCGAGAGCCCGCGCTGGCAGGTGATGCACGGGCAGTCCGCGGCGGCGGAATCGTCGATCGACGAGATCGAGGAGCAGGTCCGGGCGTCGGGCGTCGATCTGCCGGAGGTCGACGAGTCGAAGGCAATCGAGCTCCGGCCGGAACGCAGTCACGGGTACCTGGCCCTGCTTCGGGTCCTGTTCAAGACCTACCCGAAGCGGTCGATCCTCGGCGCCAGCCTGATGATCTCGCAGTCCTTCCTGTACAACTCGATCTTCTTCACCTACACCCTGGTGCTCGGCAAGTTCTATGGCGTTCCGGCGTCGGACACACCCTGGTATCTCATCGCTTTCGCAGTCGGCAACTTCGTCGGACCATTGGTGCTCGGGCCGCTGTTCGATTCGCTCGGCCGGCGGAAGATGATCGCCGGCACCTACATCCTGTCCGGGGTGCTGCTGGCGATCAGCGGCTGGCTGTTCGCGGCGGGGCTGCTCACCGCCGTCACCCAGACCGCGGCATGGTGCGTGATCTTCTTCTTCGCCTCGGCGGGAGCCAGCTCCGCGTACCTGACGGTCAGCGAGATCTTCCCGTTGGAGGTCCGGGCGATGGCCATCGCGGTGTTCTTCGCGATCGCGCAGGGCTTCGGCGCGTTGGGACCGGTGCTGTACGGCGCGCTCATCGGCGACGGCAGCAACCCGACCGCGTTGCTGTACGGCTACCTGCTGGCCGCCGCGATCATGATCGCCGGTGGCCTGGTCGAGGTGTGGTTGGGGATCGACGCCGAGCACAAGCCGCTGGAGGATGTCGCGACGCCGCTGTCGGCCGCCGGCCGCGGGTGAGCGGCCCGCCGCCGGGCGGCCGCCCGCGACCGGCCGCCGTGGCAATCCAGGGCAACCCCGACGGGCGAGCACGCGGGGCCACCATCGAGCACCGGGGCGGATAACTCCATTCCCGTGAGGGACCGAACGTACTCGGTGATCTCGTCGCCGGTCAGGGCACGCCATCCGCTCCGGGTCCGGAAGGCGACGGAGTTCCCGGTCCTTCGGCAATATGGCACCGAGCCGCAGGACCCATCGGTGCTTGATCAGATCCTGCCTACTGCGCCAGTGGTCGTACTACCTGGGCCCGTGGGGTTGGCCGATCGCGATTGAGCGAAAGTTCCCGTACGCCGCCGCATCCAACCGGCCGGTCCGGTTGAACCGCGGAAGGGGTTGAGCCCGGCGGGATTCGGGTACTGGAAGGACGATCGAATTCCCCGGCGCCCAGCGAATCGCCCCAGGAGGTTGTCATGGTGCTGTCCGACCAGGAGCGAAGGGCCCTGGAGGAGATCGAATGGCGGCTGCAGGCGGATGACCCTACGTTGGCCGGGCGGATGGCCGTCGAGACCGATACCGCCGGTGCGCGGCGATCGGACCGATGGGCCTGGTTCGGCCTGCTGTTCGGCCTACAGGTGACCCTGGTGGGGTTCGCCGCGGCCGGCGGCCTGATCTCCTTCGGCACGATCATCGGGCTCTACGGGCTGTTGGTGCTCACCGGGTCGGCGACGGCCTTGCTGAGCGGTCTGCGCCATCGTCGACGCCCCACCGTCCCGCCGCGCTCGCGCTAACCAACGCTCGGCCGAGGAGCCGCGCCCTCTCCTCGGGCGCCGAAGAACGACATCTGCCCGTTCGCCTCCAGCACGGCCCACTTGATCTCTGAAAACTTCTCGTATCCCTGCGTTCTCGCCGCGGCCATCAGATCGTCGATGGACAGTCGCTCGGCCCGCATGACATCCAGAACCGGCTCGCCGCTGTTGACCACCACCACCGCGACGCCGTGCGTCACGGTGCGCGCCCGGGGCCATCTGGCGTTGACCCAGGTCAGCAGCACGGTGAGCAGAGTGAAAACCGAGACCGCCAGCACCCCACCGGTCACCGAGTAGTCCTGTTGGGTAATCGCCTGCTGCATCATGTCGCCGACGGTGATGAAAAGGACCAGTTGGAAGGTGGACAGCTCGCCGAGCGTGGACCGGCCGACGATCCGGGTGATCAGCCACAGGAAGACGAAGACGAACAAGGCGCGGTAAACGATCTCCATCGATACCTCCGAATCCTGGTGCGGCTCAGGGCAGCAGCGTCGTGTGAAAGTCGACGGCCACGGCCGGGGCATCGTCGACGACGACGGCGACCCGACCGTCGGTGCCGATCTGGCTCGCGGGTTGGATGTACGCGTCGTAGTTCATCACGAACGACGAGCCCTGCGGCGGCTTGGTGAACGTCATCCGGATGGCATCGCCCACGGCCGCGCTCTGGTCCGGATCCGGCAAGAATCCCTGGGTTTCAAAGATCGAGAGGTACCGGGCGTTGAACTCCAGGGTTACGTCGTCGTCGAAGTCCGACCCGTCCAGCCGATCCACCTGCACCCGCAACGGCACGTCGAGCCCGGCGCGCGCGACGGCTGCGTACTCGACCGTGAGCCCGAATCCGGCACCGGACGCCGACACCGTCTCCGTGTGGGCACCGAGCCGTCCGGCGGCCGCCAGGCCGACCACCGCGACGAGGACGACGATGGCTCCCCATCTGGCCCATCGGGCCACCCAGCCCTTCTCCGAGATACGCACGCCGCGCAGCGTGGAATCGGCCGGCCGGGCGCCGGTCGGCGCGCTCGACCGCACCGTCGCGGAATCGGTCATGCTGGGTGAAGTACCCCGATCTTCACCACACCAACCGGTAGCCGTGGCCCGTCACGTCAGCGCAGCGCGCAACCTGATCAGCAACGCGCGCAGGATGCGCGACACCTGCATCTGGCTCACGCCGAGGTGGTCCGCGATCTCGCTCTGGCTCAACTCGCCGACGAATCGCAGGGCGAGCACCCGCCGATCGCGGACGGACAGCTGGCGCACGGCGAATCCGAGATCGAGCTGCTCCACGACCTGGTCCATCGCCTGGGTGGCCCGGTCACAGCCAACGCGCGCGACGGCCGCCCCGTCGTCCGCGTCCGCGGTCACCGGTTGACACATCCGTGACGCGAGCCGTTGCCGGCGAACCCGTTCGACACTGGACCCCGCCGCGGCCGCCACCGCACTCTCGGACGGGGTCCATCCCAGGGACTGAACGAGCTCCGCCTCGGCGGCGGTGTGGATGGCCAGGTCCTCCTGAAGCGATCGGGGCATCCGGATGGGCCGGCAGTGGTCGCGGAAGTACCGCTTGATCTCACCCTCGATCGTCGGGCCGGCGAAGTGGGTCAGGCCCGGGTCCAACTCCGGGCGCCAGCGCTGGACGGCCTTGCACAGCCCGAGCCGGGCCAATTGTCGCAGGTCGTCGTCCTCGATACCCCGCCCGCGGAATCGGCGGGCAATGCGATCGGCGTACGGGCGAAACCGTTCGACCACAGCCGATTCACATCTGCGCAGCGCGACCTGATCGGTCCCGTCGCGAGCCGCGGCCAGCCGATCCAGGCAATGGCGGCGTTCCATCGTCTCGGCATCGGGGATGACCGGCGCGGACGCCGCGGCGGTGCGCCGGGAAACCAGTGCAGCCATGGTGAAACCCTTCTGGCACAGGGAATTTGGCTGGCATCTGGTTGAGCCATGAAACCCAAGCATGCACCGCATCGCCGACGAAAGCAACCTTTCCGCGACGACGGCCGGCCCGGACCGGGGTGACCCCGTGCGCCACACGCCCTCCGGAGCGGCGGCCCCGGTCAGGTCACCGGACCTCCCGCCCCCGGCGGAGCGCGCCGGGCGACTCGCCGACCCGGCCCGCAGCGAGCAGTGACAACCGCGTCAGCGCTTCGCGATTGCGCGGCACGATCAGCAGCTGACGGACCGGCTGCGGGACGATCCGCCCGGGACCGCCGACCACGTCCTCGGCCATGCTGATCACGGTCTGCCCGTCACCCCGCGGCTCCAGACCGATCCGCACCACCGCTTCTCCGGCCGGCCACGCCCGGGCCTGCAGCACCAGTTCCTGCCCGGGGGTCATGGCCAGCACGCTGGTGCTGTCGTCGATGAGGGCGGGCCACGCCCCCACCGAATGGTGGATACGGGAACCGGGCTGCGGCCAGTCCGGGGCGACTTCCCGGATCCGGGAGGCACCGACGACCCAGTTGGCGTACAACCAGCCATCGGCCAGGACGTCCCACACCGCTCCCGCCGGCACATCGACGACCCGCTGGACGATTGCGCTACCGCTCACAGAGGACACTCCGGTCCAGTACCCGGCGGGTTCCCCGGTCAACCGGTGACCCGAGGGTGGGTTGACCGCCCCGCGCCGCGGGCACTGAGCCGGCATGACGACCGAAGCCGTGGATGCCGTGGTGATCGGTTCGGGGCCCAATGGCCTGGTCGCCGCCAACGCGCTGGCGGACGCCGGGTGGGACGTGCTACTGGTGGAGGCGCAGGAGCGGCTCGGCGGTGCCGTCGCCAGCGCCGAGGTTACCGTACCCGGCTTCACCACTGACCTGTTCAGCGCCTTCTACCCGCTGGCGGCCGCGTCCCCGGTCATCCGGGATCTCGATCTGGCCGGACACGGCCTGCGCTGGGTACACGCTCCCGAGGTGCTGGCCCACCCGCTCCCCGACGGCTCGTGCGCGGTGCTGTCCCGCGACCCGGCGCGCACCGCGGCCAACCTGGACACCTTCGCCCCGGGGGACGGGGACGCCTGGACCGCCATGGTGGCGCAGTGGAACCGGGTCCGCGACCGGCTGCTGGATGCACTGTTCACGCCGTTTCCGCCCGTGCGGTCGGTCGCCGGGCTGCTGCGCCGGGTCGGTCCCGCGGGTGCCCTCGACCTGGCCCGCCTGGCCGCCCTACCGGTGCAGCGACTGGCGCAGGAGTCGTTCGCCGGCGCGGGCGGGGCCCTGCTGCTGTCCGGCAACGCGTTGCACGCGGACATCCCGCCGATCGCCGCCGGCAGCGGCCTGTTCGGCTGGTTGATGTCGATGCTCGCCCAGGACGTCGGTTTCCCGGTTCCCCAGGGCGGGGCCGGCCGGCTGGCCGACGCGTTGGTCACCCGCCTGGTCGCGGCCGGTGGGGCGACCCGCAGCGGCCTGCCCGTGACGTCGATCCGGATCGCGGGCGGCCGGGCGGTCGGGGTGGAGTGCGCCGACGGCACCCGGATCGCCGTCCGACGGGCGGTCCTGGCGGACGTGTCGGCGCCCGCGCTGTACCGGGAACTGGTCGATGCCCGGCACCTACCGCCGGCTCTGCTCAACCGGCTCGATCATTTTCAGTGGGATCACGCGACCCTCAAGGTGAACTGGGCGCTGCGGTCCCCGATCCCGTGGCGGGCGGGGGGCGCACGCGGCGCCGGCACGGTCCACCTGGGCACCGACGCCGATGGAATGGTGCAGTTCGCCGCCGACCTTGCGGTCGGCCGGATGCCCGAACGCCCCTTCCTGCTTCTCGGGCAGATGAGCACGGCCGATCCGACCCGGTCCCCCGCCGGGACCGAGTCTGCCTGGGCCTATACCCATGTCCCCCGGCACGCGACGACGGAATACCTGCGCCGGCAGGTCGATCGGCTGACGGACACCATCGAGCGGTTCGCCCCGGGCTTCGGCGAGTTGGTTCTGGACCGCGCAGTTCAGTTTCCCGCCGACCTGGAGTCCGCCGACACCAACCTTGTCGGCGGGGCGATCAACGGGGGCACCGCGGCGATCCATCAGCAATTGGTCTTCCGACCGGTGCCGGGTATCGGCCGACCCGAGACCCCGATTCCCGGGCTGTACCTGGCCTCCGCCGCAACCCATCCCGGCGGCGGTGTGCATGGCGCGTGCGGCTGGAACGCCGCCCGGACCGCATTGGCCACCGACGGACGCTTCGGTGGTCTGCGGCGGCGGCTGATTCGCACAGCTTGGTCCCGGCTGTTGCCGGCCGGCTGATCGCTCCGGTCACCGTCGGCACGTCGACGCAGGCGCCCGTGGGCCCGTCGGGCAATCCGGGGTCGGGGTGGCAGGTCCGGGACGTCGAAGACCGGCCGACACCGGCGAGAATGCTCGGTCAGTCGGTCTCGGGGAGGCTGCAGTACAGGCAATCCGTGGCGCAGTCGGTGAATTCTCCCGGCGATTGCTCATTCATGGCCCGGCTCCTCAATTGACATTGATTTGGTCATCTGCCCGTATCGGGTCAAGAATGACGGTAGTGCAGCGCGAATGAGCCGGTCAATGTGGGCGGGGCCACGCCGGTGGCCGGCACGCCGCCCCCCGGTTGCCGATAACGCCTGCACGACAAGCCATTTCCCGACGCTCTGCCCTTTTGATCATTGCGGTCACCACATGACCGATATGTAAACATCTCCTTGCCGTCCCATGAACCGGTCAACCCGGGCGGGCGGCTCCGTTCGGTCGAACCAGGAAATAGTGAAGTGACCGCCGGTTCACCGTCACCGGGTCATTGTGGAACCGGGGTCGGGCGCGCGACGGAGCGGGTGACCGGCAACCGAACGGGCGGCCTTCCGGCGCTGCTGCGGGCATCGTTCGCCAGGCTTAGAGTGAGCGGGTGAGCATTCGTCTCGGCTACCAGATGCCCAACTACTCCTACGGCACCCCGGTCGCCCAACTCTTTCCCACCGTCGTCGCGCAGGCCCGCGAGGCCGAGGCCGCCGGCTTCGACGCGATCTTCGTGATGGACCACTTCTACCAGCTGCCTGGCATCGGGTCGCCCGACCAGCCGATGCTGGAGTGCTACACGACCCTGTCCGCACTGTCCGGCGTCACCGAGCGGGTGCAGCTGTCGGCGATGGTCACCGGCAACACCTACCGCAACCCCACCCTGCTGGCCAAGACCGTCACCACGCTCGACGTGGTCAGCGGCGGCCGGGCCGTGCTGGGCATCGGGGCCGGCTGGTACGAGCTGGAGCATCACCAACTCGGCTTCGAGTTCGGGACCTTCGCCGAGCGGTTCGCCCGGCTCGACGAGTCACTGTCCATCATCGTGCCGATGCTGCGAGGCGAGCGGCCGACCGTGAACGGACGCTGGTACCGCACCGAGACGGCGATGAACGAACCACGCCTGCGGGACGACCTGCCGGTCCTGCTGGGCGGTGGCGGCGAGCGCAAGACGTTCCGGATGGCCGCGCAGTACGCGCAGCACCTGAACATCATCTGCAACCCGGAGGAAATCCCGCACAAGTTGGAGGCGTTGGACCAGCGCTGCGCCGAGGTCGGCCGGGACCGGTCGACCCTGGAGACCAGCTACTTGGTGATGGCCGTGATCGACGAGAGCGGCGACAAGGCCCGGACTGCGCGGGACGAGCACCTGCGCCGCACCGGCGTCGATCTGTCCGCGCTCGATCCCGAGCGCCGGAAGTCGGTCGAATCACGGCAGTTCGTCGGCACTCCGGAGGACGTTGCCGCCGACCTGCAGGCGCGGGTGCTGGACAAGGGCATCGACGGCCTGATCATCAACCTGATCGCCAACGGTCACCAACCGGGCATCGTCGAACTGGCCGGCTCAGCCCTGGGCCGCCTGGTCCGCTGACCGGCACCCCCGGTCCGGCCACCCCGGTCAACCCCCGGTCGATCCAGGGGCCAGCGACGGATCAACGACCGATCAGACCGTTCAGCCAGGACGGCCCCACGGCCCGTGCCTTCGGCGAGAGCCGTTGCCGCAGGCCGCGATCCGCCGTGACCACCAGAACATCGACGCGGCCGGCGGGGCCGCCGGTGAGTTCACCGGTGAGTGCGGCGACGGCCGCATCGCCGTCCCGCTCGGCGCGAACCACCTCGACCGTGCCGGCCGAAGCGGCCGCGGCGCCTCGGGCGGCGCCCTCCACGACCGCGACCACCCGGTCGATGAGGACGGAATCGCCGTCCGGACCAGCGACCGTGGATCCGGGCAAACCGGCCAAAATGTCCAGCAGTCGCCCGGTCGCGGCGGCCCGATCCCGCCACCACCCGTCCGGCCGCGACCCGAGCACGTTGGCCACGTCGACCACCACGATCATTCACCGAGCGTAGGACGGTCCGCTCGACATCCGGCGGACCCGGTCGGTCAGGTGGCAGCATGGGTCCTGTCGATCGCCGGGCCCGCCGCCGGACCCGGTGGACCCGACGCCGACGGAGGTGGGTCGACCGTGCCGGACCCGGACGTGCCCGACCTGGCCGCTGCCGTCATCGGCTCCGGCCCGGCCGGCTTCTACACGGCGGCTGCGCTGCTGGGGTTGCCCGACCGGAATGTCCGGGTGGACATGTTCGAGCGGCTGCCCACCCCATGGGGTCTGGTGCGCGCCGGCGTGGCCCCGGACCATCCCAAGATCAAGTCCATCGCCGCACTGTTCGCCAGAACGGCGGCCCACGAACGGTTCCGGTTCTTCGGCAACGTGGAGGTGGGTATCCACGTCGACCGCGCCGAGCTGCTCGCGCGCTACGACGTCCTCGTCTACTGCGTCGGGGCACCGGCCGACCGGGCGCTGGACATTCCTGGCGAGGACCTGCCCGGGGTCGTGGGGGCCGGTGATTTCGTCGGCTGGTACAACGGTCATCCGGACTTCCGGGACGTCACGATCGATGTCGGGACGGAGCGGGCCATCGTCATCGGAAACGGCAACGTCGCCCTGGATGTGGCCCGGATACTGGCCACGCCGCCGGATCGATTGGCCACCACGGACATCGCCGACCATGCCCTGGATGCGCTGCGCGGCAGCCGGATCCGGGAGGTGGTGGTGCTGGGCCGGCGCGGTCCGGGCCAGGCGGCTTTCACCTCGCCGGAGCTGCGCGAGCTGGCCGAGCTGACCGGAGCGGCCGTCGTCGTGGATCCGGCGCAACTGGCGGGTGTGGACGAGGTGCACCTGCCGCACGTCCCCCGGCACAACCTGCAGATCCTGCACGATTACGCGGCCGTCCGGCCGGTCAACGGCGGCCGCCGGGTCGTGCTGCGCTTTCTCACCTCGCCGACCGAGGTGCGCGGACGCGACCGGGTGGAGTCGATCGTGCTGGCCCACAACGTGCTCGACGCCGACGGCCGGGCGATCGACACCGGCGAGCGCGAGGTCGTGCCCGTCGGGCTGGTGCTGCGGGCCGTCGGCTACCGGGGGATGGGCGTTCCGGGAGTGCCGTTCGACGATGCCGCCGGTGTCATCCCCAACCGGGACGGCCGGGTCGTCGGTGGCGACCGCGAGTACGTGGCCGGCTGGATCAAGCGTGGGCCGACCGGGATCATCGGCACGAACAAGAAGGACGCCGTCGACACCGTGCACACGATCGTGGCCGACCTGGCCACCGCGCCGCGGCCGTCCCGGGGGGCCGACCCCGCGATGGTCGAATCCTGGCTGCGCGAGCGGCGTCCGGAGCTGATCGACCTCGCCGGGTGGGACGCCATCGACGCCGCCGAGCGGGCGGCCGGCGAGCAGCAGGGCCGGCCCCGGGTCAAGCTCTGCACCTGGGCGGATCTGCTGGCCGCGGCCCGGTCCGTCCGGGTGTGACCTTTCCCGGCCCGCAGCCGGCGATTCACAAAAAACGAGCAAGGCGGGAACATCCGGCCCGGACGCCGGGTTCAACCCCAACATGAGTCCGAACTTGAGCACTGCAAACGATCTGTCCATCGACGTGGCCGCGGCCGGCACCTTCGACATCAGGGATCTGGGTACCGTCCGCCGGCTCGGCTTCGGCGCCATGCGCATCACGGGGCCGGGGATCTGGGGTGAGCCCGCCGACCGCGGGGCCGCCCGGGCCGTCGTGCGACGGGCCGTCGAGCTGGGCGTCGACTTCATCGACACCGCCGATTCCTACGGGCCGGCGGTCAGCGAGGAGATCATCGCCGAGGCCCTGCACCCGTACCCCGCGGGACTGCGCATCGCGACCAAGGCCGGGCTGGCCCGGACCGGCCCGAACGGCTGGCATCCGCTCGGCCGGCCCGAGTACCTGCGGCAGCAGGTCGAGCTGAGCCTGCGCCGGCTCAAGGTCGACGTGATCGACCTCTTCCAGTTGCACCGCATCGACCCGGCCGTACCCGCGGACGATCAGTTCGGGCTGCTCAAGCAGCTCCAGGACGAGGGCAAGGTCCGTGCGCTCGGCCTGTCCCAGGTGTCGGTCGAGGAGGTCAAGGCCGCACAACGGGTGTTCACGGTGGCAACCGTGCAGAATCGGTTCAACCTCACCGACCGCTCCTCCGCCGACGTCCTGGAATACTCGACCGCCGAGGGCATCGGCTTCATCCCCTGGGCGCCGGTGAGTGCCGGCGAGCTCGCCCGGCCGGGTGGCCCGGTCGACACCATCGCGCGCGAGCTCGGCGCCACGCCGGCCCAGGTGGCGTTGGCCTGGGTGCTGCAGGCCTCGCCGGTCATGCTGCCCATTCCGGGTACCGGGTCGATCCCCCATCTGGAGGACAACCTCGGCGCGGCGACCGTGACGTTGCCGGCGGCCGCGGTGGCCGAGCTCGACGCGGCCGGCTGATCGTACGATCCGCGGGGACAGCGGCGCGGGCCGCCGGCGGCATGCCGGCGACCCGCAGTCCCGCGGCCGGTCAGCCGGCCGGCGGCATCAGCACCGAGTCGATCAGGTAGACGGTGGCGTTCTTGGTCTTGACGCCACCGCAGATCACGTTCGCGTCGTTGACCTTGAGGCTGTCCCCGCTGCCGGTGACGGTGAGCGAGGCGCCGTTGACGGTCGGATGGCTCCCGACGACCTGGCTCGGGTCGAGCTGGCCGGCCACCACGTGGTAGGTCAGGATGCCGCTGAGCAGCTCGGAGTTGGTCTTGAGCGTGTCCATGGTGCCCGCGTCGATCTTGGCGAACGCGGAATCGACCGGGGCGAAGACGGTGAACTCACCGCTGTTGAGGGTGTTGACCAGGTCGACCTGCGGGTTGACCTTGCCCGACACCGCGGCGACGAGGGTGGTCAGCAGCGGGTTGTTCGAGGCGGCCGTGGCCACCGGGTCCTGGGCCATCCCGTCGACCGAACCGGCGCCGGTGGGCACCTGCTTGGCGTAATCGGCACAGCCGGGTCCGACCAGCGATGCGCCCGTCGCGGCGCCGGAGTTCATGGAACCGGACGACGGGGCCATCGACGAGGGCGCCATCGACGACGATGGCATCATCGAGGAGGCGGCGGACGACGCCGCCGAGGTGCTGCTGGCCGCCGGGGTGGCGGACGAGCCGCAGGCAGCGAGGGTCAGGGCCAGACCGGCCGCGGCGACCAGGGTCAGGGCGCGTTTGATCGACATTCGGGGACTCCTTGGATTGATGTGCGATACCCGATCGCGGTGAGATCTTCGATTTCTCAGGCCGTCACGGTGACCTGCCGGCTGTCGAGGCCGGTTGATCCGTCGGGCATCACCCCCTGGACCTGATCGGTCTGCACGATCCCGTCGGCGTCGATCGCCCGGCAGCGGATCGTGTGGATGCCTGCAGCGGCGGCCGGCCAGGCGAACGACCACTGCCGCCAGGTATCGACGCCGAGCTCGCCGGAGAGGGTGGCATCCTGCCACGGCCCGTCGTCGATCTGCACCTGGACGGTTCGGATCCCGCGGTGCTGGGCCCACGCCATGCCGGCCACCGCCACCGTGCCCGGGGCCAGCCGGGCGAACCCGGCGGGCACATCGATCCGGGATGCGGTCTTGATCGGCGCCTGCGCGGACCAGCCGCGTTGCGTCCAGTAGGCGGTGACGTCCGCGAACCTGGTGACCTCCAGGTCCACGACCCACTTTGTGGCCGACACGTAGCCGTACAGTCCGGGGACGACCATGCGGACCGGGAAGCCGTGCTCGACCGGCAGCGGTTCGCCGTTCATCGCGTAGGCCAGGAGGGCGTCCCGGCCGTCGGTGAGGGCCGCCAGCGGGGTGGTGACGGTGAAGCCATCGACACTGGTCGACAGCAAGCAGTCGAAGCCTTCTCGCGGACCGGCCAGCGCCAGGACGTCGGCCAGCCGGACACCCTGCCAGCGGGCGTTGCCGGCCAGCTTGCCGCCCACCTCGTTGGAGACGCAGGTCAGCGTGATCATCCGCTCGACCGCCGGCATCGCCAGCAGATCGTCGAAAGTAAGCGTGATCTCGCGGTCGACCGCGCCGTGCACCCGCAGCTGCCAGCCGTCGGTGGTCTGGGCGGGGACCGCGTAGGCGGTGTCCACCCGGTAGAAGTCGGAGTTGGCGGTGACGAACGGGGTCAGCCCGGGGACGGCCAGCGCGGTGCCGTCCACAGCCAGCTCCTGCCGATCGGCGGGTGCGGGCAGCGCCACCCGGGCCCGGCTCTGGGCGACCTGCGCGGCGCTCGGAACCAGCCGGGCCAGGCCACCGGCCGCGACCGCCAGCAGCGCGCCGCTACCCATCAGGCGCAGGAACCGGCGACGACCGGTCGACCCGGTCGGGGCACCGTCATCGGCGCGATCCGGCCCGTCCGGCGGCATCCCGGACCGGGCGATCGCAATCAGGAGGGCCAGACCCGACGCGCCGCCGACGAGCAGCGGACCCAGGTCGAGAGCGTCGGCGCCCGGCCGGGTCAGCACGGCGACCGTGGTGACCAGCAGCAGCACCAGGGTGAGGGTCACGGCCACCCGGGGCCGGGATCGGTTGACCAGCCCGATCAGGGCGGCCACGGCGAGGACGGTCAGCAGCATTCCCGCGGTGAGCGCGTCCTTGTCGTGCTCACCGAACGTGCGGATGGCCAGTTCCTTCAACCACTCCGGGGTGAACTGGATGAACGTCTGGCCAAGCGCGACGATCGGCGACGACGAGGCGCCGAGGAATCCGGCCCACCGGCCGAGGGCGCTGAGCAGTTCGGCCAGACCCAGCGCGAGAGCAACCGCCACCACGCCCGCCACCGCGGAGGCAGTACGCCCTGCGCGCCAGCTGCTTTCGATGGCGTTGCCGCCATCGGCAGCCGGGATCCGTGCTCTCGTGGTCACGCCGGAGGTTCGGACCGACGGATCGGCCGGATTGGTGCGGATTGATCTTCCCGCGCGACGGTCCGAAGCAGCGGCGGCGGCGCTGATCGTCCCGTCGGAGCGGAGCCGGCCTGCCGGATCGGGTGTCGCGATGATCAGCGCACGCAGGTCACCGGCGGAACACCAGGTGGACGTCGAGGTCGATCCACCGGCCGACGATGAATGTCGGCACCTTCATGCCCAGTGCCGTGCGGTCCAGCCGGCCGGTGACGGTGACCGTTGCCGACGTCTCGTCGGCGTGGTCGAGGGTGACCGCCAGCTCCACCGGTGCGGTGGCTCCGCGGGCCGTGACGGTGGCCGGGGCCGACCAGCCGTCCGGGCCGGGCGTCGCCGGGCCGGCCTCGACCACGATCGTCGGGTGATCGGCCGCCGCGAGAAAGCGCGGCTTGCGCAGGTCGCGATCGCGGTGCGCATTGCCGGTGTCGATGCCGGTGACGTCGAGTTCGACCCGGGCGGTCTCGACCACCCCGGACGGGCCCAGGCGCACGGTGCCGGACCGTACCGATATGGTGCCGGTCGCGCGGCCGAACAGCTTGTCCTGCACCTGGAATCCGGCCCGGGATGCGTCCGGGACGGCCGTCCAGACCCCGGTCAGGCGTTCCGGCGCCAGGACGGCGCTCATCGCGCGCCCCGCCCGTGCCGCACGTCCTGGACCAGGTAGCGCTCGGCCCGCGACGGTCCGGGCAGCAGCGCCGGGTCCTCCCCCGGCAGCAGTTCGGAGGTCATGATCAGCTCGATCGCCTTGTCCAGGGCACCCTCGGTCCGCGAAACCACCAGCACCGCCGACCCACCGTCGGGCTGGCTGAGCATGTATCGGGCGACCAGGTCGTCCTGCAGGTCCGGGTCGGCGTCGAGCAACGGGTCGATCCGCTCCCGTCCGGCCCGCTCGGACGCGGCGACGAGTTCCGGTGAACGCGGGCCGTCGAAGATGGTGAGTTGCGCGTACATGATGGACCTCCGGCGAGCTGGACAGTGAACCGACTCGACAACGGTGCCGGTGTGAGGTGGCTCCCGTCCTCAGTGCTGCCACTGACCCGAGCACTGAATCCGGAACCGGCGCCGGTCGGGACCGGGACCCGCGCATACTGACCGGGTGGCGGCATTGTTCGGCCGGACGGCTGCGCTGGACCTACTCGACCGAGCCCGGCGGGACGCACTCGCCGGGGCCGGTCGGCTGGTGCTCATCACCGGTGAGGCGGGGATCGGCAAGAGTGCCCTGGCCCAGCAGGCCGTGGCCGCCGCCGCGCACGCCGGCATGCGGGTCGCCCGCGGCTTCGCGGTGGACGACCCGGGCGCGCCGGCCCGGTGGCCCTGGAAGCGGCTCGGTCGCGACGTACCGGAGCTTGCGGCCGCCCTCGGGTCGGTCGCCGCGGGTGAGCCGGACGACGCCGCTCGGTTCCGGCTGTGCGAAGCGGTGTCCGAGGCAATCTCCGACGCCGCGGCGTCGGACGGTCTGCTGCTCGTGATCGAGGATGCCCATTGGGCGGACAGCGTCACCGTCTCGATACTGAAACACGTTGCGCTTGACCTTCTGTCCTGTCGAACGCTCATCGTCGTCACCGCTCGGGACACCCCCGGCACCCCCTTCGCGGCGGCTCGCGGCGACCTGGCCCGCAACACCTGCACCGTGACGATTCCCCTGGCCGGCCTGTCTGCCGAGGCAGTGCGGCAATGGGTTTCGGCGACGGAAGGAGCTGCGGGGTGGCTACCGCAACTGTCCGACGTTGTCGCTCGCACTGCGGGTAACCCGTTCTACATCCGGACGGTGACCTCGCAACCGCCGCCGGGATCCGGTTCGGCCGCCATCGACCGCTGGTTGGTGGACCGCGCGGGACTGCGTTCGGTGCTGGTGGCCCCGTTGGAGGGGCTGTCCGATGAGGCCCGACGCACGGTCGAGACCGCCGCGGTGCTCGGCGAACGGCTTTCACCCACCCTGCTGGCCGGCGCCCGGCAGTGCCCCACCGCGCGGGTGAGCGAGCATCTCGCGGACGCCGTGCGGGCCGGGATCCTGCATTTCGGCAGTACCGGCCTGGCCTTCAGCCATGCCATCGTCCGGGACGCCATCGCGGCCCGATTGGCCGACGACGAACGGTCGGCCGCCCACGCCGGCATCGCCAGGGCGATGGACGCGACCGGTGACGAATCCCTGGTCGGTCCGGCGGCCGGGCACTGGGATCAGGCGAACGGCCAAGACGCCCACCGGCATTGCCGGGACCGCGCCGGGCGGGCCGCGCGGATCGCGGCCCGGGAGCTGGCCCACGACCGAGCGGTGGAGTTCGCCCGGATGCGCCTGCGACACAGCGAGTCCCTCGGCGAACCCGACGCGGTGCGGGCAGCGCAGACGGTGGAGCTGGCCCGCTACGAATGGGCGGCCGGGCTGCTGCCGGACGCGCTCCGATCCTGTGCGCGGGCGGTCGAGCTCGCCGATGCCGGCGATCGGCCCGACCTGATGGCGCAGGCCGCCCTGATCCCGCAGGGCATCGGATCGGTCGACGTCTCCCGGTTCGCCGTCGGCCTGTGCCGCAAGGCGCTGGACCGCCTTCCCGGCGGTGACTCCGCCATCCGTGCCCGGCTGCTCGGCCAACTGGCGGTGGCAGCCGCCGACGAGGCGGTGGACTCCTCGGCCGGGCCACTGTCCGCCGACGCCTTGGCCATGGCCAGGCGGACCGGGAATCCGCGAGCCGAGCTGGAGACCATCGCCGCGCGCCACTTCGTGCTGAGCTACCCCCAGGCCATCGAGGAACGGGCCGCGCTGGCCGGGCGGGCGCTCGAGCTCGCCGATGCCGCCCCGATGGGTCGGCTGTGGGGCCTGCTCTGGTTGTCCGACATCGCGTTGCAACGTGGCGATATCGATCGCTGGGACGCTCTGACCGAGCAGATCGACGAGGTGGCGCAGCGGACCGGTTCCCCGGTCGCTCGCTGGCACGGCCGGCGGATGCGGGCGCTCCGCCTGGCCCAGTCGGGCGATTTCGCCGCCGCCATCGACCAGGCCATCGAAGGTCGGTGCATCGCCGAACGGGTCGGCGACCTCTCCATGATCGGCATGTACTACGCATTCCGGGTCCAGCTGGCCAAGGTCCGCGGCATCCCCGAGGACATCCCACCCGAGGCATCGGTCCTGCTGAATCAGGCGCCCAGCATGCCGCTGATCATCACCAGCCGGGCCCAGGTCGAATTGCTGCACGGCCGGCGTTCCGTGGCCGTCTCGCTGCTCATCGGGCTCCGCGACCTCCCCGATCGGATGCCCCTCGGGCCTCGTTGGATGGGCTCGATCGGCACACTGGGTGAGCTCGCCGTCGATCTGGGGGACGCCGAGCTGGCCGGCCGGTGCTACCGGGTCCTCGCGCCGAACGCCGCCTGGTACTGGGCCGATGGCGGTGGAACCCCCTTCGCGGCCGGCAGCGGGGAGCTGCCGATGGGCCGGTTCGCCCGGGCCGCCGGCGATTCCGTGGCTGCGCTGGCGCATTTCGAGCGGGCGGTGAACGCCGACACCCTCATCGGGGCGCGGCCCTTCACCGCGGCCGCCCGGCTGGGCGCGGCGGGGTGCCTGGTCGACCTCGGCCGTTCGCCGGCCGACGCCCGGGAGCAGGCCTCCGCTGCGCTGAGCGAGTTCCGCGCGCTGGACATGCCCGGGCCGGCCCGCGAGGCCCAGCAACTCCTCGATCGGCTCAACCCGGTCCCGATCGCTGGGGTCCTCACCGCCCGGGAGACGGAGATCTCCCGGCTGGTCGCGGACGGCCTGAGCAACAAGGAGATCGCCGGCCGGCTCGTCCTGTCGGTCCGCACCGTGGAGTCACATGTCCGCAGCGCACTGGCCAAACTCCAGCTCACCACCCGGACCGAACTGGCCGTCTGGGTCCATCGTCACGAGCGGCGCTGAATCGGATCGGCTGGGTCGGCCGAGCTCGCGAGGCCGCTGTCGAGCCGGTAGCCCGAGCACACCATCCGGATCCAGTCGATGCGGTGGCCGTCGAAATTGAAGTATGCGTGCTGCTCGACGACGTGGTCGACTCCGCCGCGGCGCACGCCCAGCCGGTAGGTGACGCGCTCCCGGTCGGCGACCTGCCCGCAGGTCACCGCCCGCAGTTCGGTGATCGTGTCGGCCGGGCCGAACCACACCCCGAAGATGATGTCGTCCACCACGATCCGTGGTGCGGTTGCGCGCCAGTGCCGGCGCGGCGTCAGCGCCTCGAAGTCGATCGGGTCGGCCAGCAGGTCGCGCAGTCCGTCATGATCCCCGGCGGCCAGGGCCCGGGCGAAGGCCTCGCCCACCGCTGTCGGTGCGTCCATGATCCCGCCCTCAGTAGCTGAAGGTGACGGCCGGATCGTCACCGATCCATTGCCACATCGGGACCGTTCCGCCGAGCGAGGCCCCCGCGACGAGCCCATCTGCGGTCAGGCCCTTCGCGGTGAAGCAGATCGGGCACACCAGGTAGGTGCCGCCCGCCGCGACGAACCGGGCGGTCAACTCGGCCAGCGGCGGGCATCCCGCGCAGGCCACGCCGGTGGCGACCGAACCCGTCACCAGCCGCACCGCTTCCTTGGTCAGGAACATCAGCGTGCTGCGGCCCTGCTCCGCTGCCCCGACCGCGACCAGGAACGCGACCGTCACCTTCTCCGGATCCTCCAGCCCGGTCGTCAGGCTGATCACCGCCTTACCCATCGTCCGCACCGCCTTTCCTCGATTCAGCCACCACCCGGTCCGGATTCGATCGTCCGGCGTACGGGTTCGAACGTCATGAGGCATCCGCCCCATTTGTCGGTTGTTGTGGTCGGTGGCAGCGTGCACACCGTGCCCGCCCACGAGACGCCACCGGCGCCGGCCCGGCCCCGCCGCGCCGAGCTGGTGGCCGCTCTTTCGCTGGGTCTGGACCTTGGCCTGGGACAGCCGATGGACCACATGCTGCGGGCGGCGGTGATCGCCACCCGGCTGGCCGATCGGGTCGGGCTGGACGCCGATCGGCGCGGCGTCGTGTTCTACGCGCAGCTGCTGTCGTGGATCGGCTGCCAGGCCGATTCGCCGGAACTCACCGCCCTCTTCGTCGACGAGATCGCCTTTCGGGCAGGCACCTTCCCGGTGGACCTGCAGGGTCTGGACCGGGCCCGCTACTTCCTCGGGCAGGCCGGCCACGGCCGGTCGCCGGCCGCCGCCGGGTGGGCGGTGGCCCGGATGCTGGCCACCGGCCCGCGGGCGATGCAGCAGCTGATCGACTCGCACTACGCGTCGGCCGGGGCGCTCGCGGATCGGCTCGGGATGGGGGTCCGGGTGCGGGACGCCATCCACCACACGTTCGAGCGGTGGGACGGCACGGGGTTGCCCCGGGGCATCGGCGGCGAGGCCATTCCGATCGAGATGCGGTTGGTGCACGTGGCCGATGTCTCCGAGGTCCACCTCCGCGAGCACGGGCCGGACGCCGCGATCGAGGTGGCGCGACGACGACGCGGCACCCAGTTCGATCCGCTGGTCGTCGACGCTCTGTGCTTTGCGTCCCGGGACGTCCTGGACGGATTGGACGGTTTCGACATCTGGCCCGTCGCGCTGGGCGAGGCGCCCGACCTCGACCGGCCGCTGTCCGACGCCGAGCTGGACGACCTGCTGATGGCGATGGGCGACTTCATCGACCTCAAATCGCCGTTCCGCCAAGGGCATTCCCGCCGGGTCGCCGAGCTCTCCGGTGCGGCGGGGCGGCTGGCCGGCCTCACCGAGGCACAGCAGCGCGACCTGCGCCGCGCGGGCTGGGTGCACGATCTGGGCCGGTTGGGCGTGCCGAACTCGATCTGGGACAAGGCCGGCCGGCTGTCGTCCACCGAACGGGAACGGGTGCGGCTGTACCCGTACTTCACCCAGCGCATGTTCGGCCGGGTGCCCGGACTGGCCGGCGTCGCGGCCCTGGCCGGATCCCATCGCGAGCGCCTGGACGGCTCCGGATTCTCCAAGGGAGTCGACGCCACGTTCCTGACCATGCCGGCCCGGCTGCTGGCGGTGGCCGACCGGCTGGCCACCCTGACCGAACCTCGGGCCGGCCGGGTCGCCCTCGACCTGCCCGACGCCGTCCGGGTGCTGGACCACGACGCCGGCGCCGGGCTGCTGGATCCCGCGGCGGTGGCGGCGGTCGCCGCCGCAGCCGGGGGCCGGGCGCATCGCCGGGCTCGACCGTCGGGGCTGACCGCCCGCGAGGAGCAGGTGCTGGCCCTCGCGGCGATCGGCCGGAGCACCCGGCAGATCGCCGCCGAGCTGGTGATCAGCGAGAAGACCGTCCGCAACCACCTCGAGCACATCTACACCAAGACCGGGGTCTCGAACCGGGCCGGCGCCAGCCTGTTCGCGGTGCAGCACGGCATCGTCCGGCCGGGTCATTGACCACAAGCCGGCCCGAACCACGGTCGCCCGCCGCGTCGATCATTGCGGCGGTCAACCGGGCATGTCCGGCGGTCCGATGACGCTTGGATCAGCGCGCCGGCGCTACCCGTCGAGCCGGGCGTACACGTCACCCGAACGACCCAGCGGCCGGTGGCGCTCCAGCAACCGGACCAGCCCCGCCGCATCCACCCAGTCGGGGCCCGCCCACCGCATGGTCTCGATGGGCGAGTAGTTGTACCGGTACCGGCCCAGTCCGGCGACCAGGTCGAGGGCGGCCATGGCGTCGTCGTGGGCCGGCGGCAGGTATTCGAACGACAGTGCCCGCAGCGGCCGGGTCAGGCCGGACAGCACCTGCACCTCGAAGCCCTCGACGTCGATCTTGACGAAGGCCGGTTCACCGTGCGCGGTGATCAGTTCGTCCAGGGTGGTCACCGGGACCGTGATCGAGGAATCCCAGCGCACCCGGGCGAACCGGTGGTCGCGGGTGACCTCGTCGATCCAGGCCGGGGCCATCGTCGAGACGGTGGGGGTCGCGGACGACACCGCGAGCCGGGCCCGGCCGGCCCGAGCGCCGACGGCCGACGGCACGATCCGCACCGCCGGACTGCGCCCGTAGAGCAACCGAAGCACCCGCAGGCAATCCGGTTGCGGCTCGACCGCAACCACCCGGGCACCGATCCGCCGCCACGCGCGGACCCGGCTCCCGACGTGCGCTCCGATGTCGAACGCCAGGTCACCCCGACGCAGGAACTGCCGGTAGAAGCGAGCCATCCGCCGGTGCCGGCCCGGGATCGCGTGGTACATCGCCAGCGACCGGCCGATCCCGTAGGCCCGGGCACCCCAGACCCGAGCGGCGGCCGTCACGACGCACCGAACCGCGCGGAGAGCGCATACCGCAGCAACACGACGTCGCCGAGCTGCCGGACCTCGGCCAGCCGGGCCCGGTGCTCCGGGTTGAACGGGAACCGCCCGTCGTCGACGAACCGCCGGGCGCGGTGATCACCGACGAAGAACGGGGCGATCACCAGGTTCAGCTCGTCGGCGAGATCGGCAGTGAGGAACTGGGTGTGCACGGTGCCGCCGCCCTCCACCATCAGGCGGCGGACGCCACGCTCGAACAGGTCGTTGGCCATCCAGGCCAGATCGACCGGCTGCCCGCCGTCGATGACGGTGGCCCGCTCGCCGAGCGCCCCACAGGCCGCCGGCACGGCGGAACTGGCGCAGTAAACCAGTCTTTCGACGTCACCGTCGGTGAAGAACTTGGCGGCGGGATCGAGCTCGGCCCGGCCGGTGATGGTCACCTTGGCCGGCGACGGGGCCAGCCCCCGGGACACCCGAGCGTTCCGCCGGGCCGGTGTCCGGACGAGCAGCCGCGGGTTGTCCTTCCGGACGGTGGCCGCGCCGACCAAAATGGCGTCGCAACCGGCGCGCACCTCGTCGACCCGATCGAAGTCGGCGTCGTTGGACAGCAGCAGCCGTCGACGGGTGGCGCCGGCCAGGTAACCGTCCAACGACATGCAGCACGACAGCAGGGTGTAGGGGCGGTCAGCCACCCGGGGACACCTCCCCCGCGGCCGGCCGGCCGAGCGGACGGGCCAGCAGCACGACGAATCCGGGCAGCGTGGCGACCAGCGCCAGCACCCCGAACGCGGTCGCCGCCGCGACCCCCTGGGCGGCACCCCAACCGGCCGCGGCGAACAGGCCGGCGGCAACGCCCTCGCGGGGCCCCCACCCACCGACGTTGAGCGGCAGCAGCATGGCGGCCAGCACAAGCATGGCGACCGGGAACACTTGGGACGGTGCCGCGGGGACGCCGGTGATCCGGGCCGCGATCACGAAGGTCAGCGCGTGCCCCGACGCGACGACCAGCGAGGCGACCAGGACCTGCGGCCATGCCGTCCGGGCCAGCACCGCCGCCCGGACGTCGGCGACGGCCGTCGCCACCCACCGGGTGCGGCGCAGCACCAGCACGCCCCCGACGAGACCGGCGACGACCGCCGCCACTGAGGGGGCGCCCCACCACGGCAGCGCCCACGGCATGGGCAGCAGCGCCAGCAGCAGCGCGGTCAGGACCAGGTGCACGACCGGCCCGGCCACCCGCTCCCAGGCCACCGACCGCATGCCGAGAGCGCGTTCACCGGATGCCCGGCCGTGCCGGACCGCCCGATGCACGTCGCCGAGCACCCCACCCGGCAGCGTCGAGTTCAGGAACTGCGATCCGTAGTAGGCGGCGACCGCCGTCCGCAGCGGCAGGCCGACGCCGAGCCGGTTGGCGACCACCCGCCAACGCCAGGCGCTGCACACCGTGGTGACGGCGCCGATCGCCAGCGCGGCGAGCACGGCCGGCGGGTTCACGGCGGTCAGCCCGGCCAGGAACGGGCCGGCACCCAGCCGCCAGATCACCCCGACGAGCACCAGCATCCCGGCCAGCAGCCGGATGCGCGGCCACCAACGGGTGCGGGGTCGGGGCGTGGGAGTCGGCCGATCCGGCCGGTTTCGGCCGAACCGGGGTGGCGCCAGTGTCCGGCCCTGCGCGCAACCCGGGTTCGGCGCGGCAATCCCCGCCGGCACCGGCTCGTTCGGACCGGGCCCGCCGATTCCGAGTTGCGCCACCGCGGGAGCCTGCGCGCAACCCGGGTTCCGGGGGCCCCGGCCCGGCGGTGCCATGGTCATCGGGCACCGGCCAGGGCGCCGGCGAGCAGGTCGGCCGTCGTCGACCAGCCGGTCAGGGCGGTCCGGCGGTCCGCGGCGGCGCGCCGCCAGCCGGCCCGGAGGCCCGGATCGGTCAGCCAGTCGCGCACGGCCCGGGCGAGGGCGACCTCGTCGTCCGGAGGGACCAGGCATCCCGGCCGGGCGCCGGACGCGTCGCGGCCCAGCGCCCCCGGGATGCCCCCGACATCGGTGGCGACCACCGGGATGCCCCGGGCCAGCGCTTCGGTGATCACCATGCCGTAGGTCTCCGCCCGGGACGGGTGCACCAGCAGATCGGCCGACCCGTACGCGCGGTCCAGATCCGGTCCGGCGAGGGGACCGACCAACCTGATCCGGTCGCCGAGGCCACCGGCGTCGACCCGTAGCCGGGCGGCGAACCCCGGGGCCGCGGCCGGGGAACCGGCGACGGTGCAGGTCCACTCCAGGTCGGTCAGCCGGTGCAGCGCGGCGATCAGCAGGTCCTGTCCCTTGTGCGGCGCCAGCACGGCCACCGCCAGCAGCCGGCCGCCGGACACCGACCCGGCAGCGCGGTCCGCCGGGTCCACTCCGGGTTCGGCCACGATCAGCCGTTCCGGCGCGAGTCCGCCGGCGCGGAGCCGGTCGCCGACCCACCGGCTGCTGGTGACCACGGCGGCGCACCGGTGCAGCAAACGCCGCTCCCCCGCCGACCCGAGCGGCATGTGCAGCAGCACGATCACCCGTCGGCGGGCCGTCGCGGGCACCAGCACTCCGGCGGCGGCCGACGCGATCAGCCCGTCGACCAGCACCGTCGACCCGTCCGGCAGTGCGCGCAGCAGGCGGTCCAGTCCCGCCAGATCGGACGGGGACGGTTGGGGCCATGACCCGGGGATGGCACGCTCGTGCACCGCCCAGCCCAGGCCGGTCAGCGCATCGAGAACTCGGCGGTCGTAACGGTTGCCGCCACTGGGCCGGGTGGGATCGTCGATACCGGAAGGCACAACGGCGTGCACCGCAGCGGTCAGCCCGTCCACAGCTCACGCTCGTAACTGGCCCAGGCGACGTGGGATTCGTGCAAGGTGACGGTCAGCCGGGTCAGGTTCCGTCCGGACGGTCCGAAGGCGCCGTCGTGGATCCGGGTGGCGAGCCGGTCGGCGATCGCCCGGGCCAGCACCTCGGTGGTGGTGTTCCGCCCGTCGAAGGCCGGATCGTCGTCCAGGTTGCGGTAGCGGAAGTCGTCGACGACGCCGTGGAGTTCATCGGAGGCCAGGCCGATGTCGACCACGATGCCGTGGTCGTCGAGGGCGGGACCGGCAAAGGACGCGTCGACCATGAACGTCGCGCCGTGCAGCCGCTGCGCCGGTCCGAACACGTCGCCGCGCAGGCTGTGCGCGATCATCATGTGGTCGCGGACGGTCACCGTGAACATCGTTTCCTATTCCTCGCCGTAGGTGATGACGTGGCAGAGCGCCGACCACTCGCCGGAGGCGAGCGCGGGCAACGCCCGCGGGAGCTCCCGGAAGGTGGACTCCCCGGACAGCAGCGCGTCGAACCGGTCGTCGCGGAGCAGCTCGAGGGCCAGGGCGAGCCGGCCGCCCATGCTGCGATGGCCGCGGCGGGCGGGCGCGACGGACCCGACCTGGCTGGCCCGGACGGTCAGCCGACCCGAGTGGAACGCCTCGCCGAGCGGCACCGACACGGCCCGATCTCCGTACCAGGACAGCTCGATCACCTCACCCTCGGGGCGCAGCAGCCGCAGGGCGAGCGCCAACCCGTCACCGGTCGCACTGGCGTGGAACACCAGGTCCTGGCCGTCCGGGGCATCGGCGGGCCGGGCGAACGCGACACCCAGCGCATCCGCGACAGCGGCCCGGGAATCGTCGACGTCGACCAGGGTCACCCGGGCGCCGGGCAACCCGGCCAGCACGGCGGCCACGCTGCAGCCGACCATCCCGGCGCCGACGACGCAGATCCGGTCGCCGACCAGCGGCCGCGCGTCCCAGCAGGCGTTGATCGCGGTCTCCACCGTGCCGGCCAGCACCGCCCGGGGCGCCGGCACCGCGTCCGGCACCACCGTCACCGCCGAAGCGGGCACGACGTAATCGGTCTGATGCGGGTACAGGCAGAACACGGTCCGGCCGCGCAGCTCGGTGGGGCCGGACCGCACCACTCCGACGTTGAGGTACCCGTACTTGACCGGTCCCGGCAGGTCACCTTCCTGGAACGGCGCTCGCATCCGATCGAACTGGCTGGTCGGTACCCGGCCGGTGAACACCAGCGTCTCGGTACCCCGGCTGATCCCGGTGCGCAGGGTGCGGACCATGACCTCGTCGAGTCCGGGGTCGGGCACCGCGACCGGCCGGATCTCGCCGACGCCGGGCTCGCGCACCCAGAAGGCCGCCCCCTGGATCATGGTTCGCCTCCCTTCCCACGAACCGAACCGGACCGGTGGACGTATCTGGTCACGGTAGGGCGAATCGGCCCGGGCCGTGGGTAGATCTGGGAATAGATACGGAGATCGGATGCGAACGGTTCGCCGGTTCTCGACCCCGCCCCTGGTCGCGCAGACCGGGGTGGGGTTGGTCGGCGGGCTGCTACTGCTCGCGATGCTGGCCGGCACGGTGGGCCTCGGCGCGGCCGGCTGGTCGGTCGGGGTCGGGTACCTGCTCGTCCTGTCCGGGACGCTGATCCGCGCGGTGCGGCGGTCGGGGCGGACGGGGCTCGGCCCGGCGGACGCGGTGACGCTGACCCGGGCTGTGCTGGTCGGCGGGCTGACCGCGCTGGTCGCCGACTCGTTCCGGTCCCCGGTGGGTGCTCCGGTGCCGGTACTGGTCGCGCTCGCGGCCATGGCGTTGGCGCTGGATGCGGTCGACGGGAAGGTGGCCCGCCGGACCGGCACCGTCACCGCCGTCGGCGCCCGGTTCGACATGGAGGTGGACGCGTTCCTGGTCCTGGTGCTGGCCCTGTACGACGTGCGGCTGCTCGGAGGGTGGGTGCTGCTGATCGGGCTCGCCCGCTACCTGCTGGTGGCGGCCGGCTGGGTCCTGCCCTGGTTGACCGGTCCGGCACCGGCCCGGTTCTGGGCGAAGGTGGTGGCCGCGGTCCAGGGCATCGTGCTCACCGTGGTGATGGCCGACCTGCTCCCCGGCCCCCTGGCGACCGCGCTGGTGCTCGTCGCGCTGGCGATGTTGGCCGAATCGTTCGGCCGGCAGGTGTGGTGGCTGTACCGGCACGCCCGGCCCACCGCCGGATCGAGCGATCGTTCGCCCACCCGCCGGGTGCTGGCCGCCGTCACCACCGGACTGGCCGTCATCCTGGTCTGGTTCGCGCTGGTCGCCCCGGCCGATCCGGCCGGCTCGGGACCGGTCGCATGGCTGCGGATCCCGCTCGAAGCGCTCGTTGCGCTCGGTGTGGTGCTGTGGTTGCCTCCCCGGTGGGCCCGGTCGGCGGCCCTGGTGTTCGGGCTCGCGTTGGGCAGCCTCACCGTGATCCGGCTGCTGGACATCGGCTTTCGCTCCGCGCTGGGCCGACCGTTCAACCCGGTGTCCGACTGGGCGTACGCCGCGTCCTTCATGGAACTGCTCGGCGGGTCGCTGGGCCGGGTGAGCGCCGCCGCCATCGGCGTCGTCCTGGCCACGGCCCTCTTCGGCCTGCTGGTCGTCCTCCCGCTGGCCGTGCGCCGGCTGACCCGGTTGGCGCGCCGGGACCGCGCGGTCTCCTACCGGTTCGTCGGGGCGTTCGCCGCCATCTGGCTGGTCGCGGCGACCGTCGGCCTGCAGGTCACCCCCGGAGCTCCGCTGGCCGCGGCGGACGCCGCCGACCTGGCCTACCGCGAGGTGACCGCGATCCGCACGAACCTGGCCGACCGCGCGGTGTTCCAGGGCGAGCTGGCCGCACCGGTGCCGATGGCACACACCGGGCGGACCCCGCTGGCCGGCCTGCGGGGCAAGGACGTGCTGATCGCCTTCGTGGAGAGCTACGGGCGGGTCGCCGTCGAAGACCCGCAGGTCGCTCCGGGGGTCACCTCGGTGCTGGACGACGGCAGCGCCCGGTTGGCGGCGGCCGGATTCACTGTGCGGAGCGCGTTCCTCACCTCGCCGACGTTCGGCGGGATCAGTTGGCTGGCGCACTCCACCCTGGAGTCGGGGCTGTGGGTGGACCGCCAGCAGCGCTACGACCAGCTGATGGACAGCACCCGGCCGACCCTGATCTCGGCGTTCGGCGCCGCGGGCTGGCGGACGGTGCTGGACGTGCCGGCCAACCAGCGCGACTGGCCGGAGGCGACGACGTTCTACCGCGCGGCCCAGGTCTACGACTCGCGCAACGTCGGATACGCCGGGCCCGACTTCGGCTTCGCGAAAATCCCGGACCAGTACACGCTCGCGTTCCTGCAGCGGACCGAACTGGCCCCGACGAACCGCCCGCCGGTGTTTGCCGAGATCGACCTGCAGACCAGCCACACCCCGTGGCTGCCGCTCCCGTCGATGGTGGAGTGGGCCGCCGTCGGCGACGGCAGCGCGTTCGCCGGACAGCCCGAGCAGTCGCCGCCGGTCGACGACGTGTGGGCCGACCCGTCCTCGGTCCGGACCGCCTACGGCCGGACGATCCAGTACAGCCTGTCCGCATTGATCTCGTTCGTGCTGACCTTCGGCGACGACGACCTGGTGCTGATCATCCTCGGGGATCACCAGCCCGCGCCGATCATCAGCGGCGACGACGCCGGGCACGACGTCCCGGTGACGATCATCAGCCGCGACCCGGCGGTGACCGCGGCGACCGCCGGCTGGGGTTGGCCGGCCGGCCTGCAGCCCGCGCCGAACGCGCCGGTGTGGCGGATGGACGCGTTCCACGACCGATTCCTGGACGCGTTCGCCGGGTGATCCGGCGCCGTCCGGCCGGGCCGGCCGCGGAATGCCGGCGTCGAAAATGCCCGCTGAACTTGTGATCGGGCGGACCGGCGCCGAGTCGACAGCGTGCCCGGCCGCCGGGTGGCCCGCTCTCAGCCAAGCTGCATCGACCGGCCGATCAAGTCCTTCATGATCTCGGTCGTACCGGCGTAGATCCGCTGCACGCGGGCATCGGCCCAGGCCCGGGTGATCCGGTGCTCGGTCATGTAGCCCAGGCCCCCGTGCAATTGCACGCAGCCGTCCAGCACCCGCCACTGCAGCTCGGTCGTCCACCACTTGGCCTTCGCCGCATCGACCGGATCCAGCCGAGCGGCGTTGTGTTCGATCACGCAGCGGTCCACGTACTGCCGGGCGATATCGAGTTCGGTCGCCATCTCGGCCATCCGGAACCGGACGTGCTGCAGGGCGCCGATCGGCGCCCCGAAGGCGGTCCGGTGGCGCACGTGCTCGACCGTCCAGTCCAGCGCCGTCGCCGCTCCGGCCACCGCGCCGACGGCGACCGACAGCCGCTCCTGGGTCAGGTTCGCGGTGAGCTGCACGAACCCCGATCCCTCGGCGCCGAGCAGGTTCCCGGCCGGGATCCGGGCGCCGGCGAAGAACAGTTCGGCGGTGTCCTGGGCGTGCAGACCGACCTTGGCCAGGTTCCGGCCGCGTTCGAAACCGGGGGTGTCCCGCTCCACCACGACGAGGCTGAGCCCGCGGTGCGGGTGCGGGCCGGTGCGCACGGCCACGATCACCAGGTCGGCGTTGATCCCGTTGGTGATGTACGTCTTCGCACCGTCGAGGACGTACCAATCGCCGTCCCGGACCGCCTTCGTCGTGATGCCGGCCAGGTCCGAACCGGTGCCCGGCTCGGTCATCGCGATCGCGGTGATCGTCTCGCCGCGAACGATCCCGGGCAACCACCGCGCCCGCTGCTCGGCGGACGCGGACAGCAGGTACGGCAGGCAGATGTCGGCCTGCAGACCCGGTCCGAGGACGGCGGGAGCCACGCCGAGCCGGTGCGCCTCCTCCGTCAGGATCATGTTGAAGCGGAAGTCGCCGATGCCGGCACCCCCGTATTCCGCCGGCACCCCGAACCCGAAGGCGCCAAGCTCGCCCAGGTCGGTGAACAGGGTGCGCGGCACGATGCCGTTCCGTTCCCACTCGGCGTAGTACGGGACGACGATCCGTTCGAGGCTCTCCCGGATCGCCTGCCGGTAGTCGTGGTGGTCCTGGTCGAAGATGGTCCGCCGCATCGCCCGCCTCCTTGATCGTTTCGCCGGCCGGCTCGGTGTGATGTCATGCCCGGATGGCCGTGCCGGACCCGTCAGCGATCCTGGAACTACCCGACGTCGACGCCTGGGACGCCTGGTTGTCAGCCAACCACGCCTCCGCCGCGCAGGTCTGGCTGCGGATCGGCAAGAAGGGTGCCGGAGTTCCGCTGATCGCCATCGTCGACGCGCTGGACGGGGCGTTGTGCTGGGGGTGGATCGACGGGCAGCGCCGCGGCTGGGACGACGTGTCGTTCCTGCAGCGGTACTGCCCGCGCCGGCCGCGCAGCGCCTGGTCCCAGGTGAACGTCGGCAAGGTGGAGGCGCTCATCGCGGCCGGCCGGATGCGGCCGCCGGGGCTCGCTCAGGTCGAGGCGGCGCGGTCGGACGGCCGGTGGGCGGCCTCCTACGAGCCGCAGCGCACCGCGGAGCCGCCGCCCGATCTTCTCGCCGCTCTGGCCGCAAACCCATCCGCCCAGGCCGCGTTCGAGGCGATGAGCCGCACCGAGCGGTACCTGATCATCATGAACCTGGCCAAGTCGCGCACCCCGGACGCCCGGGCCCGGATGCTGGGCACCGCCATCGGCCGGCTCCGGGGCGACTGACGATCATGCGTCGGCGTCGTACTCGTGCAGGCCGAGCAGCACGCCGGCCGGGTCGGTGACGTAGCACCCGCGACCGACGCCGCCGATCGTGAAGGCCGGTACCACCACCCGACCGCCGGCCCGCTCGACGGCAGCCACCGAGTCGTCCAGTGACGGCACCCGGATCACCGGGATCGACCGCGGCTGCCCGTCGACCGAGTGCATCAGCCCGGTGTCCACGCCGTCCACGTCGCCATGATCCGCGACCAGGTAACCGGGGTCGGCGAACGGCCGGAACCGCCACCCGAAGACGTCGCTCAGGAAGCGTTCGGACCCGGCGCGATCCGGCGTGTTGATCTCGACATAGCTGACCGGCAGGATCATGTCGGCTCCCGTTCGCTCATCCGGTTCAATCGCTGTACCTGGTCGTGGGCCCAGCGCTCGACCAGCACCAGGTGCTCGGCGACCAGCTCGTTCGGGGCACCTCGCCGATCGGAACCGGCGCGGACGAGGCCCGCCTCGCGGAGGAGTCGAAGGTGCTGGGAGACAGCCGGCCGGCTGATCGGGAACAGCGCCGCGAGCTGCCCGGTCGTCGCCGGGCCGTGGGCGAGCCGCTGGATCATTGCCCGCCGGGTGGGGTCCGCGATCGCCGCGAGCACAGCGTCGAGCACCTCATCCTCCCCGTCTGGTAAGTAAAAGCTTACCAGACGGGGAGCAGCCATGCGCATACCGATTGATGACAGGCGCCCTCCCACAGGTCCGCGCGAGCGATCGCGGCGCGGTAGCCAGGCTGTCTGCGCTCAGCTCGACCGCCCGGGGCGGCCGCCTTCGGCCGCCCGCGTCGACCGGCGGGTCAGCGGCGTCCCCACTCCGGCGCCCCGAAGGCGTTCCCGGGTTTGCCGATGCCGACCTGACGCAGTCCGGTGCCGTCCAGGTCGATGACCCACACCTGAAGGTCGTTGTTGCCGGCCGCGTTGATGCGGTTGGACAGGAAGGCGATCTGCTTGCCGTCCGGGGACGCCGTCGGGTCCTGGTCGAAGGCGGTGCCGTCGGTGATCGGGGTGAGCCCGGAACCATCCGCCTTGATCTCCAGGATCTGCGCGGACTGACCGCCACCACCGTCCTCGGTGGCCCGCCGGAAGATGATCGAGGTGCCGTCCACGCTCCAGATCGGGTCCGTGTCGTTGGCCTTGGCACCCGGCGTGGTGATCTGCTTGGGCGTGCCGCTGCCGTTCGCCGGCTGAACGTACAGGGCGCCGCCCTGCGCACCCTCGTCCTGGGTTCCCCAGAACGCCAGCGTTTTCCCGTCCGGAGAGTAGGTCGGGTCGTCGAAGGACTTGAGCCCGGTGTTGATCGTGCTGCGCAGCGTTCCGTCGACGCCGATCAGCACGAGCTTGTTGTCCTCGCCGCCACGGCAGGCGACGGCAATCTCGGTCGGGTCGGCGGGATTCCAGGCCGGACGCTGTGGCCCCTGGCAGAAGTCGGCGTCCGCGGCCAGCAGCGGCCGGTCGCCCGAGCCGTCGGCGGCCATCATGTGCAGCGCGTTCTTGTCCCCGCCCTGCAGGTACGCGATCGAGCCGCGGTCCGGGGACAGCGTGGGGTACTGGGCGCCGGGCGCGTCGTTGGTGATCTGGTTGCCCACGGCCCCGGTCGTCGTGTCGACGATGAACATGTTCGGCTTGCCGTCGACCGCGCGGGTCACGATCAGATCGGTGTCGGGGAGCGGGGTCGAATGCGGCACCCCGGGAATGGCGCCCCGGGAGCCGCTGGCCGAGGTCGATGCACTGGACGAGGTGGGGCTGGGACTCGCGGACGACGACGGGCTCGGGGATGCCGAGCTCGACGCCGAGCCGGACGAGGCGGGCGTCGGCTTGACCGACGCCGAGGTGAGCGCCGACGGCGCGGCCGCGGTCCCGCCGACACTCGCGCACGACGTCAGCAATACGGCTGTCGCCGCGATCGAGGCGAGCCGGATCGCCCGTCCGCGGCCGCGGACAGTGCGAAGCCGGGTGGGATCAGGGGCCCGCAGGGTTGTAGGCCGTCCGTGCGACATGTCCTCATTCTGCCAGCCGGCATGATCACGCAGCCACACCCGTCGGTCACGAATGCGCCTCGGACCTGGACCGATGCACGAACAACGACCGAAGGTCTGCCCCTACGGGCAACGCAGTGACGTCGATTTGTTGACCCACGGTGGTTGATGTACTTTCATCGGGCAGTACTCGCGGGGGATGCGCACTTGGGGCGCCTTGCCAGGTTCAATTCCTGGGTCCTCCACCACACGAGAAGGCGCGGCCGCGACGCGGACCGCGCCTTCGCCGTCTGCAGGCCCGCTGTGGGATTCGCGTCCGCGGTGTCGGCCCGCCGGTCACGGATCACGATTCGTACCATCGGCCGATGGCGGTTGATCCGACAGACTCGAGCGACCGCGGCGCCCCGGCGGCCGGGCCGACCGCGGCGGCCCCGGCCCGACCGAGCCGGCCGTCGTTGATCCGGCGGTATCTCGGCCGGTTCAGCTCCACCGGTCTGGTCGTTGCGCTGCTGTTCTACTGGATTTCGCTGACGCCGTCGCTGATTCCCCGGTCGTGGGTGTTCCAGGGGGCGATCACCGGAATCAGCGCCGTGGTCGGCTATGGCATCGGGTTGCTCCTGCACTGGACCTTCGTCACCGCCGGCGTCCGTATTCCCTGGCCGACCCGGACGCGCCGGATCGCGTGGTGGACGCTCGCCGCCGGAACCGTGGTCGTGGTCCCGACGGCCGTCGTTCTGGGGGTGTACTGGCAGGACCAGGTGCGCGAACTGTTCGGTATGCCGCCGGCCGGCGCGGGGCACGGCATCGCGGTGGTGCTCACCGCCCTGGTCGTGGCGCTGCTGCTGCTGCAGTTGTTCCGCGGGCTGCGATGGATCGCCCGCTGGCTGACCGACCGGATCGACCGGGTGGTACCGAAGCCCGTCGCCCGCCTGGTCAGCGTCCTGGTCGTCGCGGTGCTGGCGGTGCTGCTGGTGACCAACGTGATCTGGACCGGCGTGCTGAAGATGCTCAACAACAGCTACGCCTCGGTCAACGCCGGGTTCGATCCGGCGGTGAGCCAACCGACCGAGCCGGAACGGTCGGGATCACCGGCGTCCGCCGAGTCCTGGTCCTCGCTCGGCGCCGCCGGCCGGACGTTCGTCGCCGGTGGCCCCTCGGTCGACCAGATCCGCACGTTCGCCGCCCAGGGCACGACCGTGAATCCGGCCGACGTCAAGGGACCCATCCGGGTGTACGCCGGTCTGGACCCGCACGGAGATCTGGCCGCCACCGCGGACCGCGCGGTGGCCGAACTCGACCGGACGAACGCCTGGAACCGGTCGGTCCTGGTGGTCGCCACCACCACCGGTACCGGATGGATCGATCCGGGCATGTCCGATTCGCTGGAGTACATGCACGGTGGCGACACGGCCATCGTCACCATGCAGTACTCCTACCTGCCGTCCTGGATCAGCTTCGTCGGTGACCGGGGCACCCCACCGGCGGCCGGCCGGGCGCTGTTCGAGGCCGTGCACGCCCGGTGGTCCGCATTGCCCGCAGATGCGCGGCCCCGCTTGGTGGTGCATGGCATCTCGCTCGGCTCTTTCGGTGCTCAAGGCGCGTTCAGCGGCCTTCCGGACATCGCCGCCCGGTCGGACGGCGCGTTGTTCGTCGGTACCCCGAACTTCACTCCGGTCTGGCGCGGGCTGACCGACCACCGGGACGCCGGATCCCCGGAGATCGCCCCGGTGGTCGGTGGCGGGGACACCGCCCGGTGGGGCGTGCAGATTCCGGACGGGGTCGACCTGTGGCGCCTCGGCGACACCTGGGACCCGCCCCGGGTCGTCTACATCCAGCACGCCTCGGACGGCGTCGTCTGGTGGTCGCCGTCGCTGCTGTGGGCCAAGCCGGACTGGTTGTCCGAGCCGCGGGGGATGGATGTGGTCGGCAACGTCAACTGGTTCCCGGTCGTGACGTTCTGGCAGCTCACCGGCGACCTGTTCGTCGCCGCCGGGTCCGACATCCCGCAGGGGCACGGGCATCAGTACCGGCCGGAGTACGCCGACGGGTTGGCTGTCCTGTGGGCGCCGGCCGGCTGGTCGGACGCCGACACCGCGCGACTGAAGACCGCCGTCGCCGACCGGCTGGCCGACGGCGGGTTTTGACCGGTTTCCGCCGCCGTTCGCGCGGCATCCGGGTCATCCCTCACCATCGGGTACGACCCGCACCGGAATGTTGACGGTTTGTTCACCGTGATTCACGTTCGGGTCTAGGCAAGGCGCCGTCGCATGGGGTAGACCGGTCACGTCCCTGTGAAACCCACCGGGGCGACGTGTGAAACGCCTGTGTGCCCCAGGAGGCCATCGTGCGGTCGACCGGTCATCGTCGTTCCCGGATCGCCGCGCTGGCGATCGCCACCTGCCTGGCCCTGGTCGGCGGGATGCTGATCGCCCCCGTGGCCGGCGCAACCGGCGACGACCTGCGCGGCGGGCACGGTGGGGGCGGTGGTCACGGCAATTCCGCGGACAAGGTGCTGATGTTCGCCGCGGACGGCATGCGGCAGGATCAGATCGCGGCGTACCTGCAGCGAGATCGCAACGGCCTTCCGGGTTTCGCCGCCGTGATGCGCAACGGCGCGGTGGCCGCCGGGAACGGCATGCTGACCCAGGCCCCACCGAACACCGGGGCCGGCTGGTACACCATGGCGACCGGCGCCTGGCCCGGCGTCGCGGGGTCGACGAACAACACCTTCCACATCAACGGTCAGCCGTTCGGCAACCGAACGGCGGCCTTCGACCCCGGCACCCTGAAGGCCGAGAGCATCGCGCAATCCGCGGAGCGCGGCGGCAAGAAGGTCATCCAGATGGAGTGGGCCGGCGGACGCAACTCGACGATCCAGGGCCCGACGGTCGACTTCTACGGCACCTTCTCCGGGCGCGGGGTCACCACCAACTTCGTGTCCCCGGCCGACATCGACCGGCTGGTCGACACCTTCGGGCTGCAGTTCGACCATCCCGGCGGATTCGCCGGCCAGGCGGCCTTCCCGCAGGCCGCGCCGACGCCGGCCACCGGGTGGACCAACGTGCCCCGCAGCTACAGCCCGGCCCTGGAGATGCGGATGCGGGTGCTCGACGGCGGCGTCGATAAGTACGGCCTGAATGCCTACCTGTTCGACAGCCGAAACGATCGTAAGGTCAAGTACGACAAGATCCTGTTCGCCCCGGCCAAGGACGGTGCGGCCAAGGTCGCCGTGCTGGGCGAGGGCGAGTGGGCCGACGTGAAGGTCAAGATCGCCGGCGGTGCCAAGGACGGCAAGACCGCCGGCATGCTCGTCAAGGTCGAGCAGCTGGAGCCCGACGCATCCCAGGTCCGCCTGTTCCACACCTCGGTGTCCCGGGCGAACGCGACCTGGCCGACGTGGCCCGGCGAGGCCGGCTTCACCGGTGACTTCGAGGAATACGTCGCGCAGAAGTTCCCCACGGCGACGGCGGCCGACTTCGCCGTCCTCGAGGCCGGCATCGTCAGCGAGCAGACCTACGTGGATCAGGGCCTGTACTGGGAGAAGTCGCATCATCCGCTGCTGGAGTACCTGATCCGGGCCTACCAGCCCGATCTGGCCCTGGTCGGCTACCCGACGACGGACGAGTTCCAGCACCAGTTCCTCGGACTGGTCACCAGGACCCTGCCGGGCGGTGTCGCGAATCCCGCCTACGACGACGCGAACCTCGACGGCAACGCCGACGGGCTGGCCGCCGCCCGCTCCGGGTACATCAAGCGGGCTTACGAGGGCGCGGACGCGACGATGCGGCTGGCCCAGAAGCTGCTCGACCGCCGGGGCAACGATCTGACCACCATCGTCGGCTCCGACCACGGCTTCGCCCCGCAGTTCCTGGCGATCGACGCCAGCAAGGTACTGGTCGACCTCGGCTTGCTGGCCAAGCCGCAGACCTCGAACTGCCGCCCGGCCGCCGGTGAGACCATCGGCAAGGCGAAGGCCTGCTGGGCCGGTGGCACCGTGCAGATCTACCTCAACCTGGCCGGTCGCGATCCCGCCGGCGGCGGGTTCACCCAGGTCGCCGCGGCCGACGAGCAGGCGACGGTCGCGCAGATTCGAGACGCCTTCCTGGCCCTCAACGACCCGAACGACTGGACGCACGACGGCCGGCCGGAAGGCTGGAAGATGGTCGACCGGGCCTTCACCAAGGCGCAGTCGCGGTACATCCCCAACGGCCCGGGCTCGACGGCCGACATGGCGCACCCGACCCGGACCGGCGACCTGGTGGTGTTCGCCACCCCGCCCTACCAGTTCGACGCCGCCACCCCGGGCAGCCTGGTCGCGCGGTCGCTGTTCTTCGGCCAGCACGGCTACGTACCGGACGTCCAGGACCTGCGCAGCAGCACGAACATGCGGGCCACGTTCCTGGCCGGTGGAAAGCTGGTGAAGCGGGGCAGCTACCAGGTCCGCTCGATCGACATCGCACCGACCGTGGCCTATCTTCTCGGCGTGCCCCTGCCGCAGCAGGCGCAGGGCCGGGTGCTGCTGGAGATCCTGGCCTCCGGGTCGACGGTCAAGCCGGTGACGATCATCGGGCTCAACGACTTCCACGGCCAACTGGACCCGACCACGACGCTCCTGGACGGTCTCAACATCCCGGTCGGCGGGGCCGCGCAGCTGGCGAGCATGTTCGACCAGGACGCCGCCGCCTTCAAGGCCGGCAGCACGCTGCTGCTGGCCGGCGGCGACAACGTCGGCGCGTCGCCACCGAATTCGGCGCTGCTGGAGGACATGCCGACCATCGACGTGGAGAACGCCTGGGGACTGGACGCGACCTCCTACGGCAACCACGAGTTCGACTACGGGGTGGACCGGCTCAAGAAGCAGCAGGCACAGGCCAAGTTCCCGTTCCTGGCCACCAACATCGTCGAGACGGCGACCGGCAAGGCACCCGACTGGGTGCAACCGTCCGTGGTGTTCACCGTCAACGGGGTCCGGGTCGGCGTGATCGGGGCGGGCCTGGAGGAGACGCCCGAGCTGGTCTCCGCGGGAGCCACCGCCGGACTGACGTTCCTGCCCGAGGCCGAGCGGATCAAGGCGGAATCGGACAGGCTCCGGCAACGGGGCGTGCAGGTGCAGGTGGTGGTGATCCACCAGGGCACGGCGAACGGCCTCAACGCGATCGGCAATGCGGCGGCGGTGCCGTGGGACGGCCCGATCATCGGCATCGCGGAGGCGCTGAAGGACACCGAGGTCGACGCGATGGTCGTCGGGCACACCCACCGGGTATCGAACCTGATGGTCGGCGACATCCTGGTCACCGAGGGCGTCAACGCCGGGGCCAGCTACTCGGTGCTGCAACTCATGGTGGACCGGGGCGACGTCACCTGGGCCGGTGGGGCAACCCGGGTCGCGAAGACCCTCGGAGTGGAGTCACGAGCCGACGTCAAGGCGATCGTCGACGACGCCAACGCCCGGACCGCGGTGCTGCGAAATCAGGTGATCGGCTCCCAGCAGTTCGACATCAGACGGGATCCGACCCGGCTGAGCGAGTCGGCGATGGGCAACATGGTCGCCGACGCCATGCGCGGCAAGTATCCCGGCGTGGATGCGGCGATCACCAATTCCGGTGGCCTGCGCGCCGACCTTCTCTTTCAGCCGCCGACCGCCGGCGAGCAGGACGGCCAGATCACCTGGGGCGAGGTGTTCGCGGTGCTGCCGTTCGGCAACCGGACGGTGATCCTGACGCTCACCGGCGCCCAGCTCCAACAGGCGATGCTCAACGGGTTCAGCCCGGTCTGCGACCCGCTGATCGCGACGGGCCGGTTCCCGCAGGTGTCGGGGCTGAAGTTCACGTTCACCTGCAACGGGACCACGCCGGTCGTCACCGGGATGTGGAGGACGGCGACCGGCACCGACGTGCCGATCGGCCCGGCGGATACCGTTCGCTTCGTCACCAACGACTTCATGTTCACCGGTGGTGACGGCTACACGGCCTTCGCCGGGGGCACCGACATCCTGCAGCCCGGCGACGCCCTGCTGGACATCACCAACGACTACATCGGAGCCAACTCGCCGGTCGGGCCGGTGGTCGAAAAGCGCATTGTCAAGGGCCCATAGTCCCAATCCGGTCACTTTCGCCGACTCGCACCCGGGGGTGAAACCTCCGGTGTGAGTTGGCGTGTCGGGCTGAATCGGTTAGCCACGGTTACCGCGCGCGCACTTCCGCTCATCGGTCTAGGGTCATGATCACCTACGCCCAGAAGTGGCGAATCCGCCCGAAGGGGGGACATTCGTGTCCGCACCGACCACAGCAAAAAGCGAGTCTCCGGCCGCCGGCCGAGTCGCTTTGCTGGCCCCGGTCACCGGGGTCCTCGTACCCATTGAACAGGTTCCCGACCCGGTGTTCGCCGGGAAGATGGTCGGCGAGGGCATCTCGATCGACCCGCTGGAGAACATCCTGGTCGCGCCGTGTGACGGTGAGGTGGTGCACCTGCACCCGTCGCTGCACGCCCTGACCATTCGCTCCCCCGAGGGCTTGGAGGTGCTGACGCACATCGGCCTGGACACGGTGCGGATGCGGGGTGAGGGGTTCGAGGTCAAGGTCAAGGTCGGTGACGAGGTCAAGGCCGGTGACGAGCTGATCGTCTTCGACCTGGACATGGTGGCCACCCAGGCGAAGAGCCTGCTCACCCAGATGGTCATCGCCAACACCGCGGACATGCTGTCCGGCCTGGAGCCGGCGACCGGCTTCGTCACGGCCGGCAAGAGCGTGGCGGCCACCGCGATCCTGTCCGAGCGCGCCGAGGCGGCCGAAGGGGCCACGCCGCGGCAGCCGGGCAAGAAGGTCACCTCGGACGCGATCATCATCCCCAACCCGGTCGGCCTGCACGCCCGGCCGGCCTCGGTGCTGTCCAACCTGGCCAGCCAGTACGAAAGCGACGTGACGCTGCACCGCGGCGAGGACCAGGCCAACGCCAAGAGCGTGATGGCCATCATGGGCATGGAGGTGCGCTTCCGCGACAAGGTCCGGCTCAGCGCCTACGGGGCGGACGCCGACGAGGCGATCAAGGATCTGGCCGAGCAGCTCCGGGTCGGTCTCGGCGAGGAGGGGGCCGTCCCGATCGAAGAGGGTGCGGAGGGTGCCGAGCAGGCCGCGCCGACCCCGGTCGCGGCCGTCGCGCCGGCGCCCCGACGCCGCTCGGACGATCCGAACGTGTTGCTCGGGGTCTCGGCCTCGCCCGGTCTCGGCGTGGGTACCGTCCTGCAGATCCGGCACCAGGAGATCGAGGTCGAGGAGAACTCCCACGACCGGCACCGCGAACGCCGCAAGCTCAACGATGCGATCGACCGCTCGATGGTCCAGCTGACCGCGTTGGAGGACCGGCTGGCCAGCCAGTCCGACGCGGAGAAGGCGGCGATCTTCGCCGCGCACCGGGAGATCCTGCGCGACCCCGAACTGCTGGACCTGGCCAACAGCGGGATCGACAAGGGCAAGACCGCCGCGTACGCCTGGCGCTCGGCCTACACCAACTACGCCGACAAGCTGGCCGGGCTCAAGAACGAGCTGCTGGCCGGCCGGGCCATCGACGTGCGCGACGTCGGGTCCCGGGTGCTGGAGGAGATCACCGGGCAGCGGCGCGAGAAGGCGCTCATCCCGGCGGGTTCCATCCTGATCGCCGAGGACCTCACCCCGTCGGACACCGCGTCGCTGGACCCGTCCGCGGTCGCCGGCTTCTGCACCACCGCCGGCGGAGCGTCCTCCCACGTGGCGATCCTGGCCCGGGCCCTGGACATCCCGGCCGTCGCCGGTATCGAGCCGCGCGCGCTGGACATCCCCGAGGGCACCCGGGTCATCCTCGACGGCGCCAAGGGCACCCTGCGCCAGAACGTCACCGAGGAGGAGGTCGAACGGATCCGTCAGCGCCAGGAACGCCAGGCGCAGCGGCGGGCCGTCGAGCTCGAGCACGCGGACGAGCCGGCCACCACCACCGACGGGCACCACGTCGAGGTCGTCGCCAACATCGGCGGCCTCGAGGACGCGCAGGCCGCAGCCACCAAGGGCGCGGAAGGCGTCGGGCTGTTGCGGTCGGAGTTCGTCTTCATGGACCGGCGCACCGCGCCGACCGAGGACGAGCAGGCGAAGATCTACACCGACATCGCCAAGGCCCTCAAACCCGGCCAGCCGCTGGTCATCCGGACGCTGGACGTGGGCGGCGACAAGCCCCTGCCCTACCTGCCGATCGCCCCGGAGGAGAACCCGTTCCTGGGCCAGCGCGGGATCCGCGTCGGGCTCGACCGGCCGGAGATCCTGCGCACCCAGGTGCGGGCGATCCTGCGGGCCAACGACGCCGGCGCCAAGATCAACGTGATGTTCCCGATGATCTCCACCATCGAGGACTTCCGGCTGGCCAAGGCGATCTTCGAGGAGGAGCGGAACGCCCTCGGAGTACCTGCGGTGCCCGTCGGGATCATGTGCGAGGTGCCCTCCACCGCGGTGATGGCGCACCAATTCGCCGCCGAGGTCGACTTCTTCTCCGTCGGCACCAACGATCTGACCCAGTACACCCTGGCGATGGATCGCGGGCACCCGAAGCTGGCCCCGCAGGTGGACGCGCTCAACCCGGCGGTCCTGGGGCTGATCGCCGAGTGCGTCCGCGGCGCGCATGCCGCCGGCCGTTGGGTCGGCGTCTGCGGTGGCGCCGCCTCCGACATCCAGGCGGTTCCGCTGCTGGTCGGCATCGGCGTGGACGAGCTGTCCGTGAGCGTGCCGGCCATCCCGTCGGTCAAGGCCCTGATCCGTTCGCTGTCCCTCGAGCGTTGCCAGGAGCTGGCCGCGCAGGCGCTCGGTGCGGAATCGGCGGCGGCCGTTCGCGCCCTGGTCCCCCTCGATGACGACTGACCCGCGATGACTGACACCCCGTTCACCCGGCCGCACCACGCGTCAGCGGAAGGACACCCGGCATGACCACCACCCTGGAGAAGACCCCGGCGGCCGAACCGGCCCCGCCGGCCCCGAACAAACTGAAGGAGATCTGGAGCAACTTCTTCGGCTTCCTGCAGAAGCTGGGCAAGTCGCTGATGCTGCCGGTAGCCGTGCTGCCGGTGGCCGGCATCCTGCTCGGCGTCGGCGGCGCGTTCCTGGGCAACTACAACCAGCAGGCCATCAACCTGGGCTACTGCACCGTCGACGGGACGGCCGTCGCCGGGGATGTGACGGCCTGTCTGGCCACCCCCCCGGCGGTGGTGGTCGGCGATCCGGTCGCCGCCGGCGTCCTGGCGGAGCCGCTCTACGTCTTCCTCAAGATCCTGCAGAACGCCGGTGACCCGGTGTTCGGCGCGCTGGGCCTGATCTTCGCGGTCGGCGTGGCCTTGGGCATCGCCAAGAACGACGGCGTGTCCGCACTGGCCGCGACCGTTGGCTACCTGGTGATGACCGCGACCATCGGTACCGTCGCGGCCGCGCGCGGCATCGACACCAAGGCCGTGCTGGGCCTGCAGACCCTGGACACCGGTGTGTTCGGCGGCATCATCATCGGCATCATCGCCGGTTACCTGTTCAACCGGTTCTACCGGATCACCCTGCCGCCGTACCTGGGCTTCTTCGCGGGCAAGCGGTTCGTGCCCATCGTGACGGCGTTCGCGGCCATCGCGTTGGGCATCGTCCTGGCGTTCCTGTGGCCGCCGATCGGCAACTTCATCGAGAACACCGCCAACGAGGTGATCAGTGCCAACGCGCCGGTCGCGGTGTTCGTCTACGCGCTGGTCGAGCGCGCGCTGCTGCCGTTCGGCCTGCACCACATCTGGAACGCGCCGTTCTTCTACGTGGTCAACATCGGCGGCTGGTCCAACTGCGAAGGCATCCTGACCTGCTTCCTGCGCGGGCATCCCGAGTCCGGCATCTTCGGCGGCGGGTTCCTGGGCAAGATGTTCGGCCTGTGCGGCGCCGCCCTGGCGATCTACGTGTGCGCCAAGCCCCAGAACAAGGTCAAGATCGGCTCGATCATGCTGGCGGCGGCGTTGACCACGTTCCTGACCGGCATCACCGAGCCGCTCGAGTTCGCCTTCCTGTTCGTCGCGCCGCTGCTGTACGTGGCGCACGCGCTGATGTACGCGACCGGCTTCACCGTGATGTACCTGCTCGGCGGACGGCTCGGGTACACGTTCTCCCAGGGCGGCATCGATTACGTGCTGTTCTACGCCAACGGCATCAAACCCTGGCTGGTGCTCGTCGTCGGACCGATCTGGTTCGTCCTCTACTTCGCGGTGTTCTACGGCCTGATCAAGGCCTTCAACATGAAGACACCGGGCCGGGAGGAGGACGAGGTGGACGTGGGCGAGGCCGCGGCCGACGGCGCCAACCGGTTCTCCCAGCAGCTGGTGCTGGCGTTCGGTGGACGCAGCAACATCACCGACCTCGACGCCTGCATCACCCGGCTGCGAGTCGGCGTGGTCGACATCAACAAGGCCAGCCAGAGCAAGCTCAGAGCGCTGGGCGCCGCCGGTGTGCTGATCGTCGGCAACAACATGCAGGCGATTTTCGGGACCCGGTCGGAGAACCTGAAGACCGACATCGAGGAGTACCTCAAGATCGCCGGTGACGAGGCCGAGCTCGGCGAGGATCAAGTCGAGGAAGTCGTCTACGAAGAACCCGGCACGAAACCGAAGCTGCGCGACCCACTGGCCGCGGAGAAGGCTCGCGACTTCATCGCCGGGCTCGGTGGGCGGGACAACATCAGCAAGGTCGAGGCGGCGGCCGAGACCCGGCTGCGCGTCAAGGTCAAGGACGGGTCGAAGCTGGACGAGCCGGCGCTGGCCAACAGCGGCATCGCCGGTGTGGTCAAGGTCGGCGACGGCCTCTATCACCTGATCGCGGGGGCCAACGCCGACCAGTACGCGGCCGAGATGCGCGGCCAACTGGTCTCCGTCCCGGCCTGACAAGGACTTATCAGGTTCTTCTCATGCCCCGTCCGGTGTGAACCCACGCCGGACGGGGCATTGTCACGTCGGGCGGGCCCGAGAGCGGGTCCGCCCGTCGAGGAGAGGAGCCGACATGGGGTTGGACGACAAGGCCGCCAACACGGGGCAGGACCTGGGTGGCAAGGTCAAGGAGGCCGCCGGCAAGGTGACGGGAAACCGTGACCTGGAGGCGGAGGGCAAGGGCGACCAGGCCGCGGCGAGCGTCAAGCAGGCCGGCGAGAAGATCAAGGACGCCGCCAAGGACGTCCTGAGCTGATCTGTCAGCGGAGAAACGCCCCGAGCCGGTTCCGGCTCGGGGCGTTCGTCGTTCTATGGATTCGGTCCGGGCTTCAGCGGCTACGGCTCCGGCGCACCTTCTCGACCAGCATCTTCGACGGGTAAACGCGGCGCTTGGTGCGGCCGTCCCGACGAAACTTGATACGGGTCAGGTTCAGGCCGCGCACCGGGGACAGCGGGCTGTGTTCCGCCTCGAGCTGCTCCACCCGCTCCAGGGTGACCGTCTGATCGGCCAGCCGGATCATCGTGCCGGTGCTGACCGCGGACAGTTCGGTCAGCGTGCTGTTGCTGTCGGAGTTCCTTTCGTGTGTGTTCATGACCGTAGGACGCCCACACCCATGACGGCGTTGGGAATTGGTGCGCCACCTCACCCCGGCCCCAACTCCCCGACTTCCGTCCCACCCCCTGGCCGCGCGGATCAACTGGGCCCGCGCGGCTGACGGCTCCTCGGATGTGACGCCTGAGCAGCACGTTGACGACTTCAACCGCGCTTGCGTCGATGATCCGCGCGGCGAGGGTCCTAGGAGCACAGGCCGGGGACTCAGGGAGCGGAGCTCAGGAGAGGCAGGCCGCGGGGGCGACGCCCGCGGCGCTGGTCGGGGGGTCGCCGTCGGGGGCGCAGCCGAACACCGCGTACCGGTCACCACCCCAGGTGTAGAGCATCCAGACGGCCGCCCCGTCACCCTGGTCCTGCACCGCGATCGCCAGCTCCCCGTCCAGGTCGACGACCGCAGACCGCTCCGTCGCCGACGGGAAGGCGTCGTCGCCGGACACGTCACGCCACGCCCCGGACCCGGTCAGCTCGAACGCCGACAGGATCGCCCGGCCGTCGGCCTGCCGGGCCGACACGACGCAGCGGGTCTGCGCGCAGGTCAGCACACCGTCCGCCGGCGCCGGGAACGCCGCCCCGTAGGGCACGCCGATGACGCCGGCCACCTGACCGTCGGAGCCGACGGACAGCAGCACGCCCCGGCCCGAGCCGGTGCTGACCAGCGCCGCCGACCGACCGCCGGCCACGTCCCGATGCGTGGCCACCACGGAGCAGCCGTCGCAATTGGCCAGCGACACGCTCAACCCGTCGGCGGACGGGGCCGGCGCCGGAGCTTGCGTGGGCGGTTCCGGCGCGACCTCGGTACCTGGGCCGGCGGGTGCCGGGTCGGCCGCGGGCGCCACGGCCGTCGTCGACGGCGCGTCGGCGACCGGTGCATCAGTGGTGGGCGCCACCGTCGCCGGCGTGGCACCCCCGCTGCTCAGCACCAGTTCGGGGACGGTCACCATCAGGGTCGGCCCGGCCATCGTCGGGCCGCCGGTCGTGGGCGCGGCCGATCCGATGGCCGAGCCGGTACCCGATGGGACCGTTTCGGGCGTGGCCAGGCTGCCGCTCGCGCAGGAGGTGAGGAGCAACGCCGACGCCGCCACCGCGCCCAAGGTGCACAGGGTCCGGTTCACCCGGCCGAACCTACGGCCTCGACCCTCCGGCCGACGCGGTGACACTCCCGGTCGCCACACGCAGGAACTCGTCGAACGCGTCCGGGTCGGCCAGCGCATCCCGGGAGACCGCGGCGTCCACGGCCATCCCGCCGAGGATCCGCTTGACCGGCACCTCGCACTTCTTGCCGTTGAGGGTCCGCGGCACGGCCGCGACCGGCACGATGACGCCGGGCACGTGCCGGGGGGACAGTTCGGTGCGGATCGACTTCTTCAGCGTGGCGGTGACGGCGGCCTCGTCGGCACCCGATGCCAGCACCACGAACAGCAGCAGATCACCCTCGCCGGCAGCCGTCGAGGTGTCGACGACCAGCGAATCGGCCACCTCGGGCAACGACTCGACGACGCGATAGAACTCTGCCGTGCCCATCCGGACCCCGCCCCGGTTCAGGGTGGCGTCGGACCGCCCCTCGATCACGCACGAACCCCGCCCGGTGATCCGGATCCAGTCGCCGTGCCGCCAGATGCCCGGGTACTCGGCGAAGTACGAGTCGCGGAGCCGGGTGCCGTCCTCGTCACCCCAGAAGAACACCGGCATCGACGGCATCGGCGCGGTGATCACCAGCTCACCGACCTCGTCGATCAACGGCTCGCCGGTCGGCGAGTACGACTCGACCTTGGCGCCCAGCGCCCGGCAGGAGATCTCCCCCAGCCACACCGGGACGGTCGGCGCCCCGCCGACAATGCCGGTGCAGACGTCGGTGCCGCCGGAGAACGAGGCGATCTGGATGCCGGCCCCGACCTCGTCCCGGAGCCAGCGGAAACCGCCGGTGGACAACGGCGAGCCGGTCGACCCGATGGCGCCGATGCTGGTCAGGTCGAGCTCGGCGGCCGGCCGCAGCCCGGCCTTCTCGCAGGCGGCGACGAACGGGGCGGAGGTCCCGAACAGCGTCACCCGGTGCTTCTCCGCCAGCCTCCACAGCGCCATGAGATCCGGGTGACCGGGGCTGCCGTCGTAGAGGATGACGGTCGCGTTGACCAGCAGGCCGCCGATCAGGAAGTTCCACATCATCCACCCGGTGGTGGTGAACCACAGGAACCGGTCGCCGCGGCCCAGGTCCCAGTGCAACCGCAGCGACTTAAGGTGCTCCACCAGGATGCCGCCGACCGAATGGACGATCGGCTTGGGCAGCCCGGTGGTGCCCGAGGAGTACAGAACCCACAGCGGCGCCGAGAACGGGACCGGGGTGAACGTCGGCTCGGCCGGCGTGGCGGTCAGCTCGTCCCAGGTGATCATGCCCTCCGGCGCGGGGGTCCCGATGGCTGGGATGTGCACCGCGCCGGCCAGGGTCGGCAGGGAATCGCGGAGCTTGGCGACCGTGGGGGCGACCGGGAACGACTTTCCGCCGTAGCGGTACCCGTCGACGGCCAGCAGGACCGTCGGGGAGATCTGGGTGAACCGGTCGATCACCGACGGCGCACCGAAGTCCGGGGAGCAGGACGACCAGACGGCGCCGAGGGCTGCGGTGGCCAGGAAGCCGACCAGCGCGTGCACGGTGTTGGGCACCAGGGCGACCACCCGGTCGCCCTGGCCGACACCCAGCCGGCGCAGGCCCTCCTGGGCCGCGCCGACCCGCTGCCGGAGCTCGGCCAGGGTCAGCAGCTCCTCGCGGCCGTCCTCGGTGACGGCGATGACGGCCGGATCACCTGACTCACCGGCGTCACCGGCGCCGGCCAGGGCATGCTCGGCATAGTTGAGAGTGCCGCCGGGGAACCACCGTGCGCCCGGCATGACGGCCTCGGGCAGCACCGCGGTGGGCCGCTCGTGCCAGCGGATCTGGAAGTAGTCGGCGATCGCGCCCCAGAAGTCGGCCGGGTCGTCCGTCGAGTAGTCCCACAGTGCGGCGTAATCGGGGAAGCTCCGGCCGGTCCGGTCGGCCACAAAGGCGGTGAAGTCGGTGATGGCCGCCCGCTCGATCCGCTCCGGCGTCGGCGTCCACAACACCTCGGGAACCACATCGTTTCCAGTCATTGGATGTTTGTACCCGTCCTCTGTACCCGCGGGGTATATGTCAAAAGCACACAGGAGGACGCCATCGATGTGAAATCACCCCCGCGATCCTCCACCGGCTAGGGTCGGGGCCGCCGGTGACGAGGCCGGACCTGCGGGGTGGAGGACACGATGACGGTGCGGATCCGGTCGGCGCTGGACACGCTTCCCGCGTACGCCCCGGGGCGCAGCGTCCCGGGCGCGATCAAGCTGGCGTCCAACGAACTGTCCTTCCCCACCCTGCCCGCGGTGGCCCAGGCCATCGCAGACGCGGCCGTGCACGAGTCCGCCGGGATCAATCGCTACCCGGACAACGGCGCGGCCGCGCTGGTCGCCGCGCTGTCCGCGCACAGCGGTGCGCCGGAGTCGCACCTGATCGCCGGCTGCGGGTCGGTCGCGCTGTGCCAGCAGCTCGTGCTGGCCACGGCCGAGCGCGGCGACGAAGTTGTCTTCGGCTGGCGCTCGTTCGAGGCCTACCCGATCGTCACCCAGATCACCGGGGCCACCGCGGTGCGGGTGCCGGTGACCGCCGGTCACGAACTCGACCTGGACGCGATCGCTGCGGCGATCACCCCGGCCACCCGGCTGGTCTTCGTCTGCACGCCGAACAACCCCACCGGCACCACCATCCGGCGCGCCGAATGGGAGTCGTTCCTCGACCGGGTGCCGGACGACGTGCTGGTCACGATCGACGAGGCCTACACCGAGTTCGACGACGCCCCGGACTCTCCCGACGGGGTGGCCTACGCGACCGCGCGACCGAACGTGGTGGCGCTGCGCACGCTGTCCAAGGCCTACGGGCTGGCCGGGCTGCGCGTCGGCTACGCGATCGCCGACCCGGCGGTGGTCGGCGCGATGCGCAAGGTGGCCATCCCGTTCGCGCTGAACTCGCTGGCCCAGGCCGCGGCCCTGGCCGCCCTCGGCGCGAAGGAGGAACTTGCGCCGCGGTGGCGTCAGGTGGTCGCCGAACGGGAGCGGGTGCACGCCGCGCTCACCGCGCTCGGTTACCAGGTGCCGGCCTCCCGGGCCAACTTCGTCTGGCTGCCGCTGCGCGAACGGTCGGCGGACTTCGCGGCCCACACCGAGTCGCACAAGGTGATCGTCCGGGCCTTCGCCGATCCCACCGGCGGCGTCCGGGTCACGATCGGCGCCCCGCACGAGAACGACGCCTTCCTGGCCGCCGCGGCGTCGTTCCCGCGCTGACGGTCCGGCGCCTTCGGTTCGACAAAGCTCTGCCGCGACGCGATCGAGGTCGTCGCACCGGTGCTCACAGCCGCCTGCTGACCCGGCCTGCACCCGGCACGGACACCGAGCGGTTGCGCGGCCGCCGGCCTGCTAGACCTTGCCCATGACAGTGCACCGCATCTCCTCGGGCTCGCCGTTCGAACCGTCGATCGGCTTCTCCCGGGCCGTGCGATTCGGCGACCGGGTCCTGGTGTCCGGCACCGGGCCGGTCCGGCCGGACGGGAGCTGCCCGGCCGATGCGGCCGCGCAGGCCCGGCGCTGCTTCGAGATCATCGCCGCGGCGCTGGCACCGGCCGGCGCCGCGCTGGCCGACATCGTGCGCACCCGGATGTACCTGACCGACGTCACCGCCGCCGACGCGGTCGGTGCCGTCCACGGCGAGCTGTTCGGCGGGGCCGGCCCGGCGGCCACCATGGTGGTGGTCGCCGGACTGCTGGACCCGCGCTGGGTCGTCGAGATCGAGGCCGAGGCGTGGCTGCCACCCGACCGGCCGGCCCCGGACCGGCCGGCCACCCCGTAATGCCTCCGGTCAGGAACCGCCGGCCGGCCGCACCACCGCCGCGGTGCCGTAGGCGATCACCTCGGCCAGGTTCTCGGCCACGTCGGACGAATCGAACCGCACCCCCAGTACCGCGTTGCCGCCGAGCTGCTGCGCGTGGGCGGCCATCCGCTCCATCGCGGTCTGCCGGGCCGAGTCGACCACCTCGGTGTACTGCGGCACCTCGCCGGCCTTGAGCGACCGAAAGCCGCCGGTGAAGCCCTTGGCGAAGCCGACGCTGCGGACCACCAGCCCCCAGCAGATGCCGATGTTCCGGTCGACCTCGAAGCCGGGCAGGTCGAAGGTGGTGGAGCAGGGAAGCTGGACCGGGGCACTGCCTTCCATGGCATTCCTCTCGCAGAGTCATCAAATGACTACGTTCAGCAATCTGCTGGAACCCGCCCATCATCGACGACGGTCCCGCCGGGGGCAACGAGCGAATCACGCCCCGGCTGCGTACGGTCGTGCTTGTGTCTGGCCGCCCCGCCACCTCGCCGGCAACGCTCGATGCGATCGTCGATGACCTGATCGCGCGCGTGCCGGCCCCCCTGACCCTCATCCCGGGCCTCTGGCCGGTGCCGCACGGCCGTGCCGGGGTCGGCGACGACGCCCTGCGCGCCCTGCTGGCCGACGACTGGGGCGGCACGAAAATGAGCGCGGCCAAGCTGGGCAAGCTCATCGACGCCCAGCTGGTCAGCCGGTACAGCGAGCTGGGCGCCGACCATCCCGACGGCCGCGACCTGGGCATCGCGGTGGACGGCGAGACGGTCGGCCGCCTGCTGCTCGACCTGGACGAGGAACACGCGGCGGACGGACCGGCGGTCGTGCTCGTGGACATCGCCGTCCGGCCTGACCGGCAGCGGCAAGGCATCGGCGGCCGGGTGGCCCGGGCGCTGCTGGCCGCGGCCGCGGCCCGCGACCACGCCGTCCGAGCGACCGGCGTCTACGGGTCGCCGACGCTGGCCTGGCTGCTCGGGTTGGGCCTGGTCGACATCGGCGGGGACGCGCTCTACCGGCACCTGCTCTGGGCCGGTGCCTGACCGGGTCGAGCCATGCGGCCGGGCCTGCTGCGGAGGCGGAGGGATTCGAACCCCCGAGGCTTTGACACCTGGCCGCTTTCAAGGCGGCTTCCTTCGGCCACTCGGACACGCCTCCGCGCGGGAGTCTACTGGGCGGCCCCGTTCGCTCGGCGAATCGTGATCTGATGGGGCCGTCGCAGGGGTACTGACGCCAGGACCCGGCCGACCCAACCGGCCCGGGACCGGCGACGAACCACTTTCGATGACCCGCGAAAGGACCGAATCGATGACCACCAACGCCGACGCCGGCCGTCCGACGGTGGCCGTGATCGGGTCCGGGGTGGCCGGGTTGACCGCCGCCCACCTGCTGCAACGCCGGTACGACGTGCACCTGTTCGAGGCCGACGACCGGCTGGGCGGGCACGCGCACACCCATGACGTGGCGCTGACCCACGGCCGGGTGGTGGGGCTGGACTCCGGATTCCTGGTGCACAACGACCGGACCTACCCCACTCTGCTCCGCCTGTTCGACGAGCTCGGTGTGGCCACCCAGGACTCGGACATGTCCATGAGCGTGCAGTGTCGCGGCTGCGGGCTGGAGTACGCCGGTGCCAACGGCCTGCCCGGCCTGTTCGCCCGGCGCAGCTCGCTGGCCCGCCCCCGGTACCTGGCCATGCTCGCCCAGGTCCCGGTCTTCCACCGGCGCGCCCGCGCCGTGCTGGCCGGTGGCGACGACACGGTGACCCTGGGCGAGTTCCTGCGCCGGGGCCGGTTCACCGACTACTTCGCCCACCACTTCGTGCTGCCGCTGGTCGCCGCCGTCTGGTCGTGCGGGTTCGACGGCGCGCGGGATTATCCGGCCCGGTACCTGTTCACATTCCTGGACAACCACGGGGCGCTGTCGATCACCGGGTCACCGCAGTGGCGGACGGTGGTCGGCGGTTCGCGAACCTACGTGGAGCGGGCCGCCAAGGATCTGAGTGCGGTGCTGACCGCCACCCCGATCCGGTCGGTGACCCGGCACCCGGACGCCGTCGAGGTCCGGGACGACGCCGACGTGATCCACCGATTCGACCGGGTGGTACTGGCCGGCCACCCCGACCAGTCCCTGGCGCTGCTCGCCGCGCCGACGCCGGACGAGGCGCGCCTGCTCGGCGCCTTCGAGTACCTGCCGAGCAACGCGACGCTGCACACCGACTCCTCGGTGCTGCCGGTGGCGGCGGGGGCGCGGGCGTCCTGGAACTACCGGATGGACGGCTGCCGGGACGAGCCCGCCCGGGTCCGGATCAGCTACGACATCGGCCGGCTGCAGCGCATCGACGATGACCGCGACTACGTGGTCACCCTGAACGACGACGACGCCGTCGACCCGTCGACGGTCCTCGCCCGGATGACCTACGCGCATCCCCGCTACACCCGGGCCTCGGTGGCCGCCCAACGAGAACTGACCCTGATCAACACCGACCGGCTGGCCTTCGCGGGGGCATGGCAGGGCTGGGGGTTCCACGAGGACGGCTGCGTCTCCGGGGTCCGGGCCGCCGAATCGCTGGGCGGCGGCTGGTGACGCTCGCCGACCGTTCCACCGCGTCCGGACCGGCCGCGGCGGCACCCGTAGCACCCGCTTCGACAGCACCCGCTTCGACAGCTCCCGCTTCGGCCGCACCGGCGCCGGCGAGGCCGGGCAGGGCCGAACCACGGATCTACCGGGCGAGGACGACCCATCGCCGCCTGGCCGCGGCCCCGGCCGGCTTGGACCGCCGGTTCGACTACGACACCTGTTCCTGGCTCATTGATCTCGACCGACCCCCCACCTTCGCGTGGCCGCTGCGAGCGCTCATCCGGTTTACCGCCCGGGATCACCTGGGCGACCCGACCCGGACCATCGCCGCCAATGCCCGCGCCCTGCTGGCCGAACACGGCCTGACCGCCGACCGGCTCCTGCTGCTGACCTGTCCGCGCACGCTAGGGCACGTGTTCAACCCGCTGTCGGTGTTCTACTGCCGCCGATCAGGTCGACAAGCGGTTCTACGTGTCGCCGTTCCTGCCGATGGGCGGCACCTACACCATGCGCACACCGCTGCCCGGCGAGCGGTTGTCGGTCTCGGTGACCCTGCGCCAGGGCGGGACCACCCGATTCGTCGCGACCCTCGCCGGGTCGGGCGTGCGGCTGACCACCAGGACCGCGGTCCGCGCACTGCTGCGGTGGCCCCTGCTCACTGTGCGCACCAGCGCCCTGATCCGCTGGCAGGGCATCCGACTGTGGCTGCGGCGGGTGCCCGTGCAGCCCCGCCCCACGGACGCCACCGCGGACGAGCGGGGTCGCTGACCCGTTTGCTCAGAGCAACTGGGCCTGCAGCGTGTCGGCCAACCAGTTCTCGAATCGATCCGGGCTCCACCCATGGTCGGTGACCAGCTCCTGGTAGACCCCGGCGGCGGCAAATGCCCGGAACGTCGCCTGGGCGTCGGCCAGCGGCAGCCGGAGGCTGTCGGTCAGCGAGGCGATCATCGCGTTCATGACGTGATTGCGGCCGGCCAGCTTGGCCCGTAGGAGCTCTCGCGTCTCGGCGTCGGAGTCCATCGCACCGTCGAAGATCAGCACGACGTCGAAGCCGGCCTCGTACAACCCGCGGAGCCAGCCGGCCGCCGCCCGCAGCCGGGCGACCGGATCCGGCTCGGCCAGCACCTCGGCGGCCCGCTCCCGAGCCCGGGCCCGTTCCAGCCATTGCTCGCAGACGAACGACAGGATCTCCCGCTTCGTACCGAAGGCCGAATAGACGGTGCGCACGGCGACCCCCGCCTCGCCGGCGATCGCATCAATGCTCGTTCCGCCATAGCCGTTCGCACTGAACAGCTTCCGCGCCGCGTCGGCGATCCGCAGCTTCGTCCCGGCCGCCTGCTCCTGGCGGTAGGTGGATCGACTCTTGACGGTTGGAGACACACCGAGCACACTAACAGTGCATTCGATGCAGTAGCAGTGCAGTCACTGCGGTAGTACTGCATCCACGTCGCATCAGGAGGGATCGGATATGACCACCAGCGCTCCGACCGGCACCAGCGCCGGGCAGGCTCTGCACCGCATGTTCACCGAGGGCTTCGCCACCGGGAACGACGCGATCGTCGACGAGTTGTGCTCGCCCGATCTGGTCGAGCACCAATTCGGGTTGTCGGGCCGGGGGCCCGCGGCGATCGCATCGGTCAAGGCGGCCATCCGCGACGTGCACCGGGCGTTCCCGGACGTTCGGTTCACCGTCGAGGATTCCGCCGAGGTCGGCGACCGGGTCTGGGTCCGCGTGCGCGGCGAGGCCACCGCGACGGGTCCGTTCTTCGGGCCGCCCAGCGGGCGACGCGTGACGTTCACCGTGTTCGATCAGGTCCGCGTGCTCGACGGGCGGATCGTCGAACACTGGGGCGTGCCGGACCGGTTCGCGCTGCTGGCGCAGACCGGTGTGCTCGACCGGCTGGCCGGATCCACATCGCGTTGATCTCCGGCGGCCGGCAAGCCCCCTGCCCGGGGCCAACCGCACCTACAGTGAATACCCGGCCGTGCGAGCGGGTATGTCGACCAGTAGGTGGTGATCGCGATGAAGTTCAACCCCAACGCGCGCCTGGACACCTCACAGGTCCAGGACCGCCGCGGCAGCGGTGGCGGTGGCCTGTCCCGCGGGGGCGGTTTCCCCGGCCTGCCCGGCGGCCGGGGCGGGCTGGCGGTCGGCGGCGGCGGGCTGGGCCTGCTGGTCCTGGTCGGGATCGTGGTCTTCTACCTGATCAGCGGCGGGTCAGGCGGATCCGCCTCGACCGGCATGCTGCAGGGCGCCTCCGGGAACGCCGCCGTGAACAACGACCAACTGGCTGCGAGCTGTCAGTCCGGCCAGGACGCGAACACCAACGACGACTGTGCCGTCGTCGGCATCGTCAACTCGGTGCAGGCCTACTGGGGTGATGCCCTCGCCGCGTCCGGCGGCACCTACCGGGAGGCGGACACCGTCTTCTACACCGGCTCCACCGGCACGGGCTGCGGGCAGGGTTCGTCCGGCATGGGGCCGTTCTACTGCCCGTCGGACCGCCAGGTGTACATCGACCTGAGCTTCTGGAACGAGTTGCGGACCACCTTCGGCGCGAACGATGCCCTGTTCACCCAGGCCTACGTGATCGCCCACGAGTACGGGCATCACGTGCAGAACCTGCTCGGCACCAGCGACCGGGTGGGCACGGCGACCGGAGCGACATCCGGTTCGGTGCGGCTCGAACTGCAGGCGGATTGCTACGCCGGCGTCTGGGCCAAGCACGCCAGCACCGTGCCCGGCGCCGACGGCCAGATCCTGATCACCGACATCACCGACGCCGACCTGGCCAACGCCGTGCAGACGGCCGGGGCGATCGGTGACGACTACATCCAGAGCAAGCTCGGTGGGCGGAATGTCGATCCGTCCCAGTTCAGCCACGGGACCTCGGCGCAGCGCCAGCAATGGCTGCTGACCGGGTACCGCACCGGCGATCCGGCGGCCTGCAACACCTTCGACACCAACAACCTGGGCTGATCACGCCGCGGCGGGCCCATCGGCGTTGGCCGCGGTTCAGGCCGGCAGCGGGTTCTCCGGCTCGTCCGGGCCGGCCGGTCGTTGCCCGGACAGGACGATCGCCACGCACACCAGGGCCATGCCGGCCAGCTCCAGCACGGTCGGGATCTGGGCCAGCAGCACGGCCCCGACGAGCGCGGCGGTCACCGGCAGCATGGCCAGCAGGATGGCGAAGCGGGCGGCGGTGACCCGGCGCAGCACCAGTTGCTCCAGCACGTACGGAATCACCGAGCTCAACACGGCGACACCGACGATCGCCGCCAGCCGGCCCAGGTCCGTCACCACCGGCAGGACCGCCCCGAAGGCGAGCGGCACCCACACGATCGTGCCGGCCGCCATCCCCACGGCCAGCGAACTGATCCCGTCCCGGCGGACCGCGACCCGCCGCCCCAACAGGATGTAACCGGCCCATGACACGGCCGAGCCGAGGATCGCAACCAGGCCGATGATCGTGTCCCCGGTGAAGGCGTGGTCCAGTTGCACGCCGGCGAGCAGCACGACGCCCGCCGCGGCGAGCGCGATGCCGACCCGATCCCGCCATCCCCGGCCGGTGATGCCGGCCACCGCGACCGGGCCGAGGAACTCGATGGCCACCGCCGTGCCCAGCGGCAGGTGCTCGATCGCGATGTAGAACGACACGTTCATCGTCGCCAGCACGACGCCGAACGCGGCCGCCGCCAGCAGGTCCGGACGCGTCCAGGGTTGGCGCCACGGGCGTCGCCACGCCAGCAGCACCAGGGCGGACAGCGCGATCCGCCACCAGGCCACCGAGGCCGCCGGCAGCACCGCGAACAACCCGACGGCCAGCGCGGCCCCGACGTACTGGGTCAGACCGGACGCCAGGAACACCGCCGGGGCCGGGACCCGGTCCGCCACCCCGCTCGCCGTCCGACCGGTGGAACCCATGCGGTCGAGTCTGGCAGGACCCGGCCGGGCGACCCGATCGACGGCGTTCGTCCGGTGCTACCTTCCCCGCATGTGCACGTCTGCGGCGGGACCGACCTGCCGATGACCGCCGTTCTGATCGCCCTACCGCTGGCGTTCGCGCTGCTGCTGGCGGCCCTGCCGGTGGTCCTCGTCCCGGTCGCCCTGGCCGCCAAGCGGCCACCTGCGGTGTCTCGGGCCTTCGTTGGCGGCTGGCTGCTGGGGATCCTGGTGGTCGGCGGAGTCGTGATCGCCCTGATCGACGTGCTGGTGCTGCCGTCGGGCAATTCCCGGTGGTTCGCCTACGCCAAGATCGTGATCGGGGTGCTGCTGGTCCTGCTCGGCCTCAAACGGTGGATCGGTCGGAACGCGTCGGACGCCCAGTCCCCCGGCTTTCTCGCCGGTGTCGAGTCGATGGCCGCGGGCAAGGCGTTCGGTCTCGGGTTGCTGCTGGCGACGCTGAATCCGAAGAACCTGGTGCTGGTCGTCGCCGGGGCGACGGCGATCGGCGAGGCGACCCCGGTGCCGGCGCAGCAGGTCGTGGCGTTGCTGGTGTTCACCGTGGTCGGCAGCCTCGGAGTCGCCGCGCCGGTGGTCGCCACCGTGCTGCTGGGCGACCGCGCCGACGAGCAGCTGGCTGCGGCCGACCGGTGGATGACCCGGTACAGCGCCACCATCGTCAGCGTCGTGCTGCTCGTGCTGGGCGTCGTGGTCGCGGTGAACGGATTCACGGCGCTCGGCGGGTAGGGGTGCCCGAGGGTCTCAGATCCCGAAGTAGGGCAGGCAGGCCGGCAGGCCGCGGAACTGCACCATCCACCCCGGCCGGACGAAGGTGGCCCGGTCCACGGTCAGTCGCTGCTCGACGGCCCGCTCGCCGGGCCGCCGTTGCAGCACGGCGGTGCCGTCCGGCCGGTAGCCCAGCTTGCGGGAGACGGCCAGCGATTGCGGGTTGTCGGTAAAAGCGCCGGTGTCCGCCCGTTCGGCCTTCAGGTGGTCGAAGGCGAACTGGAGCACCGCCGATCGCATCTCGGTGCCGATGCCCTGGCCCTGATGATCGCGGCCGAGCCAGGATCCGGTGCTGACCGTCCGGGTGACGGCAAAGTCCTTGGCCTTCAACTCCTGCAGCCCGACCGGGACGCCTTTGCGGCGCACCACGAACAACACCGACCAGTTGTCCGGAGTGCTGGCCGCCCGGGCCGACCAGTAGAACCGCAAGGTGTTCGGGATCAGCTCGGCCCGCGGAACATCGGTCCACGGCATCTTGAACGGCATGACGGCCTGGTCGTGGATACCGGCCAGGATCAGCTCGCACAGCTCCGGCAGGTCGACGTCCTGCAGCGGCGCCAGCGACAGGCGCGGGGTGGCCAATTGCAGTCCGAAGATCGGCCAGTAGGCGGCCAACGGGCGCGACGTCGGGCTCACGTCACGCAGCGTGCCGGGTCGCCGGCCCACCCACAACTCGAAGCCCGGCCGGCCCGCTGCACTGCCGGATCGGGTCGCTACCCTCGGGCGCATGAAGGCGATCGTCGTCGAGCGTCCGGGCTCCCCGGCCGAGCTGGCGTGGGCCGAGGCGCCCGACCCGGTGCCCGCCGACGACGAGGTGCTGATCGATGTCGCGGCCAGCGCGGTCAACCGGGCCGACCTGCTGCAGGCCGCCGGGCACTACCCACCGCCGCCGGGGGCGTCGCCGATCCTGGGTCTGGAATGTTCCGGGACCATCGCGCGGGCCGGTGCCAGGGTCACCGGGTGGGCGGTCGGCGACCAGGTGTGCGCGTTGCTGGCCGGTGGTGGCTACGCCGAGCGGGTCGCGGTGCCCGCCGGGCAACTGCTGCCGGTGCCCGACGGCGTGGGCCTGGTGGACGCCGGCGGGCTGCCGGAAGTGGCCTGCACGGTGTGGTCGAACCTGGTGATGACCGCCGGGCTGCGGACCGGGCAGACGGTGCTGATCCACGGCGGCGGGTCCGGCATCGGCACCATGGCCATCCAGGTGGCCAAGCAGCTGGGCGCCACGGTCGCCGTCACCGCGTCCCGGTCGGCGACCTTGCAGCGGTGCCGGGAGCTCGGCGCCGACATCACCATCGACTATCACGCCGAGGACTTCGTGACGGCGGTGTCGGCGGCCACCGGCGGCCGCGGGGCCGACGTCATCCTGGACGTCATCGGCGCGAAGTACCTGGCCCGCAACATCTCCACCCTTGCCGACGGGGGCCGGTTGGTCATCATCGGAATGCAGGGCGGCACCACCGCCGAACTCGACATCAGTGCGCTGATGCGGCGGCGCGCCGGCGTCATCGGCACGACCCTGCGCTCCCGGCCCACCACCGGCCCCGGCTCCAAGGCGGAGATCGTGGAGCAGGTCCGCGCTCACCTGTGGCCCCTGCTGAGCGCCGGCGCCGTGCGCCCGGTGATCGACTCCGTCTTCGACCTACCGGACGTGGCGCGGGCCCACCGGCGGGTGGCCGAGGGCGGTCACGTCGGCAAGGTGCTGCTCCGGGCGCCCGGCGCCGGAGTGCCCGCCGCGGGACGGGGCAACGCCGAAGACCGACCAACGACCAACTGACCGAGGGGAAAAGACGATGAGCGAAGCGCAGGGACAACGGGTCGTGGTGATCGGTCCGGACGGACAACCGGTCGGCTACGCGAACGTGCCGGCCGCGGCCGGCCCGACCGACGGGGGCGGCGAGGCCACCGAGGAGGGTGACGGTGCGGTCGACCCCGCCGATGCCATCGGCGAACCGGCCAAGGTGATGCGGATCGGCACCATGATCAAGCAGCTCCTGGAGGAGGTGCGCGCGGCGCCGCTGGACGAGGCGAGCCGCGCCCGATTGATGCAGGTGCACCAGAAGTCCATCAAGGAGTTGGAGACCGGTCTCACCCCCGACCTGCGGGACGAACTGGAGCGGTTGTCGCTGCCGTTCACCGAGGACACCGTGCCGAGCGAAGGCGAGCTGCGGATCGCCCAGGCCCAGCTGGTCGGCTGGCTGGAGGGGGTGTTCCACGGGTTGCAGGCGGCTCTCGTCGCCCAGCAGATGGCCGCCCGGGCACAGCTCGAGCAGATGCGCCGCGGGTTGCCGCCGGGGCATTCCGGCCCCGAGGCCGCAGGGCCGGTCGGACCGGGTTCGGGCCAGTACCTGTAGGGCCGCGCGGTCGGCGTGCCGCCACGATCATTCCGCGGGCATGGGGCACCGTGATCGGGTGTCAACACCGACCCGGGCGACCCGGCCACTGCCGCGCATCCTCGGTTCCGGCCTGATCCGGTTGCACGAGATGGCGCTGATCGTGGTCGGCCTCGGCTTCGTGTTCGTCTCCGACGACGACGAGCTCGGCTATCTGGCGATCTGGGACCTGCTGGCCGTGCTCTACGTCGGGATCGGCGCGGTCGTCCTGCGCCGGTCCCGCCGCGCACCGACACCGCTCTCCGCCGGTCCGTCGATGAACCGGCTCCGGTTCAACTTCCTCTTCGCCATCGTGGCCAGCCTGATCGGGTTCACGGTCGCGGTGGACATCGCGGTCTCGGACAACCCGGACGACTACGCGATCCTGCTGAACATCCTCGGCGTCGTCGCGATGATCCTGTCCTGGATGCTGCTGCAGGCCGGCTACGCCCGCCGGTACGCCGGCATGTACGGGCGCGGTGGCGGCCTCGTCTTCCCGGAGACGCCGGAGCCGTCCGCGGTCGACTTCGTCTACTTCGCGATCACCATCGGGACCGCCTTTTCGGTCTCCGACGTGCTCGTCACCAGCGCCCGGATGCGCTGGCACGTCCTGGTCCACTCGACGATCAGCTTCTTCTACAACGCGGCCGTCGTCGCCTTCGCCCTGAGCTTGTTCGCCGGCCGCTGACCGGCGAGGGTCAGAGGGGACGCTCGTGCTCGGGCGGCGGCACGGGCGTCCGACCGGCCATCAGCGGGGTCGCGTCGTCCCACGGCCCGCCGGCTCCGGCGTCCAGCCGCCGGCGAGCCATCCCGGACAGGGTCTCCAGCACCACCCGATTGCCCAGCATCGCGGTGATGTCGGCGTGATCGTACGCCGGGGCCACCTCGACGATCTCGAAGCCGACCAGCGGCACCTCCCGGCCGATCCGCCGGACGGCGTCCAAGAGCTCCCGGGCGGTCAGCCCGCCCGGCTCCGGCGTGCCGGTGCCCGGCGCCGCGGCCGGATCACAGACGTCGATGTCCACCGACAGGTACACCCCGTCGGTGTCGTCCATCGCGATCGCGATCGCGTCGGTCAGCACCTGGTCCAGGCCGCGGCGGCCGATCTCGGCCATCTCGTAGCAATGCATGCCCCGTTCGGCCATCCACAGCAGCTCGGGCGGCTCGGGCCAGTAGCCGCGCAGGCCGATCTGCAGGAACCGGTCGCCCCGGACGGCGCCCGACTCGATGACCCGGCGCATCGGCAGACCGTGCCCGTACAGCGATCCGAACTGGACGTCACCGGTGTCCGCGTGGGCGTCGAAATGGATCACCGCGATCCTGCCATGACCGAAATGTTCGGCCATGGCAGTGATGTCGGGCTGGGCCACGGTGTGGTCACCCCCCAGCACGACCGGTACCTTGCCCGCCCGGACGACGGTGAGCACCGCCTGCTGCAGGTTCGCCAGCGATCGCTCGGTCTCGGTCGGCGCCATCTCCACGTCGCCGGCGTCCACCACCCCGGCCAGCGGGTCGACCCGCAGCGACAGGTGCGGGCGGGACCCGGTGTGCTCGGAGTAGTCGCAGCTGCGCAGCGCCATCGGGCCCATCCGGGCACCGGACCGGTACGAGGTGCCGGCGTCGTAGGGTGCGCCGACGATCACCGCGACCGCGTCCGCATAGGTCGCCGGGTCCGCGAGGTCGCAGCGCGGCACCCCGGTGAAAGTGACATCGGGTCCGTACATGGAGCCGTACCTGGCCATACCCAGATTCTCCCCCGAATCGGGCGCTGCTCGGTCGACCAGCGCCCGACCCCCCTATGCGGGCAACAACACGAACTTCTCCCACGGGCCGATCGCGGTGCGGTTGGCGATGAGGGGGGCTCCGCCGCCGTCCTCCGCCGCGACGTACCGCCCGTTGGCCAGCGAGCGCAAGCTGACCGTCCCGTCGGGGTTGTTGATCAGGTCGAAGGTCTCCCACTCGGCCAGGTACCGGCGGTTGGCAATGAGCGGCTGTGCACCGGCCGCTTCGGCGGTCACGAATTGCTGGTTGATCGATGCCCGAACGGCCACCCGGCCACCGTCCAGGCGCTGCCAGGCGAACCGCTCCCACGGTCCGACGACCGTCCGATTGGCGATCAGAGACTGGCCGCCCGCCGCCTCGGCGGTGACGATCCGGTTGTTGGCGACGGCCCGGAACGCCACGGTCGGCGCCGCCGGGTCGAACCCCGAGGCCCAGCGCAGCCCCTTGACCGACAGCCCGTACTGCGGCCAGGTCGCCCCGTCCCACGGCGCGTAGAACTTGGTGCTGACGGTGCCGGCCGCTGTGTCGACCGTCATGAGCTGGATGGGATTGGTGGTGTCCGAATGGAAGGTGCCCAGCACGGAGACCACCTTGCTGCCGTCCGGTCGCACGTCGGTCCGGTTGCCGGCGATACCGACATGCCCGGAGAAGACCAGCTTCACGTTGCTGTACGGCGCGACGAGGTTGTCGTACAGGTACTGCGGGCTGGTGTCCCCGTATCCACCGTTGCCCGGTTCAATTCCACCGCCGCCGGTCAAATACGAATGGGTGACGATGACCACGTTCTGGTTGGGCCGGGCGGCGATCACCGCCCGGGCCCAGGAAATCACCGCCGGCCGCGGCCATAATTCCAGGTTCAGGACGAGCCAGTCCTCGTTGCCGGCGGTGAAGGTGGTCCAGGAATTGTCGATCTTGCCGGCCTCGAAAGTGCCGTCCACCCAGGGAAACCGGGACAGCGGGAAGTACTGATTGAAAGTGCCGGTGCGCCGCAGATTGTCGTGGGCCGACTGGTTGGGGCACGCCGAGCCACCCGGACAGACGGCCGCTGTGTCGTGGTTGCCGATCGCCGGAATCCATGGAATTCCGACGGTATCAAGCTTGCTCATCGCCGATCGGGCCACCGCGTACTGGGCATGGTCCGCGGTGTCCCAGTTCACCATGTCGCCGGAGTGCAGCACGAAGGCCAGGTTCAACGCGGATCGGTTGTTCGCCAGCCATTGGGTCCGGTTGGCGAAACGTTGATCCCCGCCGAACACCTCGTTCTGGGTGTCCGGGATGACGGCGATGGTGAAGGCCCCGGGCGCCGGGCTGGACGCCGCCACGGCCGCCTGCCGCGGCACACCGGCGGCGTGGGCCGTCGGGGCGGCGACCACCGATGCCACCAGCAATGACGTCACGGACAGGACGACCGACCGCCGAGACAGACCCCTCATGCGGAAAAAGTAGTGCCTGCATCCGGCTCGCACCGGTCGGCTGCAGTGGAATCGCACCGTTTTTCCTATTCCTCACCCGGCTCGCGCAACGGCACCGCTGTTGGGTTGACGCTGCGCAACAAGAATTGCCGTGATGCCGTTCCTGGGGAATGTCGAAACCCCATGGTGTCTATTATTCGGTCACAGCGGGTCAAAGATCGGTCGGCATGCTGCGAATCGCCGCCGGCGAACTCGGATGTGAGACGATCGCTTCCGTCGAGAACCACCGACCACGGCGCACGACCCGCCCGATGCTGCCACCAGGAGCACCCGATGAGCACGCCCGCGTCCGGCACCATCGCCAAGTCCAAGTGGCTCGCCCTGACGGCGATGATGTTTGCCGTCGCCATGACCTTCATCGACCAGACGATCGTCGCGATCGCCGCTCCCGAGGTGCAGAGCGAACTGTCGCTGACGGCCGGCGGGGTCACCTGGATGGTCAACGCCTACATCCTCGCGTTGGCCGCGGGTTTCGCACTCGGTGGGCGGCTCGCCGACCTGCTCGGCTCCCGGCTGGTCGTCCTGGTCGGGATCATCGGCTTCGCCGTCTCATCGGGCCTGTGCGGCGCGACCCCAGCGACCTCCTACGCGGAGGCGTGGATGATCGTCTTTCGGGTCACCCAGGGCCTCTCGGCCGCGCTGATGATCCCCGCCGCGCTGGCCGTGGTGGTGGCAGCCTTCCCGGTCGGCGAGCGCGGCAAGGCGCTGGCCATCTTCTTCGGGGTCAGCGGCGGATTGACCGCGATCGGCCCGATCGCCGGCGGGTACCTGACCCTCTGGACCTGGCGCTCGATCTTCTGGATCAACCTTCCGATCGCGGCGATCGCGGTGGTGCTGACCATCGCCGCCGGCATCCACTCGGTGGCCCGGCGCGAACCCATCGACTGGCGGGGCGCGATCCTGGTCGCGACCGGCATGGCGCTGTCGGTCCTGGGTTTCGAACAGGCCCGGACCTGGGGCTGGGACAGCCCGTGGACGTGGGCGTGCATCATCGGCGGCCTGCTGGTGCTGGGGGTGTTCGTGCTCGTCGAGCGGCGGACGGAACATCCGCTGATCAAGGTGCGCATCTTCCGCGGGCGCGCGTTCGCCGTGGACAACGGCGTGCTGTTCTTCTCCATGGTGGCCTTCATCCCGATCTTCTTCTTCGCCTCGGTCTACGCCCAGGTGGCCCTGGGCTACGACGCGAACACCGCCGGGCTGTACCTGCTCATGATCTTCGCCGGATTCGCTCCGGCGGCGCAGGTCGGCGGGCGGATCCTGGACACCCGGGGGGCCCGGCCGGCGTTGATCGTCGGCAGCGCGCTGTCGGCGGTGGGCTTCGTCCTGTGGGGGATGCGGGCCACCGACCTGAGCCTGGGCGATCAGTGGTGGTGCATCGTCCTGGCCGGTGCAGGTCTGGGCCTGCTGGTCGGACCGGCCAGCACGGACGCCACCAACCGGGCCATCGACGCCTCCTACGGGGAAGTCACCGGGATCACCCAGACCGTGCGGAACTACGGCTCGGCGCTGGGCCTGGCCGTTCTCGGCACGCTGCTCGGGAACGTGTTCACCAACCGGTTCACCGACTCGCTGGTCGCCGCCGGGGTGCCCGCCGATCAGGCGGCCACCATCGCGGCGAACGCGGCCAACAGCACCGGCGGCAGCGGCGGCGGGTCCGCGGCGGCAACCGGCGCACCGCCGTCGATGGTCGCCCAGATCACCGAGTCGGTGCAGCACGACTTCGCCCTCGCGGTCCAGGCCGTGCTCTACGGCATGGCGGCCGCTTTGGCCGTCTCGTTCGTCATCTCGCTGCTGCACCCCGGCGATCGGGTCATCGACACCTCCGGCGCCACCATCAAGTCCGGTGAATGAGCCGGGTGGGCGGCCCGGCACGAAAGTGTCGAGCGCATGGCGGACACTGATCGGCGACTGATTCCCGGCGCCCCAGCCGGCGAGGTCGCCACCAGGGGAGTTGTGATGACCGAACGGAACGTGCTGGGCGGCGAGCTGGAGCCGTGCGGGGTCGACCCGGTCACCGGCTTCTTCCGCGACGGCCGATGTGCTACCGGCCCCGAGGACGTGGGCCGGCACGTCGTCTGCGCCGTGGTGACGGCGGAATTCCTGGACCACCAGCAGGCGGTGGGCAACGACCTGCGCACCCCCCGGCCGGAGTACCGGTTTCCCGGACTTCATCCCGGTGACCGCTGGTGCGTGGTCGCCGTCCGCTGGCAGCAGGCCCTCCAGGACGGCGTCGCCGCGCCGGTCGTCCTGGCCGCGACCCATGAGCGGGCGCTGGACATCGTGACCCTGGCGGACCTGCAGCGTCACGGGGTCGATGTCCCGCCGGACCCGAGTTCCCTGCTCTGACGGTGGCGGGCGCGGCCGAGCCCGCTGCCGATATCGCATGTCCCGTGGCGCGATCACGTGCACCGGTATTGCGCCGGTCGCGCACCGTGGTGTCGACCCGTGTCAGAACCAGCGTTCGAGGATCTGCGCGACGGCGTCCTCGTGGTGCTGGGCGCCGACCTCGCTGACGATGGCGTGCACGTCCGGATGCCCGTTGCCCATGCCGACGCTGAACCCGGCCCAGTGCAGCATCTCCAGGTCGTTGGGCATGTCCCCGAACGCGATGACGTCCTTGCGGTCGACGTCCCAGCGGGCGGCCAGCTCGGCCAGCGCGGTGCCCTTGTTGACCCCGGCCGCGGCGACCTCGATGAGGCCATCGTCGGTGGAGTAGGTGATGGAGACCTCCTCGGCACCGACGGCCCGGGCGGCCAGCGCCAGTGACCGGGAGTCCTCGCGGCCACGCACCAGCAGCTTGGCCGCCGGCTCGGCCAGCAACTCGGCCCGGTCGGCCCGCTGGAAGTAGCCGAAGGCCCACGGATGGTCGTACTCGTGCTCAGCGATGCAGGCCTGCAGGGTGATGCCCAGGCGTTCGACGGCCAGGGAGAACGTGTCGGTCTCCCGCTCCAGGCCGGTCACGAAGGTCTGCATGGTGTCCGGGGTCAGCGGCGAGGCGGCGATGATCTCGTCGGCGGCGACGTCGTAGACCACCGCGCCGTTCATGCACACGGCGATGCCGGTGAACCCAGCCTCGATCACCGGTCCCAGCCACCAGATCGGCCGGCCGGTGGCGATGACGACGTGCGCACCGGCCGCGGCGGCCCGGTTGAGCGCGTCCATGTTGCGCTCGCTGATCTTCATCCCCGACTCGTCGAGCAGCGTGCCGTCGAGGTCGGTGACCACCATGGCCGGGGCGTCCGGGCGTTTCGGGGCCGGACGTTCCGGCGGGTCGGTCGGGTCCGTCGAGATCGTCACCGGCCCATTCTCCCCTGGACCGCGGACGGCCCGGACCACTCGCGGGCGGGCACCATGGTGGGCGTGGACGATCCGACCCGCCGACTCCAGCTGCGGCGGGCCGACCGGCTGGCCCTGATCCTGGACCGGGACGGCCCGCGGTGCGTGTGGTGCGGCCGATCGTTCGCGCCGCTGGTCCGCCCGACGACCGACCATCTGGTGCCGCGGGTCAAAGGCGGCCCGTCCTGGCTGGAGAACGAGGTCGCCGCCTGCGCCCGCTGCAACAACGAACGCGGGCACCTAACTCCGGTGGACTGGTTCGCCGAGTGCGAGCGCCGCGGCTGGCAGCCGGACCGGGCCGCGATCGACGCCGCCCTGACCCGGTTGCAGGAGGCCATCGCCGACCGGGGCGGGGCCCGCCGGGCGGCCCGGTACCTCGACGGTCAGCTGCGCCGGTGGTCGTTCCCCGAAGCCCGCTGATCATCTCGCCGTTCCGGCGGCGAATTCCGGTACCGAACGGCGAGTTGATCAGCGCGGTTGTGCGGACCGGTCCCGGCAATGTCGCAGGTGGCGAATCCTCTACTGGATCGGCATGGCCGCGGCGAGCCCGGCACCGTTATTCCTGGCCCAGTTCACGGCTTCGATGGTGACGGGCGGGTAGCCCGCTCCTACTCTGCCGTCGCCCGGACCGGGATCCGGCTCCACGCCGACCACACCTCGTCCAGTCCCGACCGGCCGGTATCGGCGGCGAGCACCCGGGCGAGCGTGCCCGGGCCGGCCAGGTCGTAGCGGGTGCCGGGCGGCAACGCCGGCTCGAGCGGCGCCGCGGCGCCGAGCAGCAGCACCGAGTCGACGACCCGGCATGGGCCGAGCAGCCCGGGGGCCGTCCGTACCAGTGGGTCGGCGAGGTCGAGATCCTCGACCAGCAGGTCGGTCCCGTCGAGGCGGGCCCGCGTGGTCGCGCGCAACGCGCCGCCAGCCTCCCCGACCCGGCCGAACACCAGCGTCTCCCGCAGGCACGCGGTGGCGCCGGGCGCCAGGTCCAGCTCGGTGACCCGGTGCACATCGGCCCCGTCGGCGATGACGAACGGCTCGCCGTTCCAGGTCAGCCGGGCGCCGGCGCCGAGTCGGGCCCGGACGGTCCAGCCGGACGCGGCGCCCTGCGCGTCGTAGGCGACGGTGCCGGCGGTCTCCACGACATCCAGCCAGCCGCCCGGGCCCACCCGCACGTCGAACTCGACGTGGTCACCGCCGAGGAGCAGCGCGGTCGTCGCGACCAGCGCGACCCGGGCGCCGTCCGGGTCGACCCGCTGCACCCGGGCGGCGATCGGTCCGGGGGTGTGCGTGACCCGGGCCCGACCCGGGGCCGGGTCGACCGCGATCAGCGTCACGGGTGCGGCTGCGCCTCGTCGTGCGCGTGCCACCGGTTCTCGTCGGCGTGGAAGTGCGGGGCCATCGGGCCGGGATCGACCGCGACGTGCGTGCCCGACCGGAACGAGTCCAGGGTGAACCGCACCCAGGCGGTCAAGGCGTCGATCGAGGTCCGGTCGGTCCGGGACAGTCCGATCACCGGCCGCCCGTCGCGGGCCGCCTGGCCGTCGGCCACCATCCGCGGCACGTCGACACCGACGTAGGGGCCCAGGTCGGTCTTGTTCACCACGAGCAGGTCGGCCCGGCCGATCCCCGGCCCGCCCTTGCGGGCGACGTCGCCGCCGCCGGCCACGTCGAGCACGAAGAGCTGGGCGTCGACCAGCGCCGGCGAGAACGTGGCGGTGAGGTTGTCGCCGCCGGACTCGACCAGCACCACGTCCAGCGGGGCGAAGTCGGCCTCCAGGTCCTCGACGGCCAGCAGGTTCGCGGTGACGTCGTCCCGGATTGCGGTGTGCGGGCAGGCGCCGGTCTCCACCGCCCGGATGCGCTCGGGGTCGAGCACGCCGGCCGACCGCAGGAAGCGGGCGTCCTCGTCGGTGTAGATGTCGTTGGTGATGACGCCGAGCTGCAGTTCGGCGGACATCTCCCGGCAGATCAGGGCGATGATCGACGACTTCCCGGTGCCGACCGGGCCGGCGACGCCGAGCCGGAGCGTGGTGCGCGAGGTGGTGGCGTGGGGCACGGATCAGCCTAACCCGGCCGGCCCGGGCGACTCCCGACCGAACGGGGTCGCCTGGTTTCCGGCAGGTTTCGACTGATGGGGGTTCGGCCGAGGGCCCGGTCGAAGGACCCGGGACAGTCATCCGGGGCGGGTCCGGCCGGGGGTGCGGTCAGGCCCGGAACAGCCGCTGGGCAGTGACGGCGTGCACCTGCGCCCATTGCTCGATCAGCGGCGCGGCGGCGGCCGGGATGTCGGTCGGCGCGGTCAGCGAGCCGACCGAAGCGGCCATGCGGTCGATGTCCCCGGCCACCCCGACCACCCACCCGGTCGCGACGAGCGGATCAAGCGGGTCCAGCTTCAGGGCGGCGGCCGCGACGGTCTGCGCGTCGTCGTAACCGATCAGCCGGGCCACCTGTGCGCCGTCGAGCCCGGCGAGGGCCCCGGCCACCCCGATCGCGACCGCCCGGGTGGGCCGGCGGACCGCGCGCAGCGCCACGCTTGCGGAGGCATCCGGCCACAGCCCGGTCACCAACCGGGCGTACCCGCGCCCGAGCACCTCGGCGTTCTCCCGCAGCGCCGGGCTGACGGTGCGCGCTCGCCAGGCGTCGTCGACGGCGCGCAGCTCCGACGCCAGGTCACCGGACGGGTCGGCCGCCGGATCACCAGCGGCGAGGTGCCGGGCGACCACCGCAGCGCCGGCCTCGACGGCAACGACGGTGCGCAGCCGGGTCCGGATGTAGCCGGGCACATCGGCGAGCGAGACGCCGTGACGCATCGCCGGTTCGAGCCCGGCCGACTGGGTGTGCGCACCCGTCGGGAGCCGCGCGTCGGCGAGCAGCATCAGCAGCACCTCGGACCCCCCGCCGCCCCCGCCGACGGCCGGGGGCGCGGGGGCGGACAGGCGGTCAGACGGCATCGGGCTTGGCCTCCACCCAGACGGCCCGGGCCGACGCGACGATCTCGTCGCCGGCCAGCAGCGCGCTCGCGGTGCGCATCGAGCGGTTGCCGATCGACTCGGTCCACCCGACGGCGATCAGCTCCTCCCCCGCGACGACCGGCCGCAGCAGGTGTACGGCGAGCCGGCCGAGCAGCGCGAACCGGCCACGGCGCACGGCCTCGGCCGGGTAGCTCGGGCAGTCCAGCGCGCCCCAGACGGCGGGGGTCCGCAGTTCGCCGCGGTCACCGCAGAAGGCCTCGGGCACGACGAACGGGCTGGCCATCAGCTCGGGATGCCCGGGGACCGGGCCGAAGCAGATCCGCAGCCCGTCCAGCCGCTCCGCGCCGCACACCACGCAATCCGACAGCGGCAGGTCCAGCCCGCGGAACGGGTGCGCGTCCCAGGCGGCCTGCGCCTCGCCGGGCGTGGGCCGGTACGGCGGTTCGGCGACGAACGGGTCCACCGGGACCGCCTCGGCGAGCACCTCGTTTCCCCCACCCTGCCGCAACAGGAGCTCGACACCGCCGCTGCGGCGAGATCTCACGCCCAGCGGCACACCGACCGGCACCGGCGCCCGCAACGTCACCTCGGCCGGGTCGTGGGGAGCGAACCCGGCCAGCGCGCCGCAGGCGAACCCGCCGTTGGCGAAGCCGCGGGGCCCGTTCTCCCGCGGGTCCAGGACCAGGGTGCCGCGGCCCCAGCTCACTCCGGGACCGCCGGCAGGACGACCACCCCGTCCTCGTCGGACCAGACGTGGTCGCCCGGACCGAACACCGCCCCGCCGAACTCCAGCACCACATCACGCTCGCCGGCGCCGGTCTTGCCACTCTTGCGCGGGTTGGTGCCGAGCGCCTTGATGCCGATCGGGAGGGTCCGCAGGGCGGCACTGTCCCGCACTGCGCCGTGCAGGATCAGCCCGGCCCAGCCGTGGTCGACCGCGAGCTGCCCGATCAGGTCACCGGTCAGCGCGGTGTGCAGCGAACCCTCGCCATCCACCACCAGCACCCGCCCGGCTCCCGGCGTGCCCAGGATCGACTTGAGGAGCGCATTGTCCTGGAAACACCGCACGGTGACGGCGGTCCCGTCGAACTCGGTCCGCCCGCCGAACTGCCGGAACTGGATGTCGCAGGACTGCAATCGGTCGCCGTACTCGTCGTAGAGATCTGCGGTGCTCATGGCCGGGGATCCTTTCACGCGGGCCGAAGGCCCCGCCCAGCCCTCAGAACAGCGAGTAGAGCTGGGCCAGCGGCAGGGTCTGCGCCGGCGCCGGCACGACGACCTCGCCGTCGATGGAGATCTCGAACGTGTCGGGCTTGATGACGATGTCCGGCAGGGTGTCGTTGTTGACCATCTGCGCCTTGCCGACGTCCCGGGTCGGCTTCACCGCCGACAGCGACCGCCGCAGCCCCAGCCGGTCGGCCAACCCGTCCTCGATGGCGAAGGGCGAGACGAACGACAGGGACAGCTGCGGGCCGATCGCGTCGGTCAGCGCCGGGCGCATCAGCACCGGTTGGGGGGTCGGGATCGAGGCGTTCGGGTCGCCCAGCGCCCCCCAGACCAGCCCGCCGCCCTTGAGCACGACGCTCGGCCGGATGCCGAAGAACTTCGGCTCCCAGAGCACCAGGTCGGCCAGCTTGCCCGGCTCCACCGAGCCGACCTCGTGGTCGATGCCGTGGGTGATGGCCGGGTTGATCGTGTACTTCGCGATGTACCGGCGGGCCCGGAAGTTGTCGGCGGGCAATCCGCCACCGATATCGCCGCGGCGCGCCTTCATCACGTGGGCGACCTGCCAGGTCCGGCAGATGACCTCGCCGATGCGGCCCATCGCCTGGGCGTCGGACGAGGTCAGGGACACCGCACCCATGTCGTGCAGGATGTCCTCGGCCGCGATGGTGGTGGCCCGGATCCGGGACTCGGCGAAGGCCAGGTCCTCGGGCACCGCCGGGTTGAGGTGGTGGCACACCATCAACATGTCCAGGTGCTCGGCGACCGTGTTGACCGTGTGCGGCAGCGTCGGGTTGGTCGACCCGGGGATGACGTTCGGCAGCCCGGCCAGGGTCAGGATGTCCGGCGCGTGGCCGCCGCCGGCGCCCTCCACGTGGAACGCGCTGATCGACCGGCCGCCGATGGCCGCGATCGTCGACGCGACGTATCCGGCCTCGTTGAGCGAGTCGGAGTGCAGGGCGACCTGCAGGCCCCATTCGTCGGCGCCGCGCAGCGCTGCATCGACCGCGGCCGGGGTCGAGCCCCAGTCCTCGTGCACCTTGAACCCGCCGGCCCCGGCCACCGCCTGCTCCTTCAGGCCCGCCATCGAGACCGTGTTGCCCTTGCCGAGCAGCAGCAGGTTGATCGGGTACGGGTCGATCGACCGGTGGATCGTCTCCAGGTGCCACGCGCCGGGCGTCACGGTCGTCGCCTTCGTGCCCTCGGACGGCCCGGTGCCGCCGCCCCCCAGGGTGGTGAGCCCGGTGGCCAGCGCCTCGACGATCTGCGACGGCGAGATCAGGTGCACGTGGGTGTCGATGCCGCCGGCGGTGAGTATCTTGCCCTCGCCCGAGATCACGTCGGTGGACGGCCCGATCTGCAGGTCCGGGTGCACGCCGTCGGCGATGTCCGGGTTGCCGGCCCGGCCGAGCGCGACGATCCGGCCGTCCCGGATCCCGACGTCGGCCAGGACGATGCCCCAGTGGTCCAGCACGATCGCGTTGGTGATGACGGTGTCCGGCGCGCCGTCGGCCCGGGTCGTCGAGCCCTGCGCCATCGACTCGCGGATCGACTTGCCGCCGCCGAACACCGCCTCCTCGCCGCCGGCGGTGTAGTCCTGCTCGATCTCGATCCATAGGTCGGTGTCGCCCAGCCGCACCTGGTCACCGACCGTCGGCCCGTAGAGGGCCGCGTAGTCCGCGCGGGAAATCTGCACCATGGAGGGCTCCTGTTCAGTCCCGGTCAGTGCTCATCGGAGATGGTCTTGATCTGGATCCCCGGGACCCGCCGGGCGCCCTTGAGGGCGACGGCCGAGACCGACCGGGACGCACCGGGTTCGAACCGGCGCGAGGTGCCGGACGGGATGTCCAGACGGAATCCTTCGGCGGCCGCCCGGTCGAACTCCAGCGCGGTGTTCACCTCGGGCAGGTGGATGTGCGAGCCGATCTGCACCGGCCGGTCGCCGGTATTGATGATCACCAGCTCGATGCGTTCGGCGGCGGTGCGGTCGGCGTTCAGCTCGATGACGCCCTCCGCGGTCCGGATCGCACCGGGACCGCTCGACGACCCTGAAGCCATGGCTGCTCCTCTGTCAGACGGACTCGAACGGGGGCTCGGCCGGCGCTCGGCCGGTCAGGCGATCGGATGGTGGATGGTGACCAGTTTGCGGCCGTCCGGGAAGGTGGCCTCGACCTGCACGTCGGGCAGCATCTCGGCCACGCCGTCCATCACCTGCTCGCGGGTCAGTACCTCGCGTCCGGTGACCATGAGCTCCTCGACCGACTTGCCGTCCCGGGCCCGCTCGATCACCCAGGTCGTCAGCAGGGCCACGGTTTCCGGGTAGTTGAGCCTGACGCCGCGCGCGAGCCGGTCCCGGGCGACCATGCCGGCCACGGCCAGCAGCAGCTTCTCCGTGTCGGACGGGGTCAGGTGCACCGATGCCTCCGGTGGGCGGGATCCGGCCCGGGGACGGGCCGGGTGACGGGACGGGGAACGGACGCGGGGGAACAGCGGGGCCGAGCGAGCCGCATCATGTCACGGCATGGATTCGTAGGCGGGCACGGAGATGAAGTCGGTGAACCGCAACGCCGTCACCGCGTCGTAGAGCAGGTTCCGGGCGCCGGCCAGCAGTTCGCGGCCGACCGGGCGCTCTGCCCACCGGTCCGCCAGCCGCTCCGTCGCCTCATCGAGCTCGGCCACCACCAGGTAACCGGTGATCCGCCGGCCGCCCTCCAGGGACGCCCGGTTCCGCCGCCACTGCCAGAGCTGGCTGCGGCACAGCTCCGCGGTGGCCAGGTCGACCGGATGACCGGCGATCGCTACCGATCCGGTCCCGGCCAGCCAGTTGACCAGGTACTCCAACGCGACCTCGACGGTGGACCGGAGGCCCGGCGCCGTCACGGTCAGTGGGACGGATCGGATGTTCAGCAGGTCCTTCCCGGTGACGGCGGCCTCGCTGCCGGGGCCGCCGAGCCCGCGCCGGGCGGCGGTCGCGGCCAGCAGGTCCGTGTAGGCCTGCAGGAACGGCGCGGTGTCGTCCAGAAGATCCCGCTGCGGCAGGACGTACTCGGTCCCCGCCCCGCGGAACGTCTTGACCAGCGAGAACAGGTAGTCGCACCAGGCCGGGGTCAGGCCGACCGCCCGCTCGCGCAGCTCGTACAGCAGCTCGTCGGTTTCGAAGGCAGCCCAGATCGTCTCGACCGGCACCGTCACCGTCACCCACCCGGCAGGCCGGCCCAGGGCACCCTCGATCCAGGTCAGCAGATCCGCCCAGAGCCGGGCCTCCAGATGCGACTCGAGCATCGGCAGCGACAGCCGGGGCGGCGGCGCGTCCGCCTCCCATCCGGCCAGATGCAGCCCGACATCGACGAAGGTGGCGACGGCCGGCTCGGCGTCGATCGTCAGATGCTTCTCGGTCAGATGCAGCCCACGGGGCCCGAGCAGCACCGGTCCCGCCTGTGCCGATCGCTGCGCGGCGACCAGGTTGGGCCACGTCGGCGAGATGCCGTCGGCCAGGTCCAGCAGTGGGCGGGGTCCGGCGTCGGTGACCGGACCGGCGACCTGCCAGTCCCCGGCCCGGATCGCCGCCGTCTCCGGCAGGAAGTCCAGCGGCTCACCGACCGCGACCATGTCCTGCCGGCGCTGCCGTTCGGCGAGCAGGTGCTCGCGCCGGATGGCGAAGCGGTCGTGCAGCTCCACCACCAGCACCAGCGCGGCCGGGGTGAGGACCTCGTCGGCGCCGTCGACCGGCACCCCGAGCACCTTCGCCCTACCGCCCACGCCTGCGCTCCTGTTCAACCGACCGTCCGGGACCGATATTGTTTCGCCTTCGACTTCTCGGCCGCGTCCGCTTCGGCGAGTTCGGCGGCCACATCGGCCGGATCGGCCGCGGTCACCTCCCGCACGGCGTCGTACCCCGCCCCGCCGTGCGGGTCGGCGACACCCTTGGCCGCCTCCGCGGCCTGCATCTTGTCCGAGTTCAGCAGCAGGTTGAGCAGGATCGCCACGATCGCGCCGGCCGAGATGCCGGAGTGGAAGATCGTCTTGAACCAGTTCGGGAAGTCGTTGTAGAACGAGTCCCGCACGATCGGGATCATCGCCACGCCGATCGAGATGGCGACGACCAGGATGTTCTTGTTGTTGAACTTCACCGTCGACAGGGTGCGCACCCCGCTCGCCGCCACCATGCCGAACAGCGCGATGCCGGCGCCGCCGAGCACCGGCTGCGGGATGCCCTCGACGATCGCGCCCATCTTCGGCGTCAGGCCGAGCAGGATAAGCACCCCGCCGGCGAAGGTGGCGACGTACCGGCTCCGCACACCGGTGATGGACACCAGGCCGACGTTCTGCGCGAACGCGGTGTACGGGAACGTGTTGAAGACCCCGCCGAGCATGGTGGACAGGCCGTCTGCCCGCAGGCCGTCGCCCAGCCGCCGGCTGTCGATCTTGACGTCCACGATCTCACCGATGGCCAGGATGTCGCCCGTGGTCTCGGTCATGATCACCAGGGCGACGATGCACATCGACACGATCGCGGCGACCTCGAAGGTCGGGAAGCCGAAGTGGAACGGGCTGGTCACGCCGACCGCATCGGCGGTGGCCACCTTGTCCCAGTGCACCAGACCCATCGGCAGCGCGACGATCGTGCCGATCACGATGCCCAGCAGGATCGAGATCCGGGCCAGCACCGGCGGCGCGAACCGTTCGATCAGCACGATCAGCAGCAGCGTGCCGGCCGCAAGCGCGACGTTTTGCATCGGCGCCCCGTCGTCGGTGATCTTGCCGCTGCCCACCCAGTTGGCGGCCACGCCCATCAGGGACAGGCCGATGATCAGAATGACGGTGCCGGTGACCAGCGGCGGGAAGAACCGGACGAGTTTGGCGAAAATGGGCGCCAACAACATCATGAAAATGCCCGACGCGATGACCGACCCGTAGATGGCCGTGACCCCGTACTGCGACCCGATGACGATCATCGGCGAGACGGCGGCAAACGTGCAGCCCTGCATGAGCGGCAGTCGAACGCCGAACCATTTGAAGCCGATGGACTGGATCAGCGTGGCGATACCCGCGACGAAAAGGTCGGCGGTGACCAGGTATCCCAGGTCGTCCGGGTTCAGCTTGCCGGCGGCGATCAGCGCGCCGCCGACCACCAGCGGAACCGCGACCGCGCCGGCGTACATCGCGAGCACGTGCTGCAGGCCCAGCGGGATCAGATGCTTCCAGGGCGGCAGTTCGTCGACCGATTCCAGCGGCTTTCCGTCGGCGCCCAATTTCGGACGAAGTCCCATCTGTTTCCCCCAACCGGGCGACCGACGGCGTCGGTGTGAACACGATCGGTGGGGACGATCCAGCGAGGACGTTTCCGGCGCGAACGAGAGCGGTAAACGTGGGGTTAATCCCGGCGGCCGAGCATGCGCTCGCGCAGCGAGTCGTAGACCGGCGGGTTCCGCAGGAGGGTCGCGGTGAGCGTCGCGGCGAAGCATGCCGCCAGCAGCGGCGCGAACAGCCCGCCCGGGGTCCCGGCGGCATAGGACAGCGGCCCGGTGACGAAACGGAGTGCTACCCCACCAGTTGCCCGCCGTTCCTGCGCGAGCGGGTCAGCCCAGCTCGGCGGCGAGGGCCCGACCGGCCGCGGTCAGCAGGGGCACTGCCCGCTGCACGGTTTCCGGCGTCATCCGGCCGGCCGGGCCGGAGACCGAGACGGCCAGATGCGAGCGGGTACCCGGTACCGCGACGGCCACACACCGCACGCCCAATTCCTGCTCCCCGTCGTCCATGGCGTAGCCCTGGGCGGCCGCCTCCCGCAGCTGCCCGGCGAACACGTCGGGATCGGTGATGGTGTGCTCGGTGTGTCGCGGCATCCCCGTGCGGTGCAGCAGATCCCGCACCTGGCCCGGCGGCATGTGGGCCATGATCGCCTTCCCCACGGCGGTGCAGTGCGGCAGCACGTGCCGGCCGACCTCGGTGAACATCCGCATGCTGTGCCGGCTGGGGACCTGGGCGATGTAGACGATCTCGTCCCCGTCGAGGGAGGCCAGATTGGCGGTCTCGCCCAGGTCGTCGACGAGCTGGGCCAGGTGCGGCCGGGCCACGCTGGAGAGCATGCTGGACGCGCTCTCGGCCAGCAGCAGGATCCGCGGGCCCAGGGCGTACTGACGGGAGGGCTCCTGCCGCATATAGCCCAGGTCGACCAGGGTGCGCACGAGCCGGTGGATCGTCGGCAGCGGCAGGCCCGACTCGGCCGCGAGCGCCGACAGACCCATCACCCCGCCGCCGGTGGCCAGCGTCTCCAGGATGGTGAACGCGCGCTCGATCGACTGCACGCCACCGGAACTCCGTTGTTTGCCCTTGGCCGGGGCATCCTCGTTGTCCGGTCGAGCGTCGTCGGCCAGGGCTGTCATCGCTGCTCCTCCACCACCGGGACACTTCCGATATACGGAATTCTAAGGTCACTATGCGGGCAATCGTGACCCGGCCTACGTTGACTTGGGCGGGTCACCGACTAATATCCACCATACAGAAAGTCAGTTCCGCAAGACAGAAGATGGAGGCCAACGATGGCCAGCGTGAGTCCGGGCTACTCGATCACCGTTCGTGTGCAGGCGCCGCCGACGGTCGGCGCGACCGCCGACCTCGCGGCCGCCGTGCTGTCCGCCGGTGGCGCCCTCACTGCGCTGGACGTGGTGGAGTCGAAGCCGGACGGCATCGTCGTCGACGTCACCTGCAACGCCTCCGACGCCGACCACGCCGACCAGATCAGTGACGCGATCGCGCAGCTGGCCGGGGTCACCGTGCGCAAGGTCAGCGACCGGACGTTCCTGCTGCACCTGGGCGGGAAGATCGAGATTCAGCCCAAGGTGCCGCTCAAGCACCGGGACGATCTGTCCCGGGCCTACACCCCCGGGGTCGCCCGGGTGTGCCTGGCCATTGCGAAGAACCCGGCCGACGCGCGCCGGCTGACGATCAAGCGGAACACCGTCGCCGTCGTGACGGACGGGACCGCAGTGCTCGGCCTGGGCGATATCGGCCCGGCCGCCGCGATGCCGGTGATGGAGGGAAAGGCGGCGCTGTTCAAGCACTTCGGCGGCGTCGACGCGTGGCCGGTGGTGCTGGACACCAAGGACGTCGACCAGATCGTGGAGATCGTCCGGTGCATCGCGCCCGGGTACGGCGGCATCAACCTGGAGGACATCTCCGCGCCGCGCTGCTTCGAGATCGAGGCCCGCCTGAAGGAGCTGCTGGACATCCCGGTGTTCCACGACGACCAGCACGGCACCGCCATCGTCGTGCTCGCCGCGCTGACCAACGCGCTACGGGTGGTCGGCCGCAAGCCGGCGGACCTGCGGGTGGTGGTCAGCGGCGTCGGCGCGGCCGGACACGCGATCATCCGGCTGCTCGCCGCGCAGGGCTTCACCGACATCATCGGCTGCGATCGGCATGGCGCGGTCGACCCGGCCAAGCAGGGCATGGACGAGTTCCGCCGCTGGATCGCCGACAACACCAACCCGCGTGGCCGGCGCGGCCCGCTCGCCGAGATGATCACCGGTGCCGACGTGTTCATCGGAGTCTCCGCGCCGAACCTGCTGACCGGCGACGACATCGCCCGGATGAACCCGGGCGCCATCGTGTTCGCGTTGGCCAACCCCGACCCCGAGGTCGACCCGTTCGCCGCGGCCCAGCATGCGTCGATCGTGGCGACCGGCCGGTCGGACTACCCGAACCAGATCAACAACGTGCTCGCGTTCCCCGGCTTCTTCCGCGGCATGCTCGACGCCGGCACCCACGAGATCACCGAGGCCACGATGCTGGCCGCGGCCACCGCGATCGCCGACTGCGTCTCCGCGGATGAGCTCAACCCCAGCTACATCGTGCCATCGGTCTTCGACGCCGACGTCGCGCCGGCCGTCGCCGACGCCGTCCGCAAGGCGGCGCTGGGCGGCTGACCCCGAGCCGGCCGACCGGTCCCCGCCGTCACCGGTCCCCGATGTTGATCATGGCCATCTCTGTGCGACACGCCGACGACACGCCGGCATCCCCACCGAGATTGCCATGATCAACTCGGCTTGGTCGCCCCGGCCGTACGCTCGTTCCGTGCGGGTCGTCGCCGAGTTCACCACCGAGCCCTTCCATGGCGAGGGCGAGCCGCCCGAGCATGCCCGGCGAGCGTGGCAGGTCGTGCAGGAGGCCGGGCTCACCGGCGACTTTGGCCCCCTGGGCACGGAAGTCCGGGGCGACCGGAACGAGGTGCTCGACGCCCTGCATGCGGTGATGGTGGCGGCGCTGGACGCCGGCGCCACCCGGATCACCCTGCAGGTGCAGACGGACGCGCACACGGACACCGAATGACCCGGACCCCGGACCCCGCCGCGGACGAGTTGATCGCCGCGGTCCGACCTCTGGTGGATCGGATCGGTGGCCGGTTGATCGATCCGGCCGAGGTGACCGACGGCGACGTCGCCCTGAGCTTCCGCGGGGACGTGTTCACCGCCGTCCGGCTGGCCGCCCGACCCGGGGAGCCGGCCGGCGGCAGTAGCGGCAGCACGGACACCGTCGCGGACACCCGGGGCGAGCGCGGCGACGGGGAGCCCCGCGCGGACGAGGGCGGGCTGACCGGGATCCTCGCCGACGTGCAGCGCGAGTTCGCCGAGCCGCTGCACGACCTGCCCCGTCCGGAGAAGCAGCGCGCGGTCCGGCTGCTGGAGGAGGCGGGGGCATTTTCCTACCGCAAGTCGGTCGAGACCGTCGCGTCCGCGCTGGGCGTCAGCCGGTTCACGGTCTACAACTATCTCAATCGAGAGCGGTCCTGACCTGGGCGGACATCGCAGCGAAGACGGCCTCAACAAATTGTTGACGTGGCCTGGGTCACCAAGTATATTTCGACCTGCGGAAGAATGCTTCCGAAATGTGCCCAGGTCCACCCGCCGCACCACAGGTCAATGCCCGACAGCTCAATGGAGAGCAGGTCCTGCCATGCCGATGCCGTCCCGCCGCGCCTGCCGCCCGACCGGCCACCAGCCCGACGGCTGATCCCCCGACGGCCCCATCCGCGCCCACTCGATCGTTACCGGGCCGACCGCTGTCGGCCACACAATCACAATCCGTCTCCGGAGCATGACTCGTGCATGCTCCCCTCCCGGACCAGAGAGGCCTGAAATGGCATCTGCACCGACGGCGAGCCCCGCCCGCGCCAAATCCGTCAAACACCCGGTCGACCAGGTCCTGCCGATCCCGAAGCTGGCCGTCTATGGCATCCAGCACGTGCTCGCGTTCTACGCCGGCGCGGTGGTCGTTCCGATCCTGCTGGCCAGCGCGATCGGCCTGACCACCGAAGAACTCATTCACCTGATCAACGCCGACCTGTTCACCTGCGGCATCGCCTCGATCATCCAGTCGGTCGGGTTCTGGAAGATCGGCGTCCGGCTGCCGCTGCTGCAGGGCGTCACGTTCACCGCGGTCTCGCCGATGATCGCCATCGCGATGGCGGTCGGTGGCGGCACCGAAGGCCTGCTCTACATCTACGGCGCGGTCATCGTCGCCGGGTTGTTCACCTTCTTCATGGCGCCGTACTTCGCCAAGCTCATCCGGTTCTTCCCTCCGGTGGTCACCGGCACCGTGATCACCATCATCGGCATCGCGTTGCTGCCGGTCGCCGCATTGGACGCAGTCGGCGGCGGGGCGAACCCCGACCCGACCAACCCGATGAACCTGGCCTACGCCATGGGCACGCTGCTGGTCATCGTGCTGATCCAGCGGATCTTCAAAGGCTTCCTGGCCACCGTCGCCGTGCTGGCCGGTCTGGTGATCGGCACCGCGGTCGCCTTCTTCCTCGGCGACGCCAGCTTCGGCAGCGTCTCCGAGTCGGCCTGGTTCGGCGTCACCACCCCGTTCTACTTCGGCATCCCGAAGTTCTCGGCCGCCGCCATTATTTCGATGATCGTGGTCATGCTGATCACCGCGGTCGAGACGACCGGCGATGTGTTCGCCACCGGCGAGATCGTGGAGAAGCGGGTCGGCGGCGACGACGTCGCCCGCGCGCTGCGGGCCGACGGCCTGGCCACCTTCCTGGGCGGCGTGCTGAACTCGTTCCCCTACACCTGTTTCGCCGAGAACGTCGGCCTGGTCCGGCTGACCCGGGTGAAGAGCCGGTACGTGGTCGCCGCCGCCGGCGTGTTCATGATCCTGATCGGCATGATTCCCAAGGCGGGAGCACTGGTCGCCAGCATCCCACCGCCGGTGCTGGGCGGTGCCGCGATCGCCATGTTCGCCACCGTCGCCGTGGTCGGCATCCAGACCTTGGGCCGGGTCGACTTCCACGACCACCGCAACGTGGTCATCGTCGGCACCAGCATCGGCCTGGCCATGTTCGTCACCGTGCAGCCCGATGTCGCCAAGGCGGTGCCGGAGTGGGCGCAGATCATCTTCGGCTCCGGCATCACCCTGGGCAGCCTGACCGCGATCGTGCTGAACCTGGTCTTCCACCACCTGGACAAGGGCTATGGCCCCGCGGTGGCCGGCACCCCCGGCGGCGGCGTCATCCGGCTCGACCAGGTGAACAAGATGTCCCGGGACGAGTTCGTCAGCACCTTCGGCTCGCTGTTCCAGGGCCCGAGCTGGGTCGTCGAGCGCGCCTACGACCGTCGCCCGTTCGCCGACACCCCTGCCCTGCGGGCCGCCTTCCAGGACGCCCTCTTCACCGCCGATGGCAGCGAGCAGCGGGATCTGCTGGCCTTCTACCCGGACCTGGGCAGCGACGCCGGGCCGGAAATGTCGGAGGAGACGAAGAAGGATCGGGCCGCCTCCGGTCTGCTGCTGCTCAACGATGAGGACCATGAACAGTTCTCGCATCTGACTTCGGCCTACCGGGAGCGGTTCGGCATTCCGCTGATCATGTCCGTGCGCGACGTCGAGAAGCGCGACCAGATCCTCAAGTCCGGCTGGGGACGGCTGCAGAACTCGCCGGCCCAGGAGCAGGCGACTGCGGTCATCGAGGTGGCGAAGATCGCCAACCACCGGTTCGACGACCTGGTCGCCGACGCCAGCCCGCTGCTGCTGCCGCGCGCCACGTTCCTGGAGGAGGTCGACCAGCTGACGACGCCCGCGTCCGCCCGGCAAGAGTCCGCCGACGACGAATTCGCCGCCGGCACCAGACGGTTCAACGCGCAACCCGACGAGGTGGCCCGGGCCGAACTGCGCAGTTGCCTGGACGTGCCGCGCTGGGTGGATGCGGTGATGGCCGGCCGGCCCTATCCCTCGGCCCAGCACGTGCTGCACGAGGCTCGGACGGCCGCCGCCGACTTCACCGACGACGAGCTGCGCGCCGCGCTGGCCAAGCACCCGCGGATCGGCGAGAAGGCCGGCGCCGGGCACGACGTCGAGTTCTCCAAGAAGGAACAGTCGGCTTTCGGTGATGCTGCCAGCGCCGTCCAAGACGCCATTCTGGACGGGAACGTGGAGTACGAACGCAAGTTCGACCGGGTGTTCCTGATCCGCGCCGCGGGCCGGTCGGCCGACGAGATCCTGGCCGAGCTGCACCGCCGGCTGGGCAACACGCCGGAGCAGGAGCGCGCCGAGGTGGTCACCCAGCTGCGAGAGATCGCACTGGTCCGCCTCGAAACGATCCTGGCCTGACCGGTCGGGGGGGGGCGGGCCGGGCGGGCGCCCCCCGACCGGTCAGGCGAGGATCGTTTCGAGGCGGCCCAGTGCGATCTCTCGCAGCTGGGTGACCACCTCGGCGCGCTCCTGCTCCGGCGTGTTGCCCAGCCGGCGGTGCAGCTCGGCCAGGAGACGGCCCGGCCCCCGAGGTGACCGGGGCCCGGCTGGTGGACGCGAGCGGCTGCCTGATCACTCCGGGATTCGTGAACACCCACCACCACCTGTATCAATGGATCACCCGCGGGCTGGCGGTGGACGACACCCTGTTCGGCTGGTTGACCACGCTGTACCCGGTGTGGGAGCAGTTGGACGCCGGGCTGACCAATGTCGCCGCCACCGGCGGCCTGTCCTGGCTGGCCGGCACCGGCTGCACCACGACGACCGACCACCACTACGTCTTTCCCCGGGACGGTGGTGACCTGCTGAAGGCCGAGATCGACGCGGCGGCGCGGGTGGGGCTGCGGTTCCACCCGACCCGCGGGTCGATGGACCTCGGCCGCAGTAAGGGCGGCCTGCCACCGGACAGCGTGGTGGAGGACATCGACGCGATCCTGGCGGCCACCGAGGAGGCCATCGACACGTACCACGATCCGTCCTTCGGCTCCATGCTGCGGATCGGCGTCGCGCCCTGCTCGCCGTTCTCGGTCACCGGGGAACTGCTCCGGCAGACGGCGGAGCTGTCCCGGCGCAAGGGCGTGCGCATGCACACCCACCTGTGCGAAACCCTGGACGAGGAGGACTACTGCCAGGAGCATTTCGGCTGCACCCCGGTCGAATACATGGAGTCGGTGGGGTGGCTCGGCCCGGAGGTATGGCTGGCCCACTCGGTGTGGCTGACCGACGACTCGATCGCCGCGCTGGCCCGCACCGGCACCTCGGTGGCCCACTGCCCCACCTCCAACGCCCGGCTCGGGTCGGGCATCGCCCGGGCCCGTGATCTGCGGGACGCCGGGGTGGCCGTGGGCCTGGGCGTCGACGGAGCGGCCTCGAACGAGGCGTGCGCGCTGCTGGAGGAGGCCCGGCACGCGCTGCTGTTCGCCCGAGCCAAGGGCGGACCCCAGGCCCTGACCGTGCGGGACGCGCTGGACATGGCGACCATGGGTGGCGCGAAGGTGCTCGGCCGGGCCGACGAGATCGGCTCGCTGGAGGTCGGCAAACTCGCCGACATCGCGGTCTGGCGGCTGGACACGCTGCCGCACATCGACATCGTCGACCCGATCGCGGCGCTGGTGCTCGGCTCGCCGCCCCCGCTGGAATTGCTGCTGGTCGGCGGTCGTCCGATCGTGGAGCGAGACCACCTGGTCACGGTCGACACCGACAGCTTCGCGACCGAGGTGCGGAACGCCAGCAGGGAACTGCTGCGCCGCGCCGGGATCTGAAACCGAACTTCAAGCCCACCGCCCGGACGGGGATATCGTCACGGGGAGACGAGGGAGTCAACGCAGATGGAACCTCACGCCATCACACCGCCCACCACCGAACCCCACGTTGTCGTCAACGGTCGCGCCCGCCCGCTGGGCGAGGTGGGTGGCCACACCACCCTGTTGGAGTGGTTGCGCGGGACCGGATACACCGGCTGCAAGGAGGGATGCGCGGAGGGCGAGTGCGGTGCCTGCGCGGTGCTGGTCGCCCGGCCGGACACCAACGGCGGCACCGGCACCACGCGCTGGACCGCGATCAACGCCTGCCTGGTGCCGGCCGCCGGGTTCGATGCCCAGGAGGTCGTCACCGCCGAGGGACTGGGCGACCCGCAGGGGATGCACCCGGTGCAGGAGCAGATGGCCGTTCGCGGTGGCTCGCAATGCGGTTACTGCACGCCGGGTTTCATCTGCTCGATGGCCGCGGAGTACTACCGCCCGGACCGCTCCCCGACCGATGCGGACTCGGTGGCGGCCGAGGGCGAGCCGGGCGCCGGAAACGGACACGCCCGCCCGGCAGATCCCGATGCACCCGGGCACGCCGCCGACCACGAGCACGGCCCGAACGGATTCGACCTGCACGCGCTGAGCGGAAACCTGTGCCGCTGCACCGGCTACCGCCCGATCCGGGACGCGGCCTATGCCCTCGGTGCGCCGGCGGAACACGACGCGCTGGCCGCGCGGCGGTCGGGGCCGGCCCCGTCCCCCGCGCCGACCGTCATCACCACCGGCGGCACGGCGTACCGGCGCCCGGCCGACCTGGCCCAGGCGCTGGACCTGCTGGCGCAGCACCCGGACGCCCGGCTCGTCGCCGGGTCGACGGACTGGGGCGTGGAACTGAACATCCGGCACGCCCGGGCCGAGCTGACCGTCGCCCTGGACCGGGTGGCCGAGCTACGCACGTTTGCCGTCGAGGCCGACCGGATCGAGATCGGCGCCGCCCTGACGCTGTCCGAGGTCGAGCGGCTGCTGGACGGCCGGGTGCCGTTGCTGGGCGAGCTGTTCCCGCAATTCGCGTCCCGGCTGATCCGCAACGGCGCGACGTTGGGCGGCAACCTGGGGACCGGTTCGCCGATCGGCGACAGCCCGCCCGCCCTGCTGGCGCTGGACGCGTCCCTGGTCGACCCCGGTCGCGCCGGTGGCCGCGTTCCACAAGATCGCCAAGCGCCGGTTCGACGACATATCCAGTGTGGCAATCGCTTTCGCGCTAACCCTGGACGGCGCTACGGTCGCCGACATCAAGATCGGACTCGGCGGGGTGGCCGCCATGCCGATCCGGGCCACCGCGACCGAGGCCGCGCTGACCGGGCGGCCCTGGACGCCCAAGGTGGCCGCCGAGGCGTCCCGCGTGCTGGCCGAGGAGGGCACGCCGATCAGCGACCACCGGGCCAGCGCCGCCTACCGGACGGCGATGCTCGGCACGTCATTGCGAAAGTTCCACGCGCAGAACGCAAAGGTTGGTGTCTCGAAATGAGCATTGCCCATGGCCCGCTGGCCGACCGTCCCAACAACCCGAAGGTCGGGCTGCCGCTGCCGCACGAGGCCGCCCCGCTGCATGTCACCGGGCATGCGCTGTACACCGACGACCTGATCCACCGGACGCCGAACCTGTTGCACGCGTGGCCGTTGCAGGCCCCGCACGCGCACGCGACGATCACGAAGTTGGACGTCACTCCGGCCTACGACGTGCCCGGCGTGGTCCGGGTACTGACCGCGCAGGACGTCCCCGGCGTCAACGACGCCGGCATCAAGCACGACGAGCCGCTGTTTCCCACCGAGGTGATGTTCTACGGGCACGCCGTGTGCTACGTGCTCGGTGAGACCTCTGATGCAGCGCGCCGCGGCGCGGAGGCGATCGTCGTCGAGTACGAGCCGCTTCCGTCGCTGATGACGATCGCCGAGGCGATCGCCGCGGAGAGCTTCCAGGGGGCCCGCCGCACGGTCAGCCGCGGCGATGCGGCGGCCGGCCTGGCCGACTCCGCCTTCCGGTTCAGCGGGGAGTTCGAGTTCGGCGGCCAGGAGCACTTCTACCTGGAGACGAACGCCGCGCTCGCCCTGGTCGACGAGGGCGGGCAGGTCTTCGTGCAGTCCAGCACCCAGCACCCGTCGGAGACGCAGGAGATCGTCGCGCACGTGCTCGGCCGGCCCAGCCACGAGATCACCGTGCAGTGCCTACGCCTGGGCGGCGGCTTCGGCGGCAAGGAGATGCAGCCGCACGGGTTCGCCGCGGTGGCCGCGCTCGGCGCGACGATCACCGGGCGGCCGGTGCTGCTGCGGCTCAACCGCACCCAGGACATCACGATGACCGGCAAGCGGCACCCGTTCCATGCCTCGTGGGAGATCGGGTTCGACGCCGAGCACCGGATCCGAGCGTTGACGGCCACCCTGACCAGCGACGGCGGCTGGAGTCTGGACCTGTCCGAGCCGGTGCTCGCCCGCGCGCTCTGCCACATCGACAACGCCTACTGGATTCCCGATATCGAGGTGCACGGGCGGATCGGCAAGACCAACAAGACGTCCCAGACCGCGTTCCGCGGGTTCGGCGGCCCGCAGGGCATGATCGTCATCGAGGACATCATCGGACGGTGCGCGCCGATGCTCGGCGTCGCCCCGGAGGAGTTGCGGCGCAAGAACTTCTATTCGGCGGGCCAGCCCACCCCGTACGGGCAGCCGGTGCGGCACGCCGAACGCCTGGAGGCGATCTGGTCCACCCTGGCGGACAAGGCGTCCGTGGCGGAACGGCAGGCCGCCATCGCCGAGTTCAACGCCGGCCACGACGACGTCAAGCGTGCCCTGGCGATGACCCCGGTGAAGTTCGGCATCTCGTTCAACCTGACCGCGTTCAACCAGGCCGGCGCGCTGGTGCATGTCTACAAGGACGGCTCGGTGCTGATCAACCACGGCGGCGTGGAGATGGGCCAGGGCCTGCACACCAAGATGATCCAGGTCGCGGCGACCGCGCTGGGCGTGCCGCTGAGCTACGTGCGGCTGGCGCCGACCCGGACCGACAAGGTGCCCAACACGTCGGCCACGGCGGCGAGCTCGGGGGCCGACATCAACGGCGGCGCGGTCAAGAACGCCTGCGACCAGATCCGCGAACGGCTGGCGACGGTGGCCGCCGGGCAGCTCGGCATCCACCCGGACGACGTGCGGTTCGTCGACGGCACCGTCACCGGCATCGGTTTCCACGACAGGCAACTGGACTGGGCGCAGCTGTGCCACGACGCCTACTTCCAGCGGGTTCAGCTGTGGGCGGCCGGCTTCTACCGCACCGCCGGGCTGCACTGGGACGCCAACCGGATGCAGGGCGAGCCGTTCAAGTACTTCGCCTACGGGGCCGCCTGCGCCGAGGTGGAGGTGGACGGCTTCACCGGGGCCTACCGGCTGCGGCGCGCGGACATCGTGCACGACGTCGGCGACAGCCTCTCCCCGTTGATCGACGTCGGGCAGATCGAGGGCGGTTTCGTGCAGGGCACCGGGTGGTTGACGCTGGAGGAACTGCGCTGGGACACCAGCGACGGACCGAACCGGGGCCGGCTGAACACCCAGGCGGCCAGCACCTACAAGATCCCCAGCTTCTCGGAGATGCCCGAGGAGTTCCACGTGCACCTGTTCGAGCGGGCCACCGAATCCGGTGTGGTCTACGGGTCGAAGGCGGTCGGTGAGCCACCACTGATGGAGGCGTTCGCCGTGCGTGAGGCGCTGCGCGCGGCGGTCGGCGCGTTCGGTCCGGCCGGCTACTCGGTCGATCTGGGCAGCCCGGCCACCCCCGAGGCCGTCTACTGGGCGGTCGATGCCGCCCGGTCCGCGGCCGGGGCCGCCACCGGTGGCAACGGCGCGGCCGCGTCGACGACCGCCGCGGAGCTGGCGGGCGTCTGATGGAGTGGCTGGACGCGCTGAGCCACCTGCGCCGGGAGGGTTCGCCGGGGGTGCTGATCACGGTCGTCTCCGTCCGTGGACACGCCCCCCGGGACGCCGGCGCCAAGATGGTGGTCGGCTCCGAGCACAGCTGGGGCAGCGTGGGTGGCGGCAACTTGGAGGAGGCCGCCATCCGCCGCGCCCGGCAGATGATCTCGACCGGGGCGGCGGAGCCGGAAACGCAGGTGGCCCGGCTCAACGAGCACGCCCGCAACGAACACGGCCGCCAGTGTTGCGGCGGGGAGGTGACCCTGTTGCTCGAACCGATGCCGGCGCGGCCGACCGTCGCGATCTTCGGGATGGGCCACGTCGGGTATGAGCTGGCCAGGATCCTGTCCCGGCTGGAGGTCCGGCTGGAACTGGCCGATTCCCGGGAGGACCAGCTGGATCCGTTCCGGCTGGCCTCGATCACCGACGGGGCTGCGGACGTCGCCGTGCACCACCTGCTGCTCGGCGAGCAACTGCTGGAACGGTTGCCCCGCGGCGCGCACGTGCTGATCATGAGCCATGACCACGCCGAGGATTTCGCCCTGTGCGACGCGGCGCTGCGGCTGCCCGCCCTGGGCTCGATCGGGCTGATCGGGTCGTCGGCGAAATGGTCGGGCTTCCGGCGACGGTTGACCCAGGCCGGACACTGTGCCGCGGATATCGGCCGGATCCGTTGCCCCATCGGGCTTCCCGACATCGAGGGCAAGCAACCGGCGGTCATCGCGGTGTCGGTCGCGGCCGCCCTGCTGCAATCCTTCCAACAGCCATCGGAGTCTGCACCGGCCGCCGAGCCGACCGTGGAGCCGGCGGCCGCGCCCGCCCCGGCATCGGTCCGGCCGGCCGGAGCAACCCCGAGCGGAGCACGAACGTGACCCTGTACCACGCGACCGTCGTCGACACCCCCGGTGACCCGTTCACCGGCGATCCCGCCGACGCCCTGCGCGTCGACACCGGCGGGGGCCTGCTGGTCCGGGACGGCGTCATCGCCGCCCGGGGCGCCTTCGCCGACCTGAGGGCCGCGCATCCGGACGAGCCCGTCGTCGACCTGACCGAAGGCCTGCTGCTGCCCGGCTTCATCGACACCCACGTGCACTACCCCCAGATGCGGGCAATGGGCGGGCTCGGCATGCCGCTGCTCGACTGGTTGGAGAAGTGCGCGCTGCCCGAGGAGGCCAACCTGGCCGACCCTGATTACGCGACCGAGGTCGCCGGCGAGTTCCTCGGCGAGCTGGTCCGCGGCGGAACCACCACCGCGCTGGTCTTCGGCTCGCACTTCGAGTCGGCAATGGACATCCTGTTCGCCACCGGACAGGACGTCGGGCTGAACCTGACCACCGGGCTGGTGCTTTCCGACCGGATCCTGCGCAACGATCTGCTGTGCACACCGGCGCAGGCGCTGGCCGCCTCGCGCCGCCTGATCGACCGCTGGCACGGCAAGGGCCGGTTGAGATACGCGGTGACGCCCAGGTTCTCACTGTCCACGTCGGACGAGATGCTCGACGTGTGTCGCGAGCTGCTGGGCCCAGCCGACGGGGACGTCTGGTTCACCTCGCACGTCAACGAGAATCTGGCCGAGGTCCAGACCGTCGCCGATCTGTTCCCCGGAACCGCGCACTACATCGACACCTACCACCGGCACGGCCTGGTCACCGACCGGAGTGTGTTCGCGCACAACGTGCATCCCACCGACCACGAGCTGGATCTGATGGGCGAGGCCGGGGCGTGGACGGCGCACTGCCCGACGAGCAACTCCGCGCTCGGCAGCGGTCTTTTCCCGCTGGCCCGGCACGTCCGGCACGGGGTGGGCGTGGCGCAGTTGCTCGGCGCCGAAGGACTGCCCCTCACCCCGGTGCACCTGCTCTACCTGGCCACCCACGCCGGGGCCCGGGCGCTCGGCCTGGCGGACCGGGTCGGCGACCTGTCGGTCGGCAAGGATTTCGACGCGGTCTGGCTGCGCCCGGAGCCGTCGTCGTCCCTGGCGGTGAACCTGCGGCACGCCGCCGACCCCGTCGACGCGCTGGCCCGGGTGTTCGCGTTGTCCACCGCCGCCGACGTGGCCGGCGTCTGGCTGCGGGGCCAGCCCGCCGCCACCCGCCCCTGACCCGCCCCTGCCCCGAGCCACCCCGCTGGGATCACCGCACCCGCCCCTGCCCCGCGCGGATCTGTGAGTCTGGGTGGGCACCGGTTCTGGTGGTTCTGGCAGGGTTCGGTGTTGGTGTTCGGGACTGACTCAGCGCGGATCTGGCCGCTTGGGCGTGCCTTTTTGTTGACGTGTCGTCCTGGGCGCCGACGCCGA
>JBGALY010000032.1:0-53705 GCA_044223435.1 Nakamurella sp.
GTCACCGACCGGCACTCGACCAACGGGGTCGTCGTGGTGTCCGCGGGCGTGGACCTGGCCTGCGTGCCGGGGGTGCCGACGCCGGTGCCCGACGGGTCGACGGTGCGGTTCGGTGACCGAAGCCTGGTGATTCGCCGGTCGTAGGACGGCGGTGCGGTTGGATTCGGAGCTGGTGCCGGGACGACGATACGACCCGGCGAGGACCGTGACGTCGACACGAACTACTGCGCCATCAGGCTCGGTCCCACTCACAGGGCATGGAGCCCGGGATCCGTGGTCGATCTCGGGCCCTCGTCAGGTGATGGTCACAGCACGACCACCGACCGCAGCACGTCCCCGCCGTGCATCTTGTCGAAGGCCGCCTCGATGCCGTCGATCCCGATGGTCTCGGTGACGAACCGGTCCAGCGGCAGCCGGCCCTGCAGGAACAGCTCCGACAGCACCGGGAAGTCGCGGCTGGGCAGGCAGTCGCCGTACCAGGCCGACTTGAGCGAACCGCCGCGGCCGAAGAAGTCCAGCAGTGGCATCTGAAGCTGCATGGTCGGGGTGGGCACGCCGACCAGCACCACGGTGCCGGCCAGGTCTCGGCCGTAGAACGCCTGCTTCCACGTCTCCGGGCGGCCGACCGCGTCGATCGCCACGTCGACACCGAAACCGCCGGTGGCGTCCTGGATCTGCTCGACCACGTCGCCGTCGTCCGGGTGCACGGTGTGCGTCGCGCCGAACTCCTTGGCCCACTCCAGCTTCCGGCGATCGGTGTCGACCGCGATGATGGTGTGCGCGCCGACCAGGGCGGCCCCGGCGATGGCTGCGTCGCCCACGCCGCCGCAGCCGATGACGGCCACCGAGTCGTTCCGGGTGACCGCGCCGGTGTTGATCGCCGCGCCGATGCCGGCCATCACGCCGCAACCGAGCAGCCCGGCGACCTGCGGCGGCACCCGGGGGTCGACCTTGGTGCACTGCCCGGCGGCGACCAGCGTCTTGTCGGCGAACGCGCCGATGCCCAGGGCGGGGGACAGCGGGGTGCCGTCGACCAGGGTCATCTTCTGCTGCGCGTTGTGCGTGGCGAAGCAGTACCACGGTCGACCCCGCCGGCAGGCCCGGCACTGGCCGCAGACGGCCCGCCAGTTCAGGATCACGTAGTCGCCGGGCTCGACCTCGGTCACCCCGGGGCCGATCGCGGAGACCACGCCCGCCGCCTCATGTCCCAACAGGTACGGGTAGTCCTCGCCGATGCCGCCGAGCTTGTAGTGCAGATCGGTGTGGCACACCCCGCATGCCTGCACGTCGACGATCGCCTCGCCGGGACCCGGATCGGGGACGACGATGGTGGTCAGCTGGACCGGTGCGTCCTTGGCCAGCGACACCACACCCTGCACCTCGTGCGCCATGAATCGGGCTCCTTCGCCTTCGCGGATCGCGGTCGATCACCGCAGGCGAGGGTAACCCGTTCGGCCGCGCGCCTCAGCCGGTGAGGGTGGCGGTGGTGACGCCGAAGCCGGCGATGAACTCGCGGATCGGCCGGTAGAAGCTGTAGGTCACCTTGTAGTCGCCGGCGGCGCCGAGCGCGGCGTAGGCGGCGATCCAGGTGCGGACCTCGTGCGAGCTGTTCCCGGCGACCTCGGTCATCCAGTCCGGGGTCCAGGCGTCCAGCGGGGTGAGGTCGCCGGAGGCGAGGATGTCCATCAGGGTCCGGTCCCAGTCGGGGGCGAGGTCCTTGATGTCGGCCTCGCCGGCGGCGAAGGCTTTGGCGATGTTGATGACCCGTTGCTGCCGTTCGTCCCGGGCGGCCGGGGTCAGGTGCCGGCCGCCGCCGAGCAGGAATTCGCGCTGCTCGGGGGTGGCGGTGGCGATGCGGGGGACGGGCGGGTCGTGGGACAGGCCGCCGGAGGCGAGGAACAGCACCTTCTGATCCGGCTGCGTGAGCTCCCGCTGGGCGAAGAACCGGCCCACGGCCCGGCCGAACAGCCGGATCCGCTCGACCGGGCTGAACGGTGGGGCGACGCAGTTGAGGAAGATCGGGATGACGGGTTTGGCGGCGATGTCGCCGTACATCAGCTCCAGCGGCTGGACGGCGCCGTGGTCGACCTCCATCCGTAGCGAGACGGCGGTATCGAGACCCTCGTCGAGCACGAAACCGGCCAGTTCCCGGGCGGTGTCGGTCGGCACGTTCAGCGGTCCGGCCTGGGAGCCGTAGTCGCCGATGGAGACGGCGTCGTAGCCGATGCAGAACGTCGGCATGAGCTCGTAGAAGAAGCCGTTGTAGTGGTCGGGTCCGAAGCTCACGATCAGGTCGGGGTCGTAGTCGTGGACGAAACTGCGCGCGGCGTCGAATGCTTCGGTGACGGCGGCAGTGGTCTCCGGGCCGGGGTCGACGTGCTCGAGCAGGGGGCTGTGCGACATGGACAGCAGGGCGACGGTCATGACCGGTCGGCTCCTTCCAGCAGGAAGTCCAGGTGGATGCGGTTGAAGGTGTCGGTGTCCTCGTACTGGGGCCAATGCCCGCAGTTCTCCATGACGGCCAGCCGGCCGTTCGGGATGAGACCGGCGATGCGCCGGCCCTCGTCGACGGGGCCGGACGGGTCCTTGGTCGTCCACAGCACCATGGCCGGGGCCTGGATCGCCCGCAGGTCGTCGTCGGAGAGCATGTTGCGCCGGCGGGTCTGGGGATCCTGCAGGGCCATGTTCATCTCGCAGGCCATCAGCCAGTCGCTTTGCTGGAAGATCTGCTGCCGGGTGCGGATCAGGTCGTCGGTGACCATGGTCGGGTCGGCCATCAGCCATTCCAGGCGGGCCTTGACCCGTTCCCAGGATGGGTCCTTGGCCGCCTCCATGCTCAGGGTGTACAGGCGCTCCATCACCGTGGGGTTGGCCATGGTGCCGCCCATGGTGTTGAGCACGATCCGCTGAACCTTCTCCGGGTACAGCTGGGCGAAGCGGGCGGTGACCCAGCCGCCCAGCGATTCGCCGGAGAACGACGCGCGTTCGACGCCGATCGCGTCGAGCAGGCCGAGGACCTGGGCGATGTAGTGCTTGATCTCGAGCGGGTGCTCGGGTTTGGCCGAGTAGCCGTGTCCGATGAAGTCGATGGCCCAGACGTTGAAGTGCTCGGCGTGGGCCTGCAGGTTCCGCACGTAGGCCTCGGCGTGCCCGGTGATGCCGTGCAGCAGGATCAGCGCCGGCTTGCTCGCATCGCCGGCGTGCAGGTACCGGGTGCGGTAGCCGCCCGCGTCCAGGAACCCCTGGGAGAACGACACCTGGTTCAGGTCGGACCACACACTCGTATACGGACGCTCGGTCATGGTTGTCACCATCCTTCTGGTTTGCGGGGTCGGGGTGGGCGTCAGGCGGTCCGGAACGAGATCGCGGTCAGCAGCGAGTCCAGCAGGGCGGGCGCGTCCTGGGTGAGACCGGCGGCGGCCACGAAGCGGTCCGGACGCAGGAAGACCACCGGAGTGGGCCGGTCGTCGAACCAGCGCTTGATCTCACCGGTCCGGTCGGCGGCGACGATCGTCCCGTCGCCGGGGATGTCGTTGTGCAGCTGGGTGACCGGCCGCAGCGAGATGAGCGTCGCGCCCAGCGCCTTGAGCGTGATGAGATCGTCGGCGGAGAACGCCTGGCCGGGATTGGTGCCCCAGCAGACGACGGCCCAGTTCGCGCCGATCAGCTCGTCCAGCAGGACGTCGGTGCGATCGGCGGTGTCGACCCTCGGCTGGATGAACTGGGTGCCGACGGGCGAGACCTTGTTGTTCGCCGACGTCACCGGTTGGGAGGTGCCGGTCAGGGTGGCGTCCGACCGGCCGGGTTGCCGGGTCGTCGCGTCGACGACGGCGCCGTGGTGGTACCGAGGCATCGGCTTGTAGCGCATCTCGGCGAAGTACCGCTTGACCGGGGGCGCGGCATTGAGGACCGCTGCCGTCACATCGCGCAGGCCGGCGACGATCTTGTTGGTGGGCTTGATGACCCGGCCGAACGCGACCGAGATGTCGATCATGGCCTTGGCGTGCTCGCGGCGCTCGACGTCGTACGTGTCCAGCAGCGCGTCGTCGCAATCGCCGCGCAGCACGGCCGCGAGTTTCCAGGCCAGGTTGGTGGAGTCGCGCATGCCCGAGTTGTAGCCCTGGCCCTGCCACACCGGCATCAGGTGCGCGGCATCGCCGGCGAGGAAGATGCGACCCCGGCGGAACGAGCCGGCGATCCGGGAGTGGTGGGTGTAGACGCGCTTGCGGATGAAGTTCAGCGTCGCCGGGTGTGGCACGTGGTCCCTGAGCAACCCCTCGACGAAGGTCGGGTCGTCGACCAGCGTGTCGGGCTCGTCGTCGAACAGCATGAACTCGAAGCGGCGGATGGCGTGCGGCAGGCCCAGCGAGACGTACGGCCGGCGCGGGTCCGCGCCCAGGAAGACGTTCGGGGTGCCCAGCGGATCGTCGTTGACGTCGACCACCAGCCACCGGGTGGACGGCGACTGGCCCTCGAAGGTGACGCCGATGTGCTTGCGGGTGCGGCTCTTTCCGCCGTCGGCGCCGACCAGGTACTGGGCCCGCAACGTGCTCGGGCCCTGGGGCGTGGCCACCGTCAGCTCGACGTGATCACCGTGGTCGGTGATGGTCTCGACGGTGTGGGCGAAGCGCAGGTCGACGTGCGCGAACCGGTCCAGACCGTCGGCGAGCACCCGGTCGACCAGCGGCTGGACGAAGGCGTTCCGTCGGGACCAGCCGAATTCCCTGGTTCCGGGCTTGATCTCGGCGATCACCTGACCCTTGCCGTTGACCAGCCGCATGACGTGCTGCGGCGTGGTGTGCGGCAGCACCTCGTCCACCAGGCCCATCGCCTGGAGCGACCGCAAGGACTCGTCGTCCAGCCCCACCCCGCGGGGGAAGTCGATCAGCTCGGGCAGCTGCTCCAGCACGATTGCCCGCACCCCCTGCCGGCCGAGGAGGTTGGCCAGGCCCAGGCCGGCCGGCCCGGCGCCGACGATCAGCACGTCGGCATCGAGGTGCGGGCCGTGTTCGGCCGGTGAACCGGTCGCGGGCGGGGTGTTGGTCATCGTCGACTCCCTCGGCTGTCATCGGAATGTGCGTTTAACGAACGATTACGTGCGTTATACGAACAACTATGACCTGGTCGACGGGGCCTGTCAAGGGGAGAGGCCGGCGTTCCGCCGGACTCCGGGATCAGCGGCGGCCGCCACGTACCTCGGCCACCCCGATGACGACGAACCACCCGGTGACGATGAGGGACCCGGCCAGGAAGAACGCGTCCGCGATGCCGCTCGGACCGGCGACGGTGATCACGACGACCGTCGCCGCGGTCACGACACCGGCCACGACGGTGACGGCGCGAACGATCCGACCTGGCGCGTGCGGCCCGCGGTAGGCAACGGCCAGGAGAACCGGGACGACGCCGAGAACCAGCACGTACCAGGCGACTGCCAGCGAGCTGTTGATGGCGGCGACCGCATCGGCCGACCAGTACGGGAAGGCGTTCCACTCCGCCTCCACCTCGATGAAGGCGACCGCCTGGCGCGGCAGGCCGATGCCGTCGACGCCCTGCTGCGCGATGCCGATCGTGCCGCCCACCACCAGGGCCCACCCCGCCGCGTCCAACGCCGCCGCCCGGCCGGGGGTGGCCCCGGCGCGGGCGGACCGGCAGATCGGTTGGGCGCCGATCACCAGCCCGATCAACGCGATCCCGATCAGCGCGGTGGCGATCGGCCAGGCGACCGACCCGGCGATCAGCCGGTAGAACTCGACGCTGTCCGCCGGGCCGCGAGGGTGCAGCACGTTCCCGGCGACCGCCAGCACCGCGGATCCGACGAGGATCCAGCCCGCAATCCGACCAGCGCCGGGTGCAGCCGGCTCGACGGCGGGGCCGGTCGGATCCGTGCGGGTCATGGTGGAACGGGCGTTGTCATCGGTCATCTCGATCGCCTCCAGGAGGTGATGGGCCACGCCAGGACGCGTTGCCCTCTCCGGACGACAGTGACCGCGGAACCGGGGTCGCCGAATCGGGGCAGGCCTGCGAATCGGGCTCAGGGCCTGCCCCGATGCGCCGTCACCGGTGGTCGCCGACACTGATCGGATGGTCGCCCGGGTGGAACCTGTGACAGGGCGGACGGACGTGCTCGTGGTCGACGATCACGCCGGCTTCCGCCGGCTGGCGCGGCGCATGCTCGAGGCGGCGGGGTTGACCGTGGCCGAAGCGGCGGACGGCGCGGCGGCCGCGGGGGCCGCTCGGACCCTGCGTCCCCGCCTGGTCCTGGTGGACATCCAGTTGCCCGACACCGACGGCTTCGCGCTGGCTCGACTCCTGGCCGGAACGCAGCCCGACCAGGTCGTCGTGCTGACCTCCGGCCGGGACCCGGCCGACTTCGGGGGACGGGTCGAATCCGCGCCCGCGGCCGGCTTCGTGGCCAAGGAGCTGGTGTCCGCGTCCGTCATCCGCTCGTTCCTGGGCGGGGAATCGCCATGTCGACCGCTCGACGGCTGATCGGGATCGTCGGCGCGACCGCTGCGCTGGCCTTCATCCTGTTCTCCGCCTACCTCGGCGGCTGGCCCGACCCCGGTGCCACCACCCCGTACGTGTTGTCGGTGATCGTCGTGGCCGCGAGCTACCTGGTCGTGGGCCACCTGGCGTCGGATCAGTATCCGAACCGGCGGATCGGGCTGTTGTTCAGCGTCGTCGGCTACCTCTACCTGCTGCGCTCGGTGGGTTACCTGCACGGAACCGTCACCTACGCCGTCGGTCTCGCCACCGTCAGCGCCTACCAGGCCGCCCTCGCCCATCTGGGGATGGCGTGGCCCACCGGCCGGTTGCGGTCGACGTTCGAGGTGGCGCTGGTCGTTGCCATCTACGTCTACAACGTCGGCCTCAACATCGTCCTCCAGCTGTTCTACACACCCAGGGCCGACGGGTGCGACAACTGCCCGGAGAACATCCTGCTGATCGGCCACGACCCGGCCGCGATCGCCCGGATCGACGGCGTGAGCGTCTTCGCCAGCCAGGCGTTCACGATCACTGTTGTCGGGGTGATCCTCTGGCATTGGTGGACTTCAGAGGGTTATCGACGTCGGTCGATGAACCGGCTGCTGCTGGTTGCCATTCCCGTCGCGGCCCATAGCGCGTTCGTCGACCTCGCCGCGCGGTTCGAGACGGACCTGCCCGATGAGCTCGTCTACGCGATCGTGCCACTGCTGCTGCTGTCGCCCCCGATCTTCCAGTGGGTCGACTTACGCCGGGCGGCCGCCGCCCGCGCCGCGGTCGGGCAGGCGCTGGTGCGGTTGGACCCGGGACCGACCCCGGCGGCCCTTCAGGATGCGCTGCGCGGTGCCGTCGGTGACGACGAGATCCGGCTGGCCCTGCGCGAGGACGATCGGTCCGGCTATGTCGATGTCGCCGGTGCGGAGGTCGACCCGGCCACGTTGCCGCCCGGGCGCACCGCGATACCGCTCGACACCCGCGCCGACTGGGTCGTGGTGGTCGATGCCCAACTGGGCGAGGAACCCGAGTTGCTGGCGATGGTGGTCGCCGCCGCTCGGATCGCGTTGGATCATTCCCGAATGCGGGCGGAGATCCAGGCGCAGCTGGCGGACGTGCGGGAGTCGCGGGCTCGCCTCGTGCAGGCCGCGGACGCCGCCCGCAGCAAACTCGAACGCGACCTGCACGACGGGGCCCAGCAGCGGCTGATCACCCTGAGTCTGGCGATCGGCCTGGCCCGGGCGAACCTGCGCGATGGGGACCCGGAGGTGCGGGAATTGCTCGACGCGGCGGCGGGCGAGGCCGCCGAGGCCTTGGCCGAACTGAGGGACCTGGCCCGCGGCATCCATCCCGCGGTGCTGGCCGAGAGCGGCCTGGCCGGCGGGGTGCGCGCATTGGCCGAACGAAGCTCGGTCCGGGTGACCGTCGCGGCGGTGCCGAACGGTCGCTACCCGACCTCGGCCGAGGTCACGGCCTACTTCCTCGTCGCGGAGGCGCTGGCCAACGTGAGCAAGCACGCTCCCGACGCGGGCGCCACCGTCACGATCAGGGAATGCGACTCGACTCTCGACATCCAGATCGCCGACGACGGGCCGGGCGGGGCGGTCGTGCGGGCCGGGTCGGGACTCGGTGGTCTGGCCGACCGGGTCGCGGCCGCCGGTGGCCGGCTGGAGGTGCGGAGCCCGGCAGGGGGTGGAACCGTCGTGCGGGCGTGGTTGCCGGCGGGCGGTTTCCTGGACGTCGGCGCGCAGCTGGAGGCGATCCGGTGACCGGATCGCTGGACCGCACGCGGGTGCTGCTGGCCGAAGACTCGGCACTGCTCCGGGCCGGCCTGACCCACGTGCTGCAGCATGCGGGAATGGACGTGGTGGGTGTCGCGGGCGACGCGGACCGGCTGTTGCGCCTGGTCGCGGACCTGCACCCGGACCTCGTCGTCACCGATATCCGGATGCCGCCGACCCAGACCACGGAGGGTCTGCGGGCGGCCCGACACATCCGCCGCGACCACCCGGGCGTCGGGGTGCTGGTGCTGTCCCAGCACGTGGAGACCGAGACGCTGTTCGAGCTGCTCGGCGACGACCCGGCCGGTTTCGGCTACCTGCTCAAGGACCGGATCGCCGAGGTCACCGAGTTCACCGCGGCAGTCCGCCGGGTGGCGTCGGGCGGGTCGGTGATCGACCCCGACGTCGTCGCCCGGCTCGTCGCCCGGGGTCGGCGGGACCGCACGCTCGACCGGCTCACCGACCGGGAACGGGACGTGCTGGGCCTGATGGCCCAGGGCCGGTCGAATCCGGCCATCGCCCGGGAACTGGTGCTGTCGGACAAGACGGTCGAGACGCACGTCGGGCACATCTTCCGCAAGCTGGGCATCGAGTCGACCGGTCAGGAGCACCGGCGCGTGCTTGCGGTGCTGACCGCGCTGGGCCGTGGCTGAGAGCCGTCCGACCACCGGCGGATCGGTCCCGGGTCAGTTCTGGGCGCCGTCGGACAGGGCCCGCCCCAGCTCGGCGGCGGCGGCGAGCACGGCCGGTAGCGCCTGCTCGATCAGTTCCGGCCGGTAGGTGATGAGGTTGATGCAGGCCGCCACAGCACGGTCGGGATAGGGGATCGGGACGGCCAGCCCGTAGGCGCCCGGTTCGACCTCGGCGAACGAGGTGGCGTAGCCGTCGGCCCGCGCCTTGCGGACCCGTTCACTGTCCTGGGCGGTGGCCGGCAGGGTGGACGACAGGGCGTGGCCGGCCGCCCCGCGGTCCAGTGGGTGGGTGCTTCCCTCAGCGAAAACGATCCGGTACCGGGATGTCTCGGACTCGACGACGGCCAGCGCGACCGCCTCGCCGTTCTCCACCACCAGCAACGACACGGTGGAACCGACCTCGTTGGCCAACCGGCGCAGGATCGGCACCGCGGCCGCCCGCAGGGTGTTGTACGCCCCCGCGGTCAGCTGGAGCAGGCCGACGCCGCCGCGGAACTTGCCGTCCGGACCCCGGCTGACCAGGCCCGCGTCGACCAGCGTGGTGAGCAACCGGTAGGCGATGGTCCGATGCACGCCGAGCAGGTCGCCGACGTCCTGCGCGGACAGGCCGTCCGGGGCGGCGACCACGGCCTTGAGCGCGGACAACCCGCGGGCCAGCGTCTGCGCGCCGCCGGTCGAGGTTCCCGTCGCCTGAGCCATGGGCGTCAGCGTATCCGCCACAACCCCTTGACAACGTCGCCGGACTTACCGACGATGTTCTTTATACGCACATCAACGTGCGAAATATGCACAACCGAGGAGCGCGCCCTCGGTGGAACGGCACCATCCCCCTGCAGGCCCAACGATTCAATGGAGCGTCCATGAGCCAGCCCGCCGCCGCATCCGCGGTCGAACCCACTTCCGACGGTGTGCGGGATCGCGCCCGCCGCCGGGCGATGATCTCGAGCTACCTGGGCACCACCGTCGAGTACTACGACTTTCTGCTCTACGGCACCGCCGCCAGCCTGGTCTTCCCGGTGCTGTTCTTCCATGAGCTGTCCCCGATGGCCGCGACCATCGCCTCGTTCGCCACCCTGGCCGTCGGCTACCTGGCTCGCCCGATCGGCGGGGTGATCTTCGGTCACTTCGGCGACACGTTCGGCCGGAAGAACATTCTCATCATCACGCTGGTGATGATGGGTGGCGTCAGCTTCCTCATCGGCCTGCTGCCCACCCAGCAGACCATCGGCATGGCCGCGCCGATCCTGCTGGTGACGTTGCGCATCATCCAGGGCTTCGCGGTCGGCGGCGAGTGGGCCGGGGCCGCGCTGATGTCGATGGAACATGCCGCGCCGAAGGGTCGCGGGTTCGCCGCCAGCATCGTCGCCTCCGGTGGCCCGTCGGGCGCCGTGCTCGCCACCCTGGTGCTGACCGCGTTCTCCGTGCTGCCCGACGAGCAGTTCCTCGCCTGGGGCTGGCGGGTGCCGTTCCTGCTGTCCGCGATCCTGGTGATCATCGCGTTCTTCATGCGCCTGCGTGTCACCGAGTCGCCGGAGTTCGTCGCCGCCATGGCGGCCAAGGCCGCCACCGAGGCGGCCGACAAGGCCGCGAACACGGCCGCGCCCAAGCAGAAGGCCCCGCTGCTGACCGTCCTGCGGCACTACCCGCGGCAGACCCTGGAGGCCATCGTCGGCGGGCTGGCCCCGCTGTTCATCCAGTCGTTGCTGGCCACCTTCATGCTCACCTACGCGGTCTCCGCCGGGCACAGCCGGACGTCCGCGCTGATCCTGGTCACGGTGGCCAACGCCATCCACATCCTGACCATCCCGGCGTTCGCGGCGCTGTCCGACCGGGTCGGTCGCAAGCCGGTCATGGTGTCCGGGGCGATCGCGGGCGCCGTGCTGATCTTCCCGATCTTCTGGCTGGTCGGGCAAGGGTCGGCGGCGACCCTGCTGCTGGCCTTCGTGCTGGGCAACCCGATCGTGCAGGCCCTGATGTACGGCCCGATGGGTGCCTGGATGAGCGAGAAGTTCCCGGCCGACTCCCGGTACACCGGGGTGGCGCTGAGCTACCAGGTGTCCTCGACGTTGGGCGCCGGTCTCGCCCCGCTGGTCGCCACCGCGCTGCTCGCCTCGACCGGTGGGACCAGCGTCGCGCCGATCGCGATCCTGTTCGTGGTGCTCTGCGTACTGTCCGGGATCACCTTCCTGTTCAGCAAGGAGACCGCCGGTGCCGAGTTGGCCCTGACCACCGAGCAGCGGGTCGACCTGGAGACGACGTCCATGCGCTGACCGGCCGGAAACCACAGGAGCCACGCCCCGGGAAGGGGGCGTGGCTCCTTGTGGTTCGTGCGCTCAGTCGCGGGCGGCGATCCGGGTCATTTCGGCGCGGGAGATGACTTTCACCCGGCCCCGGCCGGCCGGCGCGCCGGCGCCCAACTCGTGGGCGTCCAGCCGGTCCCAGCCGGCGAAGTCGGTGAGCGGCAGACCCTTGCCGGCCAGCAGCGCGTCGATGTCGGCCGGGCTTCGGTGCGGCGCCGGGGTCAGGTCCGGTGCGTCGGCCAGCAGGTTCGCGATGGTCTCGGCGGCGTCGGACTTGGTGTGCCCGATCAGACCGACCGGTCCCCGCTTGACCCAACCGGTCGCGTACAGCCCGGGCATGCGGTCGCCGTCCAGGTCGAGCAACCGTCCACCCTCGTTCGGCAGCACCAGGCGGAAGGTGTCGAACGGCAGGTCCTCGATCGCCTCGGACCGGTAGCCGACCGCCCGGTACACCGCCTGCACGTCCCAGTCGGTGAACTCGCCGGTGCCGCGGACATTGCCGTCGCCGGTGAGCTCCTGCCGCTCGGTGCGCAGGCCGGTCACGGCGCCGTCGGTGCCGTCCGATCCGAGGATCTCGACGGGGTTCTCCAGGAAGTGCAGGTGGATCCGGCGGTGCGGACCCGGCTTCGGGTCGCGCATGGCCCAGTCGGACAGCACGTCGACCACCATCCGCAGCGACTTGCTGCGGGCCAGCGCGGCCTCGGACTCCGCGTCGAATTCCATGCCCTCGGGGGCGACGACCACCTGGACGTTCGGTGAGTGGTCCAGCTCGCGCAGCTCCACCGGGGTGAACTTGGCCTGGGCCGGACCCCGCCGGGCGAACATGTGCACGTCCGTGATCGTGGAGTCGGCCAGCGCGGCGTGCACGTGCGGCGGGATGTCGGTGGCCAGCAGCTCGTCGGCGGACCGGGCCAGCATCCGGGCCACATCCAGGCCGACATTTCCGACCCCGACGACCGCGACGTGCCGCTGCTGCGACAGGTCCCAGGTCTGCTCGCGGTCCGGGTGCGAGTCGTAGAACGCGACGAAGTCGGCCGCGCCGTAGGAACGCGCAAGGTCCTCACCGGGGATGCGCAGCGAGCGGTCGCGCTCGGCGCCGGTGGCGAAGATGACGGCGTCGTAGTGGTGGCGCAGCTCGTCGACCTTGATGTCGACGCCGACGTGCACGTTCCCGATGAACCGGATCCGCTCGTTCTCCAGGACGCGGTGCAGGGCGACGATGATCGCCTTGATGCGGGGGTGGTCGGGGGCGACGCCGTAGCGGATCAGGCCGTACGGGGTGGGCAGCCGGTCGAAGATGTCGACGGACGCCTCGGGGTCCTTGGTGGTCAGGATATCGGCGGCGTAGATGCCGGCCGGACCGGCGCCGACGACGGCGACGCGAAGGGGCGGTGTCATGCGGCACTCCAGGTAGAAGTTAGGTAACCCTTCCATGGTAGACAGCGCATGACCCGTGGTGGACCGCAAGTGATCAAGCTCGCAGGCGGGCAACCCGCCCAGCTTCACCCCTCGGGACAGATCAGTCGGACCGTCGGGAAGGAGGTCCGGAACCGCCGCGCATCCCGGGTGAGCAGGGCGAATTCGGCCACGGCGGCGTGGGCTCCGATGAAGAAGTCGGGCAGTGGCAGCGACTTGGTCCCGCCGCGTCGGCGATAGGTCAGGAACGCCTTTCCGGCCAGGAATGCCGCGACGTACGGCAGCGGCTCGCGGCGGAAGATGTCCGGCGGCAGCGCGTCGTCCAGATCTTCCACGCGGGTGAAACCGACCGATACCTCGGCAAACACGACCGGGTTGATCAGCACGGGACCGCTGCGCACGGCGCCGGCCAGGGCCTGTGACGACCAGTCCGCCCACACCGGATCCCCGGTCGCGACGTCGAGCAGCACGCTGGTGTCGACCAGGGTGCCGACGACGTCAGCCACGGGTCAGGGCGAGGATCTCGTCGGTGCTCATCCCGGAGGTGGCCGCGCCCCGCAAGCGGGCGACCGCCTTGCTGCCGCGGTCACCCTCCTTCGCCGGTACCGGCACGATGGTGACGCGGCCGCCGGAAATGACGAACTCGACGTCCGTGTCCGGCAGCAGGCCGTACTTCTCCCGGATGGCCTGCGGGATCGTCACCTGGCCCTTGGACGTGATTCGCATGGGTCGATCGTAGTCGTACTCATGGCGGTAAGAGTAAGAATCAATAGGCGCCGCCGCCGGCCAGCGACACCGCGCCGGTCGGGTGCCAGACCGTCTTGATCTCCAGGAACGCCCGCAGCCGGGCGGTGCCAGGGGGCCGCCGGAAGTCCGGCGGGCCGGGGGAGTAGACGCGTTTGACGGTGTCGGCCGCGGCCTCCTCCAGGGCGAGGCGGTCGGCCGGGTCGACCCCGGTGAGATCCAGCGCGTTGACGTCGCCGTGCGCGGCCAGGTGCGGCGACATCTCCAGCGGGTCGCCGGTCAGGATGTTGACCACCCCGCCGGGCACGTCGGACGTGGCCAGTACCTCGGCCAGGGTGACGGCCGCCAGCGGCGCCTCGCGGGAGGCGAGCAGCACGCACGCGTTGCCCGAGGTGATGATCGGGGCGAGCACCGAGACCAGGCCGAGCAGCGGGTCGTCGGACGGCGCGACGGCGGCCACCACTCCCGTCGGCTCCGGGGTGGAGAACGAGAAGAACGGCCCGGCGACCGGATTGGCGCTGCCGAAGACCTGAGCCAGCTTGTCGGTCCACCCGGCGTAGTGCACCCAGCGGTCGATCGCGGCGTCCACGGTGCGCCCGTCGGCCGGGGTCCCACCGAGCAGGTCGACGAACTCGGTGCGCCGCGCTTCCATGATCTCGGCGACCCGGTACAGCACCTGCCCCCGGTTGTAGGCGGTGGCCTTGGCCCAGCCGCCGAACGCCTTGCGAGCGGCCACCACCGCATCCCGGGCGTCCTTGCGCGAGCCCGAAGCCACATTCGCCACGATCTTCGAGTCGACACCGCCGCAGGCGCGGTAGGTGCGGCCGGACTCCGACCGGGGAAACTTCCCGCCGATGAACAGCTTGTAGGTCTTGGTCACCGCCACCCGGCCGGAGTCGGGCCGGGCCGCGCCGGCGGCCGGTTCATCAGGCCGCGGGGTGAGCAGCTCGTCGATCGCCTCGTCCAGGGCGGCACCGAGGATCGTGTCGGCGTCGGCCGGGTCGGCCGCCGCGCGGACAGCGTCCAGATCGCGCGTCCGCGGTTCGTCGTCGGTGTCCAGGTAGGCGGCCAACCCGGTCCGCCCACCCTCCCGGCCGAAGCCGGATTCCTTGTACCCGCCGAACGCGGCGGTGGGGTCGAACCGGTTGAAGGTGTTGGCCCAGACCACGCCGGCCCGCAGCGCCCCGGCCATGCCCAGGATGCGCGAGCCCTTCTCCGTCCACACCCCGGCGGACAGGCCGTACGGGGTGTTGTTGGCCTTGGTGATCGCCTCGTCCGGGGTGCGGAACGTCAGGACCGACAGCACCGGCCCGAAGATCTCCTCGCGGGCGATGCGCATGGACTGCGACACGTTGGTGAAAACGGTGGGGGCGAAGAAGAAGCCGCGCTCGGGGACGGGGCAGGGCGAGGTCCAGCGGTGCGCGCCCTCCTCGTCGCCGGCGTCGGCCAGGGCCCGGATGGTGGCCAGCTGGCCGGCCGAGTTGATCGCCCCGACGTCGGTGTTCTTGTCCATGGGGTCGCCGACCCGCAGGGTCGAGATGCGCGCCTGCAGCTTGGCGATCACCTCGTCCGCCACGGATTCCTGCACCAGCAGCCGGGATCCCGCACAACACACGTGGCCCTGGTTGAAGAAGATGCCGTTGACGATGCCCTCGACGGCCTGGTCGATCGGGGCGTCGTCGAAAATGATGTTGGCAGCCTTGCCGCCGAGTTCCAGGGTCAGCTTTCGTCCGGTGCCGGCCAGTGAGGCCTGGATCTGCTTGCCGACCTCGGTCGACCCGGTGAACGCGACCTTGTCGATGCCGGGATGATTCACCAGTGCGGCGCCGATGTCGCCGGCCCCGGTGACGATGTTGACCACGCCCGGGGGCAGGTCGGCGTCGGCGATGATCTCGGCCAGCACCAGGATCGACAGTGGCGTGGTCTCGGCCGGTTTGATGATGACGGTGTTCCCGGCGGCCAGTGCAGGCGCGATCTTCCACGCGGCCATCAGCAGCGGGAAGTTCCACGGGATGACCTGCCCGGCCACGCCGAGCGGCCGCACGGTCGGCCCGTAGCCGGCATGCCCCAGCTTGTCCGCCCAGCCGGCGTGGTGGAAGAAGTGCGCGGACGCGGTCGGCACGTCGACGTCGCGGGATTCCTTGATCGGCTTGCCGTTGTCGAGGGTTTCGACGACGGCGAGTTCCCGGGACCGTTCGGCGATGCCGCGGGCGATCCGGAACAGGTAGGTCCCGCGCTGCGCGGGGGTGAGCCGGGACCACGAGCCCTCGTACGCCGCCCGCGCGGCCCGGACCGCGTCGTCGACGTCGGCCGTCGATGCGGTGCTCACGGACGCCAGTGCCTGTTCGGTGGCCGGGTTGACCGTCTTGACGTCATCGCCCCGGCCGTCGAGAAACCGCCCACCGGCGAACATCTGGTACCGATCCCGCAGCCGGCCGATGGCCGCCGATTCCGGCGCCGGGTCGTACGCCCAGTCCAGGTGTGCCATATCAATCCGTTCTCAGTCGACGGTGACGTAATCGGCGCCGGAGTAGTGACCCAGTGTGTGGGTGCGCCGTTGCAGCAGCAGGTCGTTGAGCAGGCTGGACGCGCCGAAGCGGAAGTAGTAGGGGTCCAACCACTCCGGGCCGGCAATCTCGTTGACGGCGACCAGGTAGCGCAGCGCGTCCTTGCTAGTGCGGATGCCGCCGGCTGGCTTCACCGCCCGTCGCTCGCCGGTCTGGTCGAACCAGTCGCGGACCGCCTGCAACATGACGTGGGTGACCGGCAGGGTGGCGGCCGGCGCGATCTTGCCGGTGGAGGTCTTGATGAAGTCGCCGCCGGCCAGCAGCCCCAGCCAGGACGCCCGCCGGACGTTGTCGTAGGTGGCCAGCTCGCCGGTCTCCAGGATGACCTTGAGCCGGGCATCGCCGCAGGCCTGCTTCACCGCGACGATCTCCTCGAACACCGCGCCGTACCGGCCGGCCAGGAATGCGCCCCGGTCGATCACCATGTCGATCTCGGTGGCCCCGGCGTCCACGGCGACCGCGACGTCCGCCAGCCGGACCGCCATGGATGTCCGTCCGGTGGGGAACGCGGTGGCGACCGAGGCGACACCGATCGACGTTCCGGCCAGCGCGGCCACGGCGGTCGCGACCATGTCCGGGTAGATGCACAGGGCCGCGACCGACGGGGTGTCCGGGTCGTCGGGATCGGGGCGGCGGCCCTTGGCGGCCAGGGCCCGGACCTTGCCCGGGGTGTCCGCCCCCTCCAGGGTGGTCAGGTCGACCATGGAGATGGCCAGGTCGATCCCGGCCAGCTTGCTCGACTTCTTGATCGACCGGGTGGCCAGTGCGGCGGCGCGGGATTCGACGCCGACCGGGTCGACCCCGGGCAGACCGTGCAGGAACCGGCGCAATGAGGATTCGTCGCGGGTCACGTCGGCCAGGTGGGCGGGCAGTGGCCCGGTCGTCCCCCCGGTCGTCTCCTCGCTCGTCCCCTCGCTCGTCCCCCCGGTCGTCACTGACATGGCGCCATCCTAGGGCCGGGCGGTTGCGGCCGGACCGGATACGGTTTGTCGCGTGACCGCAGCCCGGACGCCCCGCATCCCCGAGAACCTCGACGTCACCGTCGTCGATCACCCGCTGGCCGCCGCCCGGCTGTCGACGATGCGGGACCGGACGACCGACAACACCGCCTTCCGGGCGGCGTTGCGCGAGCTGACCCTGATGCTGATCTACGAGGCGTCCCGGAACCTGACGATCCGGTTGGAACCCATCCAGACGCCGATGTCGCCGACGCTGGCGATCCGGCTGGCGAACCCGCCGCTGCTGGTGCCGGTGCTGCGGGCCGGGCTGGGCATGGCCGACCAGGCGCACGCCCTGATCCCGGAGTCGCAGATGGGGTTCGTCGGGCTGGCCCGGGACGAGCAGACGCTGGAGCCGACGCCGTACATGGAGTCGCTGCCCGAATCGCTGGCCGACCGCCCGGTCTACGTGCTCGACCCGATGCTGGCGACCGGCGGCTCGATGGTGCACACCATCGAGCTGCTCACTGGCCGCGGGGCCACCGACGTGACCGCGATCTGCGCGCTGGCCGCCCCAGAGGGCCTGGTCACGCTGGCCGCGGCCAACCTGCCGGTGCGCGTGGTCACCGCGTCGGTGGACGAGCGGCTCAACGAGATCGGTTACATCGTCCCGGGTCTCGGTGACGCCGGGGATCGGCAGTTCGGCGCGGTGTAGCCCGGGCCCCGAGCGCGGTGAGCCGCGACCCGGGGCTGTGCGGCTGCCGGGGCCGACCGCGCCGCCCGGCCGGTGTCTATCAGCCGAGCCGCAACAGGACGCGATCCGCCGCCTCGTGCCCGATCGCGTAGGCATCGTGCATCGCGGTCCGGAAGTGCAGTCCGCTCCAGATTCGAGCCTGGAATGCCTGGTCCTCCAGCACCCGCAGGCTGGGGAAGGTGCGGTCGGTGCCGGTGACGTAGGAGTGCAACGTCAGCGCGGTCCGTTCACCCAGCGTTCGGCGGATCACTTCGACCGCGGGTGATGTCAGGCAGCCATGACCACTCACATAGTCCGGGTACGGCGGGTTGGGCAGCAAGGGCGTCCAGGCAGGGTCCGAGGATGTGGCCGGGTTGCCGTCCTCGTTGGCCTCCCGGATGGCCTGCGAAGGGCGCCAGAACCCCTCGTCGTACTTCAGGCGCCAGCAGGTGATGATCGCATCGCTCATGGCCGTGTGCATCGCGGCGACCAGATGGGCCGAGTCGATCAACCCCATCGGCCGGGTATCCAGGTAGCCGAGCAGGCCCTCCGTCACCATGATGGCGGAGTTGGAGTTGAAAAAGCGCGCCGTGTCCGTCTGGGCAGGAGTGCGCAGCGTCGAATCGGCCGAGCCGAGCCGCTGTACCTCGGCGAGGTCCGCCGCGTAGGTTGCGCTGGCCAACTCGTCGGGTCCGTTGACGCCCCGGGGTGTGAACGTGCCGCGCAGCATCAGCGGCCGGACGAAGCCGAGCCAGGGTGCCAACATGGTGCCCCCGGGATTCGGTTGCCACACACCAGGTGCCGGCTCCCGGGTATAGACGATCGAGGTGTCGTCACGGCCGTCGCCGGTCCGCTCGGCGATCAGGCGCTCGGCGATTCTGCTGCCGACGAGAATCCCGCGGCGTTCGGCCGGCCCGTCGGTGACGGTGGCAAGGCTAGTGGCCAGGTCGGCATCCAGGGCCGCGGTCGACGCGGGGAAGTACTCGCGTAGGACGTCGTGGGCGGCCACGGCAATGGCAGCCTCGGCCGAGCCATGGGCCCCGACCGCCCGAGCCGCGCGGTACATGGCGAGGGAGGTGAAACCCAGATAGAGCGCGCCTACCGGAATCGGAGTGGCGGCCTCGGCGTAAATCGTCCGGATCGATGTGCGTTCCCACGAGCGAACGATCGCCGATGACGAGGTGTTCGGGCCGGGCGGCCCGGCTGCCGCCGGACCGGCCACAACCGGCATCAGTGCGACGGTGACTACTGCGCAAAGAGCAATGCAACGACGTCCAAGCATGTGAACCTCTGGGGTTGTCCGTCAACGTGTGGCGGAGAGGGATAGGTGGCGTGGTCGACCGCCCGCCACCATGACTCGAACGCGAACCACTCACCATTCGCCTTTCGGCGTATTTCCTGCGTTTCCGGACACGGGATAGCGTGGAGGATGGAAGGGAGCGCCGATGACCGCCGCGGGAGAGAGCACGATATTGCGAGCGCTCGCCGACCTGATCGACCACGCAGCGCAGGACGACCCCGGGCCGATCATTCCCTGGTCGGTGCTGGAGGACCTCACGCGCCTCATCCCTGCGGAGGAGGTCACCATTGCCGATCTGGACCTGGTCGACGAGTCTCGAGTTATCCAATACGGGTTTCTCGGTTCGACCGAAAGGGCTCTGGACGGTCCTGCCGCCGACGATCCGGCAGAGCGTACGGTCTTCTGGCGTTACTACCACTCGTGGTGGGCGGGGGGCCCGCCGTCCCGGGCGGGTGAAGTCCGCCGTTGGTCCGACCGCTACCCGGGGCGCGAGCTCCGTCGGCAGCCGTTGATGGCCGAGTTCTTCGTACCGCACGGTTTGAGCCACGCTCTCACCTTGGGATTCCCGACGGCGGCCGGCCACGAGCTGAACCTGTTGTTCTTCCGCCACGGCGGCACCGATTTCCTCGATCGTGACAAGGACCTGTTGCGGCTGCTTCGACCACACCTCGGCGAGATCCTCGCCGAAAGCAACCGCCGGCGAATCGGGTTACTGACACCCCGGGAATGGCAGGTGTTGGAGCTGGTGGCTGAAGGCCACAACAATGCCGACATCGCGGCGATCATGTGCGTGTCCGTCGGCACTGTGCGCAAGCACTTGGAGCACATCTTCGACCGCGCTGGGGTTCGAACCCGTGGTGGAGCGGTCGCGCAGCTGATGCCGCTACTCACACCGACCGTCGCGGGCTCCGCGAATCGGTACCGGATCGAGACCGCCTCACGGAAAACTTGACCAGCGGTTCACTCCCGGCTCTGTGATGATGCGGGCCGGACGCCGGGCCGGGGCTTGGCGGGCAGGGTGACGGAGAGGCGGTTCTCGATGGTGACGGGTACGCGGGCACGCGGGGCGTTCAGGTTGCTGGGCGCGGGCGTGCTGCTGGTCGGGCTGACCGCGTGCGGTTCCGGCGGGAGCGCGGGGAGCGGCGGGACGTCGGCGTCCCCGTCACCGAGCCCGTCGGCATCGGGCACCACCTCCGCAGCCGCCTCCGCGTCGGCCTCGGAGTCCGGCCGGACCACCCGCAGTGAATTGGACGGCCAGAGCTTCGTGGTCACCGAGGTGACCGGCAGCCACACGCTGGCGCCGGGGTCGACGATCACCCTCGCCTTCGAGGGCGGCAGCCTCTCGGCGAACGCGGGCTGCAACTCGATGGTGGGCCGCTACACCCTGCTCGGCGGCAAGCTGACCGCCCCGCAGCTCGCGTCCACGATGATGGCCTGTGAGCAGGCGCTGATGGACCAGGACACCTGGTTGGCGCAGTTCCTGGCGTCCGGTCCCACCTACACCCTGGCCGGGGACACTCTCACCCTGGCCAACGGCACCGACACCGTCGTGCTGGGACCGGCGCCCAGCGGTGCGGAAACGCTGCAGTCGACCGGCTGGAAGGTCTCCGACACGATCACCATCACCAATCAGGCGAACACCACGGCCGCGGTCGACTCCACCCTGAACGCCTGGCTGCGGTTCAAGGGCGAGGAGGTTGCGTTCAACAACTCGTGCAATGGCGGCGGAGGTCCGGCGCAGATCGGTGACGACACCATCACCTTCGGGGCGCTGCGGCAGACGCTGATGGCATGCGTGGGGGCGTCCGACACGCTGGAGCAGTTCATGGCGCAGGTGCTCCAGGGCGAGACCACCTACACGATCTCCACCGGACATGGCATGAAGTACCTGCAGATCATGTCGACCGACGGCACCAAGGGCCTGGGTCTGCTCGCCGACGACACGGTCGGCCTGGACGCCGTCCCCTCCGGGTCCGCGACGGTGACGAGCACGTCGGGCTGACGACCCCCGACCTCACTGCCGACTGCGAAACACCTCACCGGGCCACTGGAGTTCGATCCGGAGTGCCGGTCTGCCGATTCCCGCGCTGCGGTCAAACCTCGAGCGAAGATTCCATGGTGGGGATGCCGGGGGTTTCGGCGGCCTGCCGGCGTGGGTGCGTCCGGTGGGTGTGGTGGTGGTGATGACGCCGGTGTCGTCGACGTGGGTGGTCCACCCGCGCAGGTCTTTGACCAGGTTGCAGGTGGTGCACCGGCCGTTGCCGTTGCGCAGGTCGGTGGACCCGCCCCGGCTGACGGCCAGGGCATGGTCGGCCTCGCGGATCGGCGCACCGCACCACGGGGTGCGGCAGATCTGGTCGCGGGCGGCGAGGAATTGGCGGGCGGCGGGTGGGAAGTCGCGGCGGCGGGCGTCGGTGGCCAGCAGGTCACCGGTGCCGGGGTCGGTGAACAGTCGCCGTACCCACACCCGCGTGGACTGGTCCGCGGTGAGCAGGTCCCGGGCGATCGCGGCGGGGACGGGTCCGTGACCGATGAGGTGGGCGGGTTCGGAATCCTGGTCGGCCAGGGCCCGGTCGGTCATGATCAGATGCAACTCGATGCCGACAGGTTCGGGTTCGCCGGCGCCAGGGGTGAGGGTGCGCCTGATGAGTTCGTCGGCCATGACCTGGCCTGTGCTGCGGTGATCGTCCGGGTTGGTGTGGGCGGTCATCGCGGCCCGGTGCAGCACCCCGTAGACGCCGACGCCTTCTTTCATCGGGAGGAGCGCGGTGAGGTAGGTCATGCAGTCGGGGGCGGGTCGGATGGTGACCCGCCGGTCGGTGACGGCCTGGCGGGCGCGGTCGGCGGCACCGTCGGGGTCGAGGCGGTGCGCCCAACTGCGGGCCTGCTGCGCGGTGTGCCGGTCGCTCCACCCGGCCAGGTGGGGAGCAAGGGCGGCGTCGATCCGGGCGCGGTGCTCCACGCTCAGGTGGGCGGTTTCCCGGGCGATCAGGGTGGCGCGCCATTCGCTGCCCTCACCGCGTTCCAGCACCTGCAGCACCTGCGGCATCTCGTGGACCAGGGTGCGGGCCAGGCCGACGTGCCGGTTGCCCTTGTGCGGGCTGTCCCGGCGGGCCAGCGCGATCTGCGCGCACACCGAGCGGCGGGCGTCGACCGGTTTGACGCCGGCCTTGACCAGCTTCGCGCGGTGGGACACCGCGAACGCGTCGGTGAGCCGGGCCTGCCGGGCGCTGATCGCGGTCTTGAGCTGTTCCAAAGCGGTGATCTCGTCGATCCGCTCGGCGTCGCTACCCGGAATGTCGAGCGCGGCCAGCATCGCGCGGAACGCGACGGCCTGCTCGGTGCTCGACATGTGTTCGATTGTAGCGGCTGGAACCGCCTTGTTCCAGGAATCAATGCGCGTCAAGACATGTTTATCGAACACATATCTGATGTCCCGGGGGTCACCGATCGATGTGCGCAACCGTGCGCGCCGGCGTAGTTGATCCGCGTCGCGAGGGGCCCGGCGGCGGGGGGCATGCGGCGTTCACAGCCCGACGATGTGTGCCACCTCCGCCTGCAGGCGGGCCAGATCGTCGGTTGCTGCTGTGCGGAGTTCCGCCAGCGCGGCGTCGTCGGCGTCGGCCGGGACGTCGGCGTGCACCTGCAGGTAGCACTTGAGTTTCGGTTCGGTGCCGGAGGGCCGGACGACCACCCGGACTCGCTCGGTGCGCCAGCGCAACCCGTCGGTCTGCGGGAGCAGGTCGGTGCACTCGATCACCGGTTCGTCGAGCAGCGATGCCGGTGGCGCCGACCGCAGCCGGCGCATCGCCTGGGCAATCAGGGACAGGTCATCCACCCGGATGGACAACGGACCGGTGACGAACAGGCCGTGCGCCCGGGCCAGCTCGTCCAACCGGTCGGCGACCGTCAGCCCGGCCGCGGTCAGCTCGGCCATCAGATCGCAGGCCAGCACCGCCGCCGAAATGCCGTCCTTGTCCCGCACCCGGTCCGGATCGACGCACAGTCCCAGGGCCTCCTCATAGCCGAAGACCAGGCCGGTGCCCGCCCCGTCGCCGGCCCGGACAATCCATTTGAACCCGGTCAGCGTTTCGTCGTAGCGCGCGCCGTACCCGGCCGCGATCGAGCGCAGCAGCTCGGCCGACACGATGGTGGTCGCCACCAACGGATCGGCGTGCACAGTCCGGTCCAGGTGACGCAACACGTGATCGCCGAGCAGGCCCCCGGTCTCGTCGCCGGTGAGCATCCGCCAGGACCCGCCGGCCGGCACTCCGATCGCGCACCGGTCGGCGTCCGGGTCCAACGCCACGGCCACCGCCGCATCCGTCCGCGCCGCCAACGCCAGCAGCAGGTCGGTCGCCCCGGGCTCCTCGGGGTTCGGGAACGGCACGGTCGGGAAGCCGCCGTCCGGCACGGCCTGCTCGCTGACCACGTGAACGGTCGGGAATCCGGCCAGATGCAGCGCCTTGACGGCGATCTCACCGCCGACGCCGTGCATGGGGGTGAGTGCGACCGGCACGGCGGTGCCCGCCTGCGTGGTGCGGGCCAGCCGAGCGGTCCCGGTCAGGTAGTCCTCGACGATCGACTCCGGCCACGGTCGAACCGATCCGATCGCGGCCGGTCCGAGAACCAGCGGTCCGGTGCTGGTGCCGGACACGTCGATGGATCGGGCGGCGGGGGCGGCGGCAATGGCCTGCTCGATCCGGGCGTCCTGCGGCGCGATCAACTGCGCCCCGCCGCGCAGGTACACCTTGAGACCGTTGTCCTGCGGCGGGTTGTGCGACGCGGTGACCTGCACGCCGGCTGCGGCCTGGAGCTCCCGCACGGCGAACGCGGTCAACGGGGTGGGGCGCGGTTCGGCGCTCAGCAGGACCGAGAAGCCGCGTGCCGCGAGGACGCCGGCCACGTCGGCCGCAAACTCGGCCGACCGGCGCCGGCCGTCGTAACCGACGACGACGGTGCCGCCACGCTCGCCGGCGGCCAGGAGGAAGGACCCGATCCCGTACCCGGCCCGGCGGACCACCGTGAGGTTCATCCCGGCCGGACCGGCCCGTAGCGGCCCTCGGATGCCGGCCGTGCCGAAGGTCAGCGGGGCGGCCATCCGATCCGCGAGGTCGGCGACCGCCTCCGCCGATCCGGCCATCGCCGCGGCAAGGACCCGCTGCAACTCGGCCCGGTCCTCTCCGGACGGGTCGTCGGCGATCCACCGCATCGCCGCATCCCGCAGATCCGGGGTGAGCCGGGACGGGGCCGCGCCGGTCACGCCCGGGCCACCAGCTCGGCCAGCAGATCACCCATCCGGGCGGCCGCGGCCCGGCCGGTCGCCAGGACCTCCTCGTGATTGAGCGGCTCGCCGGTCATGCCCGCGGCCAGGTTGGTGACCAGGGACAGGCCGAACACCTCGGCCCCGGCGGCCCGCGCGGCGATCGCCTCCAGCACGGTGGACATGCCGACCAGGTCGGCACCCATCCCGCGCAGCATCCGGATCTCCGCGGGCGTCTCGAAGTGCGGCCCGGGCAGCTGGGCGTAGACGCCCTCGGCCAGCGTCGGGTCGATCGTGCGGGCCAGTTCACGCAGCCGGGGCGAGTACAGGTCCGTGAGGTCGACGAAGGTCGCGCCGGCGAGCGGCGAGGTCGAGGTCAGGTTGAGATGATCGGAGATCAGCACCGGGTCACCCGGCTGCATGCCGTCTCGAAGCCCGCCCGCGGCGTTGGTCAGCACGATCAACCGGGCTCCGGTGGCGGCGGCGGTGCGCACGGCGTGGGCGACCGCGGCGACGCCGTGACCCTCGTACAGGTGGGTGCGGCCGAGGAAGACCAGCGCCCGCTTGTCCCCGACGGGGATCGACCGGATACGTCCGGAGTGTCCCTCGACGGCCGGTGGCGCGAACCCGGGCAGCTCGCCGACGTCGAGCTCGGTGGTGGCGCGGCCGAGGCGCTCGGCCGCGGGAAGCCAGCCGGAGCCCATCACCAGGGCAACATCGTGGCGCAGGACGCCGGTGCCGCGGGCGATCGCGGACGCGGCCTCCTCGGCGCTCGCTCGGGTCGGGACGGCGTCGTCGGCAGACATGCCCGGGAGCGTAGTCCGGCCGGTCAGGCCTGGGGCGGTGTCCAGACGGTCGGCGCGGCGGCCGTCCCGGTCCCGAGGAATGCGGTGCCGACCACCGCGGTCGGCGGTGCGGCGCTGCCGTCGGCCGCATCGGCGGCGTCCGCGATGAGCCGCACCGCAAAGAAGCTGGCGACGGCGGCGAGCAGGGCCACCGCCACGGCGACGGCGATCCGTCTGGCCGCCGAGGGCTCCGGGGCCTGGTCCGGCAGCGGGGCCAGCGCAGCGGCGTCCGCCTGCGCCCAGGGCGGCGGTGGCAGGGGTTCCGCCCGGGCCGCAAAACCCGGCCCGGCCTGCCCGGCGGCGTGTTGGATGCCGGGCAACGGAATGTTGCGGCTGAGCTGTCCGGAGTCGTTCGCCGATCCGGCCTGGTGGGCCGGCACCGGGCCCGGCGGTGGTCCCACGCGGGGCGTGGCGCCGGGGGGCGTGCCGACCGGCGGCGGGCCGACCGGTGGTGCGGCGGGCCGAGCGGCGAACGAGGAATCGCCGGTGGCCGGCGGCCGCTGGGTTGAATGCAGCTGAACCCCGGATGAGTTGCCCGGGCCTGGCCGGACCGGTGGCGGCGAGCTGCCGGCCGGACGGCCGGGCGGCATGCTCCGGGCCGCCGGGTGCTGCTGGGGGCCCGGCGGGGGCGTCGCCGAATGGGATCCGGTAGCCGTATTCCGGCCGAATCCGGGCCACTCGCTGCGCGGGATGCGGCTCACCGCAGCGAGGTAGGTGCCCGACGGGTCGTCGGCGATGCCGCGCATGATCTGCAACGCCTTCTCGATCCGCATCCGCAGGTTCGGCGTCTTGACCAGCAACCCCGACACGACCGCACCGAGCCGTCCGGAGTGCGGATGCGGCGGCACCGGGTCCTTCACCACCGACGTCAGGGTGGCGATCGCGGTGCCCTGGTCGAACGGCGGACGCCCCTCCACGCAGGCGAACAGCAGGCCACCCAGGCTCCACGCGTCCGACACCGGTCCGGCCGGGGTGCCGCTCGCCACCTCCGGTGCGATGTAGGCCGGCGAGCCCAACAGCAGGCCGGTCGCGGTCATCGTGTTCTCCGCCGAGCTGCGGGCGATGCCGAAGTCGGTCAGCTTGATCCGGCCGTCGTCGCAGATCAGCACGTTCGCCGGCTTGACGTCGCGGTGGGTGATGCCGGCGGCGTGCGCGGCCAGCAGGCCCGAGGCCACCGCCACCCCGATGGTGGCGGCCTGCCCGTCGGGCAGGCGGCCGACTCGCTTCAGGATGTCGGCGAGCGATCGGGAGTGGAGGAGCTCCATGACGATCACCGGCCCGGCAGGCACGGTGAGGATGTCGAACAGGGTGATGACGTACGGGTTGGACAAGGCGGCGATCGCCCGGGCCTCCCGCAGGGTCCGTTGCTCCAACTGCCGGCGTTCGGCCGCCGGCGTCCCGACCGGGAAGTCGATCTCCTTGATCGCCACGTTGCGATGCAGCACCAGATCGGTGGCCGCCCAGACGGTGCCCATCGAGCCCTTGCCGATGACCGAGTCCAGGCGGTACCGGTCCGCCAGCACCCGCGGCGTGGCGGTTCCCCCGGGGGCGGCTGACGCGGTCACCCGACCATGGTGCCAAAGGCGGGGCCGTGGCCGACACCGCCGCGCGGTGTGGTGTCGGCCGCAGGCCCGGTCACCGTCGGGTACGTCGCCGGAACAGCAGGGCTGCGGCGGTGAATCCGACGAGCAGCAACCCGATCGACCACAGCACGGCCCACGCGGCGCTCGAGCCGATGGCGGTGCCGGTGAGCAGGCCGCGCACCGTGTCGATGATCGGCGTCACCGGCTGATGGTCGCTGACCGCCCGCACGACCGCCGGCATCGTGTCGGTCGGCACGAACGCGCTGCTCAGGTAGGGCAGGAAGAGCATGAAGAAGCTCAGGATGCTGGCCGCCTCGACGCTGCCCGCGAGCAGGCCCAGCGCCGCCGCCAGCCAGGACAGCGCGAGCACGTAGAGCAGCAGCAACCCGGCCGCAGCCAGCCACTCGGTGGGCGTCGCGGACGGCCGGAACCCGCAGGCGAACGCGGCGGCGACGACGACGACGGTGGCCACCCCGTTGCGGGTGACACTGGCCACCACATGGCCGGTCAACACCGACGACGACCGGATGGGCAACGTCTGCAAGCGGTCGATCATGCCCTCGTGCATGTCCTTGGCCACCGACATGGCGGTGGTGGCGGCGCCGTATCCGACGCACAGCAGGATGATGCCCGGCACCACGAAGGTCACGTACGCACTGCGGCCGGCGGCTCCGTCGATCTGGACCGCCCCACCGAACACGAAGACGAAGAGCAGCATCAGCAGCACCGGCAACACGATCGCCATCAGCATGGTGTCCGCATCGCGCCGGGTCAGGCGGATGCTGCGGCCGATCAGCGTCGCGGTGTCGGCCAGGTACGCGTCGGCGTTCGTCGGGGCCGTCGCCGTCGTGGTCATGCCGAAACCTCCCGTAAATCAGACTGTTCCGTGGACGGTGGCGTCGCAGGACGGTGGCCGGTGAGGGTCAGGAACACGTCGTCCAGGGTGGGGGAATGCTCGGTGACGGTGGTCAGCGGCACGCCGTCCAGGTCGCGCAGCAGTCGTCGCAGCGTGTCGGCGGAGCCGTCGGAGGGCACGCTGATCCGCAACTCGCCGTCGGCGCCGTCGGTGTCGTGGACGCTGGCGCCGAGCCGGTGGCGGCCCTGCTCGAACGCGTCCGGGGACGGGAACACGAATTCCAGCCGGCGGCCGCCGACCGTGTGCTTGAGCTCCGCGGCGGTGCCCCGGGCCGCGACCCGCCCGCCATCGATGAGCACGATCTGGTCGGCCAGCCGATCGGCCTCCTCCAGGTACTGGGTGGTCAACACGACGGTCGTGCCGTCGTCGACCAGTTCCCGGATGGCGGCCCACATGTCCTGCCGGCTGGCCGGGTCCAGGCCGGTCGTGGGCTCGTCCAGGAAGATCACCCGGGGCCGGCCGATCAGGCTCATCGCCAGGTCCAGGCGCCGGCGCATCCCCCCGGACCAGGTGTCGACGCGGCGGTCGGCGGCATCTCGCAGGTCGAAGCGGTCCAGCAGACCGTCCGCCCGACCGCGCGCCTCGGCCCGGGGCAGGTGCATCAGCCATCCGGACGGTGCCGCCGTCGGGTCGCAGCAGCGTCGTCAGGATCCGCACGGTGGTGGTCTTGCCGGCGCCGTTGGGGCCGAGGATGCCCAGCACCGATCCGGCGGGCACGGCAACGTCCACCCCGGCCAGCACGGTTCTGGGTCCGAAGGACTTCCGCAGCCCGTCGACCTCCACGATCATGATGTGGCTCCTTTCTGCGTATCGCACACGCGAACGCGTATGACGTACGCAGGTAGCGTATCTCGTACGCAGTTTCTGTCAAGCGTGAATTAGGATCGTGCGGCGATGACGGAGCACGAGGCGGCAAACGGCGGTGACATCCCGCGCAGCGTCGCGCTCCTGTGGGGGTTGCAGCCGTCCGCCCGGCGGGGGCCGAGGGGCGGCCTGAGCGTCGAACAGATCACCCGCGCGGCGATCGAGGTCGCCGACGCCGAAGGACTGCCCGCGGTGTCGATGGCCCGGGTGGCCAAGCAGCTCGGCGCGGGGACCATGTCTCTGTACCGGTACGTGGCCAGCAAGGACGAACTGCTGCTGCTGATGAGCGATGCCGCGCTCACCGCTCCGCCGGCCGCGCCACAGGGCGCGGATTGGCGGGAAGCATTGCGCCACTGGGCCGTCGCGGTCATCGCCGAGCTGCGCCGGCATGCTTGGTACGTGCAGATCCCGCTCGCCGGGCCGCCGACCGGTCCGCGCAACCTGGCCTGGTTCGACGCCGCGCTGCGCGCCCTGGACGGCACCGGTCTGGACGCCGGCGACCGGGTGATGGCCGTGACGACCCTGATCACCTTCGTGCAGGGGGAGGTCCGGATGACCGCCGAACTGATCGCGGCCGAGGCGGCCGGCGCGCCCGGGGCGGGGGAGACCTACGGTCGCGCCCTCGGGCAGCTGATCGACCCGGAGGTCCTCCCGGCGCTCGCCGCCGCGATGAGCCAGGGGGTGTTCGACGACGACCGGCCTGCCGCCGAGCAGGTCGGTGACGACATCGGCACGTCGCTGGAGATCATCCTGGACGGCATCGAGGCGATGATCCGGCGCCGCCGGCGCGCCTGACCGGCCGGCCGAGGCCGCCGGCCCGGCCCCGGCTGGCCGGTCGCCCGGTGCAGCCCCCGCGTCGTCGTCCGGGCGTGCAGCGTTCGCCGGAACGAGCCGGAGCGGTGAGGATGCAGCGATGACGGGAGACGAGATCGGGCCGTCGGCGAGCGAGCGGCTGGCGGCCTGGGCGACCGGGGTGCGGTACGACGACCTGGCGCCCGGCACGGTGGAACGGGTCAAGCAGTTCCTGCTCGACTACCTCGGCATCGCGATCCGCGGATCCACCCTGGACTCGAGCCGGCCCGTCCGGTCGATGGTCAACCCGGCCGGTCCGGCGACCGTCCTCGGCCGTCCGGGTGGCGTCGCGGCCGAATGGGCCGCGCTGGCCAACGGCATGGCCGCCCACAGCATGGAACTGGACGACACCTACCTGCCCGGCTCGGTGCACAACGAGTCCTTCATCTTCGCCACCACGCTGGCGCTGGCCCAGGAACGCAACGCGTCGGGGCGGGCGGTCATCGAGGCGGCCGTGGCCGGCTGGGAGGTCGCCTGCCGCGCCGCGGCGGCGCTGCGCCCGGCCGTCACGAATGCTCGGGGTTTCCATCCCACCGGCACCTGCGGCGCGCTCGGGGCGGCGACCGCGGCGGCCCGGATCCTGGACCTCGACACCTCTCGCACCGCCGTGGCGATCGGCGTGGCGGTCAGCCAGGCGAGCGGGCTGCTGGAATACGTCACGGACGGGTCCTGGACCAAACGTTTCCACGCCGGCTGGGCCGCCCACGCCGGCATCGTCGCGGCCCGCCTCGCCGGCGCCGGCCTGACCGCGCCCGCCACCGCGCTGGAGGGGCGGTTCGGATTCCTGCACGCCTACTCGGGCGACCCGGACACCGGGTTGCTGCTCGACGACCTCGGCGCGGGCTTCGCGATCGACCGGACCGCCCTGAAGTATCACCCGTGCAACTACTACATCCAGTCCGTCAACGACTCGGTGCTCGACCTGGTCCGTCGCGGGGTGCGGGCGTCGGACGTCGCATCGGTGCTGGTCCACACCGTGTCGGCGGCCGTGCCGCTGGTCTGCGAGCCGCTTGGCCGCCGGCGCCGCCCCGCGGTGATGATCGACGCGCAGTTCAGTGTCCCGTTCAACGTCGCGCTCGGGCTGTCGACGGGTCGCATCGCGTTTCCCGACTTCACCCCGCAGATGTTCGCGGACCCGGCGATGCGCGAACTGATGGATCGCGTCGACTACCGGGTGGACCCCGATTTCGATCGCCGGTATCCCGCCGAGTGGCCGGGGCGGGTCGACGTCGTCCGGCACGACGGATCGACCGAGAGTGCGCAGACGATGCACGCCCGGGGCGATCCCCGGAACCCGCTGAGCTGGCCGGAGGTCGTCGACAAGCATCGTGGCATCGTCGCCGGCCTCGTCGAGAACCCGGTGGGCGACGAGATCGTGTCTGTGGCACAGGATTTCGACCGGCTGCCGGACATGGGTCCGCTGACCCGGGCACTGCGCCGGATCCGGCTGGACTGACCGCGGGCGGTATCCGCCGGCCCGTTCGGCACCTACGATCTTTCGATGCGCGAATTTCGGTCCCGCTGGGTCAGCGGAATCGCCGTCCTCCTGTGCACCCTTCTGGTGGCCGCCTGCGGCGGATCGCCCGCCGGTGTCACGGCGGTGCCGTCCACCGGCACCGGCGTCACCGGGCGGCCGGCGGACACGCCGGTGTCCTGCGCGGCACCCCTGGATGCCACGGCCCTGCTGCCCGGGTCGGCGACCCCGGCGGCCACCGCGGCCGGCCCGCCCATCCCGGTCGATCCCGAGTTCGCGCAGATGGCCAACGTGCTGGCGACGGGTGTTGCCGCCTGGGACAGCGGCGGGTTGAGCCTGGTCGGCTGGGGGCTGGGCGAGCTGCTCCAGGCCGGCCAGTCCGGCGGCGACATCAGCCCGCAACTGCAGACCGCACTGGGCAACCTGTCGACCCAGATGAGCACGATCAGCACCCAGCTGAACCAGATCTCCGGTCAGCTCGCCGGCATCACGAACCAGATCAAGGACGCGACCTACCAGACCGAGATCCAGAGCCTGACCACCGACCACATCGCGCCGATCCTGTCGATGTGGCAGGACTACTGCGAGATCACCAGCGCCCACGACACCGACGCCGGCACGATCACCAGGTTGACGTCGACGATTGTGGACGCGGCGAACGGCGTCACCGCGCACACCACGGCGATCACCCAGGTGTTCACCGGGTCCCAGGTGACCGGCGAGGTGGCGTTGCCCGGCATGTTCTCGACGTTCCTGGTCGATCAGGGCGTGCCGCCGCTGGACGACCAGCCGCTCTACCAGCAGTACATCGTCCCGTACGCCGAGTATTTCGCCAGCCTGATCGTGATGGGCATGGCGTTGCTGACCGAGGCCTATCACCAAAAGGGTGACACTGCGCTGGCGCAGGCCGCGGTGGACGACCTGTGGGCCGACGTCGAGGCGATCTACCGGAGCACCGGCGCGCCGGTGTCGGACGACCAGGTCGTCCTGCACATCCCCAGCGGCAATGTGTGGAAGCGCGGGCCGGTCTGCGTCACGGCGGGCTTCGACAGTTCCGACGCCGAGAACCAGCTGAGCAACCCGAATCTGGCCCAGCAGGCGCTGGCGGTGGCGGCCGTCGACCTCAGTGGGGATGCGAGCGCCGGGCTGTCCGGCCGCGCCGCCACCGCATCCGGCCCAGCGGCCGGCACCACGCTGCCGCCCCGGCCGACGAGCGCGCCACCCAGCTTCGTCTTCAAGGCCGGCGACCAGGTGTGCGGGAATCTCTGGTTCATCTACGCCCTCACCCCCTCCGATTGGGTCCCGGTCGCGGTCAAGGATGCCGGCCTGCCCTCCGCCCGCCTCTATGCGGGCACCGGTGACCCGACCAGCGTGTGGCGCGACCCGACGAGCAGCGACTTCGACGTGCTCACGGCCGCCCGCGGATCCGCCACCCCGCAGGACTACCTGAACGCGAACGGGTTCGAGATTCCCCCGACCACCGGGCTTTACGGAGTGCCGCAGTTGGCCTACAGCTACTGGCAGAGCAGCGAGACCGGCTTTTTCGACACCACGACGGGGACCGACACCTGCCTGTACTACGCGCAATGCCCCACCTACGAGTACCTGAGCTTCCCGATTCTCGCGACCCCGCAATGCTTCCTGGGCTCGGCCGACTACAAGGGCCTGCCGACCGCGTGCGGGACGGACTGGCTCGCCGCCGAATGGCCGCCGCACCCGCCGCCACCCAATGCTCCACCGACCACTCCACCGACAAGTTCGCCGGCCACCGGCGCGGCCACCCCGACCAGCACGTCGGCGTCGTCATGACCAGGACGAGCACGAGGCGACATCCGATGCGTGCCCGTCAAGCCCTCATCGTCGGTCTGAGCGCCGTGCTGCTGGTCGGGTGCTCGGCAGGGTCCGGCCAGGTTGCCGTGCAAACGACCACCGGCCAGTCCACCGCGGGTGTCGCCGACATTCCGGCGTCGTGCATCCAGGCGCCCAGTCCGTCCGCGATGGTGCCCGGATCCGCCGCCGGTACACCCACCGGCGCCGCGGTGACCGATCCGTCGTCCGACGCCCTGACCGTCGCCGAGACCATCGCGGGGGGCGTCGTCCAGTACAGCAACGGCGCCAGCAGTCTGGTCGGCTGGGCGCTGGACGAGCTGCTGGGTTCGGGGCAGAGCGGCGACCTGCCGGCGGACCTGCAGACCCAGCTGAACAACCTGTCCGGCCAGCTCACCGCCATCAGCAACGACCTGAACTCCATCGAGAGCGAACTGGCCGGGATCAACAACCTGATCAAGGACAGCACCTACCAGTCCGAGATCTCCAGCCTGACCGCCAATCACGTGGCGCCGATCCTGTCGATGTGGCAGCGGTACTGCAACATCGTCAGCACCAAGGACACCACCGCATCGACCATCTCGCAGTTGGCCGACGACGTGCTGAACCCGGCGACCGGCATCCGCGACCACGTCACCGCGATCGTCGAGGCATTCAAGGGCAACCCGACAACCGGTGACGTGCCGCTGCCCGGCATGTTCGCCACCTTCGTGATCGACCAGGGCGCGGCCACCTTCGACGACCGGCCCATCTACCGCGGCCCGATGCAGAACTACACCGCCTACTTCGTGAATCTGGCGCTGATGGGGATGAGCCTGATGATCGAGGCCCAGCACCAGCAGGGTGACACCGCTGCGGCCAAGGCCACTTTGGACGACATGTGGACCGACATCCGGGCCATCGTCCAGGCCGGCGGGACCTCGATCACCGACGCGAACGTCGTCGTGCACATCCCGACCGGTACGGTCTGGGCGCGGACCCCGCTGTGCGTGGTCTCGACGGTCTCCTCCGACGACATCGTGTACAACAACAACTCGGGTACTGGGCCGATCGGGCAGGCCGTGTACGACTCGGTGATGCGGGCCTGGACGATCGGCAACAACGGCGGCGGCGGGCCGGTGCCACCGCCGGTCTACGAGTTCCCGGCCGGCGCCACGGTGTGCACGCTCGGTTGGAATCCCGGCGACACGCCGCCGGCGGCCTGGGTGCCGACGGCGATCGGGGACAGTCCCATCGCCAAGAACGCGCTCTGGGACGGCACCGGCGATCCGTCGGCGATCTGGCGGGACCCGACGGCGGCCGACTTCGCCGCGCTGGTATCGGCCCGCGGCGGGGCTTCCCCGCAGAGCTATCTGAACCAGAACGGATTCACCGTCCCGCCGACCGCCGGCGTCGACGGCGTCACGCAACTGGCCTTTGGGTTCTGGCGCTCCGGCGACAACGGCTACTACGACGTCGCCGACGGGTCCAGCACCTGCCTGTTCGCCGCGAACTGCGCGGCCGGCGTCTTCCCGGGGATCCTGCCGGTGATCACCCCGACCTGCTTCCTCGGCGCCGCGTCCTACAAGGGCCTGCCGACACCGTGCGGCAGCGCCTGGGTCGACCCCACGTGGCCGGCCACGCCGCCGCCACCGAACCCCCCGACCACGCCCGTCTCGCCGTCGACCACGCCGGTGTCGACGTCGGCCTCAGCCGGCGGTTGAGCGGGCCAGCACGTCGAACCTGGGCACGCCCCAGCCGGAGGCCAGGTCGAACCCGTCGGCCGCCGTGCAGCAGCCGGCGCCGTCGAGATCGTTGCTCCCCCGGGTCACGTCGTCGAACCAACCGGGGTCCGGCGTCCGGGCGGCGGCGCCGAGCCGCAACGGTCCGAGGCCGGCCGCGGATCGGGCCGCACCGACCGCCAGCAACCCGCCGGCGACGAACGGCGCAGCAAAGCTGGTGCCGCCGTAGGACCGCCAGGAGCAGACGGCCGTACACACCGGCATCGGCGGCAGGTCCGGCGCCGAGGCCAGCATGGCCAGGTCCGGGACCCGCCGTCCGGGGAACGCTCGGCTGGACCCGCCGCCGCCGGCGCTGTGTTCCTGGGGGTTGACCCAGACCTCGCGGGAGCCGTTGCTGCCGCCGACCGCGATGACGAACGGCGAGGACGCCGGATAGGCCACCGCCAAACCGGTATCGGCCGGGGCGCAGGCCGTCGACCCTCGATCACCGGTCGCCGCGACCACGCTCACCCCGGCGGCGGCCGCGACGGCCAGCACGTACTCGGTCAGGTCCCGTTCGGGCGCGGTCACCGCGTCCTCGCAGAACACGATCGACGAGCTGATGATCTGCGGGGTCCCGGCCGGATCCGTCAGCGCCGTCTCGAGAGCGTCGCCCACCCAGTCGGTATCGTCCGCGCCGACCAGGGTCACCCCGGTCAGCGCGGGCAGCGTCAGCGTGAGTGCCGCCAGGTCGGTCTGCGCCTCGGCGGATCGCCGGTCCGGGGCACCGTCGCCAACCGGGAGCAGGCGCACCGCCACCGGTTCGTGGCCGATGCACTGCAGCCACGCCGCGAACGCGGTCTGGTCGAACCGGGTCACCGCGATCACGCTGACCCGGGCGCCGGTGCCGCGAGCGCCGGCTGCCCCAACCGCGTCCAGGCCCTGCGCGGCGACCACATCGGCACCGGCCTGCCGGGCCTGCGCGCAGCCGGGCGCCGACGTCAGCGCCGTGAGCTGTGCCGTCGGGGTCGATGCCGCGGCCGATGCGGATCCCGATCCCGGCGCCGGATCCGTGGGCAGGACGCGGGACAGGCCGATCACCTCGGTGACCGCGTCGCGCAGGTCGGCGGGTGGGTCGGGCACACCGGCCGGAACGAGCACCCGCCGGCCGGCGACGGTGCTGATGTCCCACCGGATACCCAGCGCCGTGGCGGCGCCCAGCGTCGTGCGCCAGCGGGCCAGGCCGCCGGTCGCCGAGAAGGTCACCGACGACGGACCCAGCCGGTTCGACACCTGGTGCCGCACGGCGAGGCTCGCGCCGAAACGGGAAGCGATGTCGGACAACGGCAGCACCGGGCCGGCACCGGCCGCGTAGGCCTGCAGGCCGGCCTGGTCGCGGGTGAGCCCGAACACGACCTCCACCGGTTGGTCGTCGGGGATGTCGACCGAGCCGGCCGGCGCCGCGGGGACCCGGCGCAGGATCACGACGACGATCACTGCGGTGATGAGCACGACGACGCCCGTGAGAATCAGCGCGACCCGGCGTCCACGACTCGAGCGTGCACGCGTCCGCTCCATGGTGGGTGATTATCCCGCCCCCGGCTCACCCCCGGGGGATGACGGCGGTTCACCGCGGCCCGCGGACCACTGCTCGCGCCGGTTCTCGGCGCGGATCAGGTGATGCGGCCCGGAGACCGGATGAGGGGCCAGAAGCGACGATGATGGCGATCAGCGGCGAAATCGGCGCCCACGGTGCTGGTGTGGTGTGCGGTGGCCGGTGTGCTCGCGTTCGCCATGGTCGTCCATGCTGCCGGACGGCAGCCCCCGGGCCGGGTACGGGAAGTCGAAGGACACGTCCAGGGCGAGGGCGATCACCGGCACCACCACGAACGTGCGATCAGGCAGACGACCACCAGCCGGGGTGGCCGGAACACGTACATGATGTCGTCGTTGGTGGCGCGGCGGCCGTCGCTGGAAACGGCGACCCCGATACTCGCGGTGAACATGATCGGCAGCAGGCTGGTCATGGTCGGCTCTTCTGCCGGTTCGAGGCCATCGGGACGCTCACAGGTCGGGGCAATCGTCGGTCCCCGGTGCGCCGCCGAGCCGGTCCTCGGTCCAGGTCAGCAGGTCCGGGATCAGCGGTGAATCGGCCGCGACGACGCCCACGTGATCCCGTCCCGGGTAGGTGCGGTACTGAAGGTGTTGTCCGGCCGCGCACTGTTGCTGCACGTACGCGAGTTGGACCTGCGGCAGCACCAGCGCGTCGGCCGCGCCCTGGCCGACGAACAGGGGTGCCGGGATCAGCCCCCGGGGGATGTTCTGGGTCAGCCGCTGTCCGAAGGCACCGTCCCCGGGCTCCCGGTCGAAGACCGGCTGGTCCAGCGGCAGTCCGGCGATCACCGAGACCAGCGCGGATTTGCCCAGGCAGCGGGTGGCGGCCTGGGTCACCAGGGTTCGGGCGGACGCGCGGATGTAGTCGTCGATCTGCACATCCGGGTAGGTCTTGGTGTAGCCGTCGACGACATAGGCGGCGAAGATCGAGCCGCCCGGGACGGCGGACAGGTTGTCGACCAGCCCGACCAGATCCGAGGCCGGGGCGAGCGCGGCGACCCCGATCACGTTGACGTCCGGAGCGTAGGTGGGCGCCAGCGCTCCGGTCCACAGCGCGGCGTGACCACCCTGGGAGTGTCCCCACACCACGGTCCGGTCCTGCAATTCGACGACGTCGAGCTGCCGCGCGGCGCGGACGGCGTCGAGCACCGACCGGCCCTCGGGTGGCCCGATGAGGTACGGGTGCGGCGCGTCCACGCCCAGCCCGACGTAGTCGGCGGCCACCATCGCCCACCCGCGGTCGAGCACCTGGTCCTGGATGAACATGGCGCCGCTGGCGAACGGGTCGGCCAGCAGCGATGGGGCGCAGGTGATGTCGGTGCCGGTGGTGCCGTGCGCCCAGGCGATGACGGGTCGCGGCCCGGGCGGGGCGTCCTTCCCGACCATCACCAGACCGCTGGCGACCGCCGGTTGCCCGTCGTCCCGGGTGGTGGTGTACAGGATGCGCCAGGCATTGGCGTTGTCCGGGATCCCGTTCGTCATGGGTTCGCTGCTCAGCAGGACACCGGGCTCGGCCGGCACGGTGTCGGGGGCGGAGTAGAAGTCGGTGACGGACGGGTTCGTCTGGATGATCCGGACACTGACCACGGCCAGGATGACGGCCAGCGCGAGGGCGACCGCCGATCCGAGGACCCGGGCCCAGCGACGCCACCGGCCCCGCCGGACCGGCGGTGCGGACGCGTCGGTGCTCGTCGTGGGTTCACCGGCGAACGCGGCACCGATCCGGCCGGCCCCGAGCAGCACCATCCGGGCCCCGAACACCACCGCGATCACCAGCACCGTGATGTCCGGCCAGACCAGCGCCAGGACCCCGAAGGCGATGCCGGCCAGCCCGCCGATCACCGCCGCCAGTCGCTCGTCGGTGCTGCCCCGGATGCCCGAGACGACGTCGATGGCACCGGTGACGATCAGGGCCGACCCGACGACGACGGCGAGCAGCCCGATGGTGATGCCCGGCCACCCCAGAACCAGCAGACCGGCCACGCACCAGCCGATCCCGGCCAGGATCCGCAGCCCCGGACGCGGCGCCGCGCCGGCCCCGACGAACTCGGTCACCCCGGCGACCAGGGCGCCGATCCCGATCAGCAGGGCCAGGACGGACAGCGAGGTGAAGGGGCGCAGGATCAGCACGACGCCCAGCGCCACCGCCGCGACCCCCACCAGGGCCGACACCCACCGCGGCAGGGTGATGCCCCGAGCCGACGGGCTCATCGACCGTCACCGTCCCCGGTCGTGGCGGTCTCGCTGTGGATCCCCACCAGGTCCAGGCCAAGGGCCTGCAGCCGGTCGAGCACGCCATACAGCTCGGCCTGGTCGCGCAGCGGACCGTGCAACACGGTCTCCGCGGGCCCCAGCGCCGCCGCCAGCGGCCCGATCGCGGCGACGGTTTCGGGTCGAAGATGGCCCCGGACCCGGATCTCGTAGTGCGTCGACATGCCGCGATCGTCCCGGGCCGGGGGTGAGTCGAGGTCATCCTCCCGGGATGACTGATCGGTCAGCGGCCGGCGAACAGATTCTGCTCACGGGCCACCCGGACGGCCTCCCGGCGACCGTCGACCCCGAGCTTGCGGTAGATCGAGCGCACGTGCGTCTTCACCGTGTTGACCGACAGGTACAGCCGGTCGGCGATGTCCTGGTTCGACATGATTCCCGGCAGGAGGCCGAGGATCTGAAGTTCCCGGGCGCTGAGCGGTTCGGCCGGTCGCGCCGTCGTCCGGACCGCGGGGGACCGGCCCTCGATCAGCATGATCGCCCGTTCGACCAGATCGCCGTGGCGGGTGCCGTGGCGGGTGTGCCGGCGGAGCAACGGCAGGAGCGCCCGGTCGTGCGACAGCAGCGGGCGGATCAGGTCGGCCGGCGCGGCCAGGTCGAGGGCCCGCTCGAGATGATCGGCGGTTGCGGCGGGCTCGTCGAGGGCATGCCGAGCCATCGCGGCCACCAGGTGCAGGTCGATGAGCACCGACGGGAAGAACGACGCAGCCGCCCCGATGCGTCCGTCGACGAGCGCCGCGGCACCGGCCGGGTCACCGTCGTCGAGCAGCATTCGCGCCCTGGTCGCCACCACGAGCCCACCAGCCGGTCGCGGTGCCCGGTCCAGGACCGCCCGCGCCTCGGCGGGACCACCGAACGCCCCGGCCAGCCGGGCCTGCCAGGCGTAGAGCGCATCGGTGACCATCTCGTCGGCCGGGAAGGTTCCGATCTGCTCGATGGCCTCGCGAGCCAGGTCGTAGGCCTCGCCGGGCCGGCCCTGGACCGACAACAGGAGCAGTCGGGGCAGCGCGCTCGCCGCGCGCATCGGACGGTCATGCGGACGGAAGGTGGCCCGCTCGGCCATGCCGGTCAGCGGTTCCGCATCGGCGAACCGGCACTGCAACGTGGCGATCAGGGCCGCCATCATGGCCGCCGCACCGGCCGGGGACGTGCGCTCCCAGCCGTGCTTGCGGACGAGGCCCAACGCCTGTTCCGCCCGCCGCTGCGCCGCCCGGACGTCACCGCATTTCGCCTCGGCGTGCGACAGCTGCGCCAGCGCCAGCATGCGCAGCCACGGTGACCGGGCGTCGTCGGCGGCTGCCAACGCGCTGCGCAGGTGCTCGCGGGCCTGGGCCGGTCGGCCGGTCCAGGATTCCGCGGTGCCGACATTGGTCAGCACCAGGCTGCGCAGGGCCGGGTCGATCTCCACGGCCTCGATTCTCGAGGCGTCCAGGGCCCGGGCCGCGGCGACCGAAGCCGCCTCCGCGTCGCCGGCGTACCGGGCGTCCATCAATTCGACCAGGACGAGCCCGGTCGTGGTGACCGGGTCACGGCTGTGCCGACCGGCCACCGCGTTCGCGCGGGCCAGCCGGCTGCGGGCCCGCCCCCGGGGCTCGGTCTCCAGACTCACCACCGCCAGGGCCACCGCCAGCGCGGGCGAGCCATCCACCACGTGACCCGGGACCGCATCCAGCAGGGGCGCCAACGTGTGGATCTCACCCCGCAACAGCAGGTCGACCCAGTGATCCGTGGCGATCACCACGGCCAGCTCCCAGTCGCGGGCGGCCACGGCATGCCGGGCGGCCCGCTCGGGATCGCCGTTGTCGTGGTACCAGCGGGCCGCGCGTCGGTGCAGATCCGTTTCCAGCTCCGGCGTGTCGAACCGCAGCCGGGCGCGCAACAGCTCCGCGAACAGGCTGTGGTACCGGAACCACCGCGACCTCGCGTCGACCGGCGTGACCAGCACCCCACCGGCTGCCAGCGCGGCCAGCTGACGGTGCCCGTCGGCGCGGTCGGTCAACGCATTCGCGAGCCGGCCGTCGAGCAGCTCGACCACCGACGTCCGGATCAGGAAATCCTGCACCTGCCCGGGCTGCCGGGACAGCACCTCGGCCATCAGGTAGTCGCTGACCAGCGCGTCCTCGCCGCCGAACTGATCGATCAGCCGCGCCGGTTCCGGGCTGGACCGCAGGCTGATCGTGGCGAGGGTGACGCCGGCCATCCATCCTTCGGTGCGCTCCCACAGCGTGGTCGCCGCCGGGGACGGCAGGTCGACCCCACCTGCGCGGACGACCGCGATCGCCTCCTGAAGGGTGCAGGCCAGATCGGTGGCGCGAATCTCGGTGACCGCCCCGGCCAACCGCAGCCGGCCCAGCCGCAGGCCCGGGTCGTGCCGGGCGATGAGCACCATCCGCAGCGCCGGCACCCGGTGGGCCAGCAGCCGGTCGATCTCCCCGCACACCTGGGGGCCCAGCTCGTGGAAGTCGTCCAGCACGATGTACACCGGTTCCGTGAGATCGGCGGATGCGGCGATGATCTCGGCCAGCAACGCCTCGAAGTCACGCGTGAGCCACGCGTCGGCGGCCGGCAATCCGGCCACCCCGGCGGCCCGGAGAGCCTGCACGAATCCCGGCCAGAACCGGTTCGACGAGCTGTCCGTCGATTCCGCCGTGAACCAGCCGACCGGCGCGCCCAGCATGACCGTCCAGTCGGTGACCAGTACGGTCTTGCCGGATCCGGGCGGGCCGACCACCAGGGTCAGCGGGCCTCGGGTGCCCGCCGCGATCGCCCGCACCAGCCGCTCCCGGTGCACCATGGCAGCCGGCAGACCGGGCGGTCGCAACTTGGTGGCGGCCAGCTCCTGAGCGATCCTCGTGCGCGTGGCCACCTGCGTCCCCTCGGCAGCGATCGACGGCGATGTGGTCGGCCGGACATATCATGGCATTCCGGACGGTCGCGGTCAGCCCGCTCCGACGCTGCCCGGAGCCTGATCGAAGGCGCGCAGGATGGCGTCGGCGGCGGCCGGGGCGGGCAGCGTGCCGGCCAGCACCTCGGGCCGGACCCGAGCCGCGGTGTCCGCCACCGGCGCCGACCGGCGCAGCCGCTGGTCCAGCTCGTCCCGCACCAACGCCCAGGTCAGCTCCCACCGCTGGCCGGATCGCTTGTCGGCCAGGCCGTCCGGGCCCAGTGCGGTGCGGTGCCGGTGCACCGCCGCCCAGACCTCGGCGATGCCGTCACCGGTCAGCCCGGAGCAGGTCAGCACGGGCACCGACCAGCCTGATGTCGACCCCTGAGCCGCGCCGTGCACCGAGTGCCGCCCGTGCACCAGCCGCAGCGCCCCGGCCAGGTCCCGGGCCGCCGCCGCGGCCTCGACCACCCGGTCGCCGTCGGCCTTGTTGATCGCGATGACGTCGGCGATCTCCAGCACACCCTTCTTGATGCCCTGCAGCTGGTCTCCGGAGCGGGCCAGCGCCAGCAGCAGGAAGGTGTCGACCATCCCGGCGACCGTGGTCTCGGACTGGCCGACGCCGACCGTCTCGACCAGCACGACGTCGTACCCGGCGCCCTCCAGCAGCGTGATGGTCTGCGCGGTGGCCCGGGCCACGCCACCCAGCGTGCCGGCACTCGGGGAGGGTCGGATGTAGGCCAGCGGGTCCGCGGACAGCCGCGGCATCCGGGTCTTGTCACCGAGTACCGACCCGCCGGTGCGGATGCTGGAGGGGTCGACGGCCAGCACCCCGACCCGCAGTCCGCGGCCCGTCAGCAGGGTGCCCAGGGATTCCACGAACGTGGACTTGCCGACGCCCGGCACCCCCGAGATCCCGACCCGCACCGAATCACCGGCGGCGCCGGACAGGGTGGTCAGCAGCGCGCGGGCGAGGTCGCGATGATCGTCCCGGGTCGACTCCACCAGGGTGATGGCCCGGGACAGGGCGGTGCGCGATCCCGCCACGATCTCGCCGGCCAGCCGGTCCGGTTCGACGGGGCGGCGCAGCGGCGCGCTCAGTCCGGCACCGCCCAGGTGTGCACCGGCTCGTTGGCGTGCATGCCCGCCGAGTAGAGCTTGAGCATCTCGGTGAGTGCGGCGTCGCGGGACAGCCCGCGACGCTCCAGCGCCGCGACCGTCTCGGCCTGCCACCAGGACCCGTTGCGGCGGGTGACGCAGCGGTCGCGCACGATGCCCAGGTAGCGCTTCCGCACCTCGTCGTCGACGCCCCAGCGGGCCAGGCCCTCGTGGGCCTTGGGCAGCAGGTCCCGCAGGATCAGCTCGTCCCAGGAAACCTGGCCGAAGCCCGGCCAGTAGAACACCGCGTCCGTGCCCAGCTGCGCGCCCGCGTCGAAGTTGGCCTGCGCCGCGTCGAACGACATCTTCGTCCAGATCGGCCGGTCCTCGGTGGCCAGCACGGTCAGGGCCCCGTAGTAGAACGCGGCGTTCGCCAATACGTCGACGACGGTCGGACCGGCGGGCAGCACCCGGTTCTCCACCCGCAGGTGCGGGCGTCCGTCGACCACGTCGTACACCGGCCGGTTCCAGCGGTACACCGTGCCGTTGTGCAGCCGCATCTCCTGCAACCGGGGTGCCTTCCCGGCGGCCAGGACGGCCTCCGGCTCCTCATCGGTGCATTCGGGCAGCAGCGCCGGGAAATAGCGGACGTTCTCCTCGAACAGGTCGAAGATCGAGGTGATCCAGCGCTCACCGAAGAAGACCGGTGGCCGCACGCCCTGATTGCGCAGCTCGGGCGACCGGGTGTCGGTGGCCTGCAGGAACAGTTCGGTGCGGGTCTCGGCCCACAGCCGCTTGCCGAACAGGAACGGCGAGTTGGCGCCCAGCGCCAGCTGCGGGCCGGCGAGGACCTGGGCGGCGTTCCAGCAGGCCGCGAAGTCGGCCGGGGACACCTGCAGGTGCAGCTGTACCGACGTGCACGCCGACTCCGGGGCGATGGTGTCCGCGTACATCTTCAGGTGCTCGACCCCGCGGATGTCCAGCTCCAGATCCTCCCGGCGAGCGGCGAAGACGGCCTCGTCCAGCGCCTGGTAGCGGGGATTGGCGCTCATCCAGTCGGACTCGAAGTGCTCGGTGCGCAGCGTCGGCAGGATGCCGATCATGATGATCTCCGAGCCGGTGCGGTTCGCCCGCTCCTCGGCGTGATCCAGCGACGCCCGCAGCTGCTGCTCCAGCTCGGCCATCGACGCGCCGCCCAGCTGGCGGGGGGCGACGTTGAACTCGATGTTGTAGCGGCCCAGTTCGGTCTGGAAGTCCGGGTCGGCGATCGCCTCGAGCACGCGGGCGTTGGCCATGTCCGGTTGCCAGTTGCCGTCGACCAGGTTGAGCTCGATCTCCAGGCCCGTCATCGGCTGGCCGAAGTCGAACGCGTGCTCGACGAGCATCCGTTCGAAGACATCGAGGCACCGCCGGACCTTGGCCCGGTAGGCCTGCCGCTGCTCGCGGGTGTAGGTGGTGGCCGCGATCTCGTCACCCATGGGTCCTCCTGCGCTCGCGCCCCGGCGGTGCGGCAAGCCAACCACATCGTTTCTCGTAAAGTACGTCGGGACCATCACCCGGCGAAGGCGAGGCGAGCATCGACACCGACGACCTGTTGATGCGCCCGCCGTTCGTGCCGGCCCCGGAGCGGGTCGAGGACCAGGGCACGGGGCTGGGCCCGCTGTGGCTCGACGAGTACCTGCGAACCGGGCTGGCCGAGCTCGTCCGGATCCGGCGGCGGGTGCACGCGCACCCGGAGCTGGGTCACCGTGAGTCGGCGACCACGGCGATGATCGTCCGCACCCTCGACGCCGACGGCATCCCGGCCACCGTGCTGCCGACCGGAACCGGCGTGATCGCCGAGATCGGCTCGGGGGAAAGGGTCGTCGGACTTCGGGCGGACATCGATGCGCTGCCCATCCGGGAGGCGACCGGGCTGCCGTTCTCCTCCACGCTGCCCGACGTCTGCCACGCCTGCGGGCACGACGTGCACCTGACCGTGCTGCTCGGCGCGGCCCGCGCGCTGCACCGGGCCACCGAGCTGCCCGGCCGGGTGCGGTTGATCTTCCAGCCGGCCGAGGAGGTCTTTCCGGGCGGCTCGCACGACGTGATCGCGGCCGGTGGGTTGGCCGGACTGGCCCGGCTGTACGCGCTGCACTGTGACCCGCGGCTGAAGGTCGGGCTGGTCGGGCTCAAGGACGGGCCGATCACCTCGACCTCGGATCAGATCGAGCTGCGCGTCCTGGGACCCGGCGGGCATACTTCACGGCCCCACCTGACCACCGACCTGGTCTTCGCCCTGGGCACCGTCATCACCCAACTGCCGGCGTTGCTGACCCGCAAGCTCGATCCGCGGGCCGCGGCGGTGATGGTCTGGGGCGCGGTGCAGTCGGGCGAGGCGGCCAACGCCATCCCCCGGGACGGGGTGCTGCGGGGCACGCTGCGGCTGATGGACCGGCGGGCCTGGGACTCGGTCGAGGAGATCGTCCGGGGCATCGTCGAGCAGTTGTTGGCGCCCCTCGGCGCACAGTTCGAGCTGCACTACAAGCGGGGCGTCCCGCCGGTGATGAACGAGGCGGTCTCGACCCAACTGATGCGCACCGCCGCCCAGCGGGCGCTCGGCGCGGCCGCGGTGCGCGAGGCCGAACAATCCACCGGTGCCGAGGACTTCGCCGTGTTCCTGGACCGGGTGCCGGGTTCGCTGGCCCGGCTCGGCGTGTGGGACGGCGTGCACCCGAAGGTGGACCTGCACTCGTCCCAGTTCGTCGCCGACGAACGGGCGATCGCCGCGGGTGTCCGGCTGCTGACCCACACCGCGCTGGCCGCCCTGCACCACTGACCGGGCCGGCGGCGCGGTCAGCTCGACGACCGCCGCGGCCGGTTCCGGATCCCGGCGACGTACTCGGCAGGTGCGTCGGCGGCCTCGGCGGCGTCCGCGATCACCCCGAGATAGCGGGCCGACGGCAGACCCCCCTCGTAGGCCTGCAGCGCGTACAGCCAGGCCAGGACGTCACCGTCCAGGGTGTGCACCCGCAGCCGGATCTTGGTGTAGAGGCCCAGGTCGGTGCCCTCCCAGGAGTCGAGCGCCTTCTCGTCGGACTCGGCCATGTCGTACAGCACGACGAACACCGAGGACTCGGGATCCTCCACCACGGTGGCCAGCGCGCCGTCCCAGCCGATGTCCTCCCCGCCGAAGGTCAGCCGCCAGCCCGGCAGCCAACCGGTGCCGGCGACGGGTGAGGAGGGGCAGCGCTGGAGCATATGGGCGGGGTCCATGTTGGAGCCGTAGGCCGCGTACAAAGCCATGGGTGCAGAGCGTAGTGGTGTGGGCCACGCCACCAGCAGGGCGGAGCGGGCCCACCCGGGGCCCGTTACGGTCGGGGGGCCGATCCAGGTGAGAAGGAGCAGCGGTGACCCGAATCGTGATCATGGGGGGCGGGCCGGGCGGTTACGAGGCCGCGCTCGTCGCGGTGCAGTACGGCGCCGACGTCACGCTGATCGAGCGGAACGGGCTCGGCGGGGCCTGCGTGCTGTCCGACTGCGTGCCGTCCAAGACGTTCATCGCGTCCGCCGGCGGCCGGACCGCGGTGCTGGACGCCTCCAGCCTGGGGGTGACCGTCGACCCGGACCAGGTCGGTATCGACGTCGCGACCGTGCACGGCCGGGTCGCCGGTCTCGCGCTCGCCCAGTCCGCCGACATCCGGGCCAAGCTGATCGCCGACGGGGTGCGCATCGTCGACGGCACGGCCCGGTTGGCCGACGCCGGCTCCGGACTGGCCACCCACACGGTTGTCGCGACCGCCCCCGGCGGCGCCGAGACCGACCACCCGGCCGACGTCGTGCTGATCGCCACCGGGGCCAGCCCGCGGGTGCTGCCCGATGCGGTGCCGGACGGCGAACGCATCCTGGACTGGCGGCAGGTGTACTCGCTGGACCGGCTGCCCGAGCACCTGATCGTCATCGGGTCCGGGGTCACCGGGGCCGAGTTCGCGTCGGCCTACACCGAGATGGGCGTCATGGTCACGCTGGTGTCCAGCCGGGACCGGGTGCTGCCGTCGGAGGATGCCGACGCGGCCGGCGTCATCGAGCGGGTCTTCTCCTCCCGCGGCAGCGTGCTGGCCAAGCGGGCGCGGGCCAGGTCGGTCCGCAACACCGGCGGCGGCGTGATCGTGACCCTGGAGGACGGCCGGGAGATCGAGGGCTCGCACGCGTTGCTGACCGTCGGGGCGGTGCCCAACACCCGGGGCATCGGGTTGGACAAGGCCGGGGTCCGGCTCAACCAGGGCGGGTTCATCGAAGTCGACCGGGTGTCCCGCACCTCGGTTCCCGGCATCTATGCGGCCGGCGACTGCACCGGGGTCTTCATGCTGGCGTCGGTCGCGGCCATGCAGGGCCGCATCGCGATGTGGCACGCGCTCGGCGAGGGCGTCGCCCCGCTACGGCTGAAGACGGTGTGCTCCAACGTGTTCACCCATCCTGAGATCGCCACCGTCGGCTATTCCGAGGTGGAGGCCGAGACCGGACCGGCCCTCGCCCAGACCCAGATCATCCCGCTGGCGACCAACGCCCGGGCCAAGATGCTGGGGCTGGAGGAGGGCTTCGTCAAGATCGTCTCGCGCCGGCTGACCGGCATCGTGATCGGCGGGGTGGTCTGCGCGCCGGCGGCGTCGGAACTGATCCTGCCGATCGCGATCGCCGTGCAGAACCGGCTCACCGTCAAGGACCTGGCCTACACCTTCAGCGTCTACCCGTCCCTGTCCGGTTCGATCACCGAACTCGGCCGACGGCTGATGCACTCGGACGCCGAGGGGATCTGACCGCCGGTCAGGACCGGGCCAGCTCGGGGTACATGACCGTCAGCGGCTGGCTCAACCGGTCCTTGACGAACCGGCTGGTGTCGTCGGCCAGCACCTCATGGGCACCGGTCTCCAGTCCGTTGAAGACCTCGCGGACGATGTCGGCCGGGTCCTCCTTGTGCACGTCGAGCCCAGCGATCATCGGGGTGTCGGTGTAGCCCAGGTGCACCCCGACGACCTGGGTGCCCTGGCCCGCCAACTCCAGCCGGAGCGAATTGGTCAGCGACCACAGCGCCGCCTTGCTGGCGCTGTACGCGCCGCCCCGGGCCAGCCAGGACAGTGCGGAGTGAATGTCCACCAGTGCCCCGCCACCGTTCGCCGCGAGCGTCGGTGCGAACGTCTGGGCGACGGCCAGCGGCCCGAACACGTTGGTCTCGAACAGCGCCCGCACCTCGTCGAGGTCGGCGCCGAGCAGTGCGCCGGGGCCGGTGGCGCCGGCGTTGTTGATCACCACGGTGACGTCGGGGGCGGCGGCCGCGGCGGCGTCGACGGAATCCGGGTCGGTGACGTCCAGGGGGAGAGCGATCACCCTGGGGTCGTCCCAGGCCCGCGGCGCTCGCGCCGACGCGTAGACCTTGCGCGCGCCCCGGGCCAGGGCCTGCCGCACGAACTCGCGGCCGAGTCCGCCGTTCGCGCCGGTGATCAGGACGACGGCGTCGTGGAGTGTGGTCATGATGGGCTCCTTCGATCTGGATTGGAAAGTCCAAGTTAGCATCTCAGTTGGAAATAGCAACTCAGCGGGTAGGGTGGGGGCATGACGGCGAGGACGGGACCCGAGGCGGCCTGCCCCATCGCGCGCAGCCTGGCGGTGGTGGGGGAGAAGTGGGCGTTGCTGATCGTCCGCGACGCGCTGGCCGGCGCGAGCCGGTTCGCCCAGTTCCGCGCCTCGCTCGGGATCGCCCCGGACATGCTGGCCGATCGGCTGGGCAAGCTCGTCGATCAGGGCATCCTGGAGCGGCGCAGCTATCGCGAGCCCGGCGAGCGGGCCCGCGACGAATACGTGATCACCCCGACCGGACGCGAGCTGGCGCCGGCGCTCGCCGCGCTCGCCGGCTGGGGCGTCGCCCACCTGCCGGTCGCCGAATCCTCGCCGTTCCGGTTCGTCGACACCGCGACCGGATCGCCCGCCGGTGCCGGCTTCACCGACGCCCACGGCCGGCCCGTCCCGCTGGCGAACGTGCGACTCGAACGGGTCGCCGGACCGGTCGTCACCGGACCCACCCGGTGACGGGTTGCGGCCTGAACAACGTTGGGTAGCGTCGGGTTCGGCACAACGACGAAGGGGTCGAGCTCACATGACCGGTGACGGCATCTCCTCCAGCGCGCGGCTCGGACCGCAGGAGCGCGCGGCCAACTTCGACCGGCTGGGAGCCGAGACGTTCGACGTGGTGATCATCGGCGGCGGGGTGGTCGGGGCCGGGGCCGCATTGGACGCGGTGACCCGCGGCCTGTCGGTCGCGTTGGTCGAGGCGCGGGACATCGCCTCCGGCACCTCGTCGCGATCGTCCAAACTGTTCCACGGTGGCCTGCGCTACCTGGAGATGTTCGAATTCGGACTGGTCAAGGAGGCCCTGGCCGAACGCGAGCTGATGCTCACGAAGATCTGCCCGCACCTGGCCAAGCCGGTCTCGTTCCTGTACCCGCTGTCCACCTCCGTGGTCGAGCGCCCGTACGTGGGCAGCGGCCTGATCATGTACGACACGATGGGTGGCGCCCGATCGGTGCCGCGGCACAAGCACCTGACCCGGGCCGGTGCGCTGCGCCTGGTGCCCGCATTGCGCCGGGACGCCCTGGTGGGCGGCATCCGTTACTACGACGGGCAGGTCGATGACGCGCGGCACACGCTGTCCGTCGCGCGGACGGCGGCGAGCTACGGAGCCGTCATCCGCAACTCCACCCAGGTGATCGGCTTCGTCAAGGAGTCCGACCGGGTCGCCGGGGTGCGGGTGCGGGACGTGGAGACCGGCGCCGAGACCGACGTCAAGGCGCGGGTGGTGATCAACGCGACGGGGGTCTGGACCGACGAGTTGCAGCGCCTGTCCGGCGGCCGTGGGCGGTTCAAGGTGCGGGCGTCCAAGGGAGTGCACCTGGTGGTGCCGCGGGATCGGATCTCCTCGGAGAGCGGGATCATCCTCAAGACCGAGAAGTCCGTGCTGTTCGTCATCCCGTGGAAGTCCCACTGGATCATCGGCACCACCGACACCGACTGGCACCTGGATCTGGCCCACCCGGCCGCCACCAAGGCCGACATCGACTACATCCTGGAGCACGTCAACAAGGTGCTGGCCGTGCCGGTGACCCATGACGACATCGAGGGCGTCTACGCGGGGCTGCGGCCGCTGCTCGCCGGGGAGAGCGACCAGTCGTCCAAGCTGTCCCGGGAGCACGCGGTGGCTCGGGTGGCGCCGGGCCTGATCGCCATCGCCGGCGGCAAATATACGACCTACCGGGTGATGGGCGCCGACGCCGTGGATGCGGCCGGCGAGGACCTGCCGGGCCGGATCAACCCGTCCTGCACGGCCGACGTGCCGCTGGTCGGGGCCCTGGGTTACCAGGCGCTGGTCAACCAGGCCGACCGGCTGGCCGCCCAGCACGGGGTCCACCCCTACCGGATCCGGCACCTGCTCGATCGGTACGGCTCGGAGATCCACGAACTGCTGGCCCCGGCTGCCGGCCCGGACGGTGACAAGTCCTTGCTGCAGCCGATTCCCGGTGCGCCGGATTATCTGCAGGCGGAGGCGTTGTACGCGGTGACGCACGAGGGGGCGCTGCACGTCGAGGACATCCTGGCCCGCCGGACCCGGATCTCCATCGAGTACGCCCACCGCGGCACCGAGTCGTCCCGGCGGGTCGCCGAGATCATGGCCGGCGTGCTGGGCTGGTCGGACGCGCAGGTCGAGCAGGAGGTGACGGCCTATCAGGCGCGGGTCGACGCCGAACGCCGCTCGCAGACCGAGCCCGACGACGACTCCGCCGACAAGGTCCGGCTCGAGGCCCCGGAGGTGCGTGGTCGCCTGACCTCCCCGGTCGCGTAGCCCGGCGCTATCCGGCACGATCCGGGCAGGTGTGGTTGTCCACAGGCGGCGCAATGGGGGTTGACCGGCCGGGACCGGGCCGCGACGCTCGGCGGGTGCGCCCATCCGGTCCGGAACCCCGGCGGCCCGGTGGCTTGCTCGCCACCGCGGCCGACCTGGTGTTGCCCCGCCCCTGCCCGGGGTGCGGCCGCGCCGGACCGTGGTGCGAGAGCTGCGCGGCGACCCTGGACGGCCCGCCTCGCCGGTTGCGGCCGCCCGACCAACTCGTCGACGCGAATCGACTGCCGCCCGTCTGGGCGTTGGCCCGCTACGCCGGCCCGGTGCGGGCGGTGATCCTGGCGGGCAAGGAGAAGGGTCGCCGGGACCTGCCCACCCTGCTCGGTGCGCCGATGGGGATGGCCGTGCGGCAGCTGCACGCCTGGGGCTCGGTTCGCGAACCGGTCTGGTTGGTGCCGGCGCCGAGCCGGCCGTCGGCGGCGCGGCGCCGGGGCGGCGACCCGGTGCGCGCCATGGCCACCGCGGCCGCCCGGACGGCTGCACGGGCCGGCCTGCCCGTCGGGGTTGCGCCGTGCCTCGTCACCGGCGGGCGGGCGCGGGACTCGGTCGGCCTGGACGCGGCGCAGCGGCAGCGCAATCTCGCCGGCCGGGTACGCCTGGTCGAGCGGGTCGCCCCGCCGCAGGGGGCCGGGGTGGTGTTGATCGACGACGTGCTCACGACCGGAGCGACGGCCGTCGCGGCCACGCGGGCGCTCCGGGCGGCCGGTCACCGGGTGGTCGGCATGCTCGCCCTGGCCGGCGTCCCCGACCTCGTGGCCGCCCGCTGAGGGGTCACCCGCGAGCCGACCCCGACCGGGTGCCGGAGGGAAATGGGACCTTTGCGCCTTGCATAGCCGTGCCGGGCCTGTAGGTTTCAAGGTGTCCCGGGTGACGCCCCGGTGAATGCTCGGTGTGGTTCGGGAAGATCGTTTCGTGTGCGCGTGACCGGCCGGAAGCGAGGGTTCCGGCCAGACAGGAGGAATCGTGGACATCGTCGTCAAGGGCCGGAATGTGGAAGTTCCGGAACACTTCCGGGTTCACGTGGCCGAGAAACTCGCCCGGTCCGAGCGGTACGACCCGAAGATCATCCGAGTCGACGTCGAGCTGTCCCACGAGACGAACCGGCGGCAGCAGAAGACCTGCCAGCGGGTCCAGATCACCGTCGCCAGTCGAGGCCCGGCGGTCCGGGCCGAGGCGAGTGCGGAGAACTTCTACGCCGCCCTGGATGCCGCCGTCACCAAGGTGGAGACCCGCCTGCACAAGCTGCACGACCGCCGGCGCGACCGGCAGCACGGCCGCACGCCGATCGGAGCGGTCGCCGCCACCCCGGACGAGATCCTGGCCGGCGAGCCGGCCACCAACGGCAGCCGAACCGCGGTTCTGGAGGACGATCGGGACGAAGCGACCGACGAGGACCGATGGGCGGCCGAGGACGCCGGCCCGGGCCAGATCGTCCGGATCAAGGACCACCCCGCCGAGCCGATCACCGTGGACACCGCGCTGCTGCAGATGGAACTCGTCGGGCACGATTTCTACCTGTTCAACGACGCCGAAACGGGTGTCGCCTCGGTGGTGTATCGCCGCCGCGGCTTCGACTACGGCTTGCTGCGACTGAAGTAGGAGTCGACCTCGGCCGCCCCCGGGCCGGTGCGCCTACCATGGTCACGGCCGGGTGGGCCCGGTGCTGGGCCGGCCGGGGCAACGACTGGTCCGGCCGGCGAGACCGTGAATTCGACCGAGGGTGAAACACGTGGTTCTTGGCAGACTGCTCCGGGTCGGCGAGGCGAAGACGCTCAAGCGTCTGCGCGTCATCGCCGATCATGTCAACGCCATCGAGGACGACTACGTCGCGATGTCCGATGACGAACTGCGTGGCCAGACCGCCGCGTTCAAGGCCCGCCTGGAGAAGGGTGAGAGCACCGACGACCTGCTGGTCGAGGCGTTCGCGGTGGTCCGCGAGGCGGCCAAACGCACCCTCGGGCAGCGCCACTTCGACGTGCAGCTGATGGGCGGCGCGGCGCTGCACCTGGGCAACATCGCCGAGATGAAGACCGGCGAGGGCAAGACCCTGGTCTCCACCCTGCCGGTCTACCTCAATGCCCTCGAGGGCAACGGCGTCCACCTCGTCACGACCAACGACTACCTGGCCAAACGTGACTCGGAGTGGATGGGCCGGGTGCACCGCTTCCTGGGTCTGGAGGTCGGTGTCATCCTGGCCCAGCAGACCCCGGACGTCCGCCGGGCGGCGTACGCCGCGGACATCACCTACGGCACCAACAACGAGTTCGGCTTCGACTACCTGCGCGACAACATGGCCTGGTCCAAGAACGACCTGGTGCAGCGCGGCCACCACTTCGCGGTCGTCGACGAGGTCGACTCGATCCTGATCGACGAGGCCCGGACCCCGCTGATCATTTCCGGTCCGGCCGACCAGTCGTCCAAGTGGTACACCGAGTTCGCCCGGCTGACCCCGCGGCTGCACAAGGACGTGGACTACGAGGTCGACGAGTCCAAGCGCACCGTCGGCGTCACCGAGGAGGGCGTGGCCAAGGTCGAGCAGGCGCTGGGTATCGAGAACCTGTACGAGTCGGTCAACACCCCGCTCGTCGGGTTCCTCAACAACGCCCTCAAGGCCAAGGAGCTGTACAAGAAGGACCGGGACTACATCGTCGTCGGCGGCGAGGTGCTGATCGTCGACGAGTTCACCGGTCGTGTCCTGCACGGCCGGCGCTACAACGAGGGCATGCACCAGGCGATCGAGGCCAAGGAACGGGTCGAGATCAAGGCCGAGAACCAGACGCTGGCCACCATCACGCTGCAGAACTACTTCCGGCTCTACGACAAGCTCGCCGGGATGACCGGTACCGCGCAGACCGAGGCGGCCGAGCTGCACCAGACCTACAAGCTCGGCGTGGTGCCGATCCCGCCGAACAAGCCGGTGCAGCGTCTGGACGAGGCCGACGTCATCTACAAGACCGAACTGGCCAAGTTCGATGCGGTCGTCGAGGACATCGCCGAACGGCACGAGAATGGCCAGCCGGTGCTGGTCGGCACCGCGTCGGTGGAGAAGTCCGAGCTGTTGAGCAAGCTGCTGCTGCGGGCCGGCATCCCGCACGAGGTGCTGAACGCCAAGAACCATGCCCGGGAGGCGGCGATCATCGCGCAGGCCGGTCGGTCCGGCGCGGTGACCGTGGCCACCAACATGGCCGGCCGCGGCACCGACATCGTCCTCGGCGGCAACGTCGACTTCACCGCCGACCTGGACCTGCGGGCCAAGGGACTGAGCCCGACCGAGACCCCGGAGGAGTACGAGGCGGGCTGGGCCGACGCGGTCGAGGAGGCGACCAAGCGGACCAAGGCGGAGGCCGAGAAGGTGCGTGAGGCCGGCGGTCTGTACGTGCTGGGTACCGAGCGGCACGAGTCCCGGCGCATCGACAATCAGCTGCGCGGCCGGTCGGGCCGGCAGGGTGACCCCGGCGAGTCCCGCTTCTACCTCTCGCTCGGCGACGACCTGATGCGGCGGGTCGGCGGCGGCACCGTCGAGGCGCTGATGACCCGGCTGCGGATGCCCGACGACGTGCCGATCGAGCACAACTTCGTGTCCAAGGCGATCAAGAGCGCGCAGACCCAGGTCGAGCAGCAGAACTTCGAGATCCGCAA
>JBGALY010000033.1:0-51582 GCA_044223435.1 Nakamurella sp.
GCATCGGTGAGCCGGATCGAGTAGGACCGTCGATCGGTCGGGTGCGGCACCCGGTCGACGTGCCCCCGTTTCTCGAACCGCTTGACGTAGCTGGACACCGTCGTCGCCGGAGCCGACGCCCACCGGGCCAGCTCGGTGGGGGTGACCTGATCCCGGGCGAGCACCAGGGAGTACATGGCGAACTCGTCCGCATCGAGGCCGGCCGGCGCCAGCATCACGTCGAGGAGTTCGGCCGCCGCCCGGCCGACCGACCACAGCGCGAACAGCACGTTCTCGTCGGTCGGCATCGCCGCCGGGTCGGCCGCATCCGGCTTCGGGTGGGTCTGTCGGTAGTCCTCGGCCCTGTGCTCGGCGGACGGCTTGACAGAACTACTGCGATATCGCATCATTTCCTCATAGTACTACGACTCCGTAGTATCTTCCGAGCGCGACACACCGGAGGTAGCACCATGCCTGCCCACATCGACATCGTTGCCGGCGGCAATCCCGGCGACTTCACCACCGTCCGGCACATTCGGGTCGCCGGCACCGAACGGGAAATCGGGCAGGCGCTGGCCATCGCGGCGCGCGACGCCCACGGCGCCGCGGCCGGACCGCGACGAGCACCGGATCGGGCCGTTCAGCGCGCCCGGCGCACCTGGTTCGCCGCCAACCATCCGATCCTGCACGAGCGCATGCAAGGGGTCGGGGCGGCGTTCGGCGTGGACCCGACGGATGACGACTGGGATCTCGCCTGGCTCGGCACCTACGAACTGCCGGCGGGTTGTTCGACCGTCTTCTACCCCGGCGTCGGCGTGAAGGACGGGCACAACCTGCTGGCCCGGAACTTCGACTTCCCCACCCTTACCTACTCCGAGATCGTAGGCCGGGCAGCCGGTTCCGCGGAGCAACCGCTGGCGTCGGCGCCATGGGTGGTGGAATGCCACCCTGATGGTGGCTACTCGTCCATCACGATCGGGATCATGGACGTGCTGGGTGCGATGGACGGGGTGAATTCGGCCGGCCTGGCCGTGAGCCTCATGGCGGACAACGAATCGGCCGCCCCCGAGCCGAGCATCGTTGCCCAGGTGGGCCTGTCGGAGCAACAGATCATCCGCTACCTGCTCGATACCTGTTCGACCGTGGACGAGGCGAAGCAGGCGCTGCTGCTGGCCAAGCAGTACTACTTCTTCGTTCCGTGCCACTTCCTGGTGGCCGATCGATCCGGCCGCTCGTTCGTCTGGGAATACTCGCCCGGTCACAACCGGGAGTTCATCATCGAGCCGTCACCGGACCGGCCCACCGTCTGCACCAATCACCTGCTGCACCGCTGGCCCGACGGCGCGACCCTGCCCGACGATCCGAAGCTGGACGGCACCGCCGCGCTGACCTACCACCGCTACCGGACGCTGAGCGCCGCGGTCGACCCCGGACCGCTCGTCGATCGGAACGACATCCGCGATCACTTCGCCGCCGTGCGATTCACCGCACCCGTGCCGATGGCGCGCACCTTCTGGCATGCGGTCTACGACCTGGACGATCCGTCGTTGGCGGTCTCGTTCTACCTGCGTGATGAGGACGGGGCCAGCCGGTACACCGAACCGCGGCGGTTCGGGCTCTCCGGGTAGACCGGGCCGGCCCGCGGTTCCGGTCGGTCGGCGGGAGGATGCCGGCCGAGCGCGCGATCCCGATCCACCCGGTAGCGTTCGGGACCGGACCCTGCCCATCCGGCCGGGAAGCGACGAGGGCGAGGTGGGTGTGTCCGAGGTGGACGTGGTCGTCGTCGGTGCGGGCCTGGCCGGCCTGACCGCCGCGCGTGACCTGACCACAGTGGGCGTCGACGTGCTCACCCTGGAGGCGCGGAACCGCGTCGGGGGCCGCGCCTGGACCGATCCGACGGCGTTGCGGGGCAACGGGTTCGAGATGGGCGGCATGTTCGTCGACCCTGCCCACACCGCGATCGTCACCGAACTCGAGCGGTACGGCCTGGCCCTGGAACCGTTGCCCTTTCCGACGTCCGTGGCCTGGTTCACCCGGGGCGTGCTGCGCCGTGGCGGCCTGCCGGTACCGCCGGACGAATTGCCGCAGCTGGAGATTGCCGTCCGCGCGTGGCAGGACGCGGCCGCCATCGCGGACGCCGGCGGCTTCGTCCCGGGCTCGGTCGCGGACTTCTTCACCGGCCGGGTGCACGGCCCGCACACGCTGGACCTGCTCCGGGCCTACTTCGACACCGAGGTCTCCGGAGACTGGGCGACCGCCTCGATGCACACCATGGCCGAAGATCTCGCCGGTGGCGGGGGCTCGGTGAGCCGCTGGACGGTCGCGGCGATGCTGGCGCCGACCGTTGGCGGCGGGATCAGCAGACTCACCGCCGCACTCGGGGCCGACGCCGGCCGGATCGAACTCGGCCGCCCGGTCCGTTCCCTGGCCGACGACGGACGCGGTGTCGACGTCCGGACGGCCGATGGGGAGATCCACCGCGCCCGTGCGGTCGTCCTCGCCGCTCCACTGAACACCTGGCGGGACATCGTGGTCTCGCCCACCTGGCCCGCCGAGGCGGCCGCGCTGGTCGCCCGTGGCCACCGCGGCGGCGGGGCCAAGCTGGGGGTGCTTGCCCGCGGCGACATCCCCGATGTCGCGTTCTGCGCCCTCCCGCGCGTCTCGGTGCTGAAGACCATCCGCCGGTGGCCCGACGGTTCGGTCGAACTGGTCGTCTTCGGATCGCACCCGCACGAGATCGATCCGGACGACCTGGCCGCGGTGACCGAGCTGATCCGGCCGATCGTCCCGGACGTCCAGGTGCATGCCGCCGCGATGCACGACTGGGTCGGCGACCCGTACGCCCGCGGAACCTGGCTCGCGCACGACGCGGTGACCACCGCCGCCGAGATCGACGCGGTGTCCGTCCCGCACGGGCGCATCATTCCCGCCGGATCCGACATCACCCGGGTGGGCGCCTCCTATCTGGACGGCGCGGTGCACAGCGGGCGCGAGGCCGCCCGGGTCGCGATGAGCCTGCTCGGACCCTGACGCGGCCGGCCGGATTCACCCGTCGGAGCCGCCCTGATCAACGCTGCGAACGCCGGGAACGGCCCGCTCCCGGCCGTTATCCGGCCTGGACAAGGCCCTCCGCTAGTTTTGTCTGTCGGGACCATCGGCCCTGCTCGGGCCGCGCGGCACTGTGACGTCGGCAACAGTCGGCGACGCGCCGGGCTGGAGGATCGGACCCAGGTCGGTTCCTCCCCCGCCACGCGGGCGGTGCCGGTCCCCGAGAGGTTCAAGGAGGAACTTTCATGGCCGAGGTGCTCGCCGAGGGATTCAACGTCTTCGACACCGCCAAATCACCGACCGGGACGGTGCGATACCTCGGCTCCCCGGCCGACGTGATCACCCTGATCCAGTCGGGCAAGCTGGCCGAACACATCCTGCTCGTCCGCGGCGGCACCACCACGTTCCTGGCCCCGGCCCTGAGCATGGGCGCGATCGGCGTCATCACCATGTCCGGCGCCCCTGAGTCGCACCTGGGCATCCTGTCCCGGGAGTTCCAGACCCCCTGTGTGATGACCGCGCACCTGACCAGCAGCGAGTCGCGCTACGTCGTCGGCAACACCGACGAGGCCCACTTCGAGGAGATCGCCAAGGAGCTGGACGGCCGCCGGGTGCGCCTGGACTGTTCCGACCACGAGGTCGGCCGGGTGGTTGCCGAGAACTGAATCGAACCGACGTCCCCGCGGCCGGTTCAATCCCCAGCCCGAGCAAGGAGCAGACGAGTCAATGACGACCATGGACAGCAAGCGCTCGACGTACCGGCAAAGGTACGAGCAGGCCGACGACGGACTGCGCTTCCAGGACCTGACCTACACGGGCAACTTCGTCGGCATGGAGCCCGTCACCGACGGCATCAAGGGTGACAAGATGCTCCGGGAGCGGGCCAAGAGCGGTGTGTTGGAGCGGGTGTCGAAACAAGACGTGCTGCGCGACCAGTTCACCATCGACGAGCTCAACGATCTGAACAACTACCTGGCCTGGAACATCTGGGACGTGCTGGTCATGCGCGCCACCGAGGGCGTCAGCGGCATGATCCCCCGCCAGGAGTACGAGATCCTCGCCTTCATGCACGAGTTCTACCGGTGGCCCGAGCTGCTGCGGATGACCACCGACGAGGCCGGCGGTCCGCAGGCCGTGATGGACATCGGCGCGACCGCGCGCCGCGAGATCGGTACCAAGGTCAACGCGGTGCACGACTGGTGCATCGGCGCGGTCGGTTTCGGCATGGGCCGGTGCGGCCTGCTGGCTCTGGAGGCCATCGGGCCGGACGACTACATCGAGGAATCCAACGAGATCCTCAAGTTCATGCAGCGGATCCTGTGGGGCAAGCGACAGGACGGCTACATCCTCAATTCCCAGGACCGTTATCGCTGCCGCATCCACGAGGACGACTTCCTGGCCACCCTCACCGCGCAGGTGGAGCCCCTCGAACCGGGCAGTCCCAAGCACGGCGCCTTCACCCAGTTCAACGCGGCCGCCGAACTGCTGTCCTTCCTGGATCACTACGACTGCCGCCTCGGCCTGGGCGACACCGGTCCGTACGAGCTGCCCGACGGCAATCTGCTGATCCTGCGGGACCTGTTCGTCAACGAGGAGGTGTTCCACTGGAGCGACGTGTGTGATGACGCCGGCCTGCCGCATGTGTACAGCCTGGCCATCGTCATCGACCCGGAGAAGATGGCGCTGGCCGAGATCCGGGTCAACGATATCTCCACCACCTTCACCCGCCCCAAGAACTACATCGATGCCATCGTCGGCGGTGCCGTCTTCTCCCGGGAGAAGTGGAACACCCCGATGGGTCAGGTTGCCAACATCCCGATCGACGAGCTGGCCGACCATCTCGAACGCGTCCGTAGTGCCACCTTCAAGCTCTACAGCAAGACCGCACGGATGTGCCGGCGCGATCTGATCTGGAACGGCCAGTACGTCTACTACGTCGACATGATCCTGCCGCACATGCGGTTGGCCGGATCCTACGAGAAGGCCTGCCGGGATTACGATCTGTGGGAGATCGACCAGCGGGTGGCGAACTACTACTACGACATCACCAAGCGTGGTTTCGCCCAGGAGACGGTGCCCAGCAAGATCTTCTCCGGCGCGGGGTACCTGCCGTTCTCCGACAATGCCGATCGGCGCCGGTCGAAGTACCGCTGGCTGTGATGCGTCGGGCGCGGTCGCCCGCCGCGCCCGAGTCCGACACCCTTCGGGGGCGGCGCGCCCGCGCCGCCCCCGTTCGTCCGTGAGGAATCGACGATGGACCCGACCGGCTACGACGTGCTCAACGTGGTGGCACTGAAAAAGATGGCCACGGCGGATGCTATCGCCCGGACGCTGGGCCTTGAGGCATCCACCGTCGCCGTCGTTCTCGGCGCCCTGGCCGACCAGGGCCTGGTGGTGGTGGCCGCCGGGGCCGCGCTCCCCACCGACGCCGCCGAACCGGCCCTGAAGGCCGCGGCCGCCGACCGGTACGCGCCGATCCGGACAGATCCAGCGGTATTGGCCCAGGTGGACAAGTTCGAAACGGTCAATGCACAGTTCCTGGCGACGATCTCGGCCTGGCAGCAAGTCGACGTCGGCGGCCGGAAGGTGGCCAACGACCACACCGACGCCGAGTACGACGACCGAATCATCGTCCGGATGGACAAGCTCGTCGCCCGGCTGGAGCCGCTGCTGCGCGACCTGGCGATGCACGACGCACGGTTCGCCGGGTACGCGAAGCGGTTCGCCGCCGCACTGGGCGAGGTCGACGCCGGGCGGCACGAGTACGTCTCGTCCCCCACCCTGGACTCCGTGCACACCGTCTGGTTCGAGTTCCACGAGGACCTGCTGCGCACCCTGGGCCGGGACCGCACCGAATGACGGTGACGGGGCTGTCCGGTTACACGCTCACCTTCGGGGAGGCCGATCCGGCCGACGTCGACCGGCTGGGTGGCAAAGGTGCGGGTCTGGCCCGGATGTCCCAGCAGGAGTTGCGGGTACCCCCCGGCTACATCATCGGAACCCCGGCCTGCCGCAGCTATCTGAGCGACAACCGGATGCCCTCCGGGCTCATCGACGAGATCACCTCCCGGCTGGCGGAGCTGGAGGCGTCGGCGGGCAAGACCTTCGGCGGCGGTCCCGTGCCGCTGCTGCTGTCGGTGCGCTCCGGCGCTCCGATCTCGATGCCCGGGATGATGGACACCATCCTCAATCTGGGCATCTGCCGGGACTCGGCGGTGGCGCTGGGCCGGGCAACCGGGGACAGCCGGTTCGTCGCTGATGTGGTGTCCCGATTCCACGCGATGTACGCCGAGACCGTTCTCGGTGCCTTGGATCCCGACGCCGCGGTGGCGTCGGTGGTCGGCTCCGTCCTGGCCACGGACGACCCCGGCGCCGTGTACGACCGGGTCTGGTCGGCGTGCGAACGGGGGCTGGCCGACGACACCGGCGAGAGCGTCCCCGCCGATCCGCAGGAACAGTTGCTGGGCGCGGTGGAGGCGGTCTTCCGATCGTGGAACACCCGCCGGGCGCGGACCTACCGCGAGTTTCACGGCATCTCGCACGACCTGGGCACCGCCGTCGTGGTGCAGTCCATGGTGTTCGGGAACCTGTCCGACGATTCCGGTTCGGGCGTCGTCTTCACGCGCAACCCGGTCACCGGCGAACCCGGCCTGTTCGGTGAGTACCTGGCGCACAGCCAGGGCGAGGATGTCGTCGCCGGGGTCCGCACCCCGGACCCGGTCGGCGAAGCGCTGGCGCCGGCCGTGCTCTCCGAGCTGCGGGCGACGTGTGCCGCACTGGAGCGCGCCCAGGGCGACGTGCTGGACATCGAGTTCACCGTCGAGCGATCGGTGCTGTACCTGCTGCAGGTGCGGTCGGCCAAGCGGACACCGGAGGCGGCCGTGCGGATCGCCGCGGATCTGGTCGACGACGGAACGGCCGCGCCGGCCGCCGCGCTGCGGGCCGTGTCCGCCGCGCAGGTGCGGCAGGTGCAGCGGCCCGGCTTCGACCCGTCCGAGGTGACCGCAGCCCGGGACGGCGGCCGGCTGCTGACCACCGGCATCGGGGCCTGTCCCGGGCAGGTCAGCGGCCGCCTGGTGCTGGATCCGGACCGCGCGAAGGAGTGGGCCGACGGCGGCCATGCGGTGGTCCTGGCCCGGTCGGTGACCAGCCCGGCGGACCTGCACGGCATGATCGCCGCGCGCGGGATCGTCACGGCCACCGGTGGCTCCACCAGCCACGCCGCGGTCGTGGCCCGCGCGTTGGGGACCTGCTGTGTGGTCGGCGCCGGCGCGCTGCGGATCGACGCGGCGGCGCGAACTGTGCAGGTCGGACGGCAGCGGCTGGCCGAAGGCGATCCGGTCTCCCTGGACGGGTCGACCGGGGAACTGTTCGCCGGATCGTTCGCCACCGCCACCCCGGCGGCCTCGTCCGCCGCGCTGGGTCGGGTGCTGGCGATGGCGTCGACGGCCAGCGGGTGCGAGGTGCTCTCCCGGGTCACCCTGCCCGCCGACGTCGCCGCTGCTCGATCGGCGGGGGCCGCCGGGCTGGTCACCGCGATCGACGACGTGCTGGCCGCCACCGGCCACCTCGACGGGCTGATCGCGCACCTGCTGGAGGCACCCACGCGGGACGCCGACGGCTTCGAGCGGTTCACCGACCTGATCGCCGAGGAACTCGCCCCGATCCTGGCCGAGGCCGGTGACCTGGAGATCGGCGTCCGGGCCGTTGATCTGGTCGCCGACGAGTCCCGGGAACTGCTGCAGCAAACCGCCGTCACCACCCGGCATCCCGAGCTCGCCGTCCCGTTGGGCCGGCTCGGCCTGATCGAGGCGCAACTGGCCGGGCTGGGCCGCGCGCTGGCCGCGTCCGGCGGTGCCGCCAGCGTCCACCTGGCCGTGCGGCACGTGTCCGACCCGGCCGAGGCCCGGTTGCTCCGGGACACCGCCGCCGGTTCCGGCATCACGGTGGGCTCGTACCTGACCAGCCCGCGGGGTGTGCTCGCGATCGAGGAGATCGCCGCGGTGTCCGAGGTCATCTGGTTGGAGGTCCGGTCGTTGCAGGCGGCCGTCTTCGGTCTGCCGCCGCGGCTGTTGCTCACCGCCGAGCCGCTGGACGACTACCTGCGTCGGGGCCTGCTGTCCACCGACCCGCGCCGCCGGCTCGACCCCTCGGTCGAGCAACTCCTCGGTCGCGCGGCCACCGTCGCCGGCGCCCCACGGGTCGGCGTGCGACTGGCCGGCGAGGTGTCCGAGACGGTTGTCGGGCAGCTGTTCGCGCTGGGGTTCCGCCGGTTTGCGGTCTCGACGGGCGAGACCCGGCCGCTGATGGTCGCCCTGGGCCGCGCCGCGGTCGGCTGACCCCACCGGACCATCCGCCGGCCCGGGGCCGGCCGCGCGGATGGAGTGGTCGATTCGCACCCCATCCGGCACCTTCGCGGCGAGTTCGTCACCGTCGGCGTCGATCCGCGCGGCGGGGGGTGGGAGGCGGGGGTCAGTCGGCGAAGGCCCGCTGCAGGGCGGGGGCGACGTCGCGGTAGGTCCGGATCCGGGCCAGCCGACCCCGGCCGGCGGCGGCGAGCTCACGACCCAGCTCCAGGTCCTTCTCCCCGGATTCGTCGAGCAGGACGTCGAGCCGAGGCACTCGCCCGGCCACCGGACGGGGGTCCGGGCCGGCGTTGTGCACGCAATCGGAGAGCAGCACGACCCGGGCGTCGCGGGCCGGGATCCGGGCCAGCTGACGGCTCGCGAGCTGCAGCGGGAAGGCGACGTTGGTCAGTCCACGGCCGGGCAGCGCGAGCAGCCGGTCGAGCAACGCCGGCGGCTGGACCGGCGCCCCGAGCGGCACCAGCAGGGCCGCATCCGACCAGAACGCGATGACGGCGAGGTCGTCGCGGTGCAGGGCACCCGCGAGCGCCGCCACGGTGGCCGCGGCGGTCCGCACCCGTTCGCCGCGCATCGACCCGGAGACGTCGACGGCGAGCACGACCGAACGCTTCGTCCGGATCCGATCCCGGACCACGATGTCCTCGGGCTCGGGGACCGGTCGTTCGGCCAGGACCTCGACGGTCCGGTCCAGGTCGATGTCGTCGGAGCCGCCCCGATACGGCAGGCTGGCCAACGCGCCGGCGCCGCGGCGGACCGGACCGGCGCGACGCGGCCGGGGCAGCGCGAGACGCTGCGCGATCTGCCGGGCGCGGGCCCGGACCTGCGCCTCAAGCGGTCCACGGTCGGCGAGCGGGGCTTCGGCGGCCAACTCGGCGCTCTCGTCGGTGACCCCCGGCGCCGAGCCGCCCCCGGAGGCCGGGGCGGGACGAGGGCCGGAACCGCCGGTGCCCTCCAGCACCAGGCCCGGTCCCCCGCCGGGCGCCGGCACGAAGACCGACGGGTCGGCGTTGAGCGTCTTGGGCTTGCGCCGCAACGGCTTGCGCGCCGTGCGGGCGGGCCGGTCGGTAGGCCGGCGGACCGGACCGTCGGCGTCGACCGCTCTTCAACCCGGCCGATCGGCGCCCGTCAGCAGGAACCGGTCCTGGAAGATCTCGGTCAGCACCTGTTCCGGCGTGGTCTCCGCGGCCTCGTCCAGATGGATGCGGCCGGACAGGGCGACGATCATCGCGTCCAGCACCGTGGCCGGGTACCGCTCGTCGTCGGCCGCCGCGATCCCCCGCAGGTCTGCCAGTTCGGCCGCCACCAGCGCGGTGTCGATGGCGCCGCGCACGCTGCTGCCCTGCCGCACGTCCGGGTGCTCACGGGTGGCCCGGGTGACCGCGACCGCATCCGGGACCAGCCGGCCGGCCAGTCCGTCCGGCAGGTCCGGCGCCCGCAACGCGACGACCGCCCGTTCGGCGGACTCGTCCTGGTAGTCGATGGCCAGCCGGCACAGCCGGTCGTGCACGCTCGTCGACAACCTGGTGGTGCCCACGTTGTCGAACGGGTTCATCGAGGCGATCACCCGGAAGGTGGGCGCCGCGTCGATGATGCCGACCCGCGGGACCGCGATCGACCGGTCGGCGATCGCGGTCAGCAGGGTGTTCAGGGTGTCCTCGGGCGCGCGGTTGAACTCCTCGATGTACAGGAAGCCTCCGTCGCGCATCGCCTGCACCAGCGGACCGGGCACGAAGGTGTCCGCGCTGTAGTCCTCCCGCAGCACCCGGGCCGGGTTGTGATGACCGACGATCTTGGCCGGGGTCAGGTCCGCGTTGCCCTCGACGAACAGCAGCGGGATGCCCCACTGCGCCGTGATCGCCTTGAGCATCGTGGTCTTGCTGGTGCCCGGTGGACCCTCCAGCACCAGGTCCCGGCCGGCCGCCACCGCCGCCAGCACCAGATCGAGTTCCCTTTCCCGGCCGACGATCCGGGTGGCAACCCGGTCCCGCACCGAGCGCAGCACGGGATAGGCCGCCGGGGCCGGGGTGGGCGCGCGGCCCGTCCCGGTCCGGCCGTTGGGTGAACCGGTCGACGTGCTGGTCACTCCGGCTACCGCTGGGTCGAGCCGGCGTCCACCGGCAACATCACACCGGTGATGTACCGGGCCTCGTCGGAGGCCAGAAACAGCACGGCATTGCTGATGTCCCGCGCCTCGACCCACGGGATGGGCAGCGCGTTCATGCTCGCGAACGTCTCCCGGGCGTCCTCGCGGGTCGGCTCGGTCAGGTCGGGCCGGAACAGCGACCAGGTGGCGGTGTTCTGCACCATGTCGGTGTCCACACTGGTGGGGTGCACGGTGTTGACCCGGATCGAGTGCGGGGCCAGCTCCAGCGCCAGGGTGCGCGCCAGCCCGACGACGCCGTGCTTGGCCGAGACATAGTGCGCGAAGTTGGGGAAACCCTTGATGCCGGCCGTCGAACTGGTCAGCACGATCGATCCGCCGCCGGCTGCGATCAGGTGCGGCACGCACGCCTTGGCGGTGTGCCAGACCCCGGTGAGGTTGACGTCGATCATGTCCGACCACATCGTCTCGCTCAGTTCCGCCCCGCCGGCGGCGAAGCTGAAGATGCCGGCGTTGCCGCAGACGATGTCCAGCCGGCCGAGCTCGGCGACGCCCTGGTCGACGGCCGCCTTGACCGCGGCGAAGTCGCGGACGTCGGCCTGGACCGCGACGATCCGCCGGTCGAGCGCTTCGACCTCCTTGACCGTCTGGTCCAGGTCGGCCCGGGTCGACATCCCGTACGGCACCGACTCGATCTGCTCGCAGATGTCGATCGCGATGATGTCCGCGCCCTCCTCGGCCAGCCGCAGCGCATGGCTGCGGCCCTGGCCGCGGGCGGCCCCGGTGACGAACGCGACCTTGCCGGCCACTCGTGCGCTCATTCTTGCCCCTTACTTGATGCCGAAGCCGGCGTCGACGGGCAGGGTGACCCCGGTGATGTACCGGGCCTCGTCGGAGGCCAGGAACAGCACCGCGTTGCTGATGTCGACCGGTTCGACCCACAGGATCGGCAGGATGTTCAGGCTTCGGAAGACGTCGTGGGCGTCCTCGACCGTCGGATGCTCCAGGTCGGGGCGGAACAGGCCGGCGGTCCAGTCGTTCTGGATCATCGGGGTGTTCACCACCGTCGGGTGCACGCTGTTGACCCGGATGCTGTGCGGGGCCAGTTCCAGCGCCAGGGTCCGCATCAGCCCGACCACGCCGTGCTTGGCCGAGACGTAGTCGGCGATGTTCTGCATCGCCTTGAGCCCGGCGGCCGAACTGGTGAGCACCATCGAACCGCCCCGGCCGCCTTCGATCAGGTGCGGCACCGCGGCCTTGCACGTGTGCCAGACGCCGGTCAGGTTGACGTCGATGGTGGTGCGCCACTCCTGCTCGGTCTGCTCCCAGGCGGCCGCGTTGCCCCCGGCGATACCGGCGTTGGCGCAGACGATGTCGAGCCGCCCCAGCTCGGCGACGCCCTGGTCGACGGCGGCCTTGACCGCTGCGTAGTCGCGCACGTCGGCCTGCACCGCAACGATGCGGCGGTCCAGCGCCTCCACCTCTTTGACCGTCTGCTCCAGGTCGGCCGGCGTCGCCATCGGGAACGGCACGGTGTCGATCTGCTCGCAGATGTCGATCGCGATGATGTCCGCGCCCTCCTCGGCCAGCCGCAGCGCGTGGCTGCGCCCCTGGCCACGCGCGGCGCCGGTGATGAAGGCGACCTTGCCCTCTACTCGTCCCACGAGTGCACTTCCTTTCCCAGGATCCGTTCAGCGAATGGTGTTGCCGGCGTCCACGGTGAACTCCAGGCCGGTGACGTACCTGGCCTCGTCCGAGGCCAGGAACAGCACGGCATTGCTGATGTCCCGGGGGTCGACGATCTCCACCGGGAAGGTGTTCATGAAGATCGGGCCCAGCGCCGGCTCCCGGGTCAGCAGTGCCTCGAGGCCGCCCAACCCGGCGCCCATCGGCGTGTCCACCCCGGTGGGATGGACGGTGTTCACCCGGATCCGGTGCTTGGCCAGCTCGTTGGCCAGCGATTTGGCGATGCCGACGACCCCGTGCTTGGCGGCGACGTACGGCGCCAGGAACGGCAGTCCCTTGATGCCGGCCGTCGAACTGGTTGCGATGATCGACCCGCCGCCCGCGGCAATCAGGTGCGGGACGGCGACGACCATGGAATTCCAGACGCCGGTCAGGTTGGTGTCCAGGGTGTCCTGCCAGACCGCCGGCGTCACCTCGTCCCAGGCCTGGATCGTGCAGATACCGGCGTTGGCACAGACGATGTCGAGCCGGCCCAGTTCGGCGACCCCCTCGTCGACCGCCCGCCGGAGGGCATCGGCGTCGCGCACGTCGGCCTCGACGGCGACGATCCGCCGGTCGAGCGCCTCCACTTCCTTGACCGTCTGGGCCAGTTCCTCGGCGGTGCCCAGCGGGTAGGGCACCGTCTCCAGCTGGGCGCAGATGTCCACCGCGATGATGTCGGCGCCCTCTTCGGCCAGCCGGATGGCGTGGCTGCGGCCCTGACCGCGGGCCGCCCCGGTGACGAAGGCGACCTTGCCTTCCACACGCCCCATTGCGTGTTCCCTTCCTTCACGCCGACACCGGCGGGCCTCCACGGGCAGGCCGGGCGGCCCGCACGGGCGACGACAACCGTGTCGACTCGTGGCGTTTCGACTGCGGCGCGGAGCGGGCCGGCGTGCCGTCAGCAGCATCCGGTCGGCCCCGACTGAGGGGAGTGTCAACATTTCGCCTCGGGTCCACCCTAGATGCACCGAGTGCAGGAAGTGAAGGGTTCCCGCCCGAAGAGTTCGATGTGAATAGAGTGCGACCCGTGACCGACGGCGACACGGCGCCCGCAGACGGCCGGGCTGAGACGGGCCGGCGGACCGGCCGGCAGCCGGCGAGCTCGCGGACCGAGATCGAACACGTCGCCTTCCGGTTGTTCGACGAGCAGGGTTTCGACCAGACCACGGTGGACGACATCGCCGCGGCCGTCGGGATCGCCCGGCGCACGTTCTTCAGCTACTTCCCGTCGAAGAACGACGTGCCGTGGGGTTCGTTCGACCGTGAACTGGTGCGGTTCCGCGCGATGCTGGCCGGGACGCCGCCGGACATGCCGGTCATGGAGGCCGTCCGGTGCGCGGTGGTGCGGTTCAACACGGTGGAGCCGGCCGAGCAGCCGTGGCACCGGCGGCGGCTGGCGCTCATTCTGGGCACGCCTGCCCTGCAGGCCCATTCGACCCTGCGGTACGCCGAGTGGCGCCAGGTGATCGTCGACTTCGCGGGCCCGCGGCTGAGCCTGCCGGAGTCGTCGATCGTCGTCCAGACCATCGCCTACACCGCGCTGGCGGTGGCGATCGCGGCCTATGACGTCTGGTTGCGCGACGACGGCAGCGACCTGCTCGACCTGCTGGACCGGGCCTTCCGCGTCGTGGCGGACGGGCCGGACGGAAGCGGAGCGGGCGGGGCCACGTCAGCGCGCGGTGAGCAGCCGTTCGCGTAGGCCGTCCAGCTCGCGCTCGCCGATCCCCCGCGCCCGGGCCCAGGACCCGGCGCCGCCGTGCTCGCGGTCCAGGCCCGCCAGGAAGCCGACGATCGTGTGCTCCTGCGCCTGGTAGACCGCCGGCGGCACCCGGGCCATGTGGTCCCGGTAGCGCGGCCAGCCCAGGAACCGCTGCATGATCCGGTCCATGTTCGCGGCGGTGCGCAGGTAGTCGGCGACGATCTCGGAGTCGCGAACCCCCAGCAGGCGCAGCAGCAGCGCGATCACCAGGCCCGTGCGGTCCTTGCCCGCCGCGCAATGCACCAGCACCGGGCGGCCGGCCTGGGCGCACAGCACCCGAACCACCGTGGCCAGCGGCGACGCGGCAGATCCCAGGTGGTCCAGATAGAACCGCAAGGTCTGCTCCTGCGGCGGCAGGTCCGGATCCGGGGACAGGTCGCGCAGCGGCGCGTTCAGGTAGCAGACCGGAGCGCCGGCCATCGGGCCCCGTCCCTCCGCAACGGCCTCCGGCCCGATCCGCAGGTCCACGACCAGTTCCAGCCGCAGCTGGTCGACCAGGTAACGCACGTCGCCGTCGGTCAGCGCCTGCAGGGTGTCGCTGCGAAACACCAGGCCGGGCACGACCACCCGGCCATCATCGGCGTGCAGACCGCCCAGGTCCCGGAAGTTGAACGCACCGGTGATCGGGCTCGGCTCACCCACGGCAGACCCGGCGGACGGCGGCGAGCAGCTCGTCGGACGGCGCCGCGGCGGGCCGTGTCCGCGCCGGCACGGGCATCGGCACCGAGCGGGTGGATCCGGGCGGTGCGTCCACCGATGCCACCGCCTGCTGGCGGCGTCGCCGACGGGCCGCGGCGGCCTGCCGCACCGGGTCGGGCTCGGCCGCGACGAACCGCTTGACCGGACAGCCGCCGCCGTCGCACCCGCAACCCCCGGAGCCGCCCGGCCCTCTGAAGGCTGCGCCACCGGCCACCATCGGGTCGATCGAGGCAGCTGGATCGTCCCCGGGGTCCAGGGCCGTCCGGTGGACGGCGGGCACGGCGCAGGCCCCGCGTGGGGGGCGGGCGGCCTGGTCCCCGAGCAGGTACGCGGCGAGCTCCTGCGGCCACAGGGCGACGAACTCGGCGCCGGCCGCGGTCAGCTCGTCGACCGTGTGCATGCCCCAGGCCACACCGACCGCCCGGATCCCGACCTCCCGGGCGTCCTTCACGTCACCGGCGGTGTCGGTGACCAGCACCGTGCTGGCCGGATCGGCGTCCCGGCGGGCGGCCGCCTCGTCGTAGTCGGCGGCACACCGCCGGCCGTACCCGTTGCCGGCGTCGGCCAGGAAACTGCGCATGGCGGTCTTCTTGTCCGGGGCGACGTCACCACCGAAGACGTGCGCGAAACAGAAGGCGAGGTCGTTGGCGACCAGCACCCGGCGCAGCACCGCCATCGCGTTGGAGGACATCACCGCCAGTGTGCAGTCGCTCGCCAGCCGCCGGACCACCTCGGCCACCCCGGGCACCAGCGGCGGCGTGTACTCGGTGCGCAGCAGCTCCAGGAACGCCGCGTTGACCTGCTCGGCGTGCGCGTCGTCCCGGCAGAGCCGGCGAATGGAGCGGAAGACATTGCCGTTGAACAACTCGAAGTACTTCTCCGGCCGGTCGACGCCCAGGGCGAACCGCTCGTCGATCCGTCGGAAGATCTCCCACGACGCCACCCGGGTCTGCACCAGGGTGCCGTCGAGGTCGAAGATCACCGCACGCACCGGCGGCCTAACCACGGGTGGCGACCCCGGTGTCGTGCAGGCGGTGATACACATCGCCGAGTTCGCCCAGCCCGACGAAGTCCATCGCCTCGCCGTATCCGGTCTGCCCGTTCATCTCCCAGCGCAGCAAGCTGTTGTGCCCGACCACCCCGGGCTGCGATTGCCACGGAAAGGTGGTCAGCGCGGACCCCGTCAGCTCCCAGGTGCGGTCCGCGGAGTCGATCACCGACAGCGAGATCCGCTCGGGATAGAAGCCGCTGCGCTCGGTCAATCCCCGGCCGGCCCGGAGCCCGCTGACCTTGCCGTCCGCGACCACGTACCCGTGGGTCATCGTCAACTCGGAGGGCGCATCGGGACCGCCGGCGGTCGAGAAGTCGAACAGGCCGTGCACCACCAGATCCCGGGAGAAGTGCGCGTGCATCCAGGACAACCGGGAAGTCTGCCGCTCGGCGCGGACGCCCCAGCTGTGGTCCATGGTGGACACGCAGTCGATCGGCGTCCGCACCCCGCGGATCTCGATCTCGCCCTCGTAGTGCCCGGTCTGGTCGAAATGCCCGGCGTAGGCGTGACCCCAGGTCAGCGACATGTCCCGACCGGCGGCCATCGGGTCCTGGGCCGGGTCGTTGATGTCGTACGGCTCCATCAGCGCGGAATACCGGAAGTGCAGCTCCAGACCCGCGGCGGTGTCGGAATAGTCGACGTCCCAGACCATGTTCGGCTCGAGGCAGCGCACCCGCAGGCCGTTGGCCAGCGAGTAGTCCAACAGGTTCGAGGGCTGTGGAACGACGAGATGCTGCCAGGCGTCCCAGTAATCGGCCGCCCATGGCATTGTCACCCGCCGGCTGTTCACCGACACCGTCGAGCCGAGCACGCCCAGCGGTTCGCGGAACAGGCCATAGACACCGATGTTCATCGGCCGGGCGGTGTCCTGCCCGGCGTACAGGCCGAAGTAGTTCGTCTCCGACCAGAGCGGGTCAGTGCCGGTCGGGCGGTGGAACTGGGCGTCCTCGGGGCGGATCACCGATGACCCTCCTTCACGGTCGACTCAGCAACGCGGCTGCCGGGTCACACTCTCCCCCACTCGACCGGCCGGCCATGCCGGCGACGGACAACCGCACCCCGGGACGTTGTCCGGCCGGGATAACGCCCGTGCGGTGTCGCCGACCCTACGGTCCGTTCAGCCGGCGGCCGATGTCGCCGGGCCCGACGAGCAGCGACGACGCCGGAGGTGGTCAGGCATGCGGCTGGCCACGGTGCTCGGTCAGGTGGTCGCGACGGTCAAAGAACCCGGGCTGGACCGGTTCACGCTGCTGGTCGTCCAGGACGGGGTTCCGGCCGATCCGGGGGCGGGCCCGCCCGCCGGAGAGCCATACGTCGTCGTCGATCTGGTCGGAGCGGGCGTCGGAGAGCTGGTGCTGGTCGTCGGGGGCAGCACCGCCCGGGTGGCCGCGAGCGCCGTCACGGGCACCGACTGCCCGACCGATCAGGCGGTGGTGGGCATTGCCGACACCGTCATCGAGCGTGGCACCGTCACCTACCGCAAGTCGTGAGCACCGCAACCACCGGCTTCGCAGCCACAGCGTCGCAACCACACTGGAGGACCACATGACGACAGCCACGTCCGGGCCACGCGGCGCGCTGGGCCTGATCGAGACCAAGGGTCTGGTCGGCGCCATTGAGGCGGCGGACGCCATGGTCAAGGCGGCCAACGTGCAGATTGTCGGGCACCGGGAGATCGGCGGCGGCCTGGTGACGGTGATGGTCCGCGGCGATGTGGGCGCGGTGAAGGCCGCCACCGACGCCGGTGCCGTCGCTGCCGGCAAGGCCGGCGAGGTGGTCTCCGTCCACGTCATCCCCCGCCCGCACGAGGAGACCGAGGGCATCCTGGCGATCCTGACCCGGCCGAAGGGCTGAGCTGTCATCGAACCCGCGCGCCCGTCCGACCCGCACGCCCGCCCGCCCGGCGCCGACCCCTCGAGCGCCGGTCGGGCGGTCCATCCTCCGGACCCCGACGCCGTGACCCCGACGCCGTGACCCCGAAGCCGTGACCCCGAAGCGACCGTAGAGGTGCGTTGATGACTGCCCTGCTGGACGGCCTGGACGCCGATCTCGCCGGTCTGGCCGACGTCCGGGCCAAGGCCCGCGCGGCCCGTCGCGCCTTCGAGGCGCTCGAGGGCACGGACCAGGAGACCCTGGACGGTTACGTGCGGGCGATGGCCAAGGCCGGCACCACGGCGGCCGAGGAGCTCGCGCGGCTGGCCGTGGACGAGACCGGGTACGGCGTTTTCGAGCACAAGATCTACAAGAACCGTTACAACACCGGCTTTGTCGCCCGTTGGATGCTTCAGCGCCGGGCGGTCGGGGTGCTCTGGGTGGACGAGGCGGCACGGGTGACCGCGGTCGGCACGCCGATGGGCGTCATCGCCGGGATCATCCCGGTGACCAACCCGACCTCGACCGCGCTGTTCAAGAGCCTGGCCGCGGTCAAGTCGGGCAATGCGATCGTGCATGCGCCGCACCCCCGCGCGGCCCGGTGCACCCTGCGCGCCGTACAGATCATGGCGGAGGCCGCCGTCGCGGCCGGGGCACCGGACGGGCTCATCTCCTGCCTGGAGAACCCGACGCTGCCGGCCACGGACGAGTTGATGCGCAGCCGCGAGGTCGCGCTGGTGCTGGCCACCGGCGGGCCGGGCATGGTGCGCGCCGCCTACTCCAGCGGCAAGCCGACGATCGCCGTCGGCGCCGGCAACGTGCCCGCGTACGTGGGGGTCAGCGTCGCCGACCCGGCCGAGGCCGCCGAGATGATCATCACCTCCAAGTCGTTCGACAACGGCACCGCATGCGTGGCCGAGCAGTCGGTGGTGGTCGCCGACGCGGTCGCCGGGCCGTTCCTGACCGCGTTCGCCGACCGCGGCGCGCACTGGCTGGACGCCACCCAGCAGGAGGCGCTCGGCCGGGTGCTGTTCGACGAGCGGGGATCGATGCGGCCCGCCTCGGTCGGCCAGTCGGCGGTGAGGCTGGCCGAACTGTCCGGCTTCTCCGTCCCGAAAGGAACGCGGGTGCTGGCCGCGCGACTCGACGCCGTCGCCGCCGACATCCCGCTGTCCAAGGAAATTCTCGGGCCGGTGCTGTCGGTCTACACGGTGCCCGACCCGGCCGCGGGGCTGAACCGGTGCCGGGAGGTCCTGGCCCTGGGCGGCGAGGGGCACACCGCCGCAGTGCACGCCGCCGACCCGGACGAGATCGCCCCGTTCGCCACGCTGCGGGCCGGCCGGATCCTGATCAACACCCCCGCCCTGTTCGGCGGCATGGGGTTCTCGGCCGAGGTCGACCCGTCCTTCCAGCTGGGCACTGGCACCTGGAGCGGATCGATCTGCTCGGACAACGTCACCCCGCTGCACCTGATCAACATCAAGCGGGTGGCCCACGAGGTCCGCCCCTGGCGCACCGTCTACGACCCGGTGGAGCTGTGACATGGCGGCCGCGGTGATGACCTGCATCGATGACGTGCTCGGCGCGGCGGCGGCGGCGCTGGCCGGCGGAGCGCCGGGAGCGGTCGAGGATCGGCTGCGGGTGGGCGTCGACCTGGGCACCGCCAACTGCGTGCTGGTCGTGCTGTCCGGCGACCGGCCGGTCTGGGTGGGCGCCGCCCCGTCGGGTGCCCTGAAGGACGGCGTGGTCGTCGATTTCGCGCTGGCCACCGCCACCGTGCGCCGGCTCCGGCAGCACGCCGAGGCCGCACTCGGCGTCCCGCTCACCGACGCGGCCACCGCCTACCCGCCGTGCATCCCGGTCGGTGATGCCCGGGCCTGCCGGTTCGTCTGCGAGGCGGCGGGCTTCGCCGAGGTGACCCTGGTCGACGAGGTCACGGCCGCCCAACGGACGCTGGGCGTGCGCGACGGCGTGGTGGTCGACGTGGGCGGCGGCTCGACCGGTGTCGGGGTCTTCCGGGACGGCGTCCTGGTCGACCTGGACGACCGGCCCGGCGGCGGCCACCACCTGGACCTGATGCTGGCCGGCGCGCTGGGCATCCCCCTGGAGGACGCGGAGCCGTACAAGCGGACCCACCCCGACGAGTCCTTCCCGATCCTCGTCCCCGGCCTGCAACGCATCGCCGAGAACGTCCGCGCGCTCACCCCGGATGCGGCCGACCTGCCGCTGCACCTGGCCGGTGGGGCACTGATGGTTCCCGGCGCCGGCGACGTGCTGGCCGCCTACCTGGAGCGCACCGTGATCACCTACCCGCACGCCCTGCTCATCACGCCGATCGGCATCGCGAGGTCGGCGCCATGACCGAGGCTTGCCGAGGGAATCATCAACGCCGCTGCGGCGTCCGCGCCGGGGTGCACGAGCCTGCGAGGCACCTCGGAAGGACGGCGCCATGATCACCGGACCGACGCTGCGGACGTACGCGTTCGTGGACCGGATGCAGCCGCAGTGCGCGGCGCACATCGCGGCGACCAGCCCCGGTGACGTGCCGCTGGCCGGGATGGCCGAGCTGTACATCGAGATGGCTCCCGGCAACGAGGTTTTCCGGGCCGCCGACGTCGCGTTGAAAGCGGCCGGGGTGCGGCCGGCCCTGCAGATCATCGAGCGGGAGTTCGGGTTGCTGGAGATCCACTCGGAACAGCAGGCGGAGGTGCTCGCCTCCGGGCAGGCGGTGCTGGACGAGCTGGGCCTGACGGAGTCCGACCGGCTCAAGCCGGTCATCGCATCGACCCAGTTCATCACGAACGTGCACCCGTACCAGGCGCAGCTGCTGAACAAGTGGCGCAAGGGGTCGATGATGATGCCCGGGCAGAGCCTGTTCGTCATGGAGGTGGCGCCGGCGGCATACATCGCGATCGCCGCCAACGAGGCCGAGAAGGCGGCCAACATCACCGTGATCGAGCTGCGCGCGGTCGGCCGCTTCGGCCGGATGTTCCTGTCCGGCACGGAGAGCGAGGTGCAGAGCGCCCGGGACGCCGCGGTCGCCGCGCTCGCCGATCTGCCCGGCCGGGAGCACCCCCGATGAACGGCGGTCGCGCAGCCGCGGAGCTGATCGACCCGGCGCCCAAGCCGCTGGATCGGGCGCGGAGTCGCCGAGTTGATCAGCCTGCCGTCGACGAGCGGGTCGCTCCCGGCGGCCGGCGGCCGATTCTGGGGACGACCCGATGACCGTCATCGGCGCCGACGCGATCGAGCGTGCGGCCAAGGCGGGTGAACCGGTCCGGTTGGCCGCCGGCGATCTGGTGACGCCGCTGGCCCGGGAACGAGCACGCGATCTGGATGTCGAGATCGTCAGCCGCGCAGCCCCTTCCCGCGTGGAGGCGGGCGCTGCGCAGCTGGCCCGGCCGATCGACCGCCGGCCGGTCCGCACGCTCCGCCCGGCCCGGGCCGCCCCGCGAGCCACGGTGCTCGGCCCGCCCCTGCCCTTCGTCGGCCCGCCGTCCGGCGCGCTGTACCGGCGCGGTGCACCGGTCGCCGGGCTCGCCGCCCACGACCATCGCCCGACGCCCGGACGAGTGGTGGTGATCGGCGCCGGGCACGTCGGGATGATCGCCGCGATGCGGTTGGCCGACGCCGACGTCTTCGACGAGATCGTGCTGGTCGACATCAACGAAGGCCGGGCCGCGGGCATCGCGCTCGATCTCGCCCACACCGCCGCCCTGAGCGGCTTCGCCACCCGGATCCGCGGGGTCGGCACGGTCGACGCGGCCGGGCCGGCCGACTACGTGATCGTCACCGCCGGCCAGCCGCGCCGGCCGGGCATGAGCCGGGCCGACCTGACCGGGACCAACGCGGCGATCGTCGGCGACATCGCCCGCTCGGTGGCGGTGACGTCCCCGCAGGCGGTGCTGGTGATCGTCACCAACCCGCTGGACGAGATGACCCAGCACGCCTGGCAGGTGTCCGGTTTCCCGAGCAGCCGGGTCATCGGCATGGCCGGCGTGCTGGACACGGCGCGGTTCCAGGCCCTGGCCGCGCTCGACAGCGGCGTCCGGGCCGACCGCATCACCGCCTGGGCCCTGGGCAGCCACGGCGAGGAGATGGTGATCCCGCTGTCCCTGGCCGGCACCGCCGGGCATCCGCTGGACCGGCCCGACCTGGCCGCAACCGTGGACCGGACAAGGGGTTCCGGTGCCGAGGTGGTCGGGCTGCTGAAGACCGGCAGTGCCTTCCTGGCGCCGGGAACGTCGGCGGCGCGGATGGTGCTGGCGATGGCCCGGGACAGCGGCGAGGTGCTGCCCGCGGCGGTGCTGGCCGACGGCAGCTACGGCATCCGCGACGTGTACGTGGGCCTGCCGGCCCGGCTGGGCCGGCGCGGCGTCGTCGGCATCGTCGAGCTGCCGCTGCGACCGGACGAACTCGCCGCGTTGCGCCAGGCCGCCGACCGTATCCGGGAACGCCTGGCCGGGCTGGCGCAGGCGTCGTGAGGGCGGTGGTGTTCGCCGGCGACGGCCGGGTGCGGGTGGACACCGTGGCCGACCCGGCGATCACCGAATCCGAGGACGCCGTCGTCCGGGTGCGGCGCGCCGCGGTGTGCGGGACCGACCTGCAGGCCGTCGCGCACCCCGCCGGGCTGCCGCCCGGCACCGTGCTCGGCCACGAGTTCGTCGGGGAGATCATCGCCGTCGGACCGGGCGTGCAGGGACATCGCCCCGGCGACTTGGTGTTCGGGGCCGACTACGCCGCCTGCGGCCGGTGCCGATGGTGCCGGTGCGGCGACCACTGGGAGTGCGACCGGCGTCGATTCTTCGGCACCGGCACCGCGTTCGGTCCGGCGTTGCCGGGCACGCAGGCCGAACTGGTCCGGGTGCCGTTCGCCGACGCCACCCTGCGGCCGGTCCCGGCCGGGGTGTCACCGGATGCCGCGGTGTTCCTCGGCGACACCCTGGCCACCGGGTTCGCCGCGATCCGACGCGCGCGGATCACGCCGGGCGACACGGTGGCGGTCCTGGGCGGCGGACCCGTCGGGCAGCTGACCAGCCTGGCCGCGCAGGCGCTCGGTGCGGGGGTGATCGTGCTGGTCGAGCCGGTCGCGTCGCGGCGGGCGCTGGCCGCGGACCAGGGCGCGGTGACCGCCGAACCCGAAACCGCGCGGGCCGAGATCGACCGGGTGACCGACGGCCGCGGCGCCGACGCCGTCATCGACGCCGTGGGCGGCGCGCGCGCCCTGGACACCGCGTTCGCCCTGGTGCGCCGGCGCGGCACGGTGATCTCGGTCGGCGTGCATCACGACCTGGGCTGGTCGCTGCCGGTGGCCCGGGCGTTCGCCGACGAGCTGACCCTGCGGTTCGTCGTCGGGAATGCGATGCGGGACGGCGACGCCCTGCTCGCACTGGTCCGATCGGGGGCGATCGACCCGTCCGTGGTCGCCACCGACACCGTGGGTCTCGACCAGGCCCCGGAGGCGTACCGGCGCATGGCCGATCGACGTACGCTCAAAACGCTGATCGCGATCTGACACCGACGGAGGTGAGGCGATGGCCACGGCCGAGCGGGTCGCCGTGCTGGCGCCGATCGTGCTCGGTGACGAGCGGGCCGCCGACGCGATCGGCATCTTGCTGGGCACCGTGCCGGACGATCGGGCGGCCGCCGCGGCCGACCTCGCCGTGCTGGTGGCCGCGCTGCTCGGTCGTCCGGTGAGTGTCGTCGACAACGACAACCGCGTGCTGGCCGGCGATCCGGTGCCGCCGCCGCCCCAGCTCGGGAGCCCCGACGGCGCCGTCGCGCTCTGCTGGACGGGTGATGCCGGGGCCTGGCAGCCGCTGCTGGCGCAGGCCTGCGTCTGGCTTGCCCTGCTTCACCGCACGGCTCGGCCGGCCCCGCCGGACCAGGCCGAGCCGGAGAGCGAGGCCGTCCGCGAGGTGGTCCAGCAACTGCTGTCCGTCCGCGACGTCGACCGGGTGCTGACGTCGATCGCCGAACGCACCCTGCGGGTACTGGATGCCGACATCTGCGGCGTCATGCTGCGGGAGGGCGATCTGGTCCGGATGCGCGCGTGTGTCGGCAATCGGGTCGCCGAGACCGCGCGGCTGCGGATGCGCCGCGGCCAGGGACTGGCCGGCCTGGTGTTCGACACCGGCCGGCCGGCCAAGGTCGACACCTACCTGGAGGACCGGACCATCAGCCCGGACTTCATGTCCCTGGCCGCCAAGGAGGAAACCCGGTCCGCCCTGGCCGTCCCGCTGCGGCTGCATGGCGATCTCATCGGCGTGCTGGAGGTGTGGCGACGCCGGCCGTCGATGTTCACCGGGCCCGACGAACGCCGGATGGTGGTGCTCGCGGACATCGCCACCGTCGCCATCGACAACGCCCGCCTGCACGACGAGCAGGCGGCCGCCACCGCCGAGGCGGAGCAGACCCGCGATGCCCTGCAGCGCCAGGTCGCCCTGCTCGACCGGTCGTCCCGGCTGCAACAGAGCCTGCTGACGACCGTCATCGAGGGTGGTGGGCTGCCGGCGGTGGTGCACGCGGTCGCGTCGGAGCTCGGCTGCGAGGTCGGGGTGTACGGGCCGGACGGGGCAATGATTGCCTCCCACGCCCCCGACCCGGCCGACATCTCGCTGCCGGCATGCATTCCCACCCGCGGTCGGGCCGCGCCGCACCGGTGGATCCGTCCGGTGTACGCCGACGGCGACCAGGTCGGCCAGGTCGTGCTCGTCCTCGGCGACGCGACGGCGGAGCTGATGGAGGCCGCCGCCGGCCAGGTGGCGATGGCCTGCTCGCTGGCCCTGCTCCGGGAACGGGCCGCGTCCCGGGCCCGCGCCCAGGCCGTCGACCAGGTGCTCTGGGACCTGCTGCAGGGACCGGTCGAACATCGGGTGGCCGCCCGGGCGCGGGCCCAGCAGCTCGGTATCACCCTGCACGGTGCCCTGCGCGTGTTGCACGGCCAGATCGAGAACGTCGAGGAACTGGCCGCCGAGCAGGGCTGGGACACCTCGCACACCGACAAGGTGCGCCGCGGAGTCCTGCGCGCCATCCGTGGGGTGGACGAGACGCGCCGGCTACCGCTGACCGGGATGCGCGGCGACCTGCTGGTCGCGGTGGCCGCCGGCCTGGACCGGGCGGCGGCCAAGGACCTGGCCGTCGCCACCTGCGCGGCGATCCACGCCGAATGGCCCGGTCTGCGGCTCGCCTGGGGCATCAGCCGGGAGCACCCCAGCCCGATCGAACTGCCCACCGCGCTGAGTGAGGCGCAGACCGCACTGGCCGCGGCCCGCCGGCTCGGGGGACGCAACGCCTTCCTCTACGAGGAACTCGGCATCGTCCGGCTGTTGCTCGGCTCGGGCAACGACCCCGACCTGCAGACCTTCATCGACGAGGTGACCGGCCCGCTGGTGGCCTACGACCGTGAGAACGATGGCGCGCTGATCCGCACGCTGCGCGCGTTCTTCGACGCCGATTGCTCGCAACGGGTCGCCGCCGAGCGACTGTTCGTGCACCACAAGACGTTGCGGTACCGGCTGGAACGGATTCGGCAGCTCACCGGGCTGGATCTGAGCCGGCACGAGGATCGGATGCGCGCCGACTTCGCGCTCCGCCTGCTGCAGGTGAACCAGACCGCGGACGACGGGACCGCGCCGGCCCGCTGACCGGCCGCGCGCCGCCCGCGGACCTTCGGTCGAGCCCATCGGCGTGCCCGGCCGCACCCCGGGCTGATCAATTCGGCAGATTCGCCGACCCACATCCGTGTCCAGGCTGATCATCTGCCCAAGAAAGGGATAAGTCGGGCGCATTCCGCCGAGTTGATCAGCCCGGCATGGCCAGCGCCTGCAGCAACGGCGCATTTCGCGCAAATCGGTCGCCGCTCTATCGCCTTGATCCGCGTCGCACGCGGATGGCCGCTGTTCGGCGGCGCACCGGAGGTTCCCGGCGACCGGCTCAGCCGGCGGAAACGACGGCCTGACCGACAACGTCCTCGGTCTCCCCGTGGGGTCGCGGGATGACATGGCTGCTGTAGAGCTCGCCGACCCGCTGGGCGGCGGCCCGACCGGCGTCGACCGCGGCCTTCACCGCGCCGACGTCGCCACGAACCAGTACCGAGACCTGCCCGTTGCGCAGCGTCCGGTACCCCTGCACCTGCACGTTGGCGGCCTTGACCATCGCGTCGGCGGCCTCGATCGCACCCACCAGGCCCTTGGTCTCGATCAGACCCAGCGCACCGGCCGGGCGGGCGGGTTCAGTCATCATCGCCTCCTCGATCCGGGTCGACGGTAGCGGCGGCGCGCCTCGGGCGACCTGTCCCGACCGGACAACGGCGTCCAGCCGGGTTGTCCCGAGTCGGTAGCGTGCTCGGAGGCGACGCTGCGGACGCGTTCGACCCGGGAGCACTCGCGGCGGCGGTGCGGTTCGTCGGGGCCACCGGGTTGCCGCCCGTCGTCGTCGTCGCGATCACCGTGCCGCCCGCCGACCACGAATGGGCGGAGGACCGACACGGGACCGGCGGCGCCCATCACCCCGGGCTCGATCGGCCCGAGACCGACGCCCGCCGCCGTTCCAGGTGCCGCCGTTCCACCTCCCCCGGTGCGCCCCGGAGGGCGACGTCGAACTCCGCGACTGCCTCGGCCGGCCGGCCGGCCCGCACCAGCAGCTCCGCCCGGGCGGCCGGCAGCAGGTGATATCCGGCCAGGCCGTCGATCCGGTCGAGCAGTCGCAGTCCCGCGTCCGGCCCGTCGGCCATGCCGACGGCCACCGCATGATTCAGCGCCACGACCGGGGAGCCGGTCATCGCCACCAACTGCGCGTAGAGCCGGGCGATCGCCGGCCAGTCGGTGTCGGCCGCGGTGCGCGCGTTCGCGTGCCGGGCCGCGATCAACGCCTGGATCTGGAACACCCCGGGACGTCGTTGCTGCAGTGCGACGGCCAGGATCCGGTTCGCCCGGGTCATCATCGCCAGGTCCCACGTCGATCGGTCCTGCTCGGCCAGCAGCACCAGGTCACCGGCCGGGTCGAACCGGCCATCGGTGCGGGCCCGGTGGAACAGCTCCAGGGCGAGCAGCCCACCGACCTCCGGCTCGTCGGGGGCGAGCGAGGTCAGCACACCGGTGAGCCGGATCGCCTCGTCCATCAGGGTCGAGCGCGCCCCGGCGGAGCCGCCCCGGGACAGGTAGCCCTCGTTGAACACCAGGTACAGGACGGTCAGCACGACTCCGAGCCGTTCGGTCAGATCCGGCGGCAGGGACAGCGGGATCCGGGCGTCGCGGATCTTCCGTTTGGCCCGGACGATCCGTTGGGCGATCGTCGCCTCCGGCTGCAGGAACCCGGCCGCGATCTCGCCGGTACTCAGGCCACCGACCAGGCGCAGGGTCAGCGCGACCTGCGCATCGGGGTGCAGCGCGGGGTGGCAGCACAGCAGGATCAGCCGCAACTGCTGGTCCCGGATCGTGCTCTCGTCGATCATCAGTTCCTCCGATCCGCGCGCGTCGCCGGCCGGCGAGCCCACCGGCTCCGGCACGAGATCCTTGGCCACCGCAAGGGTTCGCCGGTGGGCGGCGCCGGCGCGCCGGATCCGGTCGATGGCCCGGCGGGTGGCGACGGTGCGCAGCCAGCCGGCCGGGTTCGCCGGTATCCCGGCCACCGGCCAATTCCGCAGTGCCTCGATCAGCGCGTCCTGCACCGCGTCGTCGGCGACGTCCAGGTCCCCGAACCGGCGGGCGAGGACGGCGACCATCCGGCCGCCCTCGCTCCGCGCCAGGGCGGTCACCGCCGCAGCGACGGTGTCCGATCCCTTCCGGTCCCTCGCCCTCACCGATCGGTGTGCTCACCGGTCGGCCGGTACGTCAGCGGCCGCACCTCGATGACCCCCTCGATCGGCAGGCCCTTGGCCAGCTCCAACACGTCGTCCAGGGACTCGGCCCGGACCAGGTAGAAGCCGCCGAGTTGCTCCTTGGTCTCGGCGTACGGACCGTCCAGCACCTTGGGCAGCACGCCGGCGGCGAGGCGCACCGTCGTCGCGGACGTCGTGGTCTGCAGGCCGCCCCCGGCGATCCAGTGGCCGCCGTCGATCAACCGCTGATTGAATGCGAGAAACCCGGCCATCATCGTTTCCCACTCGGCCGATCCGTACTCCGGCGCGTCCGCTTCGTCGCGATAGATCAGCACCATGTACTCCATGACGGCTCCCTGCTCTCGGGTCGGCGGATCGTTGATGATCTCGCGGCGGCCGGGTCGTTCCCGCCCGCTACCGGGTTGACGCAGCCGGGCGACCGGATCGACAACCGCTCGTCGAAGACTGTCGGTCGGCTGGGCGCGGGGCGCCCGGCCCGTGTCTCGACCGGCCGCACGGCGTCCGGCCGGCCGCCGCGCAGGGCAACCGCTGTCCACGCAACGCCCGCCGCCCATGCGCGTCCAGCAACACACAGATCCACTTCACAGCAGGACACACCACGTCGGAAGGGACGGACCGCGGCCGGGCGCGCCCCGCGGAGAACCGTTCCGACCGCCGCACGTACCCCGGGCCGACCGCCGGGGATCGCGGGGACGCACCGGGCCATCGGGTCCCGACCCTTCCCCACCGGTCCCGACGCCACTCCCGGCACGAGCACCAGGAGGATCCGATGAACGCGCGCGCCCATGAGCATCCCGCCCCGGCCGACCCGCCCACGCTGGCCGCGGTCCGCCATCGAACCACCTGCCTGGTCCGCTGGCTGCGCCTGCCGGGGGCCCGCCGGACGCCGGACTGCCTGTCCATCAGGTACTGGCAGCGGCCGGATTCGACGGCGGATCCGGCCACCTCCCGGCGCGCTCCCGTCCTGCTCGTTCACGGGTACGCCGGTACGGAGCACATGTGGCACCCGCTGCGGTCGGCCCTGGCCGTGGCTGGCTTCGACCATGTCATTGCGTTGCGGTACAACCCGTTCCGGGCCGACATCGGGTCCGTCGCGAACTGGCTGGCGGAGCAGGCCGAGCGCACGATGAACGCGTGCGACGCCCGGCGGGTGCACCTGGTCGGGCACAGCATGGGCGGCCTGGTCGTTCGCGCGGCGGTGCAGTCGGGGCGGCTCGGCGACCGGGTTCGGACGGCGGTGACCCTGGCCACGCCGCACGAGGGCACGCCGTTCGCCCGGTTCGTGCCCGGCCCCGGGGCCCGGCAGATGTACCCCGGCTCGACGTTCCTGCGCCAACTGGCCGCCGGGTCCCGGTCCGCCGCGACCCGGTGGGTCGACATCGAGGCCGCCGCGGACCGGGTGGTGATCGCCCGCACCGGCCCCACGACGACGGGGGCGCTGCGGGTGCCGGCCGGCCACCGCTCGATCGCCCGGCACCCGGACGCGGTGGCCCGGATCGTCGACGAACTCGTCCGGGTCGAGGGTCGGCCATCCGTCCACGATGCGCCGGAGTTCTCTCTCGCCGCCTGAGCCGGGTCCGGACCGGTGCTGGGTCCCGGCTGCACCGGGCGGCCGATCCACTCCGCGACCTGGATCGGGTGCGGCTCATCCGGTCCGTGATCAACCCGCGACGGGCGGAGCGATCGCGTCGAGATGCTCGATGTTCGCCCGATCAGCCATGTCGGTCGACGCCGCCGAGCCGAACCAGGCGTCCAGGATCTCCGTCAGCACCGCCCGGGACGTCGAACGCAGCGACAGGGCCAGCACATTCGCGTCGTTCCACTGCCGGGCGCCCGCCGCCGTCGGGGCGTCCCAGCACAGCGCGGCCCGCACCCCGGGCACCTTGTTCGCCGCGATGCTCGCCCCGGTGCCGGTCCAGCAGCAGACGATCCCGGCGTCGGCCCGACCCTCGGCGACGTCCCGTGCGGCGGCCTCGGACGACCACGCCCAGTCCGGCCGCTCCGTATCGGTGAGCGCGCCGTGCGGGATCGGCCGGTGGCCCCGCCGCCGAAGTTCGTCGAGCACGGCCCGCGCGACACCGGTGTCCTCGTCGGCGGAGACGGAGATGCGCACGGCCCGCAGGCTACCGTGAATCCCATGCCGCAGGTCAGTGCCGAGGTGCTCGTGCCGGTCCCGCCGGACGTGGCCTTCGCCGTGTCCCAGACGACCGGCGCGGTGCGGCTGTCCTGGGACCCGTTCATCCGCCGGCAGTTCTTCCTGGACGGTGCGACCGAACCGGGAAAGGGCGTGCGGACCCGCACGTTCGCCCGGTTGGGACCGGCCATGACCAGCGAGTACGTGTCCTACCGGCCGCCGACGAGCGTGGGCATGACGATGGTCGACGGCCCGTGGTTCTTCGACCGCTTCGGCGGCGGATGGCGGTTCGAAGCCCATCCGAAGGGGTCGCGAGCCGTCTGGAAGTACACCTATTCGGTCCGGCCGGCCTGGCTGCGGCGGTTCGCCGAGCCGGTCGGGCAATGGCTGCTGGGCCGCGAGATCCGCCGGCGCATCGAAGCCTTCGGCGCGGCGTGCCGGGACCGGGAGATCCTCGCCGCGGTGGGCGGCCGCGGCGGCTAGCTGCGGAGTCAGCCGCGCTTGCGGGGGTCGCTGGCGGCCAGCTTCTCGACGATCGTCAGCGCGTCCCGCAAGGCCAGGCCGGTGGCGTCGCGCAATTCCTTGACCGCCTCCACCTTCTTGTCCTGCCGGCACAGCACGCGCACCCGATGGGCCAGGTCGGCGTCGATGCTGACGTTCGTCGGATCGACCCGGCTCTTCGCCGCCCGGCGGATCGCCAGGAACGGGATGGTGAGCACGGCCAATGTCACGAGCGCGATCCAGATCCAGGTGTCCACGTGGTTCATCCTAGGAACGTGACCAACACACCCTCCGTCATGCAGGCGTGGCACGTCCTCGCTCCCGGCCCGATCGTCGGCCGCCCGCTGCGGCCGGTCGAGCTGCCGATCCCGGAGCCGTCCCCGGACCAGTTGCTGGTCCGGGTTCGGGCGTGCGGGGTGTGTCGCACCGATCTGCACGTCGCCGAGGGCGATCTTCCGGTGCACCGCGCGGGAGTGGTGCCCGGTCACGAGGTCGTCGGCGAGGTGGTGGACGTGGGCACCGCGGTGGCCGATCATCGCCTCGGGGACCGGGTCGGCATCGCCTGGCTGCGAGGCACCTGCGGGCAGTGCCCGTACTGCCGGCGCGGCGCGGAGAACCTGTGCCCGTCCTCGGCGTACACCGGGTGGGACGCCGACGGCGGGTACGCCGAGTACGCCGCGGTGCCGGCCGACTACGCGTACCGGTTGCCGGAGGGGTACTCCGACGCCGAACTGGCGCCGCTGCTGTGTGCCGGGATCATCGGCTACCGGGCGCTGCGCCGCAGCGGCCTCGAGCCTGGCGGTCGGCTGGGCATCTACGGATTCGGGGCCAGTGCCCATCTCACCGCGCAGCTGGCGATCGCCGCGTTGGACGCCCGGGTGTTCGTGATGACCCGGGCGGCGGCCGCCCGCGAACTGGCCGGCGCGCTGGGCGCGGAGTGGGTCGGTGGCGCTGCCGACGAGCCGCCTGAGAAGCTCGATGCCGCTATCAATTTCACTCCGGCCGGGGATCTCGTGCCGGTGGCCCTGCGCGCGCTGGACCGTGGCGGGGTGCTGGCCATCGCCGGCATCCACCTGTCCGACGTGCCGGCGCTGCACTACGAGACCGAGCTGTTCTACGAGCGGGAGGTGCGCAGCGTCACGGCCAATACCCGGGCCGATGGGCGGGAATTCCTGACGCTGGCCGGCCGGCACCGGCTGGCGGTCACCACCACGCCGTACCCGTTGAACGCGGCCGACCGGGCGCTGGCCGATCTGGCCGCCGACCGGGTCAACGGGGCCGCCGTGCTCGTCCCCGGATCCTGACGAATGATTCAAGGGCGGGGCGCCATCCGTCGGGCCCCACGGAAGGCGGCATGGTGAGCGAACGCGTGGTACGGCAAATGCGACTCGTCGTCGAGGCGGCCGACTACGACGAGGCGGTGACCTTCTACCGGGACGTGCTCGGCGCCCGCGAGGAACTGGTCGTGCACGGCGCTGCCGGCGAAAAGGTGACCATCCTGGACGTCGGCCGCGCGACGCTGGAGCTGTCCAACCCGGCCCAGGTGGCGATGATCGACGACGTCGAGGTGGGCCGGCGGGTGGCCCCGCGACTGCGGGTCGCGTTCGAGGTCGCGGACGTCGATGGGACGACGGGCACCCTCGTCGCCGCCGGCGCCGAACTCATCGCGCCGCCCACCCGGACGCCGTGGGACTCGCTGAACGCGCGGCTGGCCGCGCCGGCCGGGCTGCAACTCACCCTCTTCCAGGAGTTGGGCCCGGAACCGGCGTGACCCGTCCGAACCGGAACTGAACGTTCGCCGAACCCGATCGCCGCCCGCCGCTGGCGGCCTGGGGTGTGTTCCCGGGAGAACCCCGGGCGGGCGGGCGCGGGTCGGAGTTGACGGGCGGGTCCGCGGCGGCCGCAGCGCCGGCCGCATCGGCGAGCGCCACGACCCCGAGCGGGCTGCGGATGAGGGCGCAGCCGGCCGGCGTCCCGCAGAACGCGATCTTCACCGACACCTGTGCGCTGACGAAGACCGCCAACGACGACCCGATCCTGTACCCCGGCCAGGCCGGGTCGCGATGCTGCACACCTTCTTCGGCAACGCCGGCGTCACCGCCGGACCGACGGCCGCCGCCCGACCGACCAGCTGCTCCGGTCCGGTTCAGTGCCGGTGGGCCGCCCGGTGCCCGGCCAGCACATCCATGCCGAAGTCGGTGGCCGGGTCCCGCCACACCGAGTGCGCGTGGTTGGCGCTGCGCTGGGTGTTGTCCCACTCGATCAGCAGGTTCGGCCCCTGCATCCGGTAGTAGTGCGGTTGCCCCTCGTCGGTCGGACCGGCCCAGGTGAAGAACACCTGGTCCAGCACGGCGTCGTCGAGATAGCGCTCGGCCGGCGACACCGCGGCCGCGCACCCGGTCGAACCGGGTGACGAACCCCTCGAGCTGGTCGAGGACGTTCTCCAGGCCCATGATCGTGGCCACCGTGACGTACGCGGGGGTCGACAGTCCGGTGGAGATCAGGCGCATCACCGCGCGGTGCTGATCGGGCCGCTGCTGGTGCACGGTCAGCCCGCCGTGGTCGGTGGGCGTGGAGAACCAGCGCCGGCGTTCGGCATCGTCGGCGGGCGGGTGGCCGACAGCGGTCCCGCGCTGCTCGGCATCGAGGCTGTCCAGCCAGGCCTGCGCGGCCCCGGCCATCGCCGTCCCGATCTCGCGACGGGCGTCGATGACATCGCTCCCCTTGCGGTCGCCCCGGCATCGCTCAGTCACACCTCGAAACCCAGCGCTCCCGTCGAACCTGGGGCCACAATTCCGATGCCGACTTCGGTCCCCTCGAAACCCCTTCCCCCTCGCCAGGAGTCAACGATGACAACACCCACCGACGCGAATCCCCAACTGCTCACGGTCATTGCGCACATGCGGGCCAAACCGGGCAAAAGGCAGGAACTACCGGACGCGCTGGTCGCGCTGGTCGAGCCGACAAGCCAGGAAACGGGTTTCGTCAACGACGACCTGCATCAGGGCACCGAGGACCCGGACCTGTTCTACCTCTACGAGAACTGGGACAGCGCGGAGCTCCTGGACGCCCACCTCGGCGCCCCGCACCTGGTCGAGTTCGCCGGCCGGCTCGACGAGCTGGTGGCCGATCCGGGACTGACGATCACCCGGCTACGCCGGATCGGCTGACGCCACCGCAACCGCGCCGGAGTCGCGGTCCCGCCGGGGCAGCAGCAGGGACAGAGCCGCCCCGGCCAGGCACAGCCCGGCGGTCACCAGGAATATCTCCTGGTACTCGCGTTCCAGTGCGCCGAGGAATGCCTGGGTGTAGGCGGCGAGTCGTGCGTTGAACTGATCGTCCGTCATGCCGAACGGCAGGGGCGGCACGAGATCCGCGGTCAGTCGGCCGAACCGCCACAGCCCGAACGCGGTCAGCGCCGCCAGCCCGACCAGCATGCCGGTCATCCGGGCGACGACCACGGCGGCCGACGCCACCCCGTGCGACCGGCCGGGTACCACCCGGAGCACGACCGAGGACAACGGCGCGATCACCAGCCCGAGGCCGAGCCCGACGATCGCCAGGTCGGTGTCCAGCACGGGCAACCCGAGCGGATACGACTCGTCCGGCACTGCCGCGGTCCACTGCGCCAGCAGCCCGAACCCACCCGCGGCGATCAGCAGACCCCCGGCGCTGACCCACTTCTCGCCCAGGTTCCGGACGAGCAGGCCGCCGAGCAGCGCACCCACCGGAAGCGCGACGAGGAACCGGGCGACCAGCCGGGTGGCCTGTCCGGAGTCCATCCGCAACAACGTCTGCGCGAACAGTTCGACGTCGACAAGGGTGACCATCAGGGCCGCGCCGGAGATCGCGCTGACACCCAGGGCGACCAGGAACGGGCGGAACCGGACACCGGCCGGGTCGAGCAGCCGGACCCGCGCCTGTCGCTCGTAGATCACGAACGCGACGGCCAGCGCCACGGCACCGGCCAGGGCCGGCAACCCCCAGGCCGGGAGGACCGAATGCGCCGGGTCGGGGTTGTACAGCCCCACCACCAGCAGGCCGAGGGCGAGGGCCAGGAGCACACCGCCGATCACGTCGACGCCACCCGGCCCGGCGGCCCGGCCACCGGACGGAACGGTCAGCTGCACGACAATGATCGCGAGTGCGGCAAGCGGCAGGTTGACCCAGAAGACCCACCGCCAGCTTTCCGGCTGCAGGTCTTCGAAGAAGCGCCAGGAGTTGAACGCCGCGGCAACGGCCACCCCGTACAGCGTGCCCAGCACGCTGCCGATCTCCTGCGCGGCGCCGACCGCCCCCAGAGCGGTGGCCCGTTGCCGTTCCGGCCACAGGTCGGCGACCAACGCCATGGTGACGGGGAGCAGGGCGCCCCCGGCGACACCCTGCACCACGCGTCCGGCCACCAGCAGCGGGATCGACCCGGCGACCGCGGTCACCACCGATCCGACCGCGAACGCGGCGAGGCACCACTGCAGCACCCGGCGCCGGCCGAGGCGGTCCGAGGCCTGTCCGAGCAGCGGCATCGCCGCCACATAGCCGAGCAGGAACCCGGTGACGATCGGCGTCGCCCGCTCCAGCCGGTTCACCGGGATGCCCAGGTCGATCACCATGTCGACCAGCAGCCCGACCACGACGTACGCGTCCAGGGCCGCCAGCAGGACCGCCGTGCCGGCCGCCGTCACGGCAAACCGGCGTCCCCCCACGCCCGGATGCTACCGGCGCGCGGGGGCCAACCGACGGGGAGCCGATCACCCGGGATCGCCTCCCCCTCAGCTCACGGAATACGGATGACCTGGCCCGGGAAGATCAGATCGGGGTCCGGGATGATGTCGGCGTTGGCCTGGTAGACGGCCTCCCAGCCCCCGGCCACGCCGTTCGCGGCGGCGATCTTGTAGAGGGTGTCGCCCGACGCCACGGTGTAGCTGCCGTCGGCGGCACTGCCCGAGCTCACCGCGGACGACGAACGGTCCTGGCTGGTCGCGGACCGGCTGCTGCGCGACGACTGCTGGTCGTCGTTGTTCGTGCTGCGGCTCCCGCGGGAGGCCTGCTCCGACGAGCTGCTGGCCTGCTCGTTCGAGGAGGACGAGGACGAGGAACTGCTCGCGGAACGCTGGGTCGGGCCCTCGCCCCCACCGGCGTACGCGCAGGCCCAGGCGCCCCAGCCCTGGCCGGCCAGGGTCTTCTCGGCGATCGCGATCTGCTGCTCCTTGGTCGCCAGGTCGGCCCGCGAGGCGTACTCCTGCCCGCCGAATGCGTTCCAGGTCGACTGGGAGAACTGCAGGCCACCGTAGTAACCGTTGCCGGTGTTGATGGACCAGTTGCCACTGCTCTCGCACTGCGCGACCGAGTCCCAGGTCGAATCCGGCGCGGCGGAGGCGGTTCCGGCTCCCAGGCCGAGAGCGGCAGCCCCGGCGACGACGCCGACGGCGGCGCCGCGAAGGGCGAAGATCCGGGCCGTCGATGGCTTGCGATGGCGTGCGACAGTACGACGCGTCATGTGGTGTTTTCCCCTAGCTGCGCCTGCGAGGTGAGCTGTCGGGTTCGGGCGCGACCCAGGGCGCGGCCGCAGTGCGGCAGCGAATGGGTGCAGGGGATCGCCCGTCCGGCCTCGCTGACGCGGTGCCGGATTAACCCCAAGGAAGCCGTGCGACTCCCGAAATTGGTTTCCCCGCTGCTGTCCTAGCCTTTCTGCGATGACGGTCTCCGGGCCGGAGCGGACAGCACTCGGCGCGTGGCCCGAAGGGTTCTGGACTGGCTGCCGGTCGAAACCCCGGCCCAGACAGACGATACGGACGGGTCGGGGAATGTCCAGGGAGCCGATCTGGACATAACGGAATGGTAACGATCGCGGCGGCCGCTCGGCGCCGGACGTTTCCGCTGCTGGACCGGGGTGCGCCGACGTCCCGTGGAGCGCCGATTGACCGATCGTGTGAAATGCGCGAATTCACCCGTTCGGAGCAATCCGTGGGCCAGCACGAGCTGGGCGGCTGCACAGCTGTCGCACAGAGTGTGCGGCGGAGCACTCGGTCGCCGGGTAGCGAGTAACCCGTCCCGGAGCGGATGAAACTCCGCGTGGCCGGTGGCCGGGCAGGGAAGAGCATGTGCATGACCCGTGTACGCGCACTGTGCGTTGTCCTGGCCGGCGGACGGGGCTCGCGGCTCGGCCCCCTGACGACGGGCCGGGCCAAGCCGTCGTTACCCGTCGGCGGCAACTACCGCCTGGTGGACATCGCCCTGTCCAACGCGACGCACAGCGCGCTGACCGATGTCTGGGTGCTGCAGCAGTACGAACCGCACCTGCTCGGCGAGCACCTGGCCGGCGGCCGGCCGTGGGACCTGGACCGGACCCGGGGTGGGTTCCGCATCCTGGCGCCGTTTCAGGGACCCGAGCACGACGGCTTCGCCTCCGGCAACGCTGACGCGCTGGTCCGGAACTGGCCGGTCATCGATTCGTTCGATCCCGACGTCCTGCTCGTGTGCAGCGCCGACCATCTACTGACGCTGGACTTTCGGGACGTGATTGCCGCCCACCTGGATGCGGCCGCCGATGCGACCGTGGTGTCGACGGTGATGCCGGCCGGCACCGACGTATCCCGCTACCTGGTCGTCCAGGCCGACGGCGGCCGGGTCCGGTCCGTGGACTACAAGCCGGATTCGCCGACCGGCCGCTGCGTCGGCACCGAGGTGTTCGCCTACCGGCCGGCCGCGCTGGCCGAGCAGCTGCGGGACCTGCACCGCGATGGCGGCCTCGGCGACTACGGGGAACGCCTGCTGCCCCGGCTCGTCGCCGGCGGCGCAGTGGCCGACTTCCGGCACGACGGGCACTGGCGCGACCTCGGCACCCCGACCGCCTACCTGGACGGACAGCTCGAACTCCTCCGGGAACGCTCGCCGTTCCGGTTGGACGATCCGGCCTGGCCGATCCTCACCTCCATGCCGGTGCGGGGACCGGCGATCGTGCGGCGCACCGCATCGCTGGACCGGGCCGCGCTGGCGCCGGCCGCCGATGTGGCCGGCGAGGTGGTGAACTCGATCGTCGGTCCGGGAGTCGTGATCGAACGCGGCGCCCAGGTGCGGCACAGCGTGCTGATGGACGACGTGGTGGTCCGGGCCGGTGCGAGCGTCGCGCGATCGGTGATCGCCGAGGGCAGCGTGATCGGCCGGCGGGCGATGCTCGGAGCGCCCAATGCCGTGCATCCCGTGCTGGTCGGGTCGCACCGCCGAGTCGCCGCGGACGCGATCCTGCCGGCCGGGTCGGAGCTCGAGCCGCGGCGCCCTCGGGACCTGATCCGCGGCACCCGCTGATACCGACACGTGGACAACCACGCGGACGAACGCGCCGCGGATGGGACGGGCGGGGCGCACGTCGCCCGGTTCAGCCGGGCCGACCCAGTTGATCCGCGCGGGACGGGGGGCGGCGGCGTCCGCGCGGGACGAGGCGGGCCGGCGGGACCGCGTCCGCGCGCGCGGCCGCCCGTGGCGTTAGGGTCCGGATGTGATCGGGCGTAACAAATCTCGCGGGCACGTCGTTCTGGCCACCGCGGACAGTGATTCCTTCGACTCCCTGTCCAAGCGGCCGACCGCCCGGGCAGACCGCTTCCGGATGGGGAAGGACCTGCGGGACAAGGTGTCCCGGCAGTCGCTGGGCGACTGGGCGCCGCCGATCGGGCGGCCGGACCCGGTGCAGCTGATCATGGACTCGCACGAGGGGCGGTTGGACTGGCTGATCCCGGTCCGGGTCGGTCGGATGATCGGCAGCCCGTACGGCTTCCTGCGCGGCACCGCGATCGTGATGGCCGAGGACGTCGCCCGGCTGCCATCGACCGGAATCACCCCGGTCATCTGCGGCGACTCCCACCTGGGCAACTTCGGCTTCTACGCCTCCCCCGAACGCGACCTGGTGATGGACCTCAACGACTTCGACGAGGCTCACCCGGGTGGCTGGGAGTGGGATCTGCGCCGCCTGGTCGCCAGCATCTGGGTGGCCGGCCGGCAGAACGGGGCCAGCGAGGCGGACTGCGAATCGGCCGCGATCCAGTGCGCCGCCGCCTACCGGACCGAGGTGCGCGAGCTGGCGCTCACCCCCCTGCTGGCCCGCTCGTACCAGCGGATCGACGTCGATCACCTGCACAGCACGACCTCGCACGAGTCGCTGCGGCAGGAGATCCGCCGGGCGGTGGCCCGGGCCCGGCACCGCACCAGTGACCGGGCGCTGCCCCGGTTCACCCACGAGGAGCAGGGCCGGCGGCGGATCGTCGAGGAACCGCCCCTGATCACCCGGGTCAGCGATCAGGACTACCAGGTGCTGTCCGCCGGGCTCGACGGCTACCTGCAGACGCTTGCCCCGCACTGGCGACGCGCCCTGGGCGGCTACACGATCGTCGACATCGCGCACAAGGTGGTCGGCGTCGGCAGCGTCGGCCTGCGCGCGTATGTGGTCCTGCTGGAGGGCAGCAGCCCCGACGACGTGGTGTTTCTGCAGCTCAAGCAGGCTCGCCGATCGGTGCTGGCGAAGTACGTGCACGGGGAGTCGGCGTGGCACGCCCACCAGGGCCAGCGCGTGGTCGAGTACCAGCAGGCGCTGCAGACGGTCAGCGATCCGCTGCTCGGTTGGGCCGAGGCCGACGGACGTCAGTACTACGTCCGGCAGTTCCGCAACATGAAGGGCACCGTCGCGCTGGACTCGATCGACGGATCGGCGCTGGCCGACTACGCCGGGATCGTCGGGCACCTGCTGGCCAAGGGGCACGCCCGCACGTCGGGGGCATCGATGATCGCCGGATACTGCGGCAAGTCGGACAAGCTCGATCACGCCCTGGCTCGCTTCGCCCGGCTCTACGCCGACCAGACCGAGGCCGATCACGCCGCCCTGGTCAAGGCCGTGGACCGCGGGATCATGCCTGTCGAGCGGGGCCTGTAGCGGGTGTCGGAGGGGGGTCGGCGGCGCCGGCGCGATCCCGCTCGGACATGAACAACCCGGACATGGACGACCCCTTTCGGTCGGTTGCGGCCTAGCGGCCAGCCACCTCACGCGTCCGAGAAATACTCAACTCAGGACCACCTCCTTCCTCGTGTACCGCGAACCTACGTCGCGTCCCGCACCGGCGCAACGGTTTTCCGCCGAGCGCGAAAGCGGGACGGTCAGCCGGTGCTGCCCAGGGGCTCCCGTCGAACCGGCGCGGTCAACCGGGGGCGCACCCCGAACCCGGCGTCCCGCACCGACCTCCATCGGGACACGGCCGCCACCCTTCGGCGGCGCTGACGTGGGCGGCCGTCAGCGCTGGTCGTACTCGTCGATGACGTGCATGGCTGCTTCCTCGGCGCTGGCGGCGGCGCCGTCGATGCCGACGTCGTCGGCCAGCACGTCGTTGCGCGTGTCGCCGTAGGCGTCCGATCCGTCGCCCACCAGACGTCCTGCCCGCGCACTGCCGACCTCGTCGCCGGACTCGTCGTACAGGTTGCTCTCCGACTCCTCCCACACCTCGGGGGTCTCGGCGGCGAGCAGGTCGGACAGGCTCAGCCCGCGTTCCTCCTCGGACTCGGTGGGCACCCGGACGGACGGCTCACGGTCGGGCGGGTTGTAGCCCTCGTCCAGGTAGTCGTCGAGCCGATCGTCGGCCAGCGTGTCGCTGACGGTCAGCTGCTCGGAGACTCCCTCGGTCACGTCATATCCGGGCTGTGTCTCGTCGATCATGTCCCCACCGTATCCGGCCGGCCGACCACCACCGCCCGGCCGACCCGGTTACGCGCCGAGCAGGTAGAGCAGGGCGGCGATGAGCACCGCGACGCCCATGACGACCCCGGCCAGCAGGCAGGAGAGCACGAGAAGCCAGATGCCGCGCAGCCGCAACGGGGTCAGCGGGGCGAGTTCGTCGCTGGCCGCGAATTCGGCGATGACCCCGGCCGCGCGGACGCCGCGCCACAGCCCGCTGAGCACCCGCAACGGTCGGGAGCGGCGGGCCACCGCCGCCCCGACCCGGCCGGCGGACAGGTTGTCGATCAGTTGGTTCCACAGCTCCCGCCCGGTCACCAGCGTGGTCAGCGCGGTGACCAGCACCTCGGGGTCCGCGGCCACGGCCAGCAACTGGCGCCGGCGCAGGGCCAGCCATCCCCCCACCAGCAGCCCCAGCGCGGCGACGACCACCCAGAACCAGTCGTCCGGTCCGGGCCGGGCCAGCGCGATGGCGATGACCAGGACGGCCGGCACGACCGGGAACAGCACCACGATCAGCAGCGGCAGCCGGGTGGCCCGGATCACCGGGACGAGCAGCGCGACGAACTGCCGGATCGCCCGGTCCCGACCGCTGGCCGCCGCGGCCATCGCCCGGCGGGTCCGCGACGCCGGCGGCCCGTCGTCCGACAGTCCGGCGACGCCCTCACCCTCTACTGGAGGTTGAGACATTTTCCCCCTCGCTCGACGCCAGTTCGGCCTCGGCGGCGCTGCAGTTCACCGTGGTGAGCCGGGCGCCGACGGCCTCTCCCGCCTCGGCCAGTACCCGCAATTGCTCCGGGGTCAACGCATCGATCACCAGATCTCGGACCGTCGCCACGTGGGCCGGGGCGGCATCGGCGATCGCCTGCCGCCCGGCGTCGGTGATCCGCACGAGCAACCCGCGCCCGTCGGTCAGGCACTCGTCCCGCCGCACCAGCCCCCGCGCCTCCATCCGCTTGAGGTGGTGCGACAGCCGACTTTTCTCCCAGCCGGTCTCCCGGCCGAGCTCACCGGCCCGCAGGACCCCGCCATCGGTCTCGGTGAGCACGACCAGGACGTGGTAGTCGGCCGATGACAGCGCCGAGTCCGCGAGCAGCTGCCGGTTCAGGGCGGCGGCGAGCGGCGCACCGAACTGCTGCAGGGCTCGCCACGCACGCTGCTCCGGCTCGGTGAGCCAGCGCGGGGTCGACGTCATGCCGATCAGAATACGCTCCGAGCGCCCTGATGTTGACAGATCAACTTCGTCCTGGATGCTCGAAGACGGGAACGTCACCGACGATCGGGTTGGTCCGGCGCGACGGGGCCAGGTACTTGGTGGTCAGATTCACGAAGGTGGCCAGCCGGTTGCGGTTGCCCAGCAGCATCACGATGTGCACGAACAACCAGGCGAACCAGGCCAGCGTGCCGCTCAGCCGGATCGACCGGCCGCCGAACAGCTCGATGTCGGCGACCGCCGCGCGGCGGCCGACCGTCGCCATGGTGCCCTTGTCGTGATAGTGGAACGGGTGCGTCGGCCGGCCGACCACGAGCGCGGCAACCTGCCGACCGGCGTGCCGGCCGCCCTGCAGCGCCGGCTGGGCGAGCTGAGGCAGCGGGTCGGGCAACAGCGCGACGTCGCCGACGGCGAAGATGGTGCGGAAGCCGGCGACGCGCAGGTCCTTGTCGACGGAGATCCGGCCGCCGCGACCTTGCGGCAATCCCCACTCGCCCACGATCTGGGGCACGGTCACCCCGGTCGCCCAGACCACCACTCCGGCCTTGAGGAATTCACCGCCGCCGAGCACGACCCCGTCGGGTCGTACCTCGGCCACCGACGTGTTGAGCCGCAGCTCCACCCCCCGTTCGCGCAGGGCCCGGGCGGCGAACTCACGCAGCGACGGGGCGAACGGCGCCAGGACCTTGTCCGCCATTTCCACCAGCACGATGTGCGTGCGCCGCGGGTCCAGCTCGGGATAGACGGTGGCCATCGCGTCGTTGCGGAGCTCCGCCAACGCGCCGGCCATCTCCACCCCGGTGGGTCCGGCGCCGACCACCACGATGGCCAGGTCCTGCGCCGTCTGGGCAGCTGCGGCGTGCTCCAGATTGGTGAAGATCTTGTCCCGCAGCCGCAGGGCCTGCGCCCGGGTGTAGATCGCCAGGGAGTTCTCGGCCGCACCCTTGGTCCCGAAGTAGTTCGTGGTGGCCCCGGTGGCGATGATCAGGTAGTCGAAATGGATCTTGCTGCCGTCGGTGAAGGTGATCACCTGGGCCGCCGGATCCAGGCCGGTCACCTCCCCCTGCCGGAAACACACGTTCTTCTGCGCCATCCGGGTCGCCCGGAGGAAGAACGTCACGTCGCCGGGATTCAGCCCGGCCGTCGCGACCTGATAGAGCAGCGGCTGGAACGCGTTGTAGGTGTGCCGGTCGACCAGGGTGATGTCGACGTCGGACTTGGCCAGCGCGTTGACCGCGGTCAACCCCCCGAAGCCGCCACCCAGCACCACCACGTGGGGGCGCCGACGGGCGCTCGAGACCTGGGCGGGGGTGCTGGTTTGCGTCATGCGCGCTCCTTGACCTCAAGAACTCGATCGGCGGTGGGCGTGCCGATCAGTGCCACGCTAATGCCCGGCCGGGTCGGTCCGGATCCGGGCTCGACCGGCGGCCACCGCGTACACGCTGACCAGCAGCATGTCGATGACGACCAGCGTGCCCTGCCATAGTGCCCAGGAACGGGGGGCACCCAACCCGGCGGTATCGACCCCGGCCGCCGAGACGACGACCAGGACGCCGACGGCCGCCGCGGCCACCGCGAGGGCCATCGCCGCGTGCCGGGCGCCGGACGGGGTGACCCGCATGGCCAGCACGATGCCCAGCGGCAGGAGGACCAGGGCGACGACCGCTCCGACCATGTGCAGGTGGGCATGCCAGGACATCGCTCCCCCGCCGTCGTCGGTGCGCACGAACGCCATCGCCGCCGCGCCGCTGAAGCCCACCCACAACACCGAGGTCGCGGGACCCGGTGCGGGGGCAGCTCGCAGCAGCAGCAGCGGCGCCGCGGCCAGCGCGAGTGCCCAGACGGTGAACACCCAGCCGAATACGCCGAGGCCGTACTGGGAGACCGAGATCTCCGGCGGGAACGGATCGTGCGCCAGCACCTGCATCGCCACCCACAGGAACCAGCCCGCGGCGGCGCACCAGCGGCCGGCGATCAGAGCGCCCCGCGCACCACGTCCGTCCACGAGGGCCATTGTCCGGCCGGGGTGCTGACCGAGTCCGCGGCGAGCAGGGCCCGGACGATCGCCCGGCTGACCGCGTTGGCGGCCTCGACGGTGATCTGCCGGTAGGCCACCGGATCCGGGACCGGTCCGCGGCCGGTCGCGACGCCGAAGACGATGTCCCCGTCGTCCATCGTGTGCACCGGATTGAGCGCGCGGGCCATGCCGTTCTGGGCGACCGCGGCCAGCTTCGTGCACTGCACCTTGGTCAGCGTTGCGTCGGTGGCGACCACGACCAGGGTGGTGTGCAGGGTGGCGCCGGCGGGTGGGATCGGGGGTTCGCCGGGCGGCCGAGCCGGCCCGAAATCGAAGCCGGTGACATCCGGTGTGGTGATCGCACGGAGCCGGGCGTGCCCGGCCTCGTCGGGGACCGGCAGGTCGGGCGCGTCACCGGACAGGAGCCACGGCTCGCCCAGGAGGCCGCCGGTACGCGGGTCGAGCGGGCTGCCGGCGGCGTTCACCGCGGCCAGGGCGGCCACCGTCGCCCCGCCGGGCAGCACCGTCGATGCGGTGCCGATACCGGCCTTGAGACCCGCGGCGACCGCACCGGTGCCGGCACCCACGTTGCCCTGGGCGGCGCCGGGCCGTGGCCGGCCGGGCGTCGGACCGGCGGACGCGGTGCCGGGGACGGTATCGGTGTCGTTCCCGGTCGCGGACTCGATGTCGGCGAGCGCGTTCGCCAGCGCGGCCGCGCCGAAACCGGCGTCCGGACGTGCGGTGTACGAGCCGCCGCGGCCCAGGTCGAACAGCGAGGCCCCGGGCACCAACGGCACCACCGCGTCCGGATGCGGGCCGACCCGAAGACCGACCCGGCGCGCCGCCAACTGATCGGCGACCCCGCTGCCCGCGGCCGTGCCGAAGGCGCTGCCACCGGAGAGCACGATCGCGTGCACTCGTTCGACCGACGCGGTCGGCCCGAGCAGGTCGGTCTCCCGGGTGGCCGGCCCACCGCCGCGGACGTCGACGCCGGCGACCATGCCGTCGTCCGGGGCGAGGATCACCGTGGTACCGGTGAGAAAGCCGTGACCGACGGCCGTGTGGTGCCCGACCCGCAGGCCCGCGACGTCGATGAGGGCATTGTGCCGGCCCGGCACCGGGCGTCCTGGGCTGATCATCGCCGCACCGAATCGGGCAGACCGGGGCCGGTTCCGCGGCTTTGATCACCGCGGCTTTGATCAGCGCGGCTTTGATCACCGCGGCTTTGATCAGCGCGGCTTTGATCAGCGCCGCCGCGGTCGAGGGCCGGGTCTGCCGGTTCCACCGGGTCGGCCGCGCTCCCGGGCCGGCCGCCGAGGAAGTCGCGGGCCGCCGCGACGTAGGCGAGGGCGCTGGTGACGATGTCGGTCACCTCGACGTACTCGTCGGCCTGGTGGGCGATCCACTTGCCGCCGGGTCCGTAGACCACGGTGGCCAGCCCGGCATCCCGGGTCAGGATCGTGCCGTCGGTCGCGCCGGGCACACCGCCGATCACCGCATCGGCGCCGGTCGCGGCCCGGTGCCCGGCCAGCATGGCCTGCACGACCGGGTGGTCGACGGGGGTGTCCACCGGGGGCCGGTCGTCGACGACGGTCACCTCCGCCGTCAACCCGGCGTCATGGGCAATCCGGCCGGCGGTGTCGGCGAGTTGGGCGATCAGCTCGGCGTGCGCGACCGCCGGCGTCGTGCGGATGTCGACGGCCAGCGTCGCGGTGGCCGGCATGACGTTGATCTGGTCCAGGTCCCCGGCCTGCAGGACGGTCGGGGTGAGGCAGATCGGGCCGAGCAGCGGGTGCTCGCCGTGGGTGGCGCGCAGGACGTGCTCGGTGTCGGCGACGGCCGTGAGCATGCCCGCGATGGCCGGCAACGGGTTGCGGCCCATCCACGGCATGGCCCCGTGGGCCATCGCGCCGGTGACGCTGATCACCAGGCGGATCGCCCCCTTGGCCACCGGGCAGACCTCGCCGCCCTCCGGCTCGCACACGATCACCCCGTCGATCCGGTCGATCCCGGGGAGCGACCCGGTCGCCAGATCGGCGGCGAACCGCTTGGCGCCCAGCATCATCCCCTCCTCGTCGGCGAGCACCCCGACGACGATCCGCCCCCGGAAACCGCCGAGCTGAACGGCCCGGGCCGCGTGGATCATCGCCGCCACGCCCGCTTTCATGTCCGCGCTGCCCCGGCCGCGCAGCCGGCCGCCGACCACGTCACCCGCGAACGGGTCGAAGGACCAGCCGGCCGGATCGCCCTCGGTGACGACGTCGACGTGCCCCTCGAACATCAGCGTCCGACCGGGCCGATCACCCCCGACGACCCCGATCACCGAGTGCCGTCCGGGCGATGCCTCCAGCACGGTCACGTCCCAACCGTAGCCGCGCATCAGCCCGGCGAGCAGGTCGACGGCCGGCCGCTCCACCTCACCGGCACCCTCGTGCACGGTGCGCAATCGGACCAGCCGAGCGGCGAGATCGACGACGGCCGCGGCATCGACCGAAGCATCGCCCCCCGCATCGACCCCGACGGACGCTGCCTGGGAATGCGGCTCGGACGGCGCGCCGGACACGGTCACTTCCCGCGGAGCTCGCGGAACCGGGCGAGTTCGGCCGCGTCGATGCCGTAAGCGTGCTCAGGCGCCGGGAAGGAGCCGTCCCGCACCTCCCGGGTGTAGTCGGCGACCCCGTCGGCCATCGCGTCGAGCAGGTCGGCGTACCGGCGGACGAACTTGGCCCCCTTGCCCTCCCGGATGCCCAACAGATCGTGGAACACGAGCACCTGGCCGTCCGTCTCCGGGCCGGCGCCGATGCCGATGATCGGCACCGTGGTCAGCGGCATGATCTCGGCCGTCAGCGCGTTGGGCACGGCCTCCAGCACGATGCAGCAGCAGCCGGCGTCCTGCAGGGCCAGCAGGCCGTCGGTGATGCGGACGGCCGACTCGGCGCTCCGGCCCTGGGCGCGGTACCCGCCCAGCGACGTCGCCGACTGCGGGGTGAGCCCGACGTGGCCGACCACCGGCACCCCGGCATTGACGATGGCGCGGGCCCGGCTGACCGAGTCGGGATCGCCCCGTTCGAGTTTGACCGCGTCCACGCCGCCCTCCTTGACGAAGCGGACCGCGGTTTCGATGGCCTGCTCGTCGCTCACCTCGTACGAGCCGAACGGCAGGTCGGCGACGAGCATGGCGTGGCTGACGCCCCGGCGGGTCGCCTTGGTCAGCACCAGCATCTCGTCGACCGTCACCTGCACGGTGCTGGGGTGGCCGAGCACCGTCATTGCGCCCGAGTCCCCGACCAGCACCATGTCCACGTCGGCGAGCTCGGCGGCCACGGCACTCGGATGGTCGTAGGCCGTGACCATCACGATCTTGCGGCCGGACCGCTTCATCTGGAAAAGATCCGGAATGACGATCGGCCGGCGACCGGCGGGCACGGCGGGGCGGGTGGACATCGGATGCTCCTTTGCTCCGGCCGGCGGCACGGTGGGCGCCGCGGGCGGGATGCGACGGTACCGTGCGGGTCCATTGCTACCACCGGTCGACGGACCCCTCGTCCCGTTGTGACCGACTCCACCCTCACCCGACCCCGCGGGCATCGGCCGACCCGCGGGCGGCGCGCCGTGGTCCGGTGATGTAGTGCCAACGCCATTGCCCGGTATCGCCCGCTCCGCTGGGCTGGACTGAACCGCGGGCGGCCCGATGCATCGGTCGGACCGCGGCTCCCGTGTCGAGAAGGGACCTCCGGCGCATGCTGTCCACCGACCCGCTGTTCGACGATCTCGCCTTCAATCTCGGCCTCGGTCTGGGCGGCGCGCCGGGTGAGGTGGTCACCGCCTGCGCCGGCGTCGCGGATGGCGACGACGACGCCTGGTACGACTCGTGGTCGACGACCGCCGAGCGGCTCGTCGCGGTGGCCGACCGATCGGTGGCCGCCGGCCACCGCAGCGCCACCGCCCGGGACACCTATCTCCGCGCGAGCCGGTACTTCGCGATCGGCTACCACCCGCTGTACGGCACGCCCATCGACCCGCGGCTGCGCACCGGCTTCGCCCGGCAGGCGGATGCGTTCGCCAAGGCCGACGCGCTGCTCGACCGCCCCGGCGAGGCGCTGGAGATCCCGTTCGAGGGGACGACGCTGCCGGGCTGGTTCCATCGCGCCGGGGACGGGCCACGGCCACTGGTCGTGGTGACCAGCGGCTACGATTCCACCCTCTACGAGTCCTACCCCGCCCAGACGATTCCCGTGCTGGCCCGCGGCTGGAACTGCCTGATCTTCGACGGGCCCGGGCAGGGCCGGGCCCTGCTTGAGCAGGATTTGCCGCTGCGCGCCGACTGGGAGAACGTGCTGTCGGCCGTCCTGGACGTCGCGGTGGCCAGGGCGGACGTGGATCCGACGCGCATCGCTGTGAGCGGCTGGAGTCTCGGCGGTTACCTCGCGCTGCGGGGCGCGAGCGGAGAGCATCGGCTGGCGGCCTGCATCGCCGATCCGGGACTGTTCGGCATGACTGCCGGCATGATCGGGCGGCTGCGCGCGGCCGATCGCCGCGAATCGGGGGCAACGATGGGCGATCATCCAGCGCGGGTTCATGGTGCACGGCGTCACCTCCCTGGCCGGCTACCTCGCGGCCATCGCACCGTTCACCCTCGACGGTCGGCTGGCGGACATCCGGTGCCCCACGCTGCTGTGCGCGGCCGAGAACGACCCGCTGTCCGCCACCGCCGACCTCGTCGCCGAGGGAATGACGGCGCCGACCACCCGCCTGGACTTCCTGGCCGGCGAGGGTGCCGGCGACCACTGTGAGATGGGCAGCCGGGCGTTGTTCGACCTGCGGGCCTACGACTGGCTGGCCGAGGTGTTCGGCGAGTGAGCGCAGGCGCCGCCGTACCACCGGAATAGGATCGCGGTCGATTGCTGCGGTGCGCCGCCGTTCCCCCTGCCCGTCGCAGCCCCACGTCAGCCAAGGGTGGCCATGCCCCAGGATTCCGTCGTCGACGACGTGCCGTCACCCCGCGCCCGCGAGGATTCCACGGCCCAGCTGGACGAACCGGTCGCCGCACCGGTACCGCGCCCCAGGCACACGCTGGTGGTGCTGACCGCGTTCTGCGCGGTGCTGGCCGGGACGGAGGTGCTGATCCTGGTCGCGGCCGGCTGGGACGGGCTGCCGCTGGTGTTGTGGGAATCGATCGTCGTCCTGTACTTCGCCTCCGGGCTCATCGCCCTCTGGCGGCAACCGCACAACCCGTTCGGCTCGTTGCTGCTGGCGGCCGGAATCGTGCACTGGTGCGCGGGGATGGCGACGGTTCAGGTGGTGGGTCTGACCACGCTCGGCGCGCTGACCAGATCGCTGCCGCTCGCGATCATGATTCATATCATCCTGGCCTTCCCGACCGGCCGACTGCCGAGCCGCGTGGCCCGGCTGGCGGTCGTCCTGGCCTACCTGACCTCGACGGTGCTGCAGGTGCCGTCGGTCCTGCTCGCCGCGTCGGGCCCGGCCCGGGGCGCGGATCCCGGGCCGGCCGCGCCGCTGCTCGATGTCTTGAATGCCCTGCAACGCCCGGCCGGTCTGGCGTGTCTGCTGCTCGCCATGGCGGCACTGTGGTCCCGCTGGATCACCCGCCGTCGGTATCGGGACAACCGGCTCGGACCGTTCGTCCTCTACGGGTTCGCGTGTCTCATCGGCATGGCGCTGACGGTCGTGGCGCGGGCGCTGGACGCCGCGTCGCTGGGCGATCCGGCGGTGCTGCAGCGGATCGCGGAGCTGCAGGGGTACCTGATCGCGTTCTTGCCGGTGGTCTTCCTGGTCGGCATGCTGACCGGCTCCTACGGCCGGACGGGCGAGCTCCGCGAGTTCTTCGCCAGCGTGGGCGGCCGGGAACCGGCGCCGGCCGCGTTCGACGCCGCGGTCGGGCGGGCGGTCGAGTTGCCGGGGAGCCGGGTCGTCTACCGGGCCGATGATTCGGACGATTTCGTCGAGGCCGACGGGGCCCCGGTGGCGCCGACGGCGGGCGAGCACTACTACCCGATCCGCTACGGGTCCGTCGTGGTCGGTGCCGTCGCCTACCGGCCGGACGTCGGGGTCGATCCGAAATTGCTGGCCGCGGTGGCGGAGGCGTCCGCGCTGGTCGTCAGCCATCGCCGGACCCTGGCGAGCCGGCAGGCGACGTTGCTGGAGCTGCGCCGCACCGACCGTGCGCTGCGCCAGTCCCGTCGCCGGATCGCGCTGGCCGGTGACCGGGAGCGCCGGCGGATCGCCCGGGACCTGCACGACGGGCTTCAGCAACACGCGCTCGCCCTGGGCCTGCGTGCCCAGGAACTCCAGCTCGTGCGCAGCGATCCGGACGCGGTCGCCGCCACCGCCGGGGCGCTGCGGGACGGCATCGTGACCCTGCTGGCGGAGCTGCGCGACCTCGTCCAGGGCATCATGCCGGCGCCGCTGGTCGAACGGGGTGTGGTGTCCGCGATCCGAGCACTTTCCGGCCGGCTGCCCGTCCCGATCGACGTCCGGGTGACCGGCGAGCCGCGCCGGCTGGTCGCCGAGATCGAAAGCACGGTCTACTTCGTCGTGCTGGAGGCGATCACCAACGCGGTGAAACATGCGCACTGCACGGCGATCACGGTGCGGCTGGAGCTGGCCGACGATCACGTGACCGCGGAGGTCGCCGACGACGGGATCGGCGGGGCCACGGTGGGGGCCGGATCGGGTCTGGTCGGCCTGCGGGACCGGCTGGCGGCGTTCGGCGGGACCTTGGAGCTCACCTCCGGCTCAGGTACCGGGACGGTCGTCCGGATGGTGGTGCCGTGCGGATAGCGCTGGCCGAGGACGAGGCCCTGTTCCGGCAGGGGCTGGGCAGCCTGCTCCGCGCGTCCGGTCACGAGATCGTCGTGTCGGCCGGGGACGCCGACGAACTGCTGGCCCAGGTGCCGGCCGCCCGCCCGGACCTGGTCATCACCGACATCCGGATGCCGCCGACCCATACCTCCGAGGGATTGTCCGCGGCGATCCGGATCCGGCAGCTGATGCCGAACGTCGCCGTGGTCCTGCTGTCCCACCATGTGGACGCGCAGGGCACCGTCGAGCTGCTGACCGCGGGCCGGCGCCGGATCGGCTACCTGCTCAAGCAGCGGGTGCTGGATTTCGACATGTTCAACGGCGTGCTCGAACGGGTACAGGCGGGCGAATCGGTCATCGATCCGGAGGTGGTGGCGAACGCCCTCGCGGCCCGCCGGGAGCGCCGGGCCGTGGACAGCCTGACCCCGCGCCGGCTGGACGTGTTGACCCTGATGGCGCAGGGCTACAGCAACGCCCGGATCGCCCGCGAGCTGGTGGTCACCGAGGCGGCGGTGGCCCGCAACATTGCCCTGATCTTCGAGACCCTCGACCTGCCCCAGGATCCCGACATCCACCGGCGGGTGTTGGCGGTGATCGAGTACCTCAACCGCTAGGACCGCGCTGGTCAGCCGCCGGTGCCGGTGGCCGCGGCCGAACTCGGGGCTCCACCGCCGGTCGCCCCGGGCGCCGCCGCCGGGTCACCCGGCACCACCGCGTTCGGGTAGAAGATCGGGATCAGGCCCTTGAGGATGGCCAGCGCCGAGCCCTCCCCGTTCGGGATGGTGGCCAGATTGGTGGCGATGACGATCGTCAGGCCGGACTCGGGATCGTGGCCCATGAACGTCATGAAGCCGGGGATCTGCCCGTCGTGCCCGTAGAGCTTGTCGAACTGAGCGATGCCCAGGCCGTAGCCCGCGGTCCCACCGGCGGACAGTTGGATGCTGTCCATCCGGATCTTCTGCGTCGCCGCGTTCAGCAGGCCCCCGTCGACCAGGGCTTCCACATAGGTCTTCATGTCCTGCACCGTGGAGATCGCACCGCCGGCGGTCCAGGCCCAGGATGGGTTGGCCATCGTCTCGTTGTTGGGCAGCAGCCGGCCGTCCAGCGCGAGCGGCTGCAGCTCGGCCGGCAGCGCGTAGGTGTCGATGGTGGAGGTGTTGCTGCCGAACGAGTAGCCCTGCGGGTGCGGGTTGGGGATGTCCGAGTTCAACGGCAGGGACGTGTCCTTCAGGCCGAGCGGGGTGAAGATGCGCTCCTGGAACGCCTGCGCCGCCGTCATCCCGGTCAGCTTCTCGATCACCATGCCGAGCAGGATGATGTTGGTGTTGCTGTAGTTGAACTCCTGCGCCGGCGGCCCGTTCTGCGGGTGGCTGAACGCGATGTCGAGCAGTTCCTGCGGTGTCCAGACCTTCTGCGGTTCCTGATCCAGCGTGTTGTTGAACCCGGGGTCGAAGCTGTAGCTGTAGAGCCCGCTGCGCATCTCGGACAGATCGGCGATCGTGATGCCGTCGCCGCCGGGCACCCCGGGGACGTACGTGGAGATCGGGTCGTCCAGCGAAAGCTTGCCCTCCTGGACCAGCTGAAGGATGACCGTCGAGGTCATCGTCTTGGTGTTGCTGCCGATCCGGAAGTGGTCGCCGGCCTGCATCGGTTCGTCCGTGCCCCAGGTGCGGGTGCCGAACGTGCCCGTCCACTCGCCATGGTCCTTGGACGAGATGAGCACCACCGCGCCGGGAATC
>JBGALY010000034.1:0-50978 GCA_044223435.1 Nakamurella sp.
CTCGACGCCCCGATCGAGGGCCTGCTGGCCACCCCGCCCGCGCGCCTCCCGTATCAGGCCGACGTGCTCGTCCGATCCTTCCTGCTCGTTCGCCCGGCGGGCAGCGCGATCGCCGACAACTCGCAGGGATATCCGAGGCTGCGGAGGACATCCGCGCACTCGGAGGAGCAACCCGGCTGCTCATCAACCACGGCCACGAGGGGATGTACGGCGAGCCGGAGCTCGACGTGCCGGCCTATGTCCACGAACGCGACCGAGCCGAGACCGCCCGCGGTCTCCCGGTCACCGATGTCTTCACCGGCAGATGATCGACGACGACCTGGAGATGATCCCCACGCCGCATCTGACGGTCGTGCTCGTCAACGCTCTCCGTGACCCGCGTTGCCGTGCCGGCACCAACCGGGCGTCGGGAGCTCACCGCCGGGCTGCGGGTTCAGGGCTGGTCGAACAAGCGGATCGCCCGGCACCTCGGCGTCGCATCCTCGACTGTGGGCCGCTGGTTCCCGAGGCCCGAGACACCGACCGAAGCGGCGGACGCACCTGACCGGCAGGACAACCGCCGCCCGTGCAACCAGGCGTTCTTCACCAGGGGTCTACGTCGATGAGGACGACGAGCTGCGCGTCGGGAACGCCCGCCTGTTCGAGATGCTGCTGGACCCGGCCGTCAACCCGGGCGCCCTGACCTGGGCCGCAGACGCGGACAAGGCCCGAGCCCCGGGCCTTGATTCTTCGGGCCAAGGTTCGAGCCTTGTGCGTTGGGTGCCCCCAGCAGGATTCGAACCTGCGACACACGGTTTACAAGTTCGCGGGTTCCCGGCCGGATGCGGAGCAGGGTAACGCGGCCATCGTTGATGCCGCGGCGCGGTTCGCCGAACGCGGGCGCCGGCTCGGGTCGGGCGGTGCCCGGGAGGGCGGGCGGGTGCTGCCGTTCCGGCCGCGCGCGGCCGAGCAGGATCGGCAGGCGTCATGAGCGTGGTCGGGGCGGACGCGCCGCTGTGCGCGGCGTGCGAACGTCGGCACGGCCATCATCTGACGTGCGAGCGCGCCGTCGAGATTCACTCGGCGATCGCCGGCCTCGACTCGATCTCGCGGGCGTTCGAGCAGGACCGGCTCGAGGAGGTCGGCCGGCTGCACTACCAGATCGCCGGCCTGAAGACGGTCCTGGCGGTGCTGCGCCACGCGGTCGGCAATGCGGTCGTCGACGAGGTGATCGTGAGCACGGTCGCGATCGGGGTCACCCTGCCGTCCGAGGTCCTGGTCGGGGTGACCGCGCTCGACGGGAGCCCGGCCTCGAGTGCGGACCGATGACCGGGGACCGGTGGTCGCGGCGGCGGCAGTGCCGAGCGTGTCTGTACTGGCACGAACGCTGGATCACCCGGACACTCGGCGGCCGCGTTTTCCACTGGTGCCATGCCTGCGCCGCATCGCGCGGGGTTCGGCCCAGAACCCGCTCGGCGTAGTTGCACCGATGTGATTTGTCGGCCGATGGTGATCGGCGGCGGGCGCCGCTGCGCCGGGACGGTGACGTCGCTGGACAGCGCGAGCGGGCTGTGCGATCCCTGTGCGATCGTTCTGCCGGTGCCCCGAGACTGGGGTTCGGGGGCAGGTTGACCTGGGGGTATGTGATGGATGACGACGCGCTGCTGCGTCGCTGGGCGACCTATCAACGGTCGACCGCCGGCGCCGAGTCGACGATCTCGAACCGGGCGGCGCATGTGCGCCGGCTGTCGGAACACGCCGGCCGCCCGGCGGCCGAGTGCGGCGAGGACGAGGTCCGGGAGTGGTTGGCCGCGTTGCCCGTGCGGGCGTCGACCAAGGCGACCTACTGGGCCGGGCTGCGTGCCTGGTTCCGGTGGCTGCACGCTGTCGGAGTCCGTGAGGACAATCCGCTGCTCGGCGCGCCGGCACCTCGGTCACCGCGGCGGATGCCGCATCCGGTCGAGGACGAGCACCTGGACCAGCTGCTGACCAACCACCGGTTCTACCGGCGCACCGAGGCCATGATCCTGCTCGCCGCGCTGGCCGGGCTGCGGGTCCACGAGATCGCCCAGCTCCGGGGTGAGGACGTCGATCCGGTCGGCCGGACCATCCGGGTCGAGGGCAAGGGCGGCGTCGACGCCGTGCTGCCGCTGCACCCGCGGCTGCTCGAGGTCGCGGAGCGGATGCCGCAGCGCGGATGGTGGTTCCCCGCGCGGGCCCGCGGCAACCGGTCCGGGACCGGGCATCTGCTGCCCCGATCGGTCACCGACGTGGTGCGGCTCGCGATGCGGCGTGCCGGTGTCCCCGGCAGTGCGCACTGGCTGCGGCACTGGTTCGGCACGACCCTGGTCGACTCGGGCGCGAACCTGCGCGCCACCCAGACCATGCTGCGGCATGCATCGTTGGCGACAACACAGATCTACACGGCGGTCTCGTCTCGACAGTTGCGAGCCGCCGTTGACGGACTCGACCCGCACCGGGCGCGCCGAGTAGACGACGAGGGGGACCAGGCGGCATGACCAAGGGGAAGAGTAACGCCAAGTCCTGGCGGCTGGTGGTGGTGATCGCCGCGTCGGTGGCGCTGCCGGTGGCGTGTTCGGCTAGCGAGCAGCCGGCGACCTCGTCCTCGAGTGTTTCGGCGTCGGATGAGACATCGCGTTCGCAGGTGTGGGTGTCGACCGCATCGGACGGCTCGCTGACGTTCGGGGCGGAATCGAAGGCCGCAGTCGATCTTGTGTTCGCGATCGACGATCTCATCACTACCGACGGGCAGTCCAGAGCCGCGTGGGCGGCCGGTAAATCGGACGGTGGCGCGTCGGGAGCGGCAGGAAAGACGGCCAACGAGGAGCTGGCGGTCGCAGAGCAGTACCCCGGTTTGACCGAGCTCACCACCGCAGCCCGCGCGGTGATGAGCGCGGAAGCGGACACGATCGGCGACTTGATCCAGTCGAAGTCGGTGAGCGCATCATCGGAGCAGGCATTGGCGGACGCGTTAGCTGCATGGGAGCAGGCGAAGGCGTCGGCCGACGTCGGTTTCTGATCTACCGGACGGTGATCCGATTCCTGGTGCTGTAGACGCCCCAAGGAACGCCGACGATGCCGAGCAGTCCGGCGAGGCCGAGCAGGAATGTGGACCAGGGCGCCGGTGCGAATTCGGCGGCGAACGCTGCGATGAGCGCGAGGGTGGACAGGATCGCCCCGGCGACGGCTTTCTGGTGCCCGGTGAGCACTTCCGGCTCGGGCGAGTCCGGGTCTGCGTCGCCGTCCGGATGCACGGTGGTCATGGGGGTTCTCCCTCGGTCAATATCGGGGGCGGCGGGGCGCTGATGCCGGCCGTTTCGGCCTCGATCTCCATGCGGGCGAGGTCGATGGACAGGCCGACCAGCCCGACCCGGGATAGCGGGTCGGGCTGCATGGTGAGGTCGGCGACGTCGGTGAGTAGCTGGTCGACCTGGGCGCGGGCGGCCGCAAGTCGGGTCTGGGCGGGTGTTGGGACCGGGTCGGGGTCGGTCACGTCGCGGCCGCCCGGGCGAGCAGGGTGTTGGCCTTCTCGTCGTTGATCTGGGTCGTCCAGACCTGAACGCCGAGGTTGGCGGTGTTGTCGCTGGCCCAGCGGGATTGATCTTTCGCGGCCGCGAGGAGCGCGGCCGCGCTATCACCTTCGCGGATCACTCGATCCCACACCTTTTCGGCGACGGACTCGAGGTATTCGGGTCGATTGATTTGCTTCCAAACCGCGGCTTCGAGGTCTCCCACAGTGGCCATGTCGTCGAACCAGTCCTTTCCTCCGGTGGACCCGCCGAGGATTCGACGGGCGGTTTCGATGTGTCCCCCCACGGACGACGGCGGGAAGCAGTATCCGTAGTGCATGGGGTCGTACCGGCCGGTGTACCGGCCGCCCCAGTACATCCCGCAGGCCTCGTAATCGGCGACGAGCGCCGGCGGCATGTCCGACTGCCAGGCCGTCGAGTACGGATTGTTGGGGGCGTTGATATCCACGGACAACGCCATCGAATGCCCTGACGGTGTGCTCGTGCCCGACACGGCCCGGTTCTCGTATCCCCAGGGTCCCCAGTTCTCGCCGTTGCGTTGGGCCCAGGTCGGGTACTTGTGCTTGTCGGCGATCGCAAACAGGATTTCCCACAGGGGTACGAGTTCCTTGCGCATCGTGACCCGGATGCGTTGGCCGGCGGTCGCCGAGACGTAGTCGGTGGTGCCGAGCAAGTGGCCCGGGACGCCTTGGGGCCAGGCGTATCCGCCCCAGGCGTCGCGGTCGCCGTTGGCGGGTCGGCCGGCGTTGGGGTTGGTCGACCCGTAGGCCTCGCGCGGGTAGTTGGTCATCACGTTTCCCCTTCGGCGTGTTGGGCGAGGTAGTCGTTGATGGGGGTGCCGAAGACGTAGTCGGCCGGTGTGTAGTAGGGGTCTTCGTCGGTGCCTTTGCCCCATGGCCAGGTCGCGGCGGGGCCGGCGGCGAGTTCGTCGGGGGTTGGTTGTGACATCTGGGTTCTTCTCCTTTCCCTGGTTATGCCTGGCCGACGGCGATCCAGGCGAATCGGTAGGCGCCGTTGACGACTTGGCCGGCGGAGTTGTGCAGCCGGACCGCGAATTTGGTGTTGTCGGTGTATGTGTAGAACGACACCGGCATATACGGTCCGGCTGGGTCGCTGATATTCAGGGTGACGGTGGGAATTGTGCCGGCTTTGAATGCGACGGGGAATGGGATGTAGCCGTCGCCGTTGGTGAGGGTGGTGACGCCGGATCCGGCTTGGATTCGGATCGCGGACAGGCCGCGGGCGATCAGGTCGTCGCTGACCGTCTTGACCTGCGCCTCGAGATCGACGGCGGCGTTCAGGAAGTCGCGGGGCACGTCCGGGCTGTCACCCGAGGACGGGATCCGGGTCTTGCCGGAGGGGGTGGTGGTGCTCATCGCCGTGGTCTCCTCATCGTTGCCAGGTCAGTCGGAGCAGGCCGGACTCGGCGTCGGCGTCCAGGCCGTCGAGCACGACGTAGGGAGCGCCGGAGATCATCAGGCCGCCGCCGGTGTCGACGATGGCCTGCCCCCAGGCGGCGGGCAGGGACACCCACGCGGTCTGCCCGATGTCGATGTTGCTGTCGACGGGTCCGGCGACGGACGCGACGTTGCCGGCCGGGCGGGTGCGGCTGGTGTGCCGGCCGACGTGGGCGGCCTGTGGTCCCCACACGCCACCGGACCGGCGGCGCAGGCGGACCTCGGTCAGGGTGATGGTGGTTCCGCGGAGGCTGTCGGTCGGGCCGTTGCCGTAGAACCAGGCGCCGGTGTTGACGCCCCATCCACCCCAGTCGCCTTGCGCGACGACGCCGGAGTCGCTGCGCCACCCGCCGTTGCGGAACGAGCGGGCGTCGATCGCGGGGAACGTGGTGGTCCCGGCGCCGGCGGGCGCCGGCGGGGGTCGGACTCCGCCGGCGTCACCTCCACTGGCGAGTGTGGGGTCGGTGGACAGGCGGCCGAGGACGACCGGCCCGGACCTGGTTTCCAGGATCACGACCCGGTGCCCAGACGTCGCCGTCCAAGACAGCAGGTAGGGGTACGGACCGTAGTCGGTGCCGGAGTCGTCGGTGACGATGACGGTCTGGTTGACCGTGCCCCATCCCTTGACGGTGGCGACGGCGGGCACCGGACGCGGGCCGATCTTGGTGTCGGTGGTGGGGATGCGGCCGACGACGATCGATCCGAGGGCGCCACGCAGGATGACGACCCGGTCGTTGATTCGCAGGCGGCCGACGATGTCGGTGGTGACGGGCAGGTCTTCCCGGGATCCGAACACGTTGACCAGGACCCGGTATGTCCCCGAGGGGGCGGGGGTGCCGCCGGGCAGGCCGACGACGACCCCGGTCTCGTAGACGGGGACCGCGGCGAGGTCCCGCTGCGTTTGCTGCCGCTGGGCGTCGACCAGGTCCATCACGCCACCTGCCCGTAGGCGAGGGGATCGACGGACACGTCGAGGTCCATGGTGACGGCGGGGACGGTCAGGCTGATCTTGGCGACGGTGCCCAGAACCTGGCCGCGGGGTGCCGGCAGGGCCACGCAGTCGCCGAGCTCCAACGCCGGGTTCGGGACACAGCTCACCGGGATGAGGAGCTGTGTGCGGGTGGACACGCGGGCCAGGGTGGTTGCGGCGTCGGCGTCGACGGCGGCCTGGGTGGTCAGGAAGTTCGCGGCGTGGAAGTACGGCTTGGACCGGAACGGGCCGTTGGGGTCCATCGGTGAATCGCTGCCGACCTGACGGACGGCTTGCAGCGGGGCGCCACCGTCGGGCACCTGACCCCTCGAGACGGCGGTGTTGTACAGGTCGGCGCGTGCCATTCGGCGTCGGACGGTGACCAGCATGTCGGCTTGTTGGGACGGTGTGAGCGTCCAGACCGGGACCGTTGCCGGTGGGGCGGATGGCCGGAGGGTGATCGCCCCGTCCGGGGTGACGTCGACGACGGCGTCGACCAGGGCGGCGAGCGTGCTGATCGCGTCGTACCGGTCGTCCTGGTAGGTCACGTCGCCGGGGATGTTGGCGTTGCTGACGCCGGTCGGTGGTCGCCAGGGCACCCGGGCGCCTTGGCACAGGCGGTTGATCTCGTCGAACACGTTGCCGGCGGCGGGCTGCTCGCGGGCGATGAACCGGGCGTCGCTGACCCACTTCGCCCGGTCCTCGGTCTTGATGTCCACCAGGCTGCCGCGGCTGACCCACAGGGCCCGGCCGGGTTCGGCCGGGCGGGACTTGATGCCGTACCGGTCGACCGATTCGGCGGACTGGATCACCCACCAGCCGAGGCTGACGAATTCCACGATCTGCCCGACCTCGACCCCGACCCGCACCTGCAGTTCGCTGCCGTAGGGGGCGAGCGGGTCGGTGAACTTGCGGGGGGACCAGAGGCCGTCGGGGTCGGCGACGGTCAGGTCGCAGGTGCTGCCGCGGCCGATGCTGCGGGTGATCGTGCAGTCCTGCACCGGGATGTCGCCACCGATCAGGGCGCCGCCACGCCAGGCGTCGACCTGGACGCGGTAGGACGGTGACCCGGTGAGGGCGGCGAGGAAACCGGTGGTGACGGCCTGCATCAGGCGGTCCGCCCGCGGAGCACCGACAGGTAGGACGGTGGGGCGTAGACGCTGGGCATTTGCCCGTAGGTGCTGGCCTCGGCGGGCAGCACGGCGTAGGTGCGTTGCGGGACGACGACGGACGCGGCCGGTGGACGGACCTGGGTGGCGGTGAACGTCAGGACGACTACGACCTCACCGGAGTCCCACTTGTGGTTGGTCTGCTTGATCTGCTTGGCCAGCAGGTACCAGGCGCGGCCGCCGGGACGGTCGGCCGGCGACCGCCACAGGAACGGGTTCGCCTCCCGCAGGACCCGTATGACGCCGCTGACCTGCGCGGCGGACAGGCAGATGAATCCCATCGGGATGCCGGCGGGGGCGTGCATCAGCCCGGTCACCCCGACGTGTAGTTCGTCGGTGACGACGGTGACGGCATCGCCGTCGACGTCGTGCACCCATTCCCGCAGGGTCTCCCACTCCGGCAGCACCGGGGTGGCGTTCGCCGGGTCGATCGGGTCGCTGATCCACGGCACGGTGACCGGGACCTGGATCGGGGCTGCGGTGGTGGTGGACAGGATCGCGCCGGCCGCGGACCGGACCTCGACGGTGTAGGTGACGCCGATGCCGAACGCGGCCTCGTAGTCCAGCCATGCGGTGTCGGCGCCGGTCAGGGTGACGGCCTGGGCGCCTCGGACGGTGGCGCGGCGGCCTTCCTGGTCCCGGTACAGGGTGGCGGTGTTCCCGACCGTGTAGGGCAGGCCGGTCGCGAGGATCTCGACGGTTGGTGGGGCGGTGCTGGTGACGGCGGCGGTCAGTGTCGCGGGCATGGTGTCCTCATCTCGCGACCAGGGCGCGGGCCTGTTGGTCGGTGCTCCGGTCGATCTCGATCCGGGCGGTCTGGCGGATGATCTCGGCGAGCATCCCGTCGCCCTCGATCCGCAGGACCAGCCCGGTCGCCCCGCCGCCGGCGGGCGCCATGATCGATGGCCGGTCGTCGTGCAGGGCGCGGCGGAAGGCGTAGACGGCGGCTTGGCCGCCCATCGCGTCGACGTCGCCGGTGTCGAAGATGTGTTCGCCGCGGTGCAGCATCCACAGTTGGTCGTCGCTGGTGTAGGACCCGTAGTCGTGGGTGGCGCCGCCGGCCATCCCGTAGCCGACCGCCCCGCCGAAGTGACCGCCGCCGACGACCTGCTGCTGCACCACCATCGTCTTCGTCGGCGGCTGGTACGCGTTGACCGCGCTGGCATCCACACGCGTGGTGACGGTCATCTCCTTCTGCTGCGGCTGCCAGCGCATGATCACGCCGACCGCGGGGGAGATGTCGGCGTCGATCTTCACGATCCGCTGCAGCGGGGTCCATCCGTTGACGTCGGCGATCGCGGGGGACAGGTCGGCGTCGATCTTGACGACCCGCATGAGCGGGGTCCATCCGTTGACGTCGGCGATGGCCGGGGACAGGTCGGCGTCGACCTTCGCGATCCGCTGCTGCGGCGTCCATCCGTTGACGTTCGCGATGGCCGGGCTGATGTCGGCGCTGATCCGGACGATCTTGTCGGACACCTGCCAGGCGTTGACCTGCTGCGTCGCCGGGATCAGGTTCGCGTTCGTCGGGATGTCGGCGACCGCACCGCCGGTCGGGTTCGCCGCGAAGGTGGCGCCGGCGGCCTGGGCGGCGGTGATGTCGGCGGCGACCTGCACCGGGTTGGCCACATTGCGGGCGGCCAGCAGCGCTGTCAGATCGGTGTAGTAGGTGTCGGTGTTCGCGTCGAGGTAGACGGTCTTGCCGTCGATCGTCGCGGACTTGATGTTCTGCAACTTGGCCTGCGCCTCGGCGTCCTGCACGAGGACACTGAAATCCTTGTCCTGCAACTGGACCGAGTCGAGCAGACCGAGAGCGTCGGCGGCCGCGTTGGCCTGATCCGGCGTCAGGCCGAGGGTTTGCAGCATAGCGACGGCCTCACCGCGCAGCCGGCCGGCCTCGGCGCTGGCGGCGGCCTGCGCGGCGGCGTACCCCTCGGTTCCGGCGGTCGCCGACCACACGTTGCCGACCTGCTCGGCGTAGCTGCTGGCCAGATCTTGGCCCATCTTGACCAAGTCGCGGCCGGTGCTGGTGCCGGCCAGCGCCTGGTAGTCCCAGGCGGCCAACGCTTCCCGGGACCAGTCGGACGCTGCGGCCAGGTCCTCGGCCTTGCCGCGGGCGTCGTCGATCGCGGTCCCCCACTTGACGGCGGCGTTCTCAGCCGACAGGTTCCGATTCGCGTGCTCGTCCATGATCACGGTGAGGCCCTGGACGGCCCGGGCGGCGGCGTCCGCCTCTCCCTTCGTCGAGGCCAGGGCCTGCGACACGGCGGTCTGCTCGGTCATCAGCTGCGCCGACGAATCGAACGCCTTCTTCTGGGCATCGTTGAGGGCGGCGATCCCGGTCGCCTCGTCGACGGCCAGCGTCGCGGACGCCTCGGACTGCTCATTGGCCACGGCGGTCGCCTCGGCCTTGGCCCGCTGCGCGTCGGTCATCTCCTCGATGTCCGGCACGATGTTCTCGTAGCCGGCCATCTGCTCGTCGAGAATGCGGATCTCTTCGTTGACCTGGTCGACCCGCTGTTGACCTGCCTGCCCCAGGTTCGCATATTCCTTGCGCTGCGCGATCAGGGCTGCGCGGTGATCGTTGTACGCGTTCCGGATCGTGTCCAGCGCCGGACCCTGCTGGACCAATCCGTCAACGAGCTCCTTCTGGCTGACGCCGAGCCGGTCACTGAAATCGAGCAGATTCGACGACTCGCGGCCCCACTTGGCCGCCTCGAGGGTGTTGAAGGCCCACTGCCGGCCCTGCTCGCCGACGATCGTTCCCGTCGACTCGAGGACCTGCGCGAGTTCCTTGTGCGAACTCGCGGCCTGGTCGGCCATCTCGGCGGCCCGCTTGGACCCCTCGGTCAGTTTCTGGATGCCCCAGGTGATCAGGGCGGTTGCCGCGGACACGGCGAGGCCGGCCGGCCCGCCGAACGCGCCGAGCAGCGCCGAGCCGGCGGTCTTCATCACGCCGGTCACGCCGCCGGCGGCCGCGCGGATGCCGGCGATCCCGCCGCCCGCGTCCCGGAACGCGGTGCGCATCTCGCCGGCCCGGCCGGTGATCGCCGACGCGGCGGACTCGACATGCCCCTTCACGGCGTCGAACTCGTCGCCGAAGATCGCGATGCCGGCCGAGGTGCCAACGAACGCCTGCACCGGCGCCGGCAAGTCGGCGAACGCGGACGCGACGTTGCCGACGGCGGTGCCGACCGATTCGAGCACCGGCAGGGCCGAGTTCGCCAGCGACACCATTCCTTCGGCCGCGGGCATCAGGGCGGCGCCGATCTTGGCCTTGGTGTTCTCCCACTCGGCGTTCAGGCGCTGCTGACGGCCGGCGAGGGTGTCGGCCTCCCGGGCGAACGCCCCCGCCGCGGATCCGGTCTGCTGCATCAGCAGGGCGAGGGTGGCCTGGGTGGTCGCGGACCGGTCGGCGGCGCCGGACAGGCCGTCCAGGCCGAGTTCGGCCTTCTTCGCCTGGATCGCGGCGTCGTTGATCGTGACGCCGTACCGCTCGATCGGGTCCCGCTCGCCACGCATCAGCGACGACAGCGCCGACACGGCGGCGGCGGTGGATCCGCCGTACTGGGCGGCCAGGTCCGCGCCCATCTGGATCAGGCTGTTCGTGGTCGGGATCAGCTCACCGGCGGACACACCCATGTTGGACAGCTGGGCGCCGAACGTGGCGGCCATCTGCTCGTACTCGCTGGTGGCCAGGCCGACGGTCTGCGCCGAGGTCTCACCGAACTTGTGGATCTGGTCGGCCGAGGATCCGAAGGTGGCGTCGACGGCACCCATGGCCTGTTCGAGGTCGGACGCGGCCTGGACGGCCTGCCGGCCGAAGTCGACCAGGGCGGTCACGGCCAGCACGCCGGCGATCGTCTTGCCGACGTCCTTGAGTTGGTTCTTGAACCCGGAACCGAAGCTCTCGCCGGCCTTCTCGCCGCTCTTGGCGGCCTCCTTCTCGACCGGGTCGAGTTCGGCGCGGATCTGCTGCTTGATCCCCTTGATCGAGGGGACCAGGGACACCCAGGCGGTCGCGATTTCAGCCATGGCAGCCGCCGGCCTTCACTGGGTCAGGACCGCGTCGGCGGCGGCCGGCGGCGCCGGCACTCGGGTCGGCTGCCGGTCCCAGCCGAGCCACCGGTCGACTTGCGCGCGGGTCATCTTCGCGTTCCCGACGGTCGTGGTCCGCCGCCGCCCGCTCTTGCCCTTCCCGGGCGGCATCCCCGGGTACGGGATGGGTTCGGGGTAGTGCCGCGGCATCTTCCGGGCGCCGTCCTCGGTGCGCTGCCAGTTCGCGACCCGCGCCGTGTCCAGGATCAGCCTCAGCAGGTGCTCGGTGACACCCCATTCGCCGGCCGCGCCCCGGGTGTGGGTCCACCAGGCGGTGCCCGGGCCGGCGTACCGGGTGTGGGCGTGGATCATCGCCCAGGTGAGCCGGCCGTCGATGTCCTGCGGCACCCGGTATCCGTAGCGGAGCATGTCCGCAGTGATCGCCTGCCACGCCTCGGGCGAAAGCCGCAGCAGGCGTTCTAGTTTCCCGGGTCAAGCCCATTGCTGGCCTTCCTCCACGCCTCGTCGAACGCGGTCGACTCGGCTTGATCCAGGTAGTCCAGCCGGTCCATCACGGCCCGGGCGGCGTCCGAGTCGCCTGGGTGCGCGGCGTCGACGCACACCTCGAGCAGGTGCCGCACGAACCGGATCGACGGGTTGCCCGGCAGGACGGCCAGGCGGGCGAACAGGTTCGGGCGGATGTTCCGCAACCGGTCGACCTTCAACACGGCGATCGGGCCTCGGCGGGACTGCCAGGTGAACACGTCGTCGGGGTCGACGCCGGGTGGGGCCGGCGGCGCCGCCGGCTCCTCGACGGGGACGGTGATCGTGCCGTCGGCGGCCGGGGCGGGTTCGCCGGGCGTGTCTCGCTTCCGCTTGGGCTTGGTGCTGGCGGTCATGCGCGGGGACCTCCGGTGTCGGTGCCCCCGCGGCGCGCGGACCGCGGGGGCGATGGTGGGTAGCTGAGGTCCTCGGACCGGGTGCCGGTGGGGACACCCGCGCGTGTTCCGGCGGGCACCCGGCCGAGGGGTCTGGGCGGTTACGGGGTGCCGTCGTCGCGGATCATGTACTGGTAGGCCTTGACGCCGGAGGCGTCCGGGTAGGCGGTGACCGTGACCTCGTAGGCGACCGCGTCGCCGTCGGTCCACACGATGTCGCCGCGCTCGGTGACCTGCCCGTCGGGCAGGCACACCCGCACGTGCACGTCGCCGTCCAGGACGTCGGCGACGAACACGGAGTGATCCAGGCTCGCGGCCTTGATCTGCACCTCGAGGCCGGCGTCGAGATCGCCGGAGACCTGCGCGGCGCCGTAGTAGACGGCCAAGCTACGTTCCTGCGTCTCGATCATCACGAACTTGATGCCGTAGTCGTGGCTCGTGGACACGGTGCGGACGGTGTCGCCGCCCCACGCCTTGATCGGGTTCGTGTCCTCCCCGATGGTCTGGGTGAGGCCGCCGTCGCTGATGTAGCCGACGCCCTTGATCGCGGCGGCCGGCGCGGTCACGGCGTCGGTCGGCAGGGCGGTGCCCAGGGGGCCGACGGCGACTCCGCCCGCGCTGGCCGGGCCTGGGAGGTTCGGCTTGCCGACCAGAACATTGGCGCTGGCGTTGGCGACAGGTGCGGTCATGGTGTTCCTCCTGTGGTGACGGCGGCGACCCGTCGGGATGCGCCTCGGGTGACGATCTGGGCGGTCAGGACGTACCTGGGCGTCACGGTGTCCGGGTCCGGCTGGGACACCGGGCCGGCGAATTCCTGCACCCGGTACGCGTTGAACGGGGCGGCCGGATGACGGGGCAGAGCCTCGGTCAGGGACCTGATCGCGTCGGCCAGGGCGATCGCGGAACCCTCGACGGGGTGCCAAACGTCGACGGTGACCTGCGCGGCGTCCCGGATCATGTCCAGGCGTGGGCCGCCGGTCCGCAGGACCCGCACCAGCACGTCCGGCCGCGGGGCCGGGATGAACGTGCACACGTACACATCGCCGCCCAGCGGCTCGTCGGGGTCGTCGGGTAGCGGGCGTGCCGGCCAGCCCAGGGCTGGCAGCTGCGCGGTGTAGTAGCCGACCAGGCCTGCCTCGACGTCGGGGAACTCGATCACTTCCACGGTGGGGCCGGTCATCGGCGGGCCGCCCCGAGCGCGCGGGCCAGGTTGTGGTTCTTGGCCTCCCGGCGCATCGCCTCCGGGGTGGCGGTGCGGACGGTGACCCGGGCCCGGGACCGGCCGCGGTAGGCCTGCACCTGGTGGCCGGGTCCGGCGGTGTTCGCGATCGCCTGCCCCAGCTGGGTCAGGTATCCGAGGACCTCGTTGGACTTGAGGAGCCGGCCGACCTCGGCGAAGTTGAGTTCCAACTTGGTGATCCCGCTCTTGCTGCTCATCCTGTGGTCCTCCGCAGGGTGATCTCGACGTGGTGGAACACGCCGGTGCTGGGCTGCGCCCATCGGGACGGTTCGCCGACCACGTCGAACGGGTCGGGGTCGTCGTTGATCAGGATCCGGTCCGTGGCGCGGATGTCGGCGATGTCCGGGTTGGTGAACGGCTGCGAGAACACCCGCCGGGTCGTGGTCGCGGACTCGCGATGCTGCTCGGCCGGTTCGAACGGGGCCAGGGCCTGCACCTGCACCCGGTCGAACGTGCGGGCGTCGGCCAGCGACCAGTCCCGGCCCGGGCCGCGGCGCGACGGGTCCCGCGGCGCACGCAGTCGGGTGATCGTGTCGCCGTAGATCATCGCGGCGCCCGCATCCGGGTCGTGCGCGGCAGGGGCGGGTAGAACCGGTCCAGGACTGCCCGCTCCCCAGGGGTCAGTTCGGCGACCGCGTAGGCGGCCTGGGCGCCGTAGCTGATGCCCTCGGAGCCGGTGTTCTCCTGCGTCACGCCGGCCAGCAGCGCGTCCGGGGTGGCGGCGAGCCGGGTCGCGACCTGGGCGACCAGCTCGGCCAGCGCGGCGGGCAGCGGGTCGAACCCGTGCTGCCAGGTGACGACCAGATCGACACCCGGGGCGTGGAGGAACCCGCCCACGAGCCTCGGCTGACGCAACGCCCATGCGGTCGGGTCGGACGGCCCGTTCACGACCACCGCTCCCGCCAACGCCGACGCTCCCGGCACTTGGTTCGGCTGCAGGTTCACCTCGGCGCCGTCGATCGCCGTCACCCGGACGACCGGGCGTTCGGGCAGCAGCCATGGCCCGGACCCGCCCAGTGTCACGGTCGACTCGCCGGGGGTGATCCGCTGTCGGGTGTAGGCGCGGATGCGGGTCGAGGCGCGCAGCAGATCGGCCTCGGTCACCTCGTAGCCGAACAACGCGGCGGTCTCGACCGTGATGACCGGGTCGAGTCCTGTCACGTCCGGCGGATCTGCTCCGGGCGCGGTCACGGCAGGTCATCCTTCGGTCGCGGACGCCCGCCGGCGGCGCTTCCTGGCCGGGTCCGGCGCGGGGGCAGACGCGTCGGACCCGGGAGGGGCGTCGTTGGCGGTGGGAGCGGCCTGGGCCGGCGCCTCGGGTGTGCTCGCAGCGGTCCCGGCGCCCTCGGCCAATCGGTAGCCGAGGACTTGCAGGCGTGGGACCTGCTCGGCCCGGACCGGCAGCGCGTTGCCGGTCCGGTCGAGCATGGTCACCAGCTCGGCTGGCTTGCGGCTCACGGCGTCGCGGCCGGGGTGACGACACCCGCCGGGTAGCGGGTGGCGTTGTTCGGATTGACCCGGGTCTTCGGGTTCGCCACGGTGAATCCGACCCGCATCACGACACGCAGGGCCTTGCTGTCCTGCTGCATGAGGTTCAGGACGACCTTGCCGGCGTCGTCGGAGATGACGCCCTCGCTGAACAGGTCGAACGTGACGTCCTGCCGGACGCCGACGATGACCTTGGTCCAGTCGACGCCGACGATGGTGGCGACTTCGGGGTCCCATCCGCCGGTGGTGACCTCGTCGAGGCTGAACCCGTACAGGCGGGGACCGCTGGTCTCGGTCGGGTCGGTGTAGATCGGCCGACCGTTGCTGTCGCGGATCCCGCGCACGAACCAGCCGGCACCCGGCTCGGCCAGGAACCCGGACACGGCGAAACCGTCCTGCGCGACACCCCGGCCGACATTGGCGATGTCGACGCCCAGGTCGGCGGTCGCGGGGTCGGACTGCACGACGTTGCCCGCGGCGATCGCGCCGGGAATGATCGCGGCCGGCCAGCTGGCGGGCTTGTCGTCGCCGAAGATGCCTGCGGCGTCGACCTTCGCGCCGATCGCCTCCCGCAACAGCGGCTTTACCTCATCCCACAGCGGGATCCCGGCGTCGTCGACGACCGCGTTCGGGATCGGCACGATCACGGCCAATTCCTCGGCGGCGATGGACGTCTGACCCCAAATCGCCTTCGTGGTCTGCTTCATGCCGCTGTCGCCGTCGACCCAGTACGCGTCGGGGAGAGTATCCAGGACCGGCTGTTTGGCCTTCTTGCTGGACAGCGGGACCCGGCGGGCCCGGGTCAGCAGGACCGATTCCTTCGGGTCGGTCTGGATGACCTCCTTGATCACCTGGTCCGGCACGAGGACGTCGGTCAGGTCGGCGCGGCCGATGACGTTGGCGTATCCGGCCATTGCCGGGACTCCTTCACTGCCATGGGGTCCCGGCCGTTCCGGGGCCCGCTACTGCGCGGTCTGTCGTTTCTTCTCGATGGCGTCGCGGAGCCAATCGCCCGAGCCGGCGCCGTTGACCGCCGTGCCGTTCCCGGCGCCCGCGTCCTCGGTGGACACGTGCCGCTCGGGCCGGCGGCTGCGGAACTCGGCCAGGGTGTCGGCGAGCTGCTCGAGCTCGTTCTTGGTCGGGTGCTTGCCCTCACCGGCCAGGCCGGCCAACAGGTCGACGGGCACGCCCTTGGCGGCTGCGACGGCGGCGATCCGGTCCTTGGTGGCCTCGGTCCGAGCGTTGTCCCGGTCCGCGGTCAGCTGGTCCAGCTCGGCGCGCATCGCGGCGACCTGCTGGTCGACCGTCTGCTGCTGCCGTTGCCCCTCGGTGGTCAGCGTCCGCACCTTGTCCTCGGCGGCCCGCGCCCGGGCCAGCTGCGCGCGGACCTGAGCAGGTGTGAGACCGAGTTCGGTGCCGAGCGCCGCCCAGTCGGCGGCATCCGGTGAGGGTGCAGACTTCCCGGCGGACGTATCGGCCGGGCCGCTCGCGGACGTATCGGCGGGCGTGCTGCTGGTCGCGCTCCCCGAGCCTGCGGACGTGTCGGCGGACTGGGTGGCGGGATCGTCGGGCATGAGGCTACTCCGATCAGGGCGCGGACTGTCAACGTCGACCTTAGGGCGCGGGTTGACGATGGTGTCAGAAACTTGAGTAGTCGCCTGCCTCCTTTACTCGGGCGATCACCAAGCCCTGGCGTGATGACGCGCCGCTTGCTGCGTCTCGTCCACGGAGAGCTCAAGGGGAGAGAGAGGGCAGTCGGGGTGCGTGAGGCGGTGCGGCTCGTCGCGTTGACGGTGGTCGGCGTGGGTCTGATGGTGTGGGGGGCGAAAACCGGTGAGGCGGTGACGGTGTGGGCCGGGGCGGGGATGTTGGCGGTGGTCGCCCGGCATCGTCCGGCGGCCGAGGAGGTCAGCTGACGGTGGCGCAGGTGCGGGCGAGTTCGGCGCGCAGCTGGGCGGCGTGGTCCCGGGCGGCGGCCTCGGACTCGTCCGGTGGCGGCGCGTTGAGCGTCGCGAGGGTGTAATCGGCCAGCTCAAGCTGCAGATCGGCGGCGATCAGATCGGCGGCACACCGCTGGTTCTGGCTATCTCGGATCCGGTCGGTGAAGTACCAGGTGGTCCAGGCCAAGACACCGACCAACAGTAGATAGCTGATGGTCAGCAGGGCACGGTCCAGCTTGGTCATCACGGCGGGTCCTCGGTCCTATCGCCCGGCGGCGGCGATTGTCGTTGGTTGGGTCGTCCGGAGACGGCGTCGAGGGTGGCGGGCACGCCGAGCGCGCCGGCGCCGAGGGTGACCAAGGCGATGTTGCCGTCGATCAGGCCCCAGACGATCAGGATGAGCGCGGCGACCATCGGCAGGACGGAGCGGACCAGCCGGACGGCCTGGTCAGCCCTGTTCGGCATCTCGTCAGCGGGTGGCGCCGAGGCGGTCGACCTCGGCCCAGTAGGCGGCGGCCAGCCGGCGGCGGGTGACGGATTCGGGGTCGGTGGTCCAGCGACGCCGCTGCGGCGTGTCGCCCGGCCGGCCGGCGGCCAGGTCGGCGCGGGCCGCTCCCTGCGCCATCTGCTGCAATGCGGGCGGCAGGGTGCCGGCGGGTGCGATCTTGTCGAGATCGGCGGGGTCGCCGTCGGCGGCGTCGGTCAGGGCGAGCAGGTATCGGCCGTGCTGCTGCGCGGCCGACAATCCTTCGGTGGGCTCGGTCGTCATTGCGTGTAGTACCCGCTCCATTCCTTGCGGCTCGCGCCGCCGGTGAGCAGCTGGTCGCGCCAGTCGTCCAGGGTGATCCGGCCGTGTTCGTCCCACCATTGTCGCAGTTCGTCGCTGGCGTAGCGGCGGGCTCGGCTGTCCGAGCCGGTGAACAGACTGGCGGGGTCGATGCCTCTGGCGCGGCCGTCCCGGTTGAGCAGGTAGCCGTTCGTGGCGTCCTCGGCCTGCCGGTAGAGCTCGCGGGCGTGGTCGGTGAATGCGCGGGCGGTGGCCTGGTCGAACGATCTGGCGTCGTACCCGTTCGCGCGGAGGTCGGCGAGGACCTCGGCGCGGCGCTGGGCGACGACGGTCCGGCCGGTGATCTGCTCAACGGCCTCGTAGGGGTCCCACCCGTCGCCGATCAGGGCGGTGATCTTGTTGGCCTGCTCGGTCAGTCTCCGCTCGCGCAGGGCCCGGTCGGTTCGCGCTTTGCGGTCCTTGCGGGCAGCGACCTTGTCGCGGCGGTCGAGCTCGGTCTCGATCGCGTCCATCGCGGCGGTGTCGTCGAGGTCGATCGCCGTCTGGTACCGCTCGGCCAGCTGGTCGTCGGACAGTTCGGTCCACGGGTCGCTCTTGGGTGCCTTCGCCGGCGACGTCTTGGTGCCGGTGAGGGTCAGGTCACCCGGGCCGGTGAACGTCTGCCCGGAGTGGCCGAGCATCGGTCCGAGTTCGCCGTGGTCGTTGACCACGATCAGCCGTCGGTAGTCCCGCGCCGAATCATCGACGCCGCCCGGCAGGTGCAGGGCGGCGAAGTCGTGGGTCGCGGCCAGCAGGTCCGGGTCGAGGACCTGCGGTGGCATCTCGTCGGCGCGCAGTTCCTCCACGGCGCAGTCACATCCGCCGTGGATGGGCAGCAGGTCGCCCACTTTGTATCGCTGCGTGCTGGCGATCATGCACAGAGCGCAGTTCTCCCGGCCGGTCAACCGGCGCCGGTAGTAGGTGACGCCGCGGGCCATGCTGCTTACTCGGGCGGCCCCGGTCTTGACCCGTTGCAGGTCGAGAGCGGTGATCGCCTCGGCGCGCTGCCGGCCCAGGGTGACGGCCTCGGTCAGGGTGCGTTGCTGGGCCAGCGCGGTCCACACGGTCTCACCGGCCCGGCGGTACACCAGCCGCGGGTCGATGCCGCGGACGGCCTGCCCGACGATGTCGTCGAGGTTCAGCCCGGTCGGTCGGGCGCCGGCCGCGCGGGTCAGCAGGGCGTCGGTCGCCAGGGCGGTCGTCCGCTGCCCGGCCAGCACGGTGGGCAGGATCCGGGCGATCCACCCGTTGATGTCCTCGCTCCGCCAGGACCCGAGGCCGGCGAACGATCGGCTGACGATCTCGACGACCCGGTCCCGGATCGCGGCGACCTGGGCGTCGTAGGCCTGGGCCTGCGCGGCGGCCAGGTTCGGGGTCATCGGTTACGCGACGGCGCCGGCCTGGGCCGGCTCGGCCTGGGCCGGCGCCGCTTCGGGCGCGGCGGCGGCGGGCAGGGCCAGGGACGCGACGAGGGCGTCCTGCGCTCGCTCGGCTTCCATGCGGTCGATCGTGTCGCCGTCGAATCCCCAGATCGACGACATACGGGTGCGCCAGGGGATGTCGGTGGCCTTGCTGCTGGCGTCGGCCCGCTCGGCCAGGGACACCCGCTCGGGCGGGGCGAAGTCCACGATCACCCGCGGGAGGGCGGCGTCCAGGGCGTCGGCCTCGACGGCCAGGGCGAACGACATGACCTGTTGCTGGGCGGCCTGGGCCCGGGCGATCCGGTCACCGACCTTGAAGATCAGCCCCTCCCGGGCGAACACCGCGCCCTCGGCGGACTGGTTCCCGCCGTCCGGCAGCAGCGACGCCAGCGGCGTCCGGGTGACCGCCGACAAGTCCCGGATGTCGTCTTTCGCGGCGGCCAGGATTCCGCTGACGTCGGTGACCTGCGACTCCCACAATTCGACGCCGGGCGGCAGGTGCCACAAGGCGCCCGGGCCCGGCCGGAACAACTCGGCGTAGTCGATCACGTTGCCGGCCTCGTCGGTCTCGGGCAGGTCGCCCTTGGTGGCGCGCTGCCGGTACGCCTGCATCGCGATGATGACCAGCCGCTGCAGCACGACGTAGTTGATCCGGTCAAGGACGTCGGTGTGCCGTTCGAACTCGCCTACGGCGTCGGCGTTTTCGAACGGCACGATCGGCACCCACGGGTAGGACTCGGCGGTGCGCTCGGGCACCCAGGTCCCGGACCCGCCGGACCCGGCCAACGGCAGGTGCTCGTTCGTCTGCGCGTGCGGGCGGGTCCAGCTGTACAGGTCGCCGCCGGCGCCGGGCTCGTCCTCGGGCAGGAACAGGACCGTCCGGTCGATCCCGGACAGGGGGTCGTACCGGATCGTCAGACCGGCCATGGCCACGGTCGGCCGCGCCGGGTCCGGCCAGGTGATGCACACCTCGGGTTTCTCCCGGGTGATGACGGCCCGCCCGGACCGCGCGGAGCGGGTAACCATCTGGTAGCCGAGTCCGACGCCGAGCATGTCCCGGTAGGTGTCCGGCGCGACCAGGTCCATCCGGTTCTCGTCCCACACGCCGCGGGCCTGGTCGTCGTCGGATGTGCCGCCGCCGGCGACCAGCAGACTTGACGGGTGCATCCGGTCGGCGGTCGCGTTGACCACGAGCTCAGCGAAGTTCGTCCGGGCGCGCCGCTGAAACGTCCGGTAGGCCTCCCGCAGACCCTCGGCGCCCTCGGGGAGCGGGCCGCTGCTGTCCAGCCGGGCGCGCAACGGCGCGATCCGGAGCAGCCGCTCGGCAAGCAGGTCGGTCAGGCGGATCCGCCACTCGTCGGGCGTCGGGCTCGGCATGACACCCATTGTTGACGGTTTGTAGTCGCCATGACCAGAAACTGGGGCGTGCCGTGTGGGTTCGCGCCAGCTGGCCAGGACGGTGGTGGCCGCGCGGCGCGATCCTAGCGACCCAGTCCGACAGGCTTCGTTGATTGGACCAACTGGTGGGCGCGCTGGTGGGAGACGCCCAGCACGCGACCGATGTCGCGGAGCGGCACCCCGACGGCATGGAGACTGGCCGCGGCGGCGGCATGGTCCGCTGCGGCCTCCCGAGCTGCGGCGTCAGCGCGTTCCTGGGCCTGGGCCATGTGCTCGAGTGCCCGGCGTGTTTCCTCCGGGAGCACGAACTCGTACTCGACGTCGACCTCACCACCACCGGCCTCGCTCATGACGTTGATCAGGTCCCGGGTCATCTCGTCCAGTTCCCGCAGGTGTCGGGCCTGGGTGGCGCGGTCGATCTCCGCCACCCGGACCAGCCAGACCTTGCCGTCCCGCTCAACGCGGGCGTGGTACGTGGTCACTTCCGCCACCATCCCTTCCCGAGCCGCGGCTCGCATTCCTTGTAGATGGCTTGGGTCAGTCCCTCGCCGATCTCGGTATGCCGGGCGATCGGGATCATCAGTCCGTCCAGGCTGTAGACGGTGTGGTTGCCGCCCTCGTGATGGACGTACCACGAGATGCCTGCTGCCTTAGCGGCTTTCGCGATACGGCTCACGATGTCCCGGCGCTTCGTCATGACTGTAGTCTAGTCGAGACTAGACAGTCAAGTCAAGTCGTGATTAGACTGATCCGGTCATCGGCTACGGGTGACGTGGCGGCGGCCGGCGCGCTGCTCGGCGCCGAGGCCTTGGCCGAGGGCGTCGAGGCGGCATTGCCAGGCCAGGATCGCGGCGACGGCGGCGTCGATCTTGCGGGGTGACTCGGGGGATTCCTTCATGATCTGCACGCCGGATTGTGTGTGCCGGCGGCGGGCGTTGAGGATGTGCCGGTGCAGGGCCGGGTGCCCGTCGTGGCTCATCTGCTCCTGCGGGTCGGTGATGGCCTCGTGCAGCTGCCGGGTGGCGCGGACGATGTAGCCGGACCGGCCGCCCGTCATCCACCATTCGATCGGGTTCGTCCGGCTGGCCTTGACGTTGAGCCGGCTGCCGTAGCCGGCCTCCCACTTCGCGATGTAGGACTCCCACTTGGCCGGGTCGGCGTACATGCCGACGACGTTGTACCGGGAGAACGCGGCGTCGACCTCGGCGTTGACCAGGTGCACGGGCACCCGCCATCCCTGGCCGGCCGGCCCGTCGGGCTGTTCCCACACTCCGAGGACGAACAGGTGCCCGTCGACGACGCGGCAGCCGATCAGCGCGGTCGCGTCGGTGACACCGCGGGCCCGCTGCCGGGACCCGTCGAACCCGATAACAATCGTGTCCCGGTCGGCGATCACCTTGGTGGCGTCGACCTTGCCGGACCATTCGGCGTCGGTGATCCAGGCGTCGCCGGCCTCGCCGATGATGTTCAAGACGTCCCGCTGGTAGTCCTCGGGGTCGTTGCCCAGGTCCCATGCCTCGGCGATCATCCGCTCGCTGCTGATCCACCCGCCCCGTGTGTCCAGACTGTCGCCGTATGCCTGCTCGAGCGCGACCAGCAGGGACTCGCGGCTGCTCATGTCGAGGGTGGTGGAGTCGGCCTGCCGGTGGTCGACCAGCAGACCGGAGTTGCGTGTGCGTCCCTCGGCGATCGCCGCGGCAAATTTGGCGTTGTCCTCGGCGACGCTGTCGATGCCGCGGGTGTAGGCGTTGGCCAGGTCGAGGCGGCTGCCGTCGGTCTTGGCCAGGTTCAGCGCGATGGTCTTCGCGAGCTTCTTCCCGCCGTTCTGCCGGGTCCACTCCTCGACCTGGTCGCAGACGACGAACCGGGGACGGTTGCCCTTCGCCGTGCTGGGCGAGCTCGTCATCTGCTCGATCGTGTCGGCGTACCCGCCGGGTAGCTGCACGTAGGTGTCCATCGGGTCCAGGCCGGGGTAGTCGTACACGGCCGGCCCGAGGCGCAGCATTTCCAGCAGCGGCGCCCAGGTGTTCCGTTCGACCTGGTCGACGGACACGGCCGCGATCTGGACCAGCACGTTGCCGATGCTCGACCAGGGCCGGCCGACGGGCTGCCCGTCGGAGTCCCACCCGTCCGGGACGACGTCGAACAGGGCTTCGGCGCAGGCCAGGCCGGCGCCGATCGGCGACTTGCCCCAGCCGCGGCCGCGGCCGAGCATCCCGCGGCGGTACCTGCGCCGGCCGGTGCCCGGGTCGAGGCGGTAGAACTCGGCGATGAACCGGACCATCTCGTCGGTCAGCGTGTACGGCTCGTAATCCAGCCGGTCCGGCATCGCCAGGCACTCGGTCATCCGGTCGGCGATCTGATAGCCCAGGGTTGGCCAGTCGCCCGGGAACCGTGGCCGCCACGGCACAGCTCAGTCCTCGTCCTCGTCGAGGTAGGTCCGCACGGTCGTCGCCTGCGCGAACGCGAGCATCCCGAGCGCGTCGACCAGGCTCAGATGGTCGCTGTAGGTCGTCGTGATCGCCTCGCCACCCTCGGCGGCGTCGTCGAACGCCTTGACGATGGTTATCCGGGCGACCTCGGACCCGCGCACGGCATCGTCGGGCGTGCTCATAAGGCAGGCTTTCGCGAGTCATCGGCGACCTGGTCGAGGGCGTCGGCCAGGCGGTGAATGCCCTCACTGCGCATGTATTCCGGCGGGGTCTGGCCGTAGCTCGGCCGCGGGACGCCGGCGCGCAGCTTTTCGGCGACCGGTCGCAGCGCGTTCAGCAGATCCACGATGCCGGTGTCGCCGCCGAACACTTCGTTGTGGCGCTTGACGATGTCGGCGGCGAGCTCGGGGGTGTCCATCACGCCGATCAGCGGATCCTCATCCGAGGGTTCGGTGGCGCGATGGGCGTAGATGGTGCGGCCGACCTTCCGGCCGGTCCGCCACGGCAGCACGAGGTAGCTGGTCACGGCGCGGGTTCCTCAGTCGGGGCGTCGTCAGGGACGGCGCGCAGGTGGTCGTAGCGGCCGGCTGCGCGGGTGCGTTGCTGTTGGGCGTCCTGCTCGGCGTCGCGTTTGCTGGACCAGCGTCGCGACGCGGCGTGACTCTTCGCGGCGGACCGGCCGGCCGAGGCGGGGGCGAAGTGGCCGCGTTCGATCTTGTGGACCAGGTCGACGAGCATGGCGCGGTGGCCTTGGATGGCGCCGAGGGCGGGGTTCTTCTTCCGGCCGCCGCGGTCGGTGTCGACCAGCACGCCCTCAACCTCGATCGAGCGCTGCATGACCTCGATCTCGTCGGCGAGGCGTTCGGCGGTGGCCATGGCCTGCCGTTCGGACGCGGACCAGGCGGCGCCGGCGGGCAGCATCTTCGCGAACTCGTCCCTCAGCTTGAGGCCGGCGCGGCGGTGTCTGGGCACTGGTCCACTCCTTCGCGGGTCGGGTGTTTGCCCTGGTCGGACGGTAGCGCGTTCCCTTCTGTTCCTGGGGCGTTCCGGGAGCAGTTGGCGGCTACAGCGCGTAGTTGTCGCAGGTCACGGGGGATATGAGGGGTCAGCACGTTTAGTCAGACGCAGCACCTTCCCGGTGGCCAGACCCGGGGGGAGGGGGGGTCCCCCCCGGGTCTGGCGGCCGGCCCGTCGGCCGCCTGCGGGCGGGGCTCCGGGCTCAGCCCTGGGTGCGGCCGCTGCCTGTTTGCCTGCCTCTTCATCTTCTTCGCAGCGTTTGCTTGCTGGCTCGTGCGTTGGGCGTGGTGCCACCCGCACAGGGAGCGGAGGTTGTCGGGGTGGTGGTCGTGCCGGTCTCCGATGTGGTCGACGTCGGTCGCTCGGGCCGGGCAGCGGGCGCCGGTCTTCAGGCGGGCGACGCACTGGTATCCGTCCCGGGCCAGCACTGCGGCGCGGATGGCGGGCCAGCCCGGCGGCATGACGCGGGTCGAGTCGGTCCATCCTCCTGGCATCGGATCGTCCTCCCGTGTCAGCGGGCCGAGGCCAGGGCGGGTACGCCGGGTGCGGCGGGCAGGCGGGGACAGTCGGGGACATGTCGGCTGGTGACTTGGTCTGCGCTGGGTGTCGGCGGTGGCTGGGCTGGCGGGGTGATCGGCGGGGGAGGCGGCAGGACGGGGCGGGGTGGGGCGGCAGGACGGGGCCCGGGCTGCGCGGGCAGGGGGGCGGTCACTGGTGAGCGGGGGGCACTGCTCGGTGTTGGGGCGGGGGATGCTCCGTGCGGGCGGGGGGTTGGCAGCGTGGCGGGGGGCGGCTTGATGCCGGGGCACCCGGGGACGCGGCAGCCGGGGCAGTGCTGGGCGAACGTGGACCGGGCAGGGTGAGGACGCCCGACCGGTGGGGTCGGCGCGTCCTGGGCGATCTGAGCGGCGCGCCTCGGCGGGCCGAGGGCGACGGCGAACGCCACCAGCGCCGGGGTGATGTCCAGCCGGCGGCGGTCGAGGCGTGGGGTCACCGGTCCAGGTCCTCGATGTGCACGGTGCGGCAGACCTGCACCCAGTCCGTGAGGTCGAGGGTCGCGATGGTGCCGGCGCAGGCGTGTTGCAGCTGGGTCTGCAGGTCCTGGATCTCGGTGCGGGCCCGGGCCAGCTGGTCGGCCATGACCGCGCAGGCGACGCCGGCCAGCGCGAGCAGCAGCGCGGCGGCGAGGGTGATGATCCGCTGGCGGGTCACCGCGCCGGCTCCTGCTCGGCCTCGTCGGCCAGGTCCTCGGCGAGCCGCACGTCCCGACTCGGCCGGCCGAGCAGGGCGAACGTGAGGACGAGGGCGGCGAGCAGCACCACCCATCCGACCACGAGGATCAGCACCCACCCGTCGAGCGTCACCGGTTGCTGCCCACCCGCCGCTCGCCGACCAGGGCGCCGGCGGCGTCGCGGACGGTCAGGGTCGCGGTGTGGTCCCAGCCGATCGTGCTGACGGTGACCGCATCGGCCAGCACCCGCAGCACCACGACGGGCAGCCGCTGCCGCGGGTGGACCTCGACCAGGACCGGCTCGTCGGCCAGGAACCAGGGGAACGGCTGCCCGTCGATGACGACGAACCGGCGCTCGTGCGTGATCTCGATCTGCTGGGCAAGCTCGGGCCCTGCATGACCAGGCAGTTCGGCTACGACCGCGCTCATGGCATGCACGTATCTGCGTTTCACGTCGGCGGCGAGGTCACCCCAGTCAGTCCCCATCGCCTGTCCGACCTGCGATCGCCGAGTGTCGTAGTGGATCTTGGCGAGACGTTCGGCCAGCGCGGGCGGCTGAGGCTCGTCGTCCATTGTCAGATCTCCTTGTCGTCGGGGCGGGGCTCGTACTGGCGGCAGGCCGGCCACCAGCGGCGGCAGTCGGACGCGGCGCAGTGGGTGTCGCCGGCGATCTCGCACTTGAGGTAGCGGCGGTTGTGGTAGTCGAGGTCGAGTAGGTGCGTGCAGGTGCCGCAGGTGAACGGCTGCGGCCGGCGGACCTGGGGGCCGGTGTCGGCCGGCGCCTGCGGGTGCAGCGGCAACCTGGTCAGCGGATGCTCGCCCTTGGCGATCAGGGCACGCTGCCGCTGGGTGCGGCGGGCGTCGACCCCAACGCTCTCCCGGGTGTTGGCCGGGGCCGGGTCCTCGAGGCGGACGGGCTCGGCGAACAGGCCGCGGTCGGCCGGCTCGTCACCCGGCAGGTAGACCACGGTCGCGAAGGCCGGGTAGGGCCCGTCGTCGATCAACCCGCCGAACATGAGGCGTCCTCGATGGCGTGCTGCCAGATCGGCAGCAGGACGTGTAGGGCGGCGACGGCCTGGCTGTGGACGACGCCGTTGCCCAGCAGCCGAAGCTGCTCGGTGCGGGCCAGGCCGGGGACGTCGGTCACCCAGCCCTGCGGGTAGTCCATCATCCACTCGGGCAGGGCCGGGGTCAGGCGCAGACCGCCCCTCGGTCCTCGTTCCCACGGGACCGGCGCGGGCCGGGTCAGGGCCTCCCACCGTCGGACAGCGGCGGTGTACTGCCTCCAGTCGACCCCGTTCTCAGTTGCTGCGGCTCGGGCAACGCCGCCGAGCAGCAGCTCGCCGGCGCGGGCGCCCCCTCTGGCGGCGGCGTGGCCGGCGGCTGCCGCGGCCGCGGTCGGGGTGGGCAGCAGGGCATCAGCCAGGCCGATCTGCCGCCATCCGTCCGGTGTCGCGCCCGCGGTGGCGCGACGGTTCCGATCGCCGTCACCGGCGGATGGGGTCGGCAGCAGCGCGACGGCAGTGACGAGGTCGGGGCCACCGGATCCCGGTCGGTCGGCGCGGGCGTAGTCCTGCCGGGCGGCGCGGGCGTAGTCCTGCCGGGCGGCGGCGTTCTTCGCCTCGGGTGTGGGCAGTAGCGCGTCGACGACACCGGGCAGCAGCGGCGCCGTCCTGGTGGTGCGCCGGCCGTGGGTGGTATCCGGCGTGGGCAGCAGCAGGTGCAGTGCGTCCGTGAGGGTGGTGCCGGTCGACGCGGCCGCACCCGGCCGGCGGTTCGCGGTGCAGTTTCGTGCGCCCACGGCGTCGGTGGTGACCGGAGTCGGGAGCAGCGCGACGAGAGTGTCGAGGCTGGGGCGGACGGCTGCGCCCGGGCTGGGTGACTGGTTGCTGCCGTACGGCTCGGCGGTCGGCGTCGGCAGCAGCTGCGCGACGGCGGACGGAAGCATCAGGTCACCGGAGGATCCGCGCTGGTTCGGGCCGCCCTTGGTTCCGTCGGTCGCGCGGAGCGTCGGGAGCAGGCCAGGCGAGGATGAACACGCGGAATCGTCCGTGTGGGGCGCCGATGTCGGAGGCGGGTAGGCCGTGCCATGCCGCGTCGTACCCGAGGTCGGCCAGGTCTCCGAGAACACTTCCGAGTGCCCGCAGAGGGACACGTTCGCCGTCTCCCACACACCACGGGCAGGGTTCCAGTTCGCTATGGGCGTCGGCACTGAGGAGTCCTCTCACGTTCTCGGCCACGACGAGGCGGGGCCGGAGGATGTCGACGGCTCGGGCCATCACCTGCCACAGGCCGGTGCGGGTGCCCGGCCGCAGACCGGCACGCCGGCCGGCGGCCGAGACGTCCTGGCAGGGGAACCCGCCGGTGAGCACGTCGACGGGCGGGACCCGCGTCCAGTCGATCGCGGTGATGTCGCCCAGGTTCGGCACGCCGGGCAAGTGATGGGCGAGCAGCCGGGATGGTCCGGGGCCGGGGTCTGCGACCCAGGCGAGCAGGGGCGGTTCGTCGGTGCCGAGGATCTCGGCGAGGGCGGCCGTGACTGCCCGGTCGAGGGCGCCGGTGCCGGTGAACAGTGACCCGATCGTCCATGTCATCCGTCCGGACCGGGGTGGGTGCTGATCAGCAGGTGGGCGTCGTGGATCGCGTCAACGACTCCCTGCAGCGCTATCTCGATCCGCTCGGCGAGTCTCCCGGCTGGTAGGGGGCCGGCGAGGGTCTTGATCTCTTGCTCTTGGCGGTTGAGCAGGGCAAGGACCCGGGACACCTCGGTGGTCGTCACGTCGTCGGTCGGCATGCAGGTCTCCTGTCCGGGATCTCGACGTGCGGGTTGCCGAGGGCGGTCACGGTTGCGCGGTAGTCCAGGTCGCGGGGTAGCACGTCGTCGCCGACCCATGCGGCGAGGCACATGAGGACTTGCGCCATCCGGGTCGGTTCGTGCTGGCAGGCCATGGTCAGGACCTCGAGGTTGGTGTGGGGGTCGTGGTCCCGGACGTCGCTGATAACGAGGCGGGCGGCGTGCTCGACGTCGGTGATCGCGGTGTAGCCGGGGAACGGCGCGGGGCCGGCGGTCATGGTGCACCGATGGGGATGTCGTCGAGGTCGGCGAACAGGCCGGGCTGGTCGGCGGGGGTGTAGGCGATGTCGGCGGCCATGCGGATGCGCCGCTCGGCGACTCGCATGTTGTGGTGGACGATCTCGGCGCCGATGAACCGGCGGCCGGTGATCATCGCGGCGACGCCCGTGGTGCCTGATCCCATGAACGGGTCGCGGATCGTCCCGGCGGGTGGCGCGATTTCGACGAGTCGACGCATGAGCTCGACCGGTTTCTGGGTGATGTGGACGCGGGTTCGGGGGGCGGCTACTTCATGGAACCCAGGCAGCACTGGCCGGCTGTAGTCGACTGGGATCGGGCCGTTGCTGCACCAGAGGACGTACTCGGCGATGTTCGTTGGCCGACCGGACTGTGGACGGGCCGCGGTCTTGACCCAGGGGATGATGCCTCGCCAGACCCAGCCGCCGGCTTGGGCTGCGTCGGCGGTACTGGGCAGCTGCCGCCAGTCGGTGAACACGAGTAGGTATCCGCCGGGCTTGGTGGCCCGGAGGGCCTCGGCCATCCGTAGGGCGCACCAGTAGGCGTACGCGCGTTGGTTGCGGTTGTCGCCGACGAAGTTGAGTAGTGCCCCGCCGCCGGTGCCGTTGCGGACCTGTTCGCTGCCGACGTACTTGCTTTTGGTCGTCTGCGCTCGGTCGCCGCGGACCATGCCGCCGGACGAGTAGGGCGGGTCGGTCACGACGGCGTCGACGGTGGCACCGCCGAGGTCGGCGAGCACGGCCAGGGCGTCGCCTTCCCAGAGTTGGGCGCGGTCGCCGCTGTAGTGCAGGTTGGCGGTCACCGGCGGACCTCGAACAGGGCAGAGGTGGTGTGGAGGGGGCGGTTGCTCCACACCACCTCTGTGCGGTCCTTCCAGATGGATCCCTGCCCTGTGCCGGCGGCGATCTCGACCCGATGCCAGTCGGCCAGGGTCGAGTCGTACAGGTCGGTCGCGTAGCCGGACAGCACGACGGCCGCGGCCGTGGCGCGCAGAGTGGCGAGCAGGTCGACGTGATCGGCGTCGGTCATCTCGTACCGGTAGCGGCTGCCACCGGATCGGGTGTCTTGGACGTAGGGCGGGTCGACGTAGAACAGGACGTCGGGGTGGTTGTAGCTGCTGATCAGGTCAAGGGCGGGCCGGGACTCGAGGCTGACGCCCGCGAGGCGGGCGGCGGCAGGGGCCATCCGGGCGACGTACCCGCGCAGGTAGACCGGCATCGCGGAGCCGGTGCCGTTGGGGTCGATGTGGTGGCGCCACCCGCCGTGACGCAGTCCCATGCCGCGGCCTTGGGTCAGGCGCACCCACACCCGACGAGCGATCTCGATGTCGTCGAGGTCGGCCGGCCGGTCGGCGGCGGCCAGGTACTCGGCCCGCGAGTGGGGCGTGAGGGCGCAGGCGCGGGCCAATTCGTCCGGTTGGTCGCGGAGCATCCGCCACCACGTCATGAGTTCGCCGTCGAGATCGTTCACCGTCTCGCAGCGGCTCCGCCGTTTCGCCAGCAGGACGCTCAACCCGCCGGCGAACGGCTCGACGTAGTGGTGGTGCGGCGGAAGCATGCCGACGAGGCGGGCGGCGATCTGCTGCTTGCCGCCGAAGTAGGGCACGGGGGGCGCGGTCATCGGGCGCCCGGTCGTTCAAGGCGGGTGCCTTGCAGGCTGCGGAACTCGACCGGGATGTCGGCGACCGCGGCGCGGGTCAGGGCCTGCCGCATCCCGGGGGATTCGCCGCGGTCGATGTAGAGGGCGACCAGGTCGGCGCGCTCCAGCCATGCAAGGCCGGCGCGGATGCCGGTTGCCCGGTGGAGGGGATCCCGGTCGTCGAGGACCTGCGGGTAGTGCAGGTGCATCGCGAACGGGGCTTCGCCCCGGTCAAGGTCGAGGATGCAGCGTCGGGCGTAGTCGACATTCCGGTCGACGTCGCCGGCGTACGGGGATTCGATCATCACAAGTCGGGGCGCGGTCATGCCGGTGACCTCGAGGCATCGAGGTCACGCCGCGGCGGGCGGGGCAGGCGGTTGTGCGCTGCCCAGCCGGCGCACAGGATGCCGGGGCGGCCGTCATGTCGCCATGCCCGGTCCGCGACCATTTCGGGGGCGTAGTGGGCGCGGACCTCAACACGGCTGACGGTGCGGGTCGGTGGGTGCCACCAGGCGATGACGGAGGGCATCCCGGCATGGCAGTAAAACCGTTCGGCCGGGCCGTAGTCGGGGGGGTCGCCGTCAGCGGCCTGCCGTTCGGGGGAGCCGGGTCGGTAGGCGCAGTCGCCGCACATGGTGGTGGGCCGGATCGCCGGCGGGCCTTCGCACCGGCGGGTTGACGGCGGGTCGTCGCGGACCTGGGCGACCAGCTGGTCGACGTCGACCTGGTGCAAGTCGTCGAGGTCCACGCGGATCGGTTCCCAGCAGGCGCACCGGTCGCCGTTGCTGACGACGGCGGCCATGCAACACGGCACGTCGGGATCGGGGGCCGGCGGCGCGAACAGGTCGGTCATGGGGTGCTCGCGGGGGTGCGTCGGTAGCCGCTGCGTCCGCGTTCGGTCATGACCCAGCCGGCGATCCGGTAGGCGGCTTCGGTCGGCCACTGTTGCGGGTCGGCGGTGGTGACGTCGACGGAGGCGCCGTAGGTGTTGCCGCCTTTCCATCCGTGGTCGGGTTCGGTGGGGATCCCGTCGGTCGTGGTGGTCCACTGCACGGTGAGGCCTTCGGGCCGGCGGGGGCCGCCCTTGATCCGGCCGGACGTCATCCGCTGCAATTTCAGGCGGACCGCGTGGTTGCCCTCGGGCAGCGGGATCAGGGCTTGGGTTTCGGCGAGGGTGTCGTAGAAGTACTGGCGGCGGCCGCGGATCCATTCGGCCGGGTTGAGCGGGACCCGGGCGGATCGCCAGAGGGCGAACTCGCCCTTGGTCCACTGGTCGGGGTGCACCCAGACGGATAGCCACAGGTCGCCGCCGTCGAGGCGGACGGCCAGGTCCCGGCCGCTGTACCGGTGATCGCGGCATCGGCTGATCCGGTCGGCGAGCCGCCCGCCGCGGCCGAGTCCCCAGAAGACGCCGGACCCGAGGATCAGCAGGTGCCCGTCCCACGGGGTTTCGGATCCCCTGTTGCCGACGTGGAATCGGGCGTTCAGCCACTGCCGGGCCGGGCGTCGGAGGATCACCTCGAGGTGTCCGTCGAACCGTTCGCGGCCGTCCTCGCCGCGGCGCAGGGTCAGGACATACCGTCGGTGGACCCAGGTCCGGCGAGCGGATGGGGTGTCACCGCTGCGGGTCTCATCGATCGTGTGCAGGTGCCAGTGCAGGCTGGCCAGGTCACCCGTCCGGGAGGTCGACCGGTCGCGGGTCGTCATCGTTCGGCCTTCGGGTCGCCGGGGCAGCGGCGATGCCGGAGCCGGCGAGCGTAGGGCTGTTCGCACCGGTAGCAGCCGACGCCGGGCCAGCCGATCAGGTTCTCGGTGTCGAGGTTCTGGTTGGGGGCGTCCGGGTCGGTGATGTGGTAGGCGACCATCGCGCACCAGATGTGGTCACCGGTCCGTTCCGCCCGAGCGATGAGTTCGTCGAGCCGACGGTCCTGGCCTGCCCGCTGCCCGATGGACAGTCCGCGGCCGACGCCGGTTCCGGTGATGCGGATCTCGGGCATCAGAGGGCGACCCGCTCGTTGAGGTCACGGACGTGGGCGGTGAGGTCGCGTAGGTGGTCGATCAGGCTGACGACCTGTTGTTGCAGCGGGGCCATGTGCTCCGGGACGTTCCTGGTCCCGTCGAGGGCGCGGGGGTCGGCCGGGCGTAGCACGGGTTCGAGGCGGCTGGTCAGCGCGTCGACGAACTTGCCGAGGGCTTGGGACTCCTCCGCTAGCCAACCGAGGGTCGTCGGCAAGGTGTCGGGGCGATCGGCCTGGCCTACGGCGGGCTCGTTCTCGTGGTACATGGGTCGGTTCCTTCCCAGTTCGAGGTCGGGGTCGACGTGCGGGCGCATGGTCATCAGGTGGTCCAGGTGACGAACGGCAGCCGGTACCAGGCGGCGGTCCGGGCGTCGTCCCGGGCGACCAGGACCTTGGTGCCGCGGGGCAGGTCGTCGACGGCGATGCCGAGGGCATGGCCGGTGAACGGGGGCTCGACGCGGGAGGTGACAGCGACAGGGCGGGCCTGGTCGAACAGGGCGAGGGCGGTCACGGCTGGGCCTGCCGGACGGTGATCCGGTCGACGATCTCGGCGGCCAGCTTGTCGGCGTCGACGGTGCGGTGGACGATCACGACCCGCTTCTGCCCGTCGGTGAGGGCGACGAGTGCCTTGTGGGCGGCGCCGAGGTCGCTGGTGACTTTCAGGCCGAGGGCGTCCATGGTGCGGACGAGGTCGATCGCGGCGGCGATGTCGCTGCGGCCGGCGTCGCGGCCTGCCTCGATCGCGGCGGCGAACCAGCCGATGAGGGCGGCGCCGAACTGGTCGGGATCCTGGTCATCGGGCAGGGATTCCATCATCCGGCCGAACGCGCGGGCCCATTTCACGGCGTCGGTGCCCATCCATGCGGTGAGTTGGCCATCCGACGCGGTTTCGTCGGGAAGCGGGTCGGTGAACGAGGCGATCAGGACTTCACCCGGTTCGGCGTCGGGTGGTGTGTCGGGTTGGTTGGGGGTCATGGGGTGGCTCCTGCCCAGTCGAGAACTGCGACGATGTGAGCGGCCTCGGGCGCCCGGGTGTCGGGGGTGAGGAATGTCGGGTAGGCGCGCAGCAGCACCCCGGCTGGTTCGCCTGGTTCGGCGGTGCGTTTGCGGGTGTGAAGGGTGTCGACCTGGGCGTCGTCGTCCATGAGGACGCCGGACAGGGCGTCGAACAGGGCGCGGGTCAGCTTGTCGAGGTCGGGTTTGCGGGTGTGCGCTCGGGTGGCGTGGGGTTCGCTGCTGATGCGGGGGCGGATGTGAAGGGCGAGCACGGTCACGGCGGTCGGCCGGGGCCAGCGGATGCCGGGGCCGACCTTGGCGCGTAGCCGCCATTGCAGGTCGTCCCGGGCTCGGCGGGTTTCGTCCGAGTCGTCGACCACGATCGGCCGGCCGGTGATCGGGTGGGTCACGGCACGTTTGCTGCCTTGCGGGTGCAGCGATCCGGTGAGGAACACGGTGACGCCGCCGGCCAGCGCGGGCCAGGTCATCGTCCTGGACCTGCTGCGGGGTCGGTCTGGGCAGGTGCGGTTCCCGGCCGGTTGGGGCAGGGGCATCCGATGCAGATGCCGCCGAGCGCTGGTCCGACGTGGGTGTGTTGGCAGTCGACGCACCACACGCGGCTACTGCCGGGTCCGATCGGGGTGAGGGGTTGCCCGTCGGCGCCCCAGCACCATTCGCAGACGTCGCAGGACAGTTCGGGTCCGTCGCCGATGTCGTAGGTGTCGCGTGCGGTGATCGTTCCGCAGGTCGGGCAGGCGCTGGTGACGGTGCGGGAGTTCGTGGCGGGCGGCGCCCATGGGCTCAGCTGCGGGGGTTGGCGGTCGCCGAGCCAGTCGGCGGTGTCATCGACGTCGTCGGTCACCGTGTGCCTCCGGGTGGATCGAACAGGTACCCCTCGACGGTGGTCGGCCCGGGCTCGTTGAGGTCGTCGCCGGTCGGGTCGTCTTCGTCGGGGTCGAGGTCGGCGGGCGTGCTGGGCGGGTAGGGCCATCCGCCGGCGGGTTGGTCCAGGCGCGGCGAGGTGGGCATGGTCAGGCCGACGCGTTCGGCGGCGTCGGCGACGATCCGTGCCGCCGCCCGGATCCCGTCGACGGTCAACGGTGGGATCGGCGAGTTCCGACGTCCCCAGCTGATCACGAGACCGTCGAGGGTGGTGACGACTGCGGCGACGACGGCCTCGACGATTGGGTCGGTGCGGTTGTTCCGCAGCCCGTACAGCGTGCGGGTCAGCTGCCGGGTGATCTTGGTGACGTCGGATTCCGGAGCGCGGCGAGGTCGGCGGGTCACCCGTCCATCGACCGTGACTTCCCTGCCGAGGTCGTCGGTCAGGAACTCACGCTCGAGTGTTCGCCGCTCGTGGTCGGTCAGGATGCGGGGGCTCATCCGGGTCGTCACACCATTCCGCGCTGGCCGAAGCGCGGTAGGACGGGTTCGCCGTCCGCTCGCCCCCACAGGTGGAGGGCGTGCTCGTGGTAGTTGACGTGTTCCGCGGCTGGGGCGAACACCTGGTAGGCGAACCGTTTTCGGCCGTACACAGCGCGGTGCAGCAGATGCAGGTCGTCGTAGGTCGGCATGCTGTCGAAGGCGATCGAGGCGTGCATCCATTCGACGCCTTCGGCGGTTGCCTGGCTGACGATCAGTGACCCGCGGCGGTCGCGGTGGGCCAGTCCCCACAGGACGCCGGCGGGTCCGTGCTGGGACATGGTGAGGATCTGGGCACCGGCGCGGGTGAGGACATCGACGACGTTCAGGTTGATGGCCAGCGGCTCGCGGGTGCGGGTCATCGGCGGATTCCTTCCTGGGCGTCGGCGAGCCGGTGCAGGGCCTCGGCGACCGCCAGCACTGACCGGGCGATCAGCAGCGCAGGGCCCATCGTTGGGCCCTGCCGGTAGCCGGCCAGCTGTTCGACCTCGTCGCGGGCCGCGGCCAGCAGGGGGTAGGGGGCGGGTCGGGTCATCGGGTGGCCAGCCGGTGGTAGGGGTTGCGGTGGGCTTCGACGCCGGTAAGGGCGGCCAGGTGGCCGAGTTCCCACGCGGTGGCGCGGTCGGCGAGGGGCGCCGGAGCCGGGTCATCGTAGATCGCGTCGTACTGGTCGCGGGCCCAGGCGGCGTCGGATAGGGCGGTGTGCCGGTCGTCCTCGGGGCGGTCGGGGATGCCGAGTGCGCGGGCGATGTCGGCGGACTTGTAGGGCACGCCGAACCTGCGCCCGCGTTGCCAGAGGACGGCCCGGCCACAGGTCTCGACGTCGGTCAGGTGGTAGTCCCAGGCGGGGGCGCGTCCGTGGCGGCGGAGCATCCGGGCGAGGCGTTCGGCGTCGAATCCGACGTTGGCGCCGACGAGGTGCGCGCCGGCGGTCATGCCGTCGACGACGACCGCGGCGGGATGCTCACCCATCGCCTTGACGGTGGTGACGACCCCGTCCTGCGTGATGGTGAGTTCGTCGTCGATCAGCGCGGCCGCGACGGCAGGGTTACGCACCGGGTGGCGCTCGTCGAATCGGCCGATCCGTAGGGCCATCTCGTCGGCGGCGGCCAGGTCGACGTCGTCGATCAGGATGACCCGGCGGTGCTCGGCGCCGTCGAGTTCCCGGCGGATCATCGCGATTTCCCACGGGCGCCCGAGGTCCGGGTGCAGGCTCGTGGTTTCGATGTCGAGGAACACGATCGGCGCGCGGTCGGCCGTGGGGTCCGCGTCGATCTCGGCGTCGCCCGACGCCCGTGTGCTCCAGGGATCATCGGGGACAGGCTCAGCGGGTGGCTTCATTGTCACAGGGGGTCAGTCCCTCTCGGCTGGTTCGTAGTAGTGGTCGGGGCGGGCGGTGAGCCGCCGGTCGGCGGCCAGCGCGCCGGCGAGTTCCTCGCGGCGGATCCGGTGGATGGCGCAGCGGGTCATGACGGCGCCGTGCTCACACAGGTCGTCGGATCGCCCGAGGATCCGGTCGAGTTCGAGGCGCTGCCGGCGGAGTCGCTCGGCGGTCGTGATCGGCGGGTCGGCGGGTCGACGTCGCGGCATCGTCGGCCTCCCTCGGCTAGCAGGGCGCGGATGTCACCCATAGCGGCACGGCGGACGCGCTCGGGCGCCGGCTCGGCGTCAGCCGGTGCCGCTTGTTTGTCCTCACGCTTACTAGTGTGCGCCGATGGTCCGACCGTCCGGAATTGGTTTGCGGTCTGACCTGCGATGATGCGTTGCTTGGGGCTGCGGGTCCATCGGCTGCTGCGGGTGGGAGTCGGTCGGGTGCGTCGCTTCTCGACATGTGCCGCGATCAGATCGGCGCGCGGGTCCAGGGTCTCGGTGAACATGCTCAGCTGCTCAAGGTCTCGGGTGTGGCCGGGCTGGTCGGCGACCAAGTGCCGCATGATGAAGTGGCCGGCGGCGTCCTTGACCCGCTGCCGGACGAGGTAGCCGGCGTCGACGAGCTCCCGCAGGAACGCCCGGCAGGCGTGCACGCCGTTGTCGCTCATGGCGGCGAGGCGTTCCGCGCTGGTGACCCAGCCGGGTGGGCGGCCGAGCAGGAAGGCGAGCACGCCGCGGGCGCCGTGGGACAGGCGCGCGTCGGACAGTGCGTCGTTGGGAACCCTTGTGTAGTGCCCGGTTTGGTAGTCGTGATACCGGTGGACCTCGACGGCCACGGGCTGCCTTCTCTCGGGTGGGGGGTCGGGTGAGACGGGGGGCGGGCCCCCGGAGGGGAGCCGGGCCGGCCGCCTTGGGGGCCCGCCCGCGGGCCACCTGGGGGGATCGACCAACCCGCGGGCGGGGGTCTGGGGGTCAGGTGCGGGCGTCCAGGACGAGAGCACCGGGCGGGACGTTCTCGGCGATGCTGTCGGCGATCGCCTCGACTTCGGCGCGGACGAGGTCGCCCGGGCGATGTATGACATATCCAAGGGCGAGGCCTGTTGAACTGACGCGGAACCGGAGTCGGGCCATCACGCGGACCGGGTCTTGGCCGAGGAACACGCGCAGCCGCAACTCGAAGTGGTCGGGGATCTCGACGTCGCCGTTCGCGCCGGCGCGGGCCTGGGTGTCTTCCTCGTAGCGCAGGCCGATCTGTCCGTCCTTGGTGCGGTACCGGGATTTGAAGTTGCTCTTGGTGTGAGCCTCGAGGCTGCGGGCGACCTCGATCAGCGTGGCCTTGTCGGGGTCGGCGACGTCGTCGGCCTGGTCCTCGAGCCATTCGGCGAACTCGGCCTGCGGCATCAGTCGGCGACCCTGATCGCCGACCCATGTCTCCCACTCCGGGGAGTGCCGCAGTTGCAAGGTGATGGTGTGGTCGCTCCACCCGGGCATGTCCGGGCTGGGCGCGTTCAGCACGCCGACGATCCGGTTGTTGTGGACGGTGATCTCGACCTGCTCGCCTCGCGGCTCGGTTGTGGTGTCCGACGAGTCTTCGGTTCCGTCGAGATCGGGCTCCTCGATCGTCGTGGGCGGGGTGTGCTTGTCGACGTACGTGAGGAACGAGACGAACGTGCTAACCGTGACGGCGCCGGTCTTGCGGGCCGGCCAGAGCCGATACCGTTCTCGGATCTGCTCGACGTCGGTGGTCACGACCCGGTACCCGTCCGGGACGACGTGCAGGAACGCGAGGGGGTCCTGCGTGCCCAGCGGGGTCGACGTCGAGTAGACCTGATCCGGGGCGGCGGTCGCCGCGCCGGCGTCCAGGACTTGGGTGATGCCGGACCCGTCACTGATCAGCTCGGCCGTCGACGCGATGGGGGGTGGTGGGCTGGCAGCCATTCGGTGATCTCCGATGTCGGTGGCGGATAGGGTCAGTTGCGGGATGCGTGGGCGACGATCGCGTCGCGCAGCATCTGATCGATCGCCTCGTGAGCGGCCGCAGCGACATGGGCGATCAGGTGCGGGGAAACGTTCATGCCGCGGTGGGCGACCAGCAGGTAGTCGCCGCAGTCCTTCCCGGAGCAGGCGCATTCCTTCGGCCTGCCCGTCGGGATGAACGCGAAAGCGAATGGCGCCCCCGTCCGGCTCATCAGTGCGACGAACTCACCGGCCGGCCCCTGCACAGGAACCGAGTCCGAGGTGTGGTCTTGCACGATGTGTTCTCCCCCAGTCTGTTTCGGGCTCAGTCGGTCAGGCGGCGGTCGCCGAAGTCGAACGACTCCTGCAGTGGGTCGGTGCGGGACAGATTCCCGCCGTCGGGCCAGTAGATGCCGGGGTACGGCGCGTACCGGGGGATCGACGGCTTGGACTCGACGGTGACGATCATCCGGCCGTCGTCGGCCTCGGCCTCCGGACGGAGAGTGATCGTCACCGTGACCTTGCCGGCCTTGCGGGTCGCTTCGACGGCGGCGACCACGTCGGCGAGGTCCCGGCTGACCTCACCGTTGGACCGGCCCCGAGCGTGCGCGGCCAGGAACGCGGCAGCGTCGACGATTTCGCGCTGGTCGGTGTCCTTGTCGGGGGTCGTCATCATGCCGAGACCTCGCTGTCCGGGGCGGCGATCATCACGATCGGCGTGGCCGGGTTGCCCCGCGCGGACGGATGGTGCATCGCCGTGCGGATCTTCTCGGCCATGACCGGGGCGAGGACGACCCGTTGGGTGCGCCCGTCCCGGTAACCCAACAGGAATTCCTGCCGGGACGGCTTGTGCCCCTCACCCGGACCGGCGGTCTCTGGTCGCTCGGACCGTTCCACCGGTGTGGTCTGCCCGCCGGCCGCCCCTGCGGTCGCGGGTGTCGCCGGGCGAGGGAACATCTTCGGCGCCGGGTAGCCGACGCAGCGCGCCAGGGCGCGGAGCAGCCGGCTCACCGGGATGCCCCAGACGGCGTCCCGGGGTTGTGGTCGGCCTCCCTGACCTCGCGGGTCAGCTCGGCGAGTGTGGCCTCAACCTCGCTGAGGGGGTAGCGGTAGACGTTCCCGGGCAGCTTGATGAACGGCAGACGGCCGAGCTTGCGCCAGGACTGAATCGTGCGGATCGCGACCCCGTACCGCTCGGCGAGAAACGCAGCGGTGACGTAGGTCGGCGCTTCGGTGGTCGCTGACATGCGGTCAAGGTAGCTATGGACGTCACTTGTGCGCAAGGCGCACAGATGACGCTATGGCGTCCTCGCAGGTCATCAGGTGTGTCGGGAGGGGCATTGTTGGGCGTGTTGCGCAGTATTGATGCGTCATACGGTGCCTCGTGCGCGATGTGCGCTATGCTTGCATCATGACTACTGCTCCTGAGCCCGCGCCGGGAGTCGATCGCATCGTCGGCGAGCGGGTGCACATGCTCTTGTGGAATCAACGGATGCCGCAGGCGAATCTAAGGCGAGCACTCGGCATCGCGTCGTCAACAATGTCGCGCAAGATGCGCGGCGAGATCGTGTGGTCGGCATCGGACATCGTCACCGCGGCGACGGTTCTCGGGGTGCAGCCGGGCGACCTGCTGCCTCAGTGCCCCCACCAGGATTCGAACCTGGGACACACGGTTTAGGAATCCGGTCGGATAGGCGTCTGACCAGCCCGGATACGAGCGGCACTCGGGTTGACCAGCCTATACGGATTGGTTGGTAGGTGTCACCGTTGACCAAACTTGGTCCTGCTGCGGACTGGTTGCGGACTGGATCCGGTCGCGGATCGGTGGAGTCGGCCGCATCATCAACGCAGAGCCCCCGCGCCGTTCCAGCGGCCGGGGGCACGACCGGCACCTTCGCAGGAGGCACCGATGAGCCGACCCTACCCACGGCCACCGACGCCGCTCATCGACGACTGGGCCACCGCCATGCGGGCCCAAGGCCTCTCCGAACGCGTCGTGTACGAGCGACCACGCGTCGTCCGCAGCATCCTCGACGGGCACGACCCCGCCACGGTCACCACCGCCACCGTCCGCACACTGATCGCCGCCCGCCGAGCCGACTGGGCGCCGTCCACCCTGGCGAACTACGACACCGTCCTGCGGAGCCTGTTCAAGTGGCTGATCGTCGAAGGCGTTCGCGACGACGACCCGATGGTCCGGATGCGCCGGCCACGCACACCTCGCGCCGAGCCCCGGCCAATCACCGACGAACATCTCCGCCTCCTGCTGACCACCCGGATGTGGGCGCGGACGCGGGTGATGATCCTGCTCGCCGCGTTCGCCGGCCTCCGCGTCCACGAGATCGCCAAGTTCCGCGGCGAGGACCTCGACCCGATCGGCGGATGGCTCCACATCGTCGGCAAGGGCGCCGCGGCCGCCAACCTCCCGGTCCACGCGGAGATCGCCGACGCCGCCAACGGCATGCCCGAGGTCGGTTGGTGGTTCCCCAGCTACGCCGGCGACCGGCCGATCCGCTCCGACTCGGTGTCCACCGTGATCAGCAAGGCGATGGCCCGGGCGGGGATCCGCGGTGGGACTGCGCACATGCTCCGGCACTGGTACGGGACCGCGCTGGTCAGCTCAGGCGCCGACCTGCGGACCACGCAGACCCTGTTGCGGCACGCCTCCCTGCAGACGACCCAGCGTTACGTGCGGGTCGACGACACTCGGCGGGTCGCCGCGATCGCCCGCCTCGACCTGTGGAGGGAGCGGTGAGCCAGTCCTACCGGGTGGTGGTCACCCGGGGCGTCGACGGCAGCTGGCTGGCCGACGTCCCCGCCCTGACCGGTGCGCACACCTTCGCCCACACACGCCAGGAACTGGACCGGTCCGTCCGAGAAGTCGTCGTGCTGGCCGCCGGCCTGCCGGACTCGGCGATGCCGGACCTGGACCTGGTGTGGGAATTCGACGGCGGACGATTCCCCGACCCGTTCCCCACAGACACCACCATCGAGGACGTCGACCTCGACCAGACGGTGGTGATCGCCGGCGGTGAGCGGCTGACCGAGGCCCGGGCGGAGCAGCTGGCCGAACAGACCATCGACGAACTCCGCCGGCGGAGCTGATCTGAGTCTGGCTCACACGGGACCCCCGTTCACCCGCTGGACGGGGTCCTGCCGTCTCCCGGGACCTCGCCCGGCCCGTCGCGCCTCCTTCGCGAGCACCCGACACGACGTCGAGCAATACCGCGTCGTCACGTATGAATCCGCCGGCATCTCTACCCCGCACCGCAGACACACCCGCGGCACGCTCTCCGGCAGCAACGTCGGCCGCAACGCCCGCCCACACCGCACACACCCCACCACCAGGCCGATCTCGCCGGCCGGCGTCACCATCCGCCCACCGCACCCACAGAGCACCTCGACACGCAGCACCGGCGCAGGCGCCGGCTCGGCCAGATGCCGCTCCCGCCGCTTGACCGCGATCGCCGCTGCGTTCGCCCGCCGCCACCGTCGGCCGTAGTCCCGCCGGCACAGGCCGCCGACGACCGGCCGGGCGTGGCAGCCGGGCTCGGCGCACTCGACGACCTCCGCGGCCTGGTCGACGAGCAGGGACGGGTCGCCGGCGCGCATCAGCATCCGGCCAGGATCCCGCGGCCGCGGCGCCCGGTCCACACCACCGAGGCCGGCCGTCGGCCGAGCAACCGGAAAGAACGAATTCCCCAACAATTCCCCGGCCGCGCCGAACAATTCCACCCACCCGACCGAACAATTCCACCGACCCGACCGAACAATTCCCGCCGCGACCCATTAATTCACGGCCGCCCGGCAATTCAGACGGGCATCGTGGCAATTCCTGCGCATTCCCGAGCAATTCCGGGGCGCGAAGAATGGCGGGTGGGTGAAATGTCAGGACGGGGACTCTTGGAGCGAGCCCGGCCCGTCCCAAAAAACCGGCCCGCCCGGCGTCGTCGCAGGTAAGGGCACATGTCGGTGGTCACACGGTGTCGGTGGTGCGGCGGTCGGTGCGTCGCGGTCGCGTTCATATGCATTTCAATTGTTCGCGTGAATTGTTCACACGCGTTTCTATTTCTCTCACATGTTGGGTGTGGTCCCATTCACACGGTTGTGATCCCATTCATGGCGGGTGTGTTCCCATTCACAGTGCGGCGGCCGCCATTGTTTGGGGGTGTGACGCCCATTCATGTCGGCTCGGTTAATTGCGGGTGCGTCATTGTTGGTGCGGGTTGCGCCATTGTTTATTGCGTGGCGGGCGGCCGGGGGGTTGGTGGCCGGCCGGGCCGGGGTTGCCCGGGTTGCCCTCGGGTGCCCGGGGGTGATGACCCCTCGGCGGCCGGTGTTCGTGGCTTGGCGGTGGGGTCCGCTCCGGTCGTTGGGGCGGTGCGGTGCGCCCGGTCGGGGAGGGCTGCCCCGGCTTGCTGGGCGCCCCCGGTCCGCCGCCGGGAGGGGTGGGGCGGGTGCCCGGGGTGCCCGGGCTCAGACGGGCCGGATGCCCGCGGCGATCGCCGAGCGGGTGAGGCTGGCATCGAGCCCGGAGTGCATGACCAGGTCCTCGATCCGTTCGAGCCGGCTGATCGCGGCGAGCTCGCTGTTGGCCAGTGCGGCCGGCACGAACCATGCGCTGCCGCGGAACTCGACGACGTGTCCGGGTGTGCGGGCCGGCTGCTGCGCCAGTGTGGCCCGGGCGCGGGTGACGACCTCGGCGGGGACGGTGCGCTGTTGGCCGGCGATCGCGGCCTTGGCCTGGTCGACGGTGGCTTGGATGCCGGCGAGGAACTCGTCGTTGGCCCGGCGGCGTTCAGCGAGGACCGGTTCGAGGTGGGCGCGGGCCTGGGCGAGCACGGCGGCGCCCGCGTCGGTGTTGGCCTGGTCCTCGTCGACGGCGGTGATGACAGCGCCCCGGTAGGCCGGGGCGATCGTCAGGGCGACGTCCTTGAGGATGGAGCCGCGGCGGGTCACCCTGGGCAGTACACCGGGCAGGCCCATCTTCCGGTTGCCCTTCTGGACGACGTCCTGCTCAGGGTCGGGTCGGAAGCTGACGGATAGGCCGCGGACGAGGCCGGAGCGGATCTCGGCGACGGCGTCGGCGGCCTGGGTGTGTTGGTCGAGCCATTCGATGCTGACCATCAGGCCTTCGCGTTGGTTGCTCAGGTGGCCGCGGCCCAACACCCAGCGCCGATCGTGGCTGTGGACGATCGGCACGTCGGCGGGCAGGTCCCGCCATGAGTCCTCGTCGAACTGCTCAAGGTAGACGCGGGTGGCGCCGCCCGGTCCGTCGTGGTCGCCGACGATTTCCGGGGTGCGGTAGGGGACGGCGATGCCGCGGGTGCGGCGGGGCAGGACGGTCACTTCTGGGCCCCGAGGAGTTCAGTGGTGACGGTGTCGCCGAGGACCAGGCGCATCACCTTGGGTTGGCCGAGTTCGTGGAGCACGCGGGTTTCCAGGGTGCGGCGGCGGGCCTGCAGCTTGGTCAGGTCGACCTGGCCGGCGGAGCGTTCCTGTTCGGTGCACCAGGTGGCGGTGATGGCGTCGAGTTCGCTGATCGGGGTGAGGTTGCGGTCAGGCATCGGGGGTGTCCTTCCGGTTCGCGAGTCGACATGAGCTGCAGATACCGTCCGCCGGTCGGACGTGGTGCACAACATCGCCGCAGCGGTCGCAGACCCAGCTGTGGGCGAATTCGGAGCCGCTGCGGATGTCCGGCTGGCGGGCGTAGGCGGCCGCGCCGGCCTCGGTGATGTCGGGGTAGCTCATGGGTTCTCCTGTTCGGTGGCGGCCGGGCAGCCGGCCTGGTGGACGATGCGGATCTCGACGCCGGCGCCGGCCTGGTCCTCGATGGCGACGTGCACGATGCGGCACCCGGTGTGGGTGTTGGCGTAGTCGGTGGCCTGCCGCATGACGTCCGCGGCGAGGTCGGCGCCGAGCTCGTCGACGATGCGGTTGAACAGGTCGGCGGCGGGGACCTGCCTCACCGGGTTCCCCGTTGTCGGCATTCGTCGCAGAGGGGTCGGCCGTATGGGACGGGGGCGCCGCAGGCCTGGCAGACGTGGCGGTCGGCGCCGGCGCGTTCGGACGCTTCGACGACACCGACGGCGGTGGCCACGACGGTGCGCAGCCGGATCAGGTCGTCGCCGGCCACCGAGGCGGCGTCGAGGGTGGCGAGGCGGCCGGCGACGTCGCGGAGGCGTCGGGCGGCCTTGCGGACTGCCTGGGCGTGCGCCCGGCCCGACGGTGGGGCGGAGGCGGTCGTGGCGGTCACGGGGTGGTCCCTTCGCTTTCGGTCGAGGCAGTTCCGCTCTCGCGCGCGTTACCACCAATGGAATGCGTGGAGTGTGTATAGGGGGAGGGCACGGTGGCCTGAGAGGACACGGGGCGCTCAGGGGTTACGGAGTCCACGGATGACAGCGGGAGTAAGGGGGGCTGCTCCGTAACGGCCTGCCAGAACACCGGCTGACCGGGCGATGGCTTGCCGTCCGAGATGATCCACCCGACCTCCTCGACCCGCCGAAGTCGTTTCAGCACAGCCGGCTCCGACAGCTTGAAATGCTGCGCGATCGCCGACGTCGGATGCGGCCCGTTCTCGGCGAGATACCGCCACACGTCGCGGTCCCACCGCAGTCGGGCCGGCAGGACCACCATGTCGATCGGCATCGACCCGAACTCCCACAGGCCGCCACGGGTCAAGCGGAGGCTGACCTCCTGCTGTTCGACGTCGCGGCCGGCGATGAACAGGGCGGCCTCGGGGGAGCCGCGGGATCCGCGGAGCACCATCACGACGTCGACGGCGCCGGTCAGTCCGGTGGTGCCGGAGACGGCCATGAACGGGTCATCGTCGCCCTGGACGGGCTTGCGGTTGTGGTGGAGCACGAGCACGGAGATGCCGTGCTGGTTGGCCCACTTCTGCAGGCCGGCGGCGCCGGCGTAGTCCTCGGCGTACCGGTCTTTCCCGGCGCCTGCCGGCTTGACCCTGGCCCAGATGTCGATGACGACGAGCCGAGGCGGGTAGTCGCTTCGTCTGGTGCGCCATCGGTCGAGCTCGCCGATCAGGCCGTTGTCCAGGGCCGGCGCCGCGGTGCGGATCTCCATCACGCCGCGGATCAGATCGGTGTGCTCGGGCATCATCCTGAGCCGGCGTTGGGCGCGGCGGGCGCCGTCTTCCAACGCCAGGAACAGGACGCGGCCCGCGGTGGTGGAGTGGCCGAGGAACGGTGTGCCGGTGGCGACGTTGACGGCCATCCGGAGCGCCATCCATGACTTGCCCTGCTTGGGTGGGCCGGACAGCACTGCGAGGCCGGAAGCGGGGAAGAGGTCCACGACGGTCCATGTCTCCTCGGGGAATCGGGTGGCCAGCAGATCGGAGGCTTCCCAGGTGGTCCGGATGGATTCACCGGCGGGCCGCGTGTTCGCCGCGGCCGTGATGGCCGGTAGGAACTTCGTGAGGAGGTCGGCGCGGTCCTGCGGTTCGACGTTGCGGCCGTTCCAGAGCCCGCGGGCGGCCTCGGTCGCCGCTCGCCACACTCCGGTGCCGGCGAGCTGCCGGGCGACGAATCCGGGGCTGGTCAGGCTGGCGCCGTCCGACATTGCGCCGGCGAGCCAGGTGCCGGGGGTGCCGTCGAATCGGGGTGCGATGCCCTTGCGGTGGGCGGCTGCGTCGACCCAACCCGTTTGCAGGTCGACACCGGTCAGTCCTTGGTCGTGTAGTCGTCGGAGGAGGGTGACCGCGTGGCCGGCCTCGCTCTCGAAATCGTCGTCGGCGACCAGGGCGAGGAGTTCGGCCCGGTCGGTCGGCTCGATGAGCATGAGCCGGCCGACCAACGCTCGTTCATCCTGCGGATCTACCACTTGGATCGTCCTTGCGGGTGGTCGACATCGGGTAGTCCGTAGGCGATCTCGATGTGTTCGTCGTGGCCGGCGCCGAGTCGGCGGACGAACTCGCACATGTCCCGCGGTGGCCAACCTTTCGGCCAGGGATCGGGAATCAGGTCGGCGAGGATCGGCACGATGTCGGCTCCGGACCGCTGATGCTGGGGTTGTTCGGCCATACTGGGGTCGTCTCCCTGGTTGGTGGTGCCGTCCCCGGCCGACTGGCGAGCTCGGCCGGGGACAGCGAACGGTCAGGCGGTCACAGGGCCCACAGGAACCGCGGCAGATCGTCGAGTTCCCTCACGGCCAGTTCGGCCATCTCGGTCGGCGACGACTCGTCATCCGCCAGCGATCTGGACGCGACAACCAGTGCATCCCAGGCGGTCTGAGCGGCCTGGTCGCCTCCGAACTCACCTTCCCGATCGCCCCAGTTGTCCAGGTTGGGCCGGCCCTGCTGGTGCCAGGCGTGCTCGATCACGCCCAGCGGCAGGAGGTCCTGATCGACCCATCGGGGCCCCGGGCCAGGTTCGGCGGAGATCGCGGCCGAGCGACGGGCGATGATTTCGGCCCGGCCCGCGCGCCACGCCAGCATGCGGTCGCGCGCCGGCGACTCGGTGTCGGCGAGGGCTTCGGCGGTGACCGCGGCGGGGGTCAGCTGGCGCGGTAGACGATGGTCTGCGAGTCGACGTAGTCGTCCAGGTCCGCTTTCCGGTACCGCACGTGCTTGCCGAGCTTCGCGAAGCTCGGGCCGGTACCCATTGCCCGCCAGTACACGAGGGTGTCCGCGGGCATTCCGAGGTACTCGGCGGCAGTAGGGGTGTCGAGCAGCCGGTCCTGGGGGACACGGGTGTCCGTCATGGTTGTTCACCTCCCTTGTCGTGTTGAACGGTGAGTGACATCACCCTCCAATATTTGATTGGAGCGTGTCAACACCGTCTAAGCGCTGATAGTCTCGATCCATGGCAACAAAGACCAACCAAGGGCGACACCGGCGGACATTCACCCCGCTGGCCTACCCGGACGACACAACGGTTCCCCAGCGGACCAAGATCGGGCCCGGCCTCTGGCTTACCCTCCCGATGCGCGTCCGCGTCACCAACGCCGACTTCAACGGCCTGAACGTCGTTCTCACGATCGACCGGGTCGACCGCAAGCTCACCGCCGTCGGCATCGAGGTGGCGACCGGGATCAACGCAGCCGTCCTGCGGAAGCTTGCGCCGCAGGACCTCGTCCGGTCGCTGGTCCAGCACGCGGTGTCCGTCCAGACCGTGAAACCCGCGCACGTCGACGAGGACGGCCGGCAGTGGTGGACGCTGTTCGGTGGGATGTTCGCCGGCGTCACCGAGGAATCCGCCCGGACCATCCGCCTCGAGGGACCCACCGACGCCAACGTCAAGAAGGCAGCCGAGCTCTACGCCCTGGCCGCCGCGCTCGACGCCCCACCGACAAAACACGTGGCCACCACGTTGGGCCTGCCGCTGTCGACGGCCGGCTTTTGGGTGCGGCGCGCCCGGGACCTGGGCTACCTGCCGGAGACCGACCGATGAGCCAGCACCGCGGTCGCCGCGCTGGCGTCGAGGACCGTTGGGTCAGCCGGCGGACCGGTGAGCGAACCGCCCGCTACGGCAAGGGCCTGCGCTGGCTCGCCCGGTACGTGGACCGCGACGGGCAGGAACGCAGCAAGGCGTTCGACCGCAAGGCGGACGCGCAGAACTGGCTCGACCAGGAAACCGGTGCCCTGGTCGCGGGGACCCTGCTCAAGCCCGGCGTCGGCAAGGTACGCCTCGGCCAGCTCCTCGACGAGCATTTGGCCGCCAAGGGGCACCTGACGCCCAAGGCGTACGACTCGCTCCGGTCGATCGTCGACGCCCGCCTACGGCCGATCTGGGGCAACTGCGAGGTCGGTTCCATCGAGCCCGCCGACGTCCAACGGTGGATCTCCACCTTGGTCGCCGACGAGCTGTCCACCAGCCGGATCCGCCAGTGCTTCCACACCCTGCAGAACGTCCTCAACGTCGCCGTCCGAGACCGGCGGATCCCCGCGAACCCCTGCACCGGCTTGGACCTGCCGAAGCTGGTCACCACTCAGCCGCACCGGTACCTGACCATGACCGAGCTGCTGACCTTGTCCGCGGCTGCCGGCGACGACGGCGACGTGATCCTGACCCTGGGCCTGCTCGGGATCCGCTGGGGCGAGCTGGTGGGCCTGCAGGTCGGCGACGTGGACCTGCTCCGCCGACGCGCGCGGGTGCTCCGGTCGACCGGGGAAGTCGGCGGGAAGCTGGTCGACAACCCGATCCCGAAGGGCAAGCAACGCCGCGAGGTCGGCATCCCGGACGTCCTGTTGCCGGCGCTGGCGCAGCGCTGCGCCGGGAAGCTGCCAGCGGCCCGCCTGTTCACCACCGACCGGGGCGCGACGCTGCGGTCACGGAACTTCCGCCGCGACGTGTTCGACCCCGCCGTGGCCCAGGCCGGCCTGGACGGGCTGACGATCCACCAGCTGAGGCACACCGCGGCCTCGCTGGCGATCGCCAACGGCGCGTCCGTGCTGGCCGTGAGCCGAATGCTCGGGCACACCGACCCCGCGCTCACGTTGAAGGTCTACGCCGGGCTGTTCGACGCCGAGCTCGACGAGGTTGCGGACCGGCTGGCCGGCGCCGCGCGGACCGCTGCGGACCAGCTGCGGACCGGCACCACCCGGAAACGGTGAAAAGCTTGTGCCCCCACCAGGATTCGAACCTGGGACACACGGTTTAGGAAACCGATGCTCTATCCCCTGAGCTATGAGGGCCTGCTCCTCGCCGGGCCGGCGGTCACGCACCGGTGTGGAGCGGCGCAAGCCTACCGCTGCGACTCGTCGTCCGGTGCCGCCCGCGGCGGGACGTGCCCGACGCGACGGGCGCCAGCCGACGGACGTGTCCTCGACGGGGAACAATCGCCGCGTGCCGCGTTCGGCGACCGGCCCAGCCGCACCCGAGGCATCAGGGGAGGTGTCGGGCAGCGTCGGATATGCCCTTCAATAGCGCCGGACGGCGACCGTAGCGAGCCGTGACGCACACCCGGCGCATCGGCTCCCGGTTCACCAACCGCCCTGCGCGTGCCCGAACCAGCCGCGTGCGACCGGCGCGACGGGGGACTCTGCTCTGCGCGGGCCGCGGGTCCGACGGTGCCGGCCCGTTTCACCACGTACCATTCGGCGCGGTCCGGCAGGCGGCCGGGCCGTGTACCGAGAGAGGCCGCGAACCGTGACCACCTGGCTCGTCGATGCCGTCCTGTTCGACCTCGACGGGACCCTCGTCGATTCGTCGGGCAGCGTGCATCGCAGCTGGCGCAAGCTCGCCGAGCGGATCGGGCGGCCTTGGCCGGAGATTGAGCCGCACATCCACGGTGTGCCGGTGCAGCAGGTGTTGGCCGATCTCGAGCCCGACATGCCGCCGGACCGGGTGGCGCAGCTGCAGGAGTTCATGGTCGTCACCGAATCCAACGACACGGAAGGTGTCGTGGCGCAACCGGGTGCGATCGCGGCGCTGACCAGGCTGCCGGCGGACCGGGTGGCGATCGTCACCAGCGGCGGCGTCCGCCTGGCCTCCGCGCGCATCGCCGCCGCCGGCCTGCCCAGGCCGGCGGTGGTGGTCACCGCCGACGACGTGCCGATCGGCAAGCCGGATCCCGCTCCGTTCCTGGCGGGTGCCCGGGAGCTCGGGTGCCCGCCGGAACGGTGCCTGGTCGTGGAGGACGCGCCGGCCGGGGTGACCGCGGCCCGGGCGGCCGGATGCCCGGTCGTCGGCGTGCTGACCACTCACTCGGCGTTGGACGCGCCGGCCGTCGCCTCGCTGGACCTGATCGACTTCCGTCCGGTGGACGGCGGCATCCGGGTGAGCATCCCGACTGAGAACGGCTGACCGGGGAACACTGCCCGGCATGCAGATCGTGTTGATCCAGGGTGACATCACCCGCCAGCAGGTCGACGCCGTGGTCAACGCCGCCAACCACTCGCTGCTCGGCGGCGGTGGGGTGGACGGGGCGATCCATCGAAAGGGCGGCCCGGAGATCCTCGCCGAGTGCAAGGAGCTGCGCAGATCCCGGCTGCCGGATGGGCTGCCCACCGGGCAGTCGGTGGCCACCACGGCCGGCCGGCTGCCCGCGCGGTGGGTGATCCACACCGTCGGTCCGGTGTATGCCAAGACCAAGGATCATTCGCTGCTGCTGCGCTCCTGCTACACCACCGCGCTGGCGGTGGCCGACGACGTCGGCGCGGCCACGGTGGCGTTCCCGTTGGTGTCCAGCGGGATCTACGGCTGGCCGAAGGACGACGCGATCCGGCAGGCGTTGCACGCCCTGGGTTCCGCGGACACCGCGGTCGACCGGGTGTCGCTGGTGCTCTTCGACGCGGCGACCCTCGAACTGGCCGAACAGATCCGAACGGGCGACTGAGCCACCGCCAACGCGGTCCCGAGGCCCGAGCGGTCCCTCAGTCGTCCACGCCGCGTGCGGTGAGCGCGTCGCCGATCGCGTCCGCCCGCCGCAGGGCCCGCACCACCGACGGCACCACCAGCGCGCGCAGCGAGAAGCCCACCCCGCGGGCCTTGCGGGCCTGGGAGACCGCGCCGACGATCTCGACCATCAGCGGGATGCACCGGATCGTCAGCGCGAGCACCAGGGCGGCGCGGTCCGGATCGACGCCGACCCTGCGGAACGGACCGAGCAGCCGTTGGCCGACGTCGAGCATGTCGCTCACCCGAGTGGTCAGGGTGACCAACGCGGCGATCGCCACAGTCACCAGCAGCGTGCCGCAGACCATCGCGGCACGCTCCGGGCCGGCGACGACGACCTGGAACACCGCGATGATCAGCAGGAACCAGCGCAGCGGCCACAGTTGCGCCATCGCCGTCCGCGGTGGGATGCCGGCCGCGACGAAGCCCGCCGCCACCGCCACCACCGCCACCCCGAGCTGCCAGAGTGCGCCGAGCAGGACGACGCCGATGATCGCGAGCAGCATCCCGAACAGCTTCCAGGCAGCCGGAAGGCGATGCAGCAGTGACGATCCCGGCTGGTACAGGCCGATCATGACCGCGCCTGCGACCATCTGCCGGTCATGCCAGCAACCCGGTGTAGGTGGGCAGCGCGACGGCCGGTGGCCCGTCCGCGACGACCCGCCCGCCGTCCAGCACGACGACCCGGTCGAAACCGTCGAGCAGGTGCAGGTGGTGGGTGACCAGCACCAGTTGCTCGGGCATGCCGTTCAACAGGTCGCTGACCATCCGGGCGTTGCGCAGGTCCAGCAGTGTGGTCGGCTCGTCGGCGACGACCACGACCGGCCCGGTGACCAGCACCGCGGCCAGTGCGAGCAACTGCTTCTGCCCGCCGGACAGCAGGTGGGTGGGGTGGTCCGCGTGACCGGCCAGGCCGAACCGGGTCAGCGTGTCCGACACTCGTTGCCCGATCTCCGCTTTGCTCAGGCCGGAGCGGCGCAGCGAGAACCCGACGTCCTCGGCGACGGTGGGCATGACGATCTGGTTGTCCGGGTCGGT
>JBGALY010000080.1:0-8550 GCA_044223435.1 Nakamurella sp.
GACGAGGCGGCCCGGGCGGCCGAGTCGGCGCGGGTGGCGGCCCTGCTCGCGTTGCCGGCCGGTCAGCAGCCCACGGTCGGCCAGATCGTGGTCGCGCACGGCTGCGAGCAGGGCTGGATCTCCGACCCGGCGGACTGCGCTGGAATCCCGACCGGCTGACCGTCGACCAGGTCGCCATCCGCGCCGGGTTTGAGGCACGACCTCTGTCCAGCAGGTGGGAGGCGGAACACGATCTCCATCGTGACCCCGGGGCTGCACCGGCTGGCCGGGCACCGACTAGCGGTCGGTGTCATCGCGGCCCGGTCGTGCTGATCGGGCTGAACCGCCGAACGGCAGGCACACTTCGGGCCGGACGGCATATGACGCGAGAGGCGGTACCGATGACCGGACAGGCACCGATGACCGGACGGCTGCGGCGGGCCGGCCCGCCGCGGTTCCTCCCGCCGGTCGAATCGCAGGTCGGCTCGGACGGCACCCGGCTGTTCACGGGCATCAGCTACGCGCTGGTCACCGGCTACCGACCGCTGCAGCTGGATCTGCGGGTGCCACCGGGGCCGGCGCCGGTCCCGTTGGTGGTGTGGGTCCACGGTGGTGGCTGGGTGAGCGGCGATCGCCGGTACCTCCCCGAGACACTGCGTCCGAACCAGCTTTTCGACGCCTTGTTGGTTGCCGGGATGGCGGTGGCCACCGTCGACTACCGACTCGCCGGGGAGGCCGCGTTCCCGGCCCAGTTGCACGACGTCAAGTCGGCGATCAGATACCTGCGCGCGCACGCCGGTGCGCTCGGGCTCGACGCCGCCAGCGTGGGGATCTGGGGCGAGTCGGCCGGCGGGCACCTGGCCGCCCTGGTTGCGCTGACGGCGGCCCGCACCGATCTGGCCGGCGACCTGGGTGTGACCGGTCCGTCCAGCGCCGTGGACGTGGTGGTCGACTGGTACGGGGTTGCCGACCCGGGCGCCCTGCCGCAGCCGGAGCTGCCCCCGGAACTCGCGGCCGTGCTTCCTCCGGCTGCACTCGAGCACCCGTCCGACGTGTTGCTGGCCGGCGCCGATCCGACCACCCGTGCCAATGCCGCTCCGCTGTCCCAGGTGCACCCGGGTGCGCCACCGTTCCTGCTGGTCCACGGCACGGCCGATCGGCTGGTGCCGTTCGCGCAGAGCGAGCAGTTGCTCGCCGCGCTCACCGCTGCCGGGGTCGACGCGCGCCTGGTCCCGGTGCCGGGCGCGGACCACATCTTTGCCGGGTCCGATGAGGTGGACGCCATCGTTGACATGTCGGTCCAGTATCTCGCGCGGGCGTTGCTCGCCCCCGGCGCGGGCCTGTCCTGACTGCCGGTCGCGGCTCGGCGGAAGCCGGTGCCGACAGTTCGGGCGCATCAACCACCCGGCGGCGCCCCGACGGGACCGCTGCCCGTCCCATCGCGGGACGGGCCGGCGCCGCCGGTCGGGGCGGTCGTGGTGTCCACCCCGACGGTCAGGGCCACGTGAAGGCCGTCGGTCACGTCACCGGTGACGGTGCCCACCTGCCGGACGCCGCCGTCGTCGCCGAAGACGTTGTCGGTGGCCAGGCTCATCCCGGACATGTTGGTCACCGACTGCTCGTACCCGGGTTGCGCGTACACCGCGGCACAGGCGTCCGCGGGCAGCGCCACCTGCGAGGTCGCGATCGCGCTGGCGGCGTCGGTGATGCTGCCCTGATCCGGGTAGACCTCGAAGTGGATGTGCGGCCACCGGCCCGAATAGCAGGCGGGAAAGATGCTGGTGTAGCGGACGGCGCCGGCGGCGTCCGCGATCTGCACCCCGCGCAGGTAGTTCTGGTCGGTGACGCCCTGCGTGTACATCGAGTAGGCGCCGGCCCGGTCGCAATGCCACACGTACACGGCCACGCCGGGGAACGCGGCGCCGCCGTTCGCCAGATCCCTGATCGTCAGTTCCAGCGTCATCGGCACACCCTCGGCCGTCCCCGACGACCCGCCGAAGCTGGACCTGATGTCGCTGCGCACGATGCCGCTCTGGTGCAGCACGTCCGGGCCGTTCGAGCCGTCGCCTGGATAGGGACCGGCGGTCTCGTCCGGGATCTCGTCGAGTCCGGCGGCCGCGGCGGAGCCGGTGTCCGACCCGCCGCCGGTCACGGCGCTGCCCGACGCGGAGGTCGTCGACGACCCGGCGCCGCCGGCCACGGAGCCGGCCGTTCCGGTGGTCGTCGAGCCGGTCGAGCCGGTCGGGCCGGTCGTTCCGGTGGTCGAGCCGGCGTCGCACGCGGCAAGCCCGATCGCCAGCGCGCCGAGTCCGACCGCGCGGAGCATCTGCCTGCGGTCGAGCAGGGTCCGCAGGTCGAAGCCCAGTCCCTGGTCCACCACCTCCTCGTCCGGCCGCGGCAGCGGCCGGCCTTCGAACGTCGGCGATCCGTCGGAAGCGCGGCGCATGTCTGGTCCTCCTGCCGTCGGCGGTGGCTGTCGGGCCATCGTGCCCGGCCCCGACTGATCGGCGGCCCGGCAGAGCCTGTGCACCCCCTGTGAGCACCGGGCGCCCGCCCGCCCCGGCCTCCGGATGGGTTTGGGTACCGATGACCATTGTCCTGCAAGGATTGTCGGTGGCCTCCGGAAGCTCGGATCGTCCGGGGCCGCCCGGCCGACGACGTCACGGTCGAGCAGGTGCCAGGTGGCGACGGACACCGGTTGGCCGTCCGGCCGGACGGTGGCGATCACCGCCGGGTCGGGCGGGCGAGCGTCGCGCGGACCGGGTCGGGTCACGCAGATCACGGCATGCCAGGACGCTGCCCGCCACCGGCCAGTCGCACCGTGGCCGACCGGTTTCGCGGCCGGTGTGTGAAGGCGCCGGTGTGTGAAGGGCATGGGAATGCCCCCGTGATTTCCCTCACCTTGCCGTGATGGTGCATGATAAGAGGCCGTCGGATCCGTGGATCGCGAGCGGTTGGGGTCCGTGGGGATCGCCCGGTTTCGTGCACTGAAGACGAGAGACGACATGATGAAGCTGTTCCAGGCGTGCCCGCGGTGCGGGTCGGCGTCGGCGCCCTCTGCTCCGTACCTGACCGGCGCGCCCAAGGGCGGCGCCGAGAGTGGCCACGGCCCCTGGTGTCGCAACTGTGACATCCGGTTCGGCGACCGTCTGGGTCGGGCATCACGACGCGGCGACCACAACATCCCCGCGGGCCTGTACCTGCGCTGACCAACCTATGAGGTCGAAGTCAAGTCGCGGTTCGGGGTCTGTTGGGTGTGTTTGATCGGCCCGGCAGCCGGTGTGCTGTCGGGATGGTCGTTGTTCGTTGGTGGCGTGCTTGGTGCGGGTGCCCGGTGGCGCCCGTCTGCGGCCCTACGTAGCGTGCAACCGGGTTTCTTCCCGACAGCCTTCATCCGGGCTTGGTGGCAGACGGGCGGGGCTGCTCATGGTCAGTTACGGGTTCGTGGTCCCGACGCGCTTGCGAGCTCGCTCCCGCGCCGTGGTCAGCGGCGCCGATGCTCAGGCGGCAGCGGCGCCCTTGCTCGTCGCGGTGACCAGCGGCGATGGCCGCGTTCCACGGGGTGGCGGTGACGATCACGGCGTGCAGTTGGCGTAGTAGGCCGGCGGCGATCGCGATGCGGGCCTGGTTGTCGGCCAACGGTCGTTCGGCTCGGCCGGTGAGGTGGGCGTGACGGGCAGCCATGACCGGGTTGTGTTGCAGCGCAGCGAAAACCACCCGCCAGGCGGCCGCGCGGAGCTCGGGGCGGCCGCGGCCGCTGATCGTGGTAGTGCCGCTGTAGTGCCCTGATTCGTTGGCCCGCGGACACAGCCCGGCGTGTTTGACCAGCGCGCGGGCCGACCCGAAACGGGTCGGGTCGCCGGTCTCGGCCAGGATCGTCGCGGCGCCGACCGCGGATACCCCGGGATGCTGCTGACCAGGGCGGTGAGCCCCAACTCGTCGAGCACGGCGAGCATGCGCGCCTCGACGGCGGCGATCTCGGCCCGTAGGTGGACCAGGTCGGCCAGCACGAACCGGGACCCGTTCCAGGGCGCCGGCCCGCTGCTCGGCGACCCCGACGGCGGCCTGCCCGGGATCGGCCGCGGCCGCGTACACCGCGTCGATGATCGGCCGGTGGGGGCGGCGGGTGCCGTGGCGTGGCAGTTCGGCGCAGACCGCGGTGGTGAACGCGTCCGCGGCTGCGGTGCCGATCACCGCCAGGTCACCGGCGGCGCCGACCCGGTCCAGCAGCACGGTCACCGCGGCCAGCCAGCTCTTGGAGTCCAGCGGCTGGCCGGCCGCGTCCAGCGCCGCCGGCCAGCAGCATTCGAGCAGGTCACGGACCTGCTGCCGGGCGGCGCCGACCTCGGTGACCAGCGGGCCCGGCGAGCCCCCAGGTGCCGCAGCCGCGCTTCCATTGCGGGGTTGCCCGCTCCGGCAGGTAGCAGCGCAGCTCGGTGACCAGCCGGGCGATGATCACCGCGTCGACGTCGTCGTTCTTGTTCCGGGTGAAGTCCTCGGCCTCCCGGGCCCGACCGACCAGCAGCGGCTGCACACACACCAGCCGCACCCCGAGATCGGCGGCGATCTGGTCCAGCACCCGCCACCGATGACCGGTCGGCTCGCACGCCACCACGACCGAGGTGAACCCGGCCTCGGCGGCCTTGCCCAGCCCCCAGGCGACGGCCTCGCCCAGCTGCCACGCCTTGACCCGGACCGTGCGCCTGGCCAGCACCCGCGAGTCCGGGTCGGTCAACGCGCACACCTGCTTGTCCGCCGCCAGATCGAACGCCAGCACCGCCGACTGGCGGGTGACGACCGAACGCAGAGCGGCCAGGCGCTCGTTACGGCGACGATCCCCACGTGAGAGCCGACGACTACGGTTGGACACGACATCCTCCTGATGCGGTTGGGACTCCAAGCCCGCTAACCCCACCAGGGGGATGTCCTCGGACTTCAACCGCTCAGGTTGTTACTACCGCCGGTCGGCGGCAACCCCGGCCGGGCCCTGCACCGGCGACCGTCCGGCCTCACTCACCCGCCGCCGGCGAGTTTCCGGCGCTGCGGACAAGGGTCGCCGTGCCGACGGCGGCCACGATCACGGTCACCGCGGCTGCCAGACCCAGGCCGAGCCCGGGATGCCAGCGCAGCGTCAACGCGCCGACCAGGGCACCGAGACTGATCAGGGCCAGCGCGGACACCCGGCGGGGCCAGGGCTGCTGGGCCCCGGTGACCGCCGCGTCGGCGGCCAGGCCGGTGATCAGGGAGGTGACCACGACGGTGGTGATGTCCTTGACGGCCAGGTGCCGGGCCGCGGCCGCCTGCGCGCCCATCGCCACCGACAGCAGCAGCACGATGACCAGCAGCGGCGGCACGGGTGGCACCCGGCCGACGACGAACAGGACCGCGGCCAGGCCGGCCAGGATCAGGCCGACCGTGGCGAACATCAGCCCCACCCGGCTCGACCACCGCCCCCGCGCCACCGGACGCAGCACCCGGCCGCCGGCCAGCGCGCCGCACAGGAAGCCGGCCAGGGCAACGGCCGGGCCGGCCAGCGGCAGGTCGTCGGCCCGGGCCGCGGCCATTCCGAGCACCACCACGTTGCCGGTCATGTTCCCCGCGAAGACCTTGTCCAGCCCCAGGTAGCCAACGGCGTCGACGATTCCGGTGGAGAAGGTGAGCGCCAGCATCAGCACCAGGTGGACCCGTTCGTGCGGGAGCTGACGAAGGCTGGCGGCTGTGCTCGGCATCGGGTGACCTCCGGTCGGTCGCTGCGCTGATCTTCGCACGACGAAGCCGGACATTTCGGGCGCAGATTTCGTGCGTTGATCAGCGCAATAGTCATGCCCGCCAGGAGAAAGGTGGCATAGCGGACACACCGACACACACCGACACACGGCGGTCCGGCTGTCCGCGCGGCGCGGGGACGCCACCGGTCGACGTCCGGTATTCCGGACACTTCGGTTGCGCGGCCGCTGTCCGGCGACGCGGCGGTGCAGTCCAATGGGGGTGTCCCACTGCAGGTGTCCCACCGGTCCGAAATCAGGAGTCCCGATGCACGGTGCCCGTCCCGTCCGCGCCCCCCGTGGCAGCACGCTGACCGCCCGGTCCTGGGCGACCGAGGCGCCGTTGCGGATGCTGATGAACAACTTGGATCCGGAGAACGCCGAGCGCCCGGACGATCTGGTGGTCTACGGCGGGACCGGCCGGGCGGCGCGGGACTGGGCCTCGTTCGACGCGATGGTCCGCACGCTGACCTCGCTGGAGGCCGACGAGACGATGCTGGTCCAGTCCGGCCGGCCGGTGGGGGTGATGCGGACCCACGAGTGGGCGCCGCGGGTGATCCTGGCCAACTCGAACCTGGTGCCGGACTGGGCGACCTGGCCGGAGTTCCGCCGGCTGGAGAAGCTCGGGTTGACCATGTACGGACAGATGACCGCCGGGTCCTGGATCTACATCGGATCCCAGGGCATCGTCCAGGGCACCTACGAGACCTTCGCCGCGATCGCCGAGAAGCGGTTCGGCGGCAGCCTGGCCGGCACCCTGACGTTGACCGGTGGGGCCGGCGGGATGGGCGGGGCGCAGCCGCTGGCGGTCACCCTCAACGGCGGCGCCTGCCTGATCGTCGACGTCGACCCGTCCAGGCTGCAGCGCCGGGTCGATCATCGCTACCTGGACGAGGTCGCCACCGATCTGGACGACGCGATCGCCAGGGCGCTGCGGGCCAAGGACGAGCGTCGGGCCTGGTCGGTTGGCCTGGTCGGGAACTGCGCCGAGGTCTTCCCGGAGCTGCTGCGCCGCGGCGTGGCCATCGACATCGTCACCGACCAGACCAGCGCGCACGATCCGCTGTCGTACCTGCCTCTTGGGGTCGAACTGGACGACTGGGCAGATTATGCCGAGCGCAAGCCGGAGGAGTTCACCGACCGGGCCCGCGAGTCGATGGCCCGGCACGTGCAGGCGATGGTGGAGTTCCAGGACGCCGGCGCCGAGGTCTTCGACTACGGCAACAGCATCCGGGACGAGGCCCGGCTCGGCGGCTACGAGCGGGCGTTCGAGTTCCCCGGCTTCGTGCCCGCCTACATCCGGCCACTGTTCTGCGAGGGCAAGGGCCCGTTCCGGTGGGCGGCGCTGTCCGGCGACCCCAAGGACATCTACGCCACCGACAAGGCCGTGATGGACCTGTTCCCGGAGAACGACCGGCTGCAGAAGTGGATGCGCGGCGCCCGGGAGAAGATCAGCTTCCAGGGTCTGCCCGCCCGGATCTGCTGGCTCGGCTACGGCGAGCGGGACAAGGCCGGCCTGCGGTTCAACGAGATGGTCGCCTCCGGTGAGCTGTCCGCGCCGATCGTGATCGGCCGGGACCACCTGGACTGCGGGTCGGTCGCCTCCCCGTACCGGGAGACCGAGGCGATGGCCGACGGGTCGGACGCGATCGCCGACTGGCCGCTGCTCAACGCGCTGATCAATACCGCGTCCGGCGCGTCCTGGGTGTCCATCCACCACGGCGGCGGCGTCGGCATCGGCCGGTCCATCCACGCCGGCCAGGTCTCGCTGGCCGACGGCTCCGCGCTGGCCGCGCAGAAGCTGGCCCGGGTGCTGACCAACGATCCGGGCATGGGCGTGATCCGGCACGTGGACGCCGGGTACCCGGAGGCGGTGCAGGTCGCCGCCGAGCGCGGGGTGCGAATCCCGATGGCGCAGGGCGACGTCGCCGGCGGTGCCGGGCGGTCATAAGCGCGGGCGTAGGAGCCGTCGGCTGCGGGTACTGACGTCTGGGTGTTTCGCAGACGGAAGGACCGGCCATGTCCACGCAAGCCACCGGCAGGACCGTGACGAGTGTGATCCCGGCGCGGCTGGACCGGCTGCGCTGGTCGCCGTTCCACACCCGACTGGTGCTGGCGCTGGGCGTGGCCTGGGTGCTGGACGGTCTGGAGATCACGGTCGCCAGCGCGATCGGTGAGACCTTGACCGAGCCGACGACGTTGGGCCTGTCCTCCGCCGCGGTGGGGTTGATCGCGACGGTGTATCTGGCCGGCGAGGTGGTGGGTGCCCTGCTCTTCGGCCGGCTCTCGGACGGCTGGGGCCGCCGGAAGCTGTTCATGATCACCCTGGGCGTGTATCTGGGTGGCTCCGGACTGACCGCGCTGACCCTGGGCACCGGGCCCGGGTGGATCGTGTTCCTGTACGCGACCCGGTTCGTCGCGGGGATGGGCATCGGCGGGGAGTACGCGGCGATCAACTCGGCGATCGACGAGCTGATCCCGGCCCGATACCGCGGCCGCATCGACGTGGCGGTGAACGGAACCTACTGGTTCGGCGCGATCCTGGGCACGCTGGGCACCCTGTTCCTGCTGAACGTCCTCGACCCGAGCATCGGCTGGCGGCTCGGCTTCCTCATCGGACCGGTGCTGGCGCTGGTCATCCTGGTGGTGCGGCGGCATCTTCCGGAAAGTCCGCGTTGGCAGGTGATGCACGGCCGCGAGGACGAGGCGGAGGACTCGATCGCCGTCATCGAGCGGCAGGTCCGGCAGGGCGGCGGGGAGGTGCCCGAGGTCGACGATTCGAAGGCCATCGAGTTGCGTCCGGAAC
>JBGALY010000002.1:0-223775 GCA_044223435.1 Nakamurella sp.
GCTGCGGGCCGGTCGGCCCGCCGTGCTGCCCCGGGTGCACGACGGTGCCTGCCTGGTCGACCCCCGATGCATTGCCGAGACGGACGACGACATGTTGCTGGCCGCCGTCCGGACCGCGCTGGAGATCTGAGCGGTGCCCGGCCCACCTCAGGTGGTGGCGACCGCCGGGCATGTCGACCACGGGAAGAGCACGCTGGTCCGGGCGCTCACCGGGATGGAACCCGACCGGTGGGCCGAGGAGCGGCGCCGCGGGCTGACCATCGATCTCGGCTTCGCGTGGACGACGCTGCCGTCCGGCCGCGAGCTGGCGTTCGTCGACGTGCCGGGACACGAACGGTTCCTCGGCAACATGCTGGCCGGACTCGGCCCGGCGCCGGTGGTCTGCTTCGTCGTCGCCGCCGACGAGGGCTGGCGGGCCCAGTCAGGCGATCACCGCGACGCGATCGCCGCCCTGGGCATCGAACACGGGGTCGTCGTGATCAGCCGGGCCGACCGGGTCACCGACGGCGGGGCGGCCGCCCTGGCCCAGGCCCGGGTCGAACTGGCCGGCACCGGCCTGCGGGACGCGCGGGCCGTCGTCGTTTCGGCCGTCGAGGGCCGTGGGCTGCCGGCGCTCCGAAGTGCGCTCGACGACGTCCTGGCCGGCCTGACCTCGCCGGATCCGGCCGGACGACTGCGACTGTGGGTGGATCGGTCGTTCAGCATCACCGGAGCCGGGACCGTCGTCACCGGGACCCTGACGGCCGGCCGGCTGGCTCGCGGCGACCACCTGCAGGTGCTCGGCGAGGAACCCCATCCGGTCACCGTGCGCGGGCTGCAGAGCCGCGGTCGGGCGCACGAATTCCTCGAACCCGTCGACCGCGTCGCGCTCAATCTCCGCGGCGTCCCGGCCGATCGGGTCCACCGCGGTGACGTCGTGGTCACCCCCGATGCCTGGCCGACCACCGCGCTGCTCGACGTGCGGTTGGTCACCGGCGTCGCCCTGACCCAGGCACCCGAACATCTCACGGCGCACGTGGGCACCGCGGCGGTTCCGGCGCGGTTGCGCCCGTTCGACGACGAGCACGGCCGGCTGACCCTGCCGCGGGCGCTGCCGCTGGTGGCCGGGGATCGGCTGGTGCTGCGGAATCCGGGGACGCGGCGGATCGTCGGTGGCGCCCAGGTGCTGGACGCCGATCCGCCGGTCCTGCAGCGTCGGGGTGCGTCGGCGAGTCGTCGCGCGGTGCTCTCGGGCCTGGACCCGGCGGGTGATGTGCTCGCCGAGGTGGCCCGGCGAGGCGCCGTCCCGGAACAGCACCTGCGTCGGCTCGGGCTGCTGGGCGCCGACACCGACACCCCTCAGGGGATCGTGGTGGCCGCCGGCTGGTGGGTGCACGCGCCCGTCCACCGGACCTGGCAGCACCGGCTACGGGGCGCGTTGGAGGCGCGTCACGAGCGGGATCCGTTGGCCGACGGGCTGACTCGCGGCGCCGTGGCGGATCTGCTGGGACTGCCCGACCCGTCCCTGCTGGATTCCGTCGTCCGAGCCGCGGGGTTGGAGGACGAGGGCGGCCGGATCCGCCGGCCGGGGCAGCGATCCGACCTGGGGCCGGCCGAGGTGGCCGTGGCGACTCTGGCGGACCGGCTGGCCGCGGCCCCGTTCGCCGCACCCGAGGCCGCGGAACTGGCGGCGCTTGGATTGGGCACCCGCGAGCTGGCCGCGGCCGAGCGGGCCGGGCGGGTGCTGCGGCTGCGCGACGGCGTCGTCCTGCTGCCGTCGGCGCCCGCGCTGGCGATGCGGGAGCTGGCCCGGCTGCCGCAACCGTTCACCACCAGCCACGCGCGGCAGGCCCTGGGCACGACCCGGCGGGTGGCGATCCCGCTGCTGGAACACCTGGACGCCCGGGGCTGGACCCGCCGGCGCGACGCCGGACACCGCGAGGTGCTGCGCGGCCCGCCGACGACCCCGCCCCCTGATGTCGATCAGTCGACGGGGACTGGCCTCTGAGCCGGGCGCGGGGTGACGGGCGGGCCGCAGGACTCAGCCCGCGGTGAGCGGCACGGCGGCCTCGGCGGTATAGGCGAGGAAAGTCAGCGATTCCTGCAGGTACAGGTGGATGTGGGTGGCGTCGTGCGACAGGTATCCGATCGACACGTCCTGGCCCAGGTGCAGCGCGTAGTCGCCGCCGCGGGTGGACACCAGCAACGCCCCGTCCAGCGCCGGCGCCCAGATCGCCTCGCCCTCACCCATCAGCCGGGCGATGTGATCGCGGACGGGGTAGCCGTGCACCGTGGTCTCGGCGACCGCCGTGTACAGCTCCGCCGACAGCAGCAGGCTGTACGGTCCGTCGACGCCGGCCAGCCGCAGCGTGCTCATCGCGTGCGCGACGGCGTCCGGCAGATCGGCGATGTCGGCGGGCAGCGGCTGCGCCGGATTGGAGCTGCTCGGCCCGATCCCGGTGATGCCGGTCGACGCCCAGCCGTGGAAAATCATCCGGTCCTCGGCCCGGGCGATCTCGGTGGCGGCATCCTTGACCGGCTGCCAGTCCGAATCCTGAGCCCCCCGTTCGACGTCGTCCACCGCGTCCCGGGTGACCGAGAACGGCACCCGCAGTTCGATGATCGGTTGCACGAGCCGCTCCCGGACCAGCACCCCGTCGGTCGGCGGGGCGAGCGGCCGCAGGTGCCCGGTGCCGACGGCCGCCAGCGTCGGGCCGGCCGGCCCGATCAGGTCCACCACCCGCCGCCCGGCGATCGACCGTTTGAAGGTGCGCCGCGCCTCATCCTCGATCTGCTCCCAGGCGACCTCGGTGATCGGCGCGAGTTCCCGATGCAGGTTGTTCACGATGCGCTCCCTCGCAGGCTTCCGATGCCCAGCGAGCCGTCGGCCCGGTGCGGCTCGTTGGTGGTGGGTGGGTCGACCGGCCCGTCCGCGTCCGCCGCAGCCAGAGCGCCCGGTCGCGCTGACGGATCGTCCAGGAAGTCAAGGGTGGGCACGAAGAACAGGGTGCCGGTGACCGCGGTGGAGAAGTCCAGGATGCGGTCGTGGGTCCCGGGCGGGTTGCCGACGAACATGTTGGTCAGCATCTGCTCGATCACGTCGGGCGTGGCCGCGTACCCGATGAAGTAGGTGCCGAACTCCTTGCCGCCGACCGACCCGAACGGCAGATTGTCCCGCACGATCTGGCGCTCGGTGCCGTCGTCGTCGACGATCGTGTTGAGCGCGATGTGCGAGTCGGCCGGCTTGATCGCGTCCGGCATCTCGATGTCGGACAGCTTGCTGCGGCCGATCACCCGCTCCTGCTCCTCGACCGGCAGCGCGTTCCACGCGTCCATGTCGTGCCGGTACTTCTGCACGACCACGTAGCTGGATCCGGTGAACGCGGGGTCCTCCTGGCCGACGAACACCGCGGCGGCCGCCGCCGCCCCGACCGGGTTCTCGGTGCCGTCGACGAAACCGAGCAGGTCCCGTTCGTCGAAGTAGCGGAAGCCGTGGACCTCGTCGGCCACGTCCGCCCGGCCGTCCAGCCGGTTCATCAGCTGGGTGGCCAGCTCGAAGCACAGGTCGAAGCGCTGCGCCCGCAGGTGGAACAGCAGATCGCCCGGGGTCGACACCGCGGCGTGCGCGGCCCCGGCGAACACCGGCAACGGGTGCAGTCCGGCCGGACGGGGGCTGCCGTACAACCGGTCCCACATCCGGGCGCCGACGCCGACCACGCAGCTCAGTTGCAGTTCGGGTTCGCGGAAGCCGACTGACCGGGTCAGGCCCTCGACGTCGGAGAGCAACTCGAGGACGTCGCCCTCGGCACCGGGCCGCACCGTGACGACGAGGAAGATCGCGGCCCGCGCCGGCGGCGCCAGCACGGCCTGCGCCTGGGTGGGCAGCGTCATGGTCGGACTGGTCTCTTCCTCGGCGGAACGGACCCCGGCTCGCACCGCCCGGGGATGGCGCCCTCAGGCTACGACGGCCGCGCGCACGCCCGCGGCGCGGGGTGTGGCCCACTACCGACCGTTCTGTCCGGATTGTGTCGTCGGTGCGACATCGTTCGTGTGGCTCGCATTGTCAGCGGTGATCGGCGGGCGCAGACTGGCATCACGTCCGCCACCGCCGCACCGGACATGTCGATGCGCCCGCATGTACCGGGCGGCCCGAGGATCGGCGGCCGGGCGCCGTCGAAGGGAAGGCCGCACATGCAGACACCCGCTCCCGTCGACTACGCCCGCGCGCACAGCGTCGACGAGGCGCTGGAACTCCTGGAGCGATACGGCGGCGAGGCCCGGCTGATCGCCGGCGGGCACAGCCTGATCCCGATGATGCGGCTGCGGATCGCCCAACCCGAGTGCGTCATCGACATCAACGACCTGACCGGCCTGGACTACGTCCGCGTTGATGACGGCCATCTCGCCATCGGTGCGATGACCCGGCACAGGACCGTCCTCGCCTCCCCGGTGATCGGCGAGCACTACGCGATCCTGCACGACGCGGAGCGCGTCATTGCCGACCCGATCGTGCGCAACCGTGGCACGGTCGGCGGATCGCTGTGCCAGGCCGACCCGGCCGAAGACCTGAGCGCCGTCCTGTCGGCCCTGCGGGCGGTCGCAGTCATCCGGTCCACCAACGGATCTCGCAACGTTCCGGTCCGTGAACTGAACGACGGGCCGTACCAAACGGTACTCACCGATACCGAGATCCTCACCGAGGTCCGCATTCCGATACGGCCGGGCGCGGGCAGCGCGTACGAGAAGGTGGAGCGGCGGACCGGCGACTGGGCGGTCGCGGCGGTCGGCGCCTACCTCGTGCTGGACGACGACACCGTGCGGGACGTGGGCATCGGGATGGCCGCGTTGGGGGTCGAGCACGGCTGCCCGGTCGAGGCGGAGGACTACCTGCGCGGCCGCGCGTGCACCGCCGACACGGTCGCCGAGGCGGCCCGGCTGGCCGCGGCGGCCAGCCATCCCAGCCCCGACCAGCGAGGCCCCGTCACCTACAAGCGCCATCTGGCCGACGAGCTCACCCGCCGCGCACTGCGCCGCGCCGCCGACCGCGCGCAGGGAAGGATCTGACATGTTGGTGACGATCACCGTGAACGGGGTCGACCACACCTCGGAGGTCGAGTCCCGGCAACTGCTGGTGCATTTCCTGCGGAACACCCTGGGACTGACGGGTACTCACTGGGGTTGCGACACCTCGCAGTGCGGCACCTGCGTCGCCTGGCTCGACGAGGAACCGGTCAAGACGTGCACCGTGCTCACCGCGATGGCCGACGGGCACCGGGTGCGCACCGTGGAGGGTCTGGCCGCCGGCGGCACGCTCGACCCGGTGCAGCAAGGGTTCATGGCCGAGCACGGTCTGCAGTGCGGATTCTGCACGCCCGGCATGATGATGACGGCCCGACACCTCTTGGACCACAACCCCGATCCCGACGAAGCCACCATCCGGGAGGCCATCTCCGGGCAGATCTGCCGGTGCACCGGCTACGAGAACATCGTGCGGGCCGTCCGGCACGCGGCCGGGCATCCCTCGCAACCATCCGGTTCCGCCGCCGCCGACCCGGCCAGTGACGGCGACAGCACCGTTGTCGGCGAGCCCAGCCAGGAGGTGCCGGCATGACGACGACGCAGCGGCCGCAGAATCGGACCAGCCCGGCCGGCAACCCGATCGGCTTCGGCCGGATGCACCGCAAGGAGGATGCCAGATTCCTGCGTGGGCAAGGTCATTACGTGGACGACGTCCGGTTGCCCGGCATGCTGGAGTCGGCCATCCTGCGCTCCCCGTACGCGCACGCCCGGATCCGGTCCATCGACACCACCGCCGCCGCCGCCCTGCCCGGGGTGCACGCGGTGATCACCGGGGAGACCCTGGCCGGGCTCAATCTGGCCTGGATGCCGACGCTCTCGGCCGACGTGCAGGCGGTGCTGGCCACCGACAAGGTGCGGTTCCAGCATCAGGAGGTCGCCTACGTCGTGGCGGACACCGAGTACATCGCGCGCGACGCGCTGGACCTGATCGAGGTCGATTACGAGCCCTTACCCGTGGTCGTGGACGCGAAGCGCGCCCTTGACCCGGACGCTCCGGTCATCCGGGACGACGTCGCCGGCCGGACCGACAACCACATCTTCGACTGGGAGGCCGGCGACCGCGCCGAGACCGACCGGGTGTTCGCCGCCGCCGAGGTCGTCGTGACGCAGGAGATGCTCTATCCCCGGGTGCATCCCGCACCGATGGAGACCTGCGGGACCGTCGCCCACATGGATCCGGTCACCGGCAAGCTGACGGTGTACTCGACCAACCAGGCGCCGCATGCGCACCGCACCATCTACTCGCTGGTCGCCGGTATCCCCGAACACAAGATCCGGATCGTTTCCCCGGACATCGGCGGTGGCTTCGGCAACAAGGTCGGCATCTACCCCGGATACGTGCTGGCCGTCGTCGGGTCGATCGTCACCGGCCGGCCGGTGAAGTGGATGGAGGACCGCAGCGAGAACCTGATGGCCACGAGCTTCGCCCGCGATTACCACATGACCGGCAGCATCGCGGCGACGCGGGACGGCACCATTGCGGGCCTGCGGGTGGACGTGCTGGCCGATCACGGCGCGTTCAACGGCACCGCGCAGCCGACGAAGTTCCCGGCCGGTTTCTTTCACATCTTCACCGGCTCGTACGACCTGCAGGCTGCGCATTGCAAGGTGTCCGGCGTCTACACGAACAAGGCGCCCGGTGGGGTCGCCTACGCCTGCTCGTTCCGGATCACCGAGGCCGTGTACCTGGTCGAGCGGATGGTCGACCTGCTGGCCGCCGAGTTGCACATGGACCCGGCCGAGTTGCGCCTGAAGAACCTGCTGCGGCCGGAGCAGTTCCCGTACACGTCCAAGACCGGCTGGGAGTACGACTCCGGCGAGTACCCGCGGGCGCTGCGACTGGCGATGGACATAGCCGGGTACGACGCCTTGCGGAAGGAACAGGCGCAGAAGCGGGCCCGCGGGGAGCTGATGGGCATCGGCATCTCGTTCTTCACCGAAGGTGTCGGCGCCGGGCCCAAGAAGCACATGGACATCCTCGGTCTGGGCATGGCCGACGGTTGCGAGCTGCGGGTGCACCCGACGGGTACCGCCCAGCTGCGGCTGTCGGTGCAGACCCAGGGTCAGGGGCACGAGACCACCTACGCGCAGATCGTGGCACAGGAGCTCGGCATCCCCCCGGAGGACGTCGAGGTCATCCACGGCGACACCGACAACACCCCGTTCGGTCTGGGCACGTACGGGTCCCGATCCACCCCGGTGTCCGGGGCGGCGGCAGCGATTGTCGCGCAACGCATCCGGAGCAAGGCACGGATCATTGCCGCGGCCGCGCTGGAGGCCTCCGTCGAGGACCTGGAGTGGGAACACGGTCGCTGGCAGGTCAAGGGCGACCCGGAGCAGGGCAAGACGATCGCCGAGATCGCCATGCTGTCCCACGGCACCCTGGAACTGCCCGAGGGTGTCGAGGGGCACCTCGACGCGTCCGTGGTCTACGACCCACCGAACCTGACCTATCCGTTCGGCGCGTACATCTGCGTCACCGACGTCGATCCGGGCACCGGCGAGGTGAAAGTGCGCCGGTTCATCGCGGTCGACGACTGCGGGCCGCGGATCAACCCGATGATCGTCGAGGGGCAGGTGCACGGCGGCCTGGCCGACGGCATCGGCATGGCGTTGATGCAGCTGATCGCGTTCGACGAGGACGGAAACTGTGTGGGCGGGTCGTTCATGGACTACCTGCTGCCGACCGCGTTGGAGTGTCCGAGCTGGGAACTGGGTGAAACGGTGACCCCGTCACCGCACCACCCGCTGGGGCTCAAAGGCGTCGGCGAGTCGGCGACCGTCGGTTCCCCGCCCGCCGTCGTCAACTCGGTACTGGACGCGATCGCACCGTTCGGGGTGCGGCACGCGGACATGCCGCTGACCCCGGCGAACGTGTGGATGGCGATGCAGGGCACGCCGATGCGCACCGATCTCGCCGTCACATGAGGACCGGCCGATGACGCGGGCGGATCTGGACGAGCGGGCCGCGCAGCTGCGCGCGGCCGGTGAGCCGTTCGTCCGGGCGCGGGTCGTCCTGGCCCACCGGCCGACGTCGGCCAGGCCCGGCGACGAGGCGATCGTGCGGGCGGACGGGTCGATCGAGGGGTTCGTCGGTGGCACCTGCGCCGAGTCGACCGTCCGGGTACAGAGCCTGCGACTGCTGGTCGACCCGGAGCCGCTGCTGCTGCGCATCCGGCCGGACGCGGTCACCGATGCGGGCGATCAGGCCGATGGGGACGACGGCACGTTGACGGTGCACAACCCGTGCCTGTCCGGTGGGGCGCTGGAGATCTTCCTGGACCCGGTGGTGCCGCCGCCGCTGGTCCTGGTGCACGGCGACGGCCCGCTGGCGGCCGCGATGGCCGCCGTCACGGCCGCGGCCGGCTATCGCTGCGGACCGGCCGACCCCGCCGACTCCGCCGACTCCCCCGACTCCCCCGACTCCGCCGAATTCTTCGAGGCCGCTGATGCGGTGGTGGTCGCCGCGCACGGCCGGGCCGAGCCCGCGGTGCTGTGTGCCGCGCTGGACGCGGCGGTGCCGTACATCGGGCTGGTCGCCAGCCGGCGCCGCGGAGCTGCCGTGCTGGCTGAGATCGCCTCGATCCGGCCCGATCTCGCGTCGGCGCTGACCCGGATCGACACCCCGGCCGGCCTCGACCTGGGCGGCCGGACCGCCGGGGAGATCGCCGTCTCGATCCTGGCCGCCATCATCCGCACCCGCTCCGCCGCCCCCGTCGCCACTCCTGCCCCCGCCTCCGCCGGCGTCAACCGCCCCCCAGCCGCGCGGATCATCGACGCCCGCCCGGATGAACTCACCCCGCAGGTGACCGGCGGGACAGAAGTCAACGACTTCGTCCGCGCGGGCACCCACACCGCCCCTGGTGACAACCGGGCGGATGAAACGGCGTCGAACGTGGACGGTGTGACCGAAGCTGATGACGTCAGCCGCGCCGGCGGAGACGGTCCGCGCGGGCAAGCGGGGCCGGGGACGGCATTGGCAGGGACGGCCCGGGATCCGGTGTGCGGGATGACGGTGGCCGCCGTCGAGGCGAGCCTGCACGTCGAGGTCGACGGCCGGACCGTGTGGTTCTGCGGCCCGGGGTGCCTGCGAGCCTTCCGGACGGGCCCTTCGGGAGGGGGTTGATTGACCGCCTCGCCCGCTCGACCGACCGGATACCCTCCAGGCGTGACCTCGCCGGACCTGCCCGAGTTGCTGCCGGACGTCGGCGCGCTGGCCGCGCTGATGCGGGCGACCGGCTATCTCACCGACGAGGGCCTGGCGACCGCCCTGTTCTGCGCCGCGCGACTCGGCCAGCCCCTGCTGCTGGAGGGTGAGGCCGGCGTCGGCAAGACGTCGGCGGCGCTCGCCCTGGCCACCGCGCTGGACACCCGGCTGCTGCGGATGCAGTGCTACGAGGGCATCGACATCGCCGAGGCCGTCTACGAGTGGAACTACCCCCGGCAGTTGCTGGCCATCCGGGTGGCCGAGTCGGCCGGCAGCCAGATCGCCACCGGCGACCTGTTCCACCGCGACTACCTGATCGACCGCCCCTTGCTCCAGGCGCTGGCCCATCCCGGGCCGCGTCCGGCCGTGCTGCTGATCGACGAGATCGACCGCGCCGACGAGCATTTCGAGGCGTACCTGCTGGAGATGCTGGCCGAGAAGTCGGTGACCGTCCCGGAGCTGGGCACCCTGCGGGCCACCGTGCCACCGATCTGCATCCTGACCTCCAACCGCACCCGGGACGTGCACGACGCCCTCAAGCGACGCTGCCTCTACCACTGGATCGAGCATCCCGATGTGGCCCGGGTGGTCCAGATCATTCGCGCTCGCGTCCCCGGCGTCGACGAAGCGCTGGCCACCGCCGTCGCCGCGGCCGCCGCCCGGCTGCGGACCCTGGACCTCCAGAAGCCACCGGGCACCGCCGAGGTGATCGACTGGCTCCGGGCGCTGCGGGTGCTCGGCCACACCCGCCTCGACGACGAGGCCGCCGCCGCGACCCTGGGGTCGGTCCTGAAGTACAAGGAGGATCAGGAGGTCGCCATCGCCGCCGGTCTGGGCCGGATGATCGGCGTCTGACCCATGACGCCTTCGAGCGTGACCCGGTGACGGACCCGCACGCCGACCTCGCAACCCTCGGCGCCGAGTTCGCCGGACTGCTGGCCGCCAACGGCGTACCGGTGCCGGTGCACCGGTCGGTGTGGTGGGCCCGCGCCGTGACGGCCGGTGGGCCGACCACGGTCGGTGAGCTGTACTGGCTGTCCCGGGTCACATTGGTCGACCGGCCCGACCATCTGGCGGTGTTCGACGCGGTGTTCGCCCACGTCTTCGGCACCGCCTCGGCACCCGCGCCGGCCGACCCGGCCGAGTTCCGCGGTGACCCGCGGCACCAGCTGCCGGCCGAGGCCGGGCAGCCGCAGGCCGAGCAGGACGGTCCGGACCGGGACGGCGAGGAGGCCCCTCAGCAGCCGAGCCTGCAGACGATCGGCGATGACGGCGGCGACACCGATGACCAGGACGCCGCGCCCGGCACGGCCGCGGTCGCCTCGGAGATCGAGGTGCTGCTGGCCAAGGACTTCGCCCAGTGCGATCCGGAGGAACTGGCCGAGCTGGCGCGAATCGTCGACACCATGCGGATCGTCGCCCCGTCCCGCCCGGCGCGCTGGGAGCCCACTCTGGGTTCGGGCCGGTCCCTCGACCTGCGCCGCACGCTGCGGCGGGCCTGCCGCAGCGGCGGCGACCCGGTGCGCTGGGTGCGTCGCCGGCGCAGCGAGCTGCCGCGCCGGATCGTGCTGCTGGCCGACGTCTCCGGGTCGATGCAGTCCTACGCGCGGGTGTACCTGCGGGTGCTGCAGGGTGCGGTGCTGGGCGCCCGCGCGCACGCCTACGTGTTCGCCACCCGGCTGCACCCGGTCACCCGCGCGCTGGCCCGCGGGCCCCGCGAATCCGGCCTGACCCGGGCCCTGGCGCTGTCCCCGGACGCGTCCGGCGGGACCCGGATCGGCGCGGCGATCAAGGAATTCCTGGACACCGACGGGCGTCGCGGGATGGCGCGCGGTGCGGTGATCGTCGTGGTGTCCGACGGTTGGGAACGGGCCGATCCGGCGCTGCTCGGCGAGCAGATGGCCCGGCTGCGCCGGCTCGCGTACCGGGTGATCTGGGTGAATCCCCGCAAGGCCGCACCCGGATTCGCCCCGCTGGCCGGCGGGATGGCCGCCGCGCTTCCGCACGTCGACGCGTTCATCGAGGGCCATTCCGCGCGGGCCGTGCAGGGGCTGTTGGACGCGATCGCCGACACGACCTCGACCACCGGGCGGCGACGGGTCGCCGTCCGCTGATCAACTCCGCGCCGGGGCGCCCGCTCCGTCCGGTTCCGCGCGGCTGTGATCAGCGAGCCCCCCGGTCGGCGAACCGGCCTCGGTGCCGGTTTCGGTGCCGGTCTCGGTGCCGGTCACTGCCAGCCGGCGCAGCACCACGGCGAGCCCGGTCAACCAGGCCGACGTGAGCACCACCGCCAGCGCCGACCGCACCGAGCCGGCACCGCCGGGCAGGAAGATCAGCAGCACCGCCGCCAGCGCCGTCAGCACGCTGTAGGCGGACCACCCCGGCCGACCCCGGACGGCGAACCAGCGGGCGAACCAACCGCACAGACCGGCCAGGCAGGCGAACGCGAACGGCGGGGCGATTGCATGCACCGCCCCGTGCCAGCTCAGGCCGGACGCATCGAGCGGGGTGCCGAGCGGGAAACCAGCCCCGGGGTCGACCAGGAACAGCCCGGTGACGATCAACCCGGCGCCGTAACCGAAGACCAGCGGGGCGGCGGCGCCGCGGCCCAGCAGCCGGCGAACCCCGACGCCGAAGCCGACCGACAGCGCCCCGGCGGCGACGAAATTCGCCACCTGGATCCATCCCGGCCCGCCCAGGGCGAGCAGGCTGATGCCGTGCCGGCGGATGTCGAACCCGTCCCGGGTGAGGGCCTCGATCGCCGTCACACCGACGAACAGCGGGCCGGCCAGCACCCCGCAACCCAGAAGCTTGCGGGTCGAGGCGGCGGGCATGGCCGCCAGTGTGTCATCCGGCCGGGGTGGGGACCACCGGGTCGTCGAGCACCTCGGACCGCAGTTCGTCGATCCGGACCAGGGCCACACCGGCGACGATCAGCACCCCGCCGATGAGTTGCACGACCGTCGGCAGCTGGCCCAGCAGCAGCCAGGCGAACAGCACTGCGAACAGGACCTCGGTCAGGCCGACGAACGACGCCAGCTTGGACCCGAGCGACCGGGCCGCCATGATCCCGACGACGTACGCGAAGACCGCCGCGATCAGCGACAACCCGGCGACCGGCACCCACCACGGCACATCGTGCCCGGCAAACACCACGTCGTCGGTGTTGGCCGCGACCGGCAGCACCCCGATCGCGCTCAGCGCAAGCAGGGTGACCGCGCCGATCGTCATCCCGCCGCCGGCCATCACCAGCGGCGGCAGGTCGGGGTCGCTCTTGGCCGACAGCACGAAGAACACCGCGAGACCGACCGCGGCCACCAGGCCCCAGAACACGCCGACCAGGTCGACCGTGGCGTCCCCGGCCAGGTCCAGGACGAGCGCCAGCCCCAGGACGGACACGACGGTGCCGCCGACGGTCAGCGTGCGCGGGCGTTGCCGGTGCCGGGCCCACAGCCAGCCGACCACCAGGACGATGCCCATGTACTCGAGCAGCAGGGCGACCCCGACGGACAGGTGCTGAACGGCGTTGAAGTAGGCGACCTGGCAGCCCGCGATCGCGATCAGCCCGAAGGCGGTGATCATCGGCAGATTGCGCCGCAGTACCCGCCATCGCCCGCGCAGCGCGATCAGGGACGGGACCAGCAGCACGACGGCGGCGATGGTCACCCGGGCGGTGACCGCCGATGACGGCGACCAGCCGGCGTCGATCAGCGACCGGGCGAACGCGCCGGAGGTGCCGAACGCGGCGGCGGTCAGCAGGGCCAGCAGCAGGCCGAACCGGGGCCGGTGCGGCGCGCCCATCGGCTGGGTGTGGTCGCGGGTCAACGGACACCTCCCGGATCGGGTCGTCATGAGTCATCAAGCGATACGCTGATGACGGTAGACCCGCCCGCCGTCAGGAGTCAACATGGTTTTTGCCCATGACACGGAGGTGGCGCTGGCGGCGGCGGCCGCCCTGGTGAACACCGCCCCCGGCCGCACCGACCCGGAGGAACTCGGCACCGTCGAAGACCTGGACGCCTTTGTGGCCGAGTGGGGCTGGACCGGCCGGCACACCCGGGGCGAGGACGAACTGGCCGCCGTCCGCGAGCTGCGGCCCCGATTGCGTCGGATCTGGGAGGTCGACGAGGATCAGGTGGTCGAGATCGTCAACGGGCTGCTGCGGGAGTTCCACGCCCGGCCCCAGCTGCTCAAACACGACCAGTGGGACTATCACCTGCACGCGACGGATCAGGATGCGCCGTTGCCCGCGCGGATGGCGGTGGAGGCGGCGATGGCGATGGTGGACGTGGTGCGGGGCGGCGAGCTCGCGCGGTTGCGCATCTGCCAGGCCCCGGACTGCCAGGACGTGGTCGTCGACCTGTCCAAGAACCGGTCGAAGCGATTCTGCGACTCGGGTTGCGGGAACCGGATGGCGGCGGCGGCCTACCGGGCCCGCCGCGGCCGGCCGTCCATCTGACGGCGGGCGCGCCGGGCACGGACCGCTGGGGCTGCGTCAAGAGGCCCTCCTACGGTGGCCGCAGTGGCCCCGCCCGCCCGGCCGCCCGATCCGGCCGACGAGGACCGCCAGGATCAATCCGGCGACCGCAGGACCGCGGCGACGAGCGTGCCGGCCAACCAGGACTCGAACTCGTCCAGCGTGTAGCCCCGGCCCTCGACCAACGCCTCGTACGTTGCGGGACCGGCCAGCACCAGCAGGGTGTCGACGGCCGCGTCGCGGGTCAGCCCGTCCCGCAGGCAGCGGTCGTCCAAGTCGGCCAGTGCGCCCGCCAGGGTGCGGCGCCGCTCCCGCTCGAGCTCGGCGTGGTCGGCGGCGATCTCCGGATCGACCGCGGCGGCGTCCCGGTACAGGCGCCAGACCGGCCCGATGCGCTCGGCCACCGACCGGAAGAAGGTCGCCAGCGCGCGCAACCTGGCCGCCGGATCGGGATCGGGGCCGGCGCGGACCTCGGCTCGCACCTGCGGCATCCACCGGCCGTCGGTGACGGCGGTGGCCGAACCGGTCATCGTGAATTCCAGGTGCGCGCGGAGCAGGGCCCGCTTGCTGCCCCAGGCCGAGTACAGGGTCTGCAACGACACCCCGGCCCGCTCGGCGATCGCCTGCACGGTAGCTCCGGTGTAGCCCTGCTCGCCGAAGACCTCCCCGGCAGCGACGACCAGGCGCAACCGGGACCGTTCGCGGACGGCCTGACCCGCCCGCTTCTGCCGGCTGGTCGCCGCACCGGTGGTCACCACGCCAGTCTAGCGTTAGAGTCGGACTATGAACCGTAGTGACGCTCTACTGCGTGTGCGGACGATGCTGCGACGCCTGGTGAGACCGCCGGTCACGATCACCGCTCCGCCGGCCGGCGCGGTGGCCGAGTGGGACGTCGCCGTGCCTATGCGGGACGGAGTGCGGCTGCGGGTGAACGTGTTCCGCCCGGTGACCGGTGGGCCATGGCCGGTGATCATGTGCGCCCACCCGTACGGAAAGGACGACATCCCGCTGCACCACCGCACCCGGCGCGGCTACCGCCCGACCGTCCAGTACCGCTTGATGCGCACCGCCCCGGTCACCCACTCGGCCTGGGCGTCATGGGAGTCCCCGGATCCCGGCCACTGGGTGAACCTGGGCTACGTCGTGGTCAACGCCGACCTGCGCGGATGGGGCACCTCGGACGGCGAGCCGTCCGTACTGTCCGAGCAGGAGGGGCTGGACGTGCACGACCTGATCGAGTGGGCCGCGGTTCAACCCTGGAGCACCGGTCGGGTCGGCCTGAACGGCGTGTCCTACCTGGCGATCAGCCAGTGGGCCGGCGCGGCCGAGCGGCCGGCCCATCTGGCCGCGATCTGCCCGTGGGAGGGGTTCACCGACTTCTACCGCGACTTCGCCCGGCCCGGCGGCGTCCTGGAGACCGGGTTCTTCACGGTCTGGTCCACCGTGACCAAGCGCCGGTCGGGCGGCCGGGTCGATCTGCGGGGGCCGGCCGCGAGCCGCCCGCTGATCGACCCCTGGTGGGTCGAGCGAGACCGGGCGATCGAGCGGATCGACGTCCCCGCGCTGGTCTGCGGCAGCTTCTCCGACCACAACCTGCACAGCGCCGGCTCCCTGGACGGCTTCCGGCGCATCGGGTCGTCGCACAAGTGGCTCTACACCCATCGCGGACCCAAGTGGGCGACCTACTACTCGGACGCCGGGCTGGCCGTCCAGCAGCGGTTTTTCGACCAGTTCCTCAAGGAACGGAACACCGGCATCCTGGACGACCCACCGGTCCGACTGGAGATCCGGGACGACCGGACCACGATCGCCCGGATCGGCGCGGAGGAGCAATGGCCGCCGGCCGGAATCCGGTGGCGCACCCTGCGGGCCCAGCCGGACGGCACCCTCGGTGACGAGCCCGGATCGAGCTCGGTGACGTTCGCCGCCCGCCGGGGTCGGGCGAGCTTCACCCACCGCTTCGTCGCCGACACCGACGTCGTCGGGCCGATGCTGCTGATCCTGCACCTGTCGATCGACCGCGGCGACGACCTGTCGGTGTTCGCCGCCGTCCGCAAGTTCCGGGACGGGCGCGAGGTCACCTTCGAGGGCTCCTACGGCTTCCTCGGCGACACCGTCACCCACGGCATCCTGCTCGCCTCGCACCGGGCGGTCGACGAGCGACGGTCCCGGCCGGGGGAACCGTTCCACCCGCACACGTCCCGGGAGCCCCTGCGGCCCGGGGTGCCGGTGCGGCTGGAGATCGGCCTGCACGCCTCGGCCACCCGCTTCCGGGCCGGTGACGAGCTCCGGCTGGACATCCAGGGCCACTGGTTCCACCGGCGCAACCCGATCACCGGCCAGTTTCCGGCCGGCTACCGGCGGGTCGGACAAGGCCGGTGCACCCTGCTGTTGGGCCCGGACGGCGGCGGCGAACTGCAGATCCCGGTCCTGCCGCACGACCAACGGACAGCCGACCAGAAGCGGTAGCGGGCCACCGTCGCCAGCCCGAGGGACCGGAGCCGATCTTCCTTGCACAAGTTACTGGCCGGTAATAACCTGGGTTAACAATGGTCGGGGTGGGACCACCGCCGACCGAACCGTCGAACCGCCGGCCACGTGACTCGATCTCCAAGGGAGCTCAAGGATGAGCCATTACCGTTCCAACCTCCGCGACCTCGAGTTCAACCTGTTCGAGGTCCTCGGTGCGGGCGAGCGCATGGGCAAGGGCCCGTTCGCCGAGATGGACGCCGAGACCGCCCGCGACGTGCTGCACCAGTTCGAGGAGGTGGCCGCCGGCCCGGTCGCCGCGTCGTTCGTCGACGCCGACCGCAATCCCCCGGTCTACGACCCGGCGACCTTCAGCGTGACCCTTCCCGAGTCATTCAAGAAGTCGTATGCGGCGATCCGGGACGGCGAGTGGTACCGCCTGGAGCTGCCCACCGAACTGGGCGGTTACGGCGCGTCGCCCAGCCTGCGCTGGGCCGCTGCCGAGTTGATGCTGGGCGCCAACCCGGCCCTGTTCATGTACTCCGGCGGGCCGAACTTCGGCGCGGTGGTGCACCGCAACGGCACCCCCGAACAGCAGCAGATGGCCCGCACGATGATCGAGAAGCAGTGGGGCTCGACCATGGTGCTCACCGAGCCGGACGCCGGCAGCGACGTCGGCGCGGGCCGCACCAAGGCCGTCCGGCAGCCCGACGGCACCTGGCATCTCGAGGGCGTCAAGCGGTTCATCACTTCGGCCGAGCAGGACCTGACCGAGAACATCGTGCACCTGGTGCTGGCCCGGCCCGAGGGGGAGGGCATCGAGAGCCGGCCCGGGACCAAGGGTCTGAGCCTGTTCATCGTGCCCAAGTACCTGTTCGACCCGGTGACCGGCGAACTCGGCGAACGCAACGGCGTCTACGTCACCAACGTGGAACACAAGATGGGGCTGAAGGTCTCGACGACCTGCGAGCTGTCGTTCGGCATCCACGGCACCCCGGCCGTCGGCTACCTGCTGGGCGAGAAGCACGACGGCATCGCGCAGATGTTCCAGGTGATCGAGTACGCCCGGATGATGGTGGGTACTAAGGCCATTGCCACGCTGTCCACCGGCTACCTCAACGCGCTGGCTTACGCCAAGGAGCGGGTGCAGAGCGCCGATCTGACCCGGGCCACGGACAAGACCGCCCCGCGGGTGACGATCATCCACCACCCGGACGTCCGGCGAATCCTCATGCGACAGAAGGCCTACGCCGAGGGCCTGCGGGCGGTCTACCTGTACACCGCGGCCTGGCAGGACCGCATCGCCGGCGGGGAGCTCGAGGGGGCCGACCTGGCCACGGCCGTGCACGTCAACGACCTGCTGCTGCCGATCGTCAAGGGCGTCGGCTCCGAGCGGGCGTACGAGAACCTGGCCCTGTCCCTGCAGGTGTTCGGCGGGTCCGGGTACACCCAGGACTACCCGATCGAGCAGTACATCCGGGACGCCAAGATCGACACCCTGTACGAGGGCACCACCGCGATCCAGGCCCAGGACTTCTTCTTCCGCAAGATCGTCCGAGACAACGGGGTCGCGCTCGGCGCGGTGGCGGGGGAGATCGCCGCCTTCGTCACGACCAGCCTGTCCGAGACCATCGACGGGCGACTCAAGGAGGAGCTGGGCCTGCTCGGCACCGCGCTGGCCGACGTGCAGGCGATGGTCGCCACGCTGGTCGGCTACGCGATGAAGTCGATGCAGGAACCGCAGTCGGTGTACAAGGTTGGCGAGCACGCCGTCGCGCTGCTGATGAGCGTCGGTGATCTGCTCATCGGCTACCTGTTGCTGCGGCAGGCGCTGGTTGCGCAGGCCGCCCTGGACGCCGGACCCGCCGACGTCAAGGCGACCAAGGACGCCGATTTCTATGCCGGCAAGCTGGCCGTGGCCCGCTGGTTCACCCGGAACATGCTGCCCGAGCTGACCGCCCGGCGCGCCATCATCGAGAACGCCGACCTCTCACTGATGGAGGTCAACGAGGCGGCCTTCTGACCGCACCGGCGTTCCGCCGCCTTTCCCCCAGCGCCCCGCGTCCTTCCCGGACGCGGGGCGCTTGGCATTCCGGCCCGGAAGTCGCGGGAAATTGGCCATTGACCCGCGGGCCGAAAGCCCCTAGTGTCTTGGTCAGACCACATATGGTCTGACCATATGAACCCACCGTCCAATTCACCGTCGAAAAGGAACCCCCGCATGGTCAAGCGCCAACTGCCCAAGCCCGCCGAGCTCGCCGAGCTGATGAAGTTCAAGAAGCCGGAACTCAACGGCCGCAAGCGTCGCCTGGACAAGGCGCTGACGATCTACGACCTGCGCAAGATCGCCAAGCGCCGCACCCCGGCGGCGGCCTTCGACTACACCGACGGCGCCGCCGAGGCCGAGCTGTCGCTGACCCGGGCCCGGCAGGCCTTCGAGGACGTCGAGTTCCACCCGGACATCCTGCGGCCGGCGCCGAATGTGAACACTTCCACCACCATCCTGGGTGACACCAGCGCCCTGCCGTTCGGCATCGCCCCCACCGGGTTCACCCGCCTCATGCACACCGAGGGCGAGATCGCGGGGGCCGGGGCCGCGGGCGCGGCCGGCATTCCCTTCACCCTGTCCACCCTGGGTACCTCGTCCATCGAGGCCGTCAAGGCGGCGAACCCGCACGGCCGCAACTGGTTCCAGCTGTATGTCATGCGGCAGCGGGAGATCTCCTACGGCCTGGTCGAGCGCGCCGCCCGGGCCGGTTTCGACACCCTGATGTTCACCGTGGACACCCCGGTGGCCGGCTACCGGATGCGGGACAAGCGCAACGGCTTCTCCATCCCACCGCAGCTGACCCCCGGCACCGTCATCAACGCCCTACCGCGCCCGTGGTGGTGGATCGACTTCCTGACCACCCCCACCCTGGAGTTCGCGTCGCTGTCCTCGACCGGCGGCACCGTCGGTGACCTGCTCAACTCCGCGATGGACCCGACGATCTCCTACGACGACCTCAAGGTCATCCGCGACCTGTGGCCGGGCAAGCTGCTGGTCAAGGGCGTGCAGAACGTGCCCGACGCGGTGCGGCTGATCGACGAGGGTGTCGACGGCATCATCCTGTCCAACCACGGCGGCCGGCAGCTCGACCGGGCGCCGATCCCGTTCCACCTGCTGCCGCAGGTCGTCCGGGAGGTCGGCCGGGACGCCACCGTCATGGTCGACACCGGCATCATGAACGGCGCCGACATCGTCGCCTCGATCGCGCTGGGCGCGAAGTTCACCCTCGTCGGCCGGGCCTACCTGTACGGGCTGATGGCCGGCGGCCGCCCCGGCGTCGACAAGACGATCGCCATCCTGCGCAGCGAGATCGAGCGCACCATGGCCCTGCTCGGCGTCTCCACCCTCGACGAGCTGGAACCGCGGCACGTCACCCAGTTGACCCGGCTGGTGCCCGTCGCGGGCTCGCTCTCCCAGGCCGCGGCCGCCCTGGCCTGACCGGACCTTCGCTCACGGCGCCCCGCCCCCGTTCCGGAGGCGGGGCGCCGCCGTCCAGCCCTGGCCCACCCTGGTTCGCTGATCAAACCCGCGACCCGCGCCCGAAGTGTCCGTTTCCGACGCGGACTTGATCAGCGAAGGCGCGGGTGTCCGCCGGGTCCGCTGATCAATTCCGCGGTCCGCGCCGGATATGTCCGTTCTCGGCGCGGGTTGGATCAGCGAACCGCGGTGGGGGCGAGCTTGTCCGCGCCGAAGAACGGGGTCCAGCCGCGGATCTCCCGGTCGACGATCAGGCCCAAGCCCCAGAACGGGTCCCGGTCCAGCAGTTCGGCGACGTGCGCCTCGTCAGCGGCGTCCAGGATCAGCAGGGCGCCGGGGCCGCCGGTGGTCAGCGGCCCACTGATCACGATGCGCCCCTGCTCGAACAGCGAGGCCAGGTAGTCCTTGTGCCGCGGCCGGTGCTCGTCCAGCCGGGCGGGCTCGTCGGCATAACGGTAGATGACGGCGTGCAGAGCCATCGGAGTTCCTTTCGGGAGGTCAGGAGGTGAGGTCAGGGGGTCTGGTCAGAGGGTGTCGGCGAGCGAGCGGCCCACCGCGTAGGCCCGGGTGATCGCCGAGCCGAGGGTGGCGCCGCCGCCGGGGTAGGCGTCGGCGAAAACGGTGGCGGCGACGTTGCCGGCGGCGTACAGCCCGCCGACCGGCTTGCCCCGGCGGTCGAGCACCTGACCGGAGTCGTCGGTGACGAGCCCGCCGCAGGTGCCCAGGGTGCCGGGCCGGATCGGGACGGCGTGGAATGGGCCGGCGGCCAGCGGGGCCAGGCACGGGTGCGGCTGCCGCGGGTCACCCAGGTACCGGTCGGCCGCGCTCACGCCGCGGTGGAACAGCGGATCCTGCCCGTCGGCGGCGAACGTGTTGAATTCGGTCACGGTCGCGGCCAGCGCGAACGGGTCGATGCCCAGCGCCCCCGCCAGCTCCTCGACGGAGGCTCCGCTGACGGCCCACGCCGGCACCTGGCCGGCCGGCGTCCCGCCGATGGAGTACCGCTCGACGTACCCGCTGTCCACCACCAGCCAGGCCGGGATGTTCGCGTGCCCACCGGTGTTCGGGTCGATCGTCCGGAAGGCCTTGTTCAGGTCGTGGTAGTTGACCGCCTCGTTGACGAACCGCCGGCCGGCGGCGTTCACCAGGATCGAACCGGGCAGGGTCAGCTCGACGTTGGCCATTCGACCGGAGGGCCGGCCGTCGTAGACATGCGCGGGATCCTGCAGCACCGGCACCCCCCAGACCGCCCGCATGGTGCCGACGCTGCCACCGGCGGCCAGGCCCAGTTCCAGCCCGTCCCCGGTGTTGCCGGGCGCGCTGATCGGGGTGACCGGATTGGGCAGGAACGCCTCCTGCAGCCGCGGATTCCACTCGAACCCGCCGGTCGCCAGCACCACCGCGCGGGCGGTCAGCACCCCCCTCGCCGTGACCAGCCGCCACCCCTCTCCGGTCCGCTGCAGGTCGTCCACCCCGCAGCCGGCAAGGATGTCGATGCCCCGCTCCTGCGCCGTGACGATCAGCGACGCGATCAGCGCGCCGCCCATCGTCCGGGTGCCCTCGGCGTCCCGGCGGGCGATCAGCTCGGCGTCGAACCCGCTGGCCGCCATGGCATCCCGTTCGGTCATGGTGAGCGACGGGAAGTATGTCGGCGGGCGGATCCGCGCGGTCAGGCCAGGGTGCTCGGTCCCGTCGAACGGGAGGTTGTCCAGGCCGCGGCCGCGGGCCGCGCCGGCCCACTCGGTGTGATAGTCGGGCCGGGGCAGCGCGGCCAGCCGGACCCGGGTGCTCTCGTCGAGCCAGCGGACCGCCGCACCCGACGTTTCGACGTACCAACGTAGGGTGTCGGCCGGGACCCGGCCCCCGGTCGCCGCGGTCAGGTAGGTCACAGCCGCGTCGGCCGAGTCGGGGAACTCCTCACCCATCAGGTGGTGGTTCGGCATCCAGGCGACGCCGCCGGAGATCGCCGACGTGCCGCCCAGCAACTCCGCCTTCTCCAGCACGACGACACGGCGGCCGCCGTCGGCGGCCCGGCAGGCGGAAACCAACCCGGCCGCGCCACTGCCGATCACCGCGACATCCACGGCCCGGGGCACGGTCACCGAGCCGTTCATGCCGGCTCACCCGCGGCCAGCGGACCCTCGGCGACCAGGAAGTCGGCGATGAGCTCGGACACGGCCGCGAACATGTCCGATCCGGTGGAGGTGCCGCAACCGAGCGCGCGGGCCGCCTCGATCAGCGGCGGCACCGCCGGCTTGGTGACGACGTCCGCGACGAAGGTCGACGGCTTGAGCCGGGTCACATCGACGGGCAGGGGATCCCCGGGCCGCATGCCCATCGGCGTGGCGTGCGCGACGAGGTCGAACCCGGTCGGATCGCTCGATCCGACCGTGACCCGGTCCGGGAAGCGCTCTTGCAGCCGGGTGACCAGCGCGTCCCGACGGCGCCGGTCGGCGTCGTGCAGGGCCAGTTCGGCGGCGCCGGCCTCCAGCAGGGCCAGCGCGATCGCGGTGCCCGCGCCGCCCGCCCCGACCTGCAGCACCCGCGCCCCGGCCGGGTCGCCGCCGTTGGCGATCACGGCGGCGACGTAGGCGGCCCCGTCGACCTGGTCTCCGTGCAGGGTCCCGTCGGGGTTGCGGCGGGCGACGTTGACCGAGCCGAGGAAGGCGGCCCGGTCGGTGAGCGTGCCGCAGTGTGGGGTGAGCCCGAACTTGTGCGGCACGGTGGCGATCACGCCGCCGAGGCTGGCGGACGGGAGCAGGCCGGCGACCAGCGCGTCCAGGTGCTCGCGGGTGATCTGCAACGGGACGACGACCGCGTTGCGACCGCGGGCGGCGAACGCGCGGGTGATGCCGTCGGGGGACTTCACCTGGGCGATCGGGTCGCCCACGATCGGCACGACGAGGGTCTCGCCGGACAGTGTCGGGTAGGGGGTAGTCATGACGTCTCCACGGCGGTCAGAGTGCGGTCGGCGGAAGCAGAACCGGAATCGGGATCAACATTCGAACGTGGGCGGGACGCGGGCGTGGTCGGCGCGAGCGCGGCCGGAGCGGCCGCGTGCCGGGCGGCGATCCAGCCGAAGATCAGCCCACCCCCGACCTGGCAGCCGGCGCCCGGGTACTCGGCCGCGCTCATCGACGCCGCGTCGTTGCCGGCCGCGTACAGACCGGCGATGGGCGTGCCGGCGGCGTCCAGCACCTGAGCGTCACCGTTGGTGCGCAGGCCCAGCGCGGTGCCCAGCGGGGTCGGTAGCAACGCCAGCGCGTAGAACGGCGCGTGCTCGATCGGCCCCAGGCTCGCGTTCGGCGTGTGCCGCGGATCGCCGTACTGCAGCCCGAACGGGCTCGTGCCCTTGCCGAACTCGGCGTCCACCCCGGTCACCGCCGACCGGTTGTTCTCGGCCACGGTGCGTTCGAGCCCGTCGGCGTTCACGCCGATCCGCTGGGCCAGCTCGCGGATCGTCGGCGCGCCGTGCAGGTATCCGCCGCGCAGGTACTTGCGCAGCAGCGCCGCCGGTAGCCCGGGTCGGACCACGCCCAACCCGTACCGGCGCAACGACCGGGAGTCGATGATCAACCAGGCCGGCACCGTGTTCGTCGCGTACATGGCCCGCACGAACCGGTGGTACGACACCGACTCGTCGACGAACCGCCGACCGTCCATGCCGACCGCGACGATCCCCGGCTTCGATCGATCCCAGATGTGCGGGAACACCGCTGCCGAACCGTCCTTGCGGCGAGCGACGGACGACGGGAACCAGAACGCGTTGTCATCCTGCGGTGCACTCAGCGCACCACCCACGGACTGCCCGAGGGACAGGGTGTCGCCGGTCGAGCCTTCCGCCGCCCGGGTGTACTGCGGCACCGGACTCGGCAGGTGGGCCGAGCGCCACTGCGCGCTCGCGGAGAACCCGCCCCCGGCCAGCACCACGCCCCGCCGCGTCCGGACCCGCAGTTCGCGACCCTGGTACGCCACGACGGCGCCGATCACCCGACCGTCCATCCCGGTCTCCAGCCGGGTGGCGGTCGCATGGAACCAGACCCGCCCGTCCCGCTCGAGGAGCCGGTGGAAGAGGTTGGCGACCAGCGCGTTCCCCATCGCCAGCCGGGTGCCCCGACGGTAGGTCAACCGGTCCCTGGCCCATCGGGCACCCAACTTCAGCGCGAGCGGCGCCGCCTTCGGCGACCCCTGGAGCAGCGTCAGCAGCTGGTTCACCTCCGCTCGGCGAACCATCATCGTGCCGCCGAACAACGCGAACTCGGGCACCGGCGGTCGCACGCGGCCGAAGTTCTCCCGGCCCAGTATCCGACCGTCGAAGGTCTGCGGCTCCAACGCCCGACCACCCAGGCTCGCTCCCTCGATCTCGGGGTGGTAGTCCACGACCGTCTTCGAGTGCCAGAAGCGCACCCCGATCCGGTCGAAGTAGTCGATCGCCTCGCTGCCGTGGCGCAGGTACGACTCGCGCACCTCCCGCGGCGCCTTGTCCCCGACGAGCCGGTCGAGGTAGCCGCCGGCCAGCTGCGCGTCGTCGGTGACGCCGGCGGCGCGCTGGAAGCGGTTGTTCGGGATCCAACACGTGCCGGCCGAATAGGCCGTGGTACCGCCGAGAGACTCGGTCTTCTCCAGCACCAGCACGGACAGACCCTCGTTCGCCCCGGTCACCGCGGCGGACAGGCCGCCGGCCCCGGTCCCGAGCACGAGGAGGTCGACCTGCTCGTCCCAGTGGTCGGCAGGGTCGGTTGGCGGGCTGACTTCGGTGTCGGTGGCTGGCATGGAATGACGGTCCCACGCCGGAGTGTGTCACGTCCAACACCGAATACATCAAACACTCTGTACGAATTGAGCCTAATAACCCGCCCGCTGTCAGGTCGGGGTCGGCATGACCTCGTCGGCGACGGCCAGCACCGCGTGCAGCACGGGCGACGCGTTGTCGACGGACCAGGCGATGGCGTGGTCCAGGTGGATCTGCGGACCGGTCAGCGGCACGAACACCGACCCGGACGGCATCACCTGGGCCACCCCGTCCGAGATCAGCGACACGCCGACGCCGGCCGCGACGAGGGTGAGAATCATGAACGGGTCGCTGATCTCCTGGACGACCCGGGGCCGGAAGCCGGCCTCGATGCAGGCCCGCATGGCGGTCTCGCGCAGCCCGGAGCCGGACGCCGCCGGGATGGTGATGAAGTCGTCGTCGGCCAGGTCACCCAGGTCGACCGATTCGTCGCCGGCCCGCGGGTGGTCGGTCGGCAGTGCGACGCCCAGCGGTTCGCGGGCGATCAGTCGGCTCCGCAGCCTCGGTGACGCGTCCAACGGCAGGGCCACGAAGGCCAGGTCCAGCGCACCTCGCTCGATTCGTAGCACCCCGTCGCCGGTCAGCACGCCGGCCACCAGGTCCAGGGTGACCTGGGGGTAGCGGCGACGCACCGCGCGGGTCAGCGGCGGCAGCGTCCGGTGGTTCAGCGCGCCGGAGAAGCCGATGGTGACGGTGCCGTAGACCTCACCGGACACCGCACGGGTGGCCTGCCGGCCGAGCTCGAGCTCCTCGAACACCCGGTGCGCGTGCGGCAGCAGGGCCGCCCCGGCCGGCGTGAGGGACACGCTGCGGGTGCTGCGGTCGAACAGGGTGACACCCAGGTCGCGTTCCAGCTTGCGGATCGTCTGGCTCAGCGGCGACTGCGCCACGTGCAGCCGGGCGGCCGCCCGGCCGAAGTGCAACTCCTCCGCGACCGCCACGAAGGCCTCCAGCTGTCGGATCTCCACCGCCCACCTCCTCGCCCGGCTGCCATTGTGGCCGTCGGGCGCGCCTACCATCGGCCGGGTGACCGGGCCGACCACCATCGCCGAGCTGGACCGGCAGGTCGCCGACTGCCGGGCCTGCCCGCGCCTGGTGGCCTGGCGGGAGGAGGTCGCCGCGGTCAAGCGCGCCGCGTTCCGCGACGAGACGTACTGGGGCCGAGCGGTTCCCGGGTTCGGCCCGGCCGATGCCCGGCTGCTCGTGGTCGGGCTCGCGCCGGCCGCGCACGGCGCCAACCGGACCGGACGGATGTTCACCGGAGACCGCAGCGGTGACGTGCTCTACGCCGCCCTGCACCGGGCCGGGCTCGCCTCCCAACCGACGTCGACGCGCATCGGCGACGGCTTGACGTTGACCGATGTGCGGATCACCGCGCCGGTGCACTGCGCACCGCCGGCCAACCGGCCCACACCGGAGGAGATCCGGACCTGCTCGGCCCACCTCCGCCGGGAGCTTGCCCTGCTGGCGCCGACCGTCCGGGTGGCGATCACCCTGGGCGCGATCGGCTGGAGCGCGCTGCTGGCCGTGCTGGCCGCGGACGGGTGGCCGATTCCCCGTCCCCGGCCGGCCTTCGGCCACGGCCGGGAGCTGGTCCTGGACCATCCGGACGGTCGCCGGCTCACCCTGCTCGGCTGCTATCACGTGAGCCAGCAGAACACCTTCACCGGCCGGCTCACGCCGGCGATGGTCGACGCGGTCCTGGCCCGGGCGATGAGCATCGCCCGGGCGACGTAGGTTGGTGCACGGCCGGGATCGGCCAAACGACGGTACGGGGAAGGATCCGGACGTGAAGGTCTACGACGACGTCACGAAGCTGATCGGCAACACGCCTCTGGTGCGGTTGAACCGACTGACCGAAGGCCTGGGCGCGACCGTCGTGGCCAAGCTCGAGTTCTACAACCCGGCCAGCTCGGTCAAGGACCGGATCGGCGTGGCCATCATCGACGCCGCCGAGCGGTCCGGCGAGCTGCCACCGGGCGGCACCATCGTCGAGGCGACCAGCGGCAACACCGGCATTGCGCTGGCCTTCGTCGGCGCCGCCCGCGGCTACAACGTCGTCCTGACGATGCCCGAGACCATGTCCAAGGAGCGCCGCGCGCTGCTCCGTGCGTACGGCGCCGAACTGATCCTGACCCCCGGCCCGCTGGGCATGAAGGGCGCGGTGGACAAGGCCGAGGAGATTGCCAAGGAACGGCCGGGCGCCGTCCTGGCCCGGCAGTTCGCCAATCCGGCGAACCCCGAGATCCACCGGCGGACCACGGCCGTGGAGATCTGGGACGACACGGACGGCAGCGTCGACATCGTGGTGGCCGGCATCGGGACCGGTGGGACGATCACCGGCGTGGGCCAGGTCCTCAAGGAGCGCAAACCGTCGGTGCAGATGATCGGGGTCGAGCCGGCCGAATCACCGATCCTCAACGGGGGCGCGCCCGGCCCGCACAAGATCCAGGGCATCGGCGCCAACTTCGTCCCGGACATCCTGGACCGCACCGTCTACGACGAGATCATCGACGTCGACGCCGAGACCGCCGTGGCCGTGGCCCGGGCGGCGGCCACCCAGGAGGGCCTGCTGGTCGGCATCTCCTCCGGCGCCGCGATCCATGCCGCGATTGCGGTCGCGGGGCGGCCGGAGAATGCCGGCAAGCTGATCGTCGTGATCGTGCCGTCCTTCGGTGAGCGCTACCTCTCGTCGGTGCTCTACGCCGACCTGATGGACTGATGGCCGCTCTCCGGCACGCACTGGACGTCGCCCTCGAAGATCTCCGGGCGGCCCACCGGCAGGACCCGTCGGCCCGGTCCCTGGTCGAGATCGCTCTGGGCTACCCGGGTGTGCACGCCGTCTGGATCCACCGGCTCTCGCACCGGCTGTGGCAGAGCGCGGGACTGCGGCTGCCGGCCCGCCTGCTGTCGCAGGCATCGCGGTTCCTCACCGGCATCGAGATCCATCCCGGCGCCCGGCTGGGCCGGCGGCTGTTCATCGACCACGGGATGGGTGTGGTGATCGGCGAGACCGCCGAGGTCGGCGACGACGTGCTGCTGTTCCACGGCGTCACCCTGGGCGGCCGGTCGATGCGCAAAGGCAAGCGGCATCCGACTCTGGGCGACCACGTCACGGTCGGGGCCGGGGCGAAGATCCTCGGCCCGGTCTCGATCGGTGCGAATGCCCAGATCGGCGCGAACGCGGTGGTCATCACCGACGTGCCCGCCGACCACCTTGCGGTCGGCATCCCGGTGCGCATCCGGCCGTTGCCCGGATCGGTCCGGGACGGGGCGGAGTTCGACGACCCCGCGATCTACATCTGACCCGACCGGAACGGCGGGGCGTCCGACCGGACGCCCCGCCGTGCTCACCCGTGCCGGGCCGGGCGAACGATCAGGACCGATCAGGCGGTGTCCTCGTCGACCCAGTCCAGGGTCTTGGTGACCGCCTTCTTCCACTGCCGGTACAGCCGGTCGCGCTCGGCGCCGTCCATCGACGGTTCCCAGCGCTTGTCCTCGGCCCAGTTGTTGCGGATGTCGTCCTCGGAGTTCCAGAACCCGACGGCCAGCCCCGCGGCGTACGCGGCCCCCAGCGCCGTGGTCTCGGCGACGACCGGCCGGATCACCGGAACGTCGAGGATGTCGGCCTGGAACTGCATGAGCGTGTCGTTGGCGACCATGCCGCCGTCCACCTTCAGCGCCGTCAACGCGACGCCGGAGTCGGCGTTCATCGCGTCCAGGACCTCCTTGGTCTGGTAGGCGTTGGCCTCCAGCACCGCCCGGGCGATGTGCGACTTGTTGACGTACCGGGTCAGTCCGACGATCGCGCCGCGGGCGTCCGAACGCCAGTGCGGGGCGAACAGGCCGGAGAACGCGGGGACGAAGTAGCAGCCACCGTTGTCGGGCGCGGCCAGCTCCTCGATCTCCGGGGCACTGGAGATCAGGCCCAGGTTGTCCCGCAGCCACTGCACCAGGGAGCCGGCGATCGCGATCGAGCCCTCCAGCGCATAGACGGTGGGCTGGTCCCCGATCTTGTAGCAGACCGTGGTGAGCAGGCCGTTCTTCGACGGCACCTTCTCGGTCCCGGTGTTCAGCAGCATGAAACAGCCGGTGCCGTAGGTGTTCTTGGCCTCGCCCGGGGACAGGCAGGCCTGGCCGAAGGTGGCCGCCTGCTGGTCGCCCAGGATGCCGGCGATCGGCACCCCGGCGAACGAGCCCTTCTCCCGGCCGTTGCCGTACACCTCGGAGGAGGACCGGATCTCGGGCAGCATGGACAGCGGAATGCCCATGTCCTTGGCGATGCCGGCGTCCCAGGACAGCGTGTCCAGATCCATCAGCATGGTCCGGGACGCATTGGTCGGGTCGGTGACGTGCAGGCCACCGTTCACCCCGCCGGTCATGTTCCACAGGGTCCAGGTGTCCATGTTGCCGAACACCAGGTCGCCGGCCTCGGCCTTGGCGCGCGCACCGTCGACGTTGTCCAGGATCCACCGGACCTTCGGCCCGGAGAAGTAGGTGGCCAGCGGCAGACCCACCTTCGCCTTGTACCGCTCGGCACCCCCGCCGAGGGCCCCGAGCTCCTGACAGATCGCATCGGTGCGGGTGTCCTGCCAGACGATCGCGTTGTACACCGGCTCACCGGTGGTGCGGTCCCACACCAGCGCGGTCTCCCGCTGGTTGGTGATGCCGACCGCCGCGATGTCGCTCTCGTTCAGGTCGGCCTTGGCCAACGCGTCGGCGGCCACCAAGCGGGTGTTCTCCCACACCTCGGTCGCATTGTGCTCGACCCAGCCGGCCTTCGGGAAGATCTGCTCGTGCTCACGCTGATCGACCGAGACGACCCGGCCCTCGCGGTTGAACACCATGCACCGGACCGAGGTGGTGCCGGAATCGATGGCTGCGACGTACTTCTCACTCATGCGCTGCTACTTCCCTTTCATTGCTTCGACGGTGAAGCGACTGACCACTTGGTGGGGCACACGGCTGGAGCGCCCGGCCCGGGACGGCCCGGGCGCTCCGCCGATCACATGGCGCGAACGGGCGTCAGGACACGCCCGGGAACATTCCCGGACCGCCCAGTGCCAGGAACAGCAGCGCGCCCAGCGCGCCACCGATGAACGGGCCCACGATCGGAACCCAGGAATAACCCCAATCCGACGAACCCTTGCCCTTGATCGGCAGGATGGCGTGCGCGATGCGAGGTCCGAGGTCACGGGCCGGGTTGATGGCATAACCGGTCGGACCACCGAGCGAGGCACCGATACCGACGACGAGCAACGCCACGAACAGCGGGCCCAGGCCGGACGGCGTGCCGCCCGAGATCAGGATGACGAACACCAGGACGAAGGTGCCGACGACCTCGGTGAGGGTGTTCCAGCCGTAGTTGCGGATCGCCGGGCCGGTGGAGAAGACGCCGAGCTTCTTGCCCGGATCCTCCTCCGCGTCGAAGTGCTGCTTGAACGCCAGCCAGGCGATGATCGCACCGACGAAGGCGCCGGTGAGTTCGGCCGCGAAGTAGACCGGCACGACCGACCACGGGATGCCGCCGTTGTCGGGACCGGTGATCGCCAGCGCGAGGGTGACTGCCGGATTCAGATGGGCGCCGCTGCGGAACGCGACGTACACGCCCGAGAAGACGGCGATGCCCCACCCGAAGTTGATCAGGAGCCAGCCGCCCCCCTCGCCCTTGCTGCCCTTCAGGATCGCGGTGGCCACCACGCCGCAACCCAGGAGCAGAAGCATTGCCGTACCTGTGAACTCGGAGATGAAGATCTCTCCGTTGGAAATGGTCAACCCGGCCTCCTTGCCGATCGAGCCGCCGACGCAACCGCTGCGTGGCGGGAAAAAGCATGATCACCAAGCGATCTAGACGGAACGTACGCCCTCATGCCGCGCAACGGACACCAGACTTTTCACCTGTGACCACTTTGTGACGATTTGTTCTCGACTCGACATCAATCAGTTCATCCCGCGCCGACCCGAACGTCCGGCGCCCCGAGTCGGGCCGCGTCCGCCGTCCGGTCGTCCGGCTGTTCCTGCGATTCCCGCTCCGCCGCCACGCGGGTTCGGTAGTGGTCGACCTCCCGTTCGACCGCGGCCTGGTCCCAGCCGAGCAGCGGGGCGACCAGGTCGGCGACCTCCCGTGCGGCGGCGTCGCCGCGGTCCCAGGTGTCGATCGAGATCCGGGTGCGCCGCGCCAGGATGTCGTCCAGGTGCAGTGCGCCCTCGTGCGAGACCGCATAGACGGCCTCCACTTTCAGGTACTTGGGCGCGGACGACAACGGCTGGGCCAGGGTCGCGTCGTCGTCGATCAAGGCGAGCAGATCGCTGATCGCACTGCCGTAGCGGCCGAGCAGGTGCTCCACCCGGGCGACGTCCAGCCCGGTCCGTTCGGCGATCCGCGCCCGGGTGTTCCACAACGCCTGGTAGCCGTCCGCCCCGATCAACGGAACCCTCTCGGTGCAGGACTTCTCGACCGATCCGGGCAGCTGCTTGGCGGCCAGGTCGACGGCGTCCTTGGCCATCACCCGGTAGGTGGTGTACTTGCCGCCGGCGATGATCACCAGGCCGGGCACCGGCGACACGCAGGCGTGCTCCCGGGACAGCTTGCTGGTCTGGTCCGACTCGCCGGCCAGGAGGGGCCGCAGTCCGGCGTAGACGCCGACGACATCGTCACGGGTGAGCGGCTTTTCCAGCAGGGCGTTGGCGTGCTCGAGGATGTAGTCGATGTCCGAGCGGCTGGCCGCCGGGTGCGCCAGATCCAGGTCCCAGGGGGTATCGGTGGTGCCGATCACCCAGAAGTCGTCGCTCCACGGGCAGGGGATGATGAACAGCAGGCTCTTCTCGGTCTCGGTGATCAGCCCGGTCCGGGACTTGATGCGGTCCCGCGGCACCACGATGTGCACGCCCTTGGACGCCTGCACCCGGAAGCCGCCCTTGCCCCCGACCATGTGCTGGATGTCGTCGGTCCACACACCCGTCGCGTTGACCACGGTCTTGGCCCTGACCTGGATGTCGCGGCCGGTCTCCAGGTCGCGGACGGTCGCGCCGACCACCTTCTCGCCCCGCCGGGTCAGGTCGGTCACCCGCGCGCTCGTGGCCACCAGCGCACCGTAGGCGGCCGCCGTGCGGGCGATCATCATGGTGTGCCGGGCGTCGTCCAGTTGGCCCTCGTAGAACTTGATGGCCCCCTGGATGTGCCCCTTCTTGCCGTCCGGGAACATCTCCAGGGTTTTGCGCTTGCTCAGGTGCTTGTGGTGCGAGGGCACCCCCTTCCCGGCGCCGAGCACGTCGTACACGCCCACTCCGAGACCGACGTAGCCGCGGTCGATCCCCTTGCGCTCCAACGGGTAGATGAACTCGACCGGGCGCGCCAGGTGCGGGCACAGCGTCTTGAGGATCAGCGACCGTTCCCGCAACGCCTCGAAGACGAGCGAGAAGTTGAGCTGCTTGAGGTAGCGCAGTCCGCCGTGCACCAGCTTGGACGACCGGCTGGAGGTGCCAGCCGCCAGGTCCCTGGCCTCCACCAGGGCGACGGACAGTCCGCGACTCGCGGCGTCCAGGGCGGCGCCGGCGCCGACCACGCCGGCGCCGATCACCAGGACATCCACCTCGCCGGTGGCCATTTCGTCCAGGGCCTGTGCCCTGGCGGTCGGACTCAGTGCAGATGTCTGCACACCCATGCTGCTGTTCTCCTTTGAATCAGCCCCAGCCGGCGCTCAGCCGAGCGTCGGTACCAGGGTCGAACGTTCGGGATCGTGGAAGGTCTGGATGAAGCGGATGGTGCCGGAGCGGGCACGCATCGACAGCGAGGTGGTGCTGATGCGCTCCGAGCCGTACCGCACGCCCTTGAGCAGCGCGCCGTCGGTGACGCCGGTCGCGGCGAAGAAGATGTCGTCGCCACCGCACAGCTCGGTGGTGGTGAGGATCCGGCTCAGGTCGTACCCCTGCTCGACCGCAGCCTCCCGCTCCTGCTCGTTGCGCGGGTGCAGGCGACCGAAGATGGCTCCGCCCAGACACCGCAGGGCGGCGGCGGCGATCACCCCCTCCGGAGTGCCGCCGATACCGAACAGCAGATCGACGCCGGCATCGATGGTGTCCTCGGAGGCGGCCATGATCGCCCCGGCGACGTCGCCGTCGGGCAGGAACTTGATCATCGCTCCGACGTCACGGATCGACTGGATCAGCCCTTCGTGCCGCGGCCGGTCGAGCACCGCGACCGTCAGGTCGTCGGTCTTGCGGCCGAGCGCCTTGCCGACCGCGGCGATGATCTCGCCGACCGGGGCCTCCGGATCGACCGCATCGGCCGCCGCCGGCGGCACCACCAGCTTGCGCATGTAGAAGCAGGGGCCGGGATCGAACATCGCGCCGCGCTCGGCCAGGGCGACGACCGACAGACCGTCGGGCAGCGCCTTGGCCACCAGGGTGGTGCCGTCCACCGGGTCGACCGCGATGTCGACCTCGGGGCCGGTGCCGTCGCCGACCTGCTCGCCGTTGAACAGCATGGGCGCCTCGTCCTTCTCGCCCTCGCCGATCACCACGACGCCCCGCATGGCGACCGTGCCCAGCACCGGCCGCATGGCGTCCACCGCGGCCGCGTCCACCTGGTTCTTGTCACCGCGACCCAGATACCGGCCGGAGGCCATCGCCGCGGCCTCGGTGGCGCGGACGAGCTCGACTGCGAGGTTGCGGTCGGGTTCGCGCTTGCGGCCGGCAGGGCGGGGTTGGGTGCTGGTCATGAATGGGTCCTCACTCGAAGGGCGGACGGGGCGGGTGGAACCGCCGGTCGATGGCCGGCGGCAGCCGCGCACAACGCTGACACGGAACGCGACCGCGAGCACGTCGAGCGGGCCCCGATGATCCGCAATCCCACCGCCTCCTCGCCGTCCGCCTCATCATGGCCCAGTGCCCATTCGCTCGCGACCGTATCCGGGCGACCACCCCCACACAATCGGTGGCGTTCGACATAGCCGAACGGGTGAGTCGTTCCGCGGAGTAAGGTGCCAACGTGCCGGGCAACGTTCAGTCGGTCGAGCGGGCAGCGGCGATCCTCCGCCTGCTGGCCGACGAGGACGAGCCGTTGGCCCTCGCCCAGGTCGCCTCCGCGCTCGGTCTGGCCAAGCCCACCGCGCACGGCATCCTGCGCACCCTGGAGGACGTCGGCTTCGTCGAGCAGGACGTGCCCAACGGGCCCTATCGCGTGGCCGGGGACCTGTTCCACCTCGGTCGGGGGGAGAAACTCGACCCGAACGAGCTGCGGTCGCTGGCGATGAACTGGACGGACGCGCTGGCCGCCCGCACCGGCGAGTCGGCCCGGGTGGCCACCTTCGTGCGGGGCCGGGCCGAGGTCGCCCACCATGTCTTCCGAGCGGACGGCGGAACGCAGGTGCTGATGACCGGTTCGATCGTCCCGTTGCACGCCAGCGCGTTGGGCAAGGTGCTGCTCGCTTTCTACCCGGGCGCCGCCCGCAGCATCCTGCGGCAGGAGTTGCCCGCCCTGACCGGCCGGACCATCACCGATCGGGTCACCTTGCAGAAGGAACTCGCCGGCATCCGGGACGTCGGCTGGGCCGGGTCCGTGGGTGAGGTGGATCCGGTGGTCGCCGGTATCGCTGCGCCGATCCGGGACCGCGGCGGGTACGTGGTCGCGGTGGTCGGCATCGAGGGGGCGACCGAGCGGGTGTGCGACGACCGCCTGCGGCCGCGCACTGCCCTGGTCAACCAGGTCGTCCGGGCCGGTCGAGCCATCTCCCGCGAGCTCGGGCACGGGCGGGCCGCGCGATGACGGGTTCGGCCCGGCCGGCCCGCACCCGCCCCGACGCCGGGCGTGGCCCTGGTTCGCTGATCAAAGCCGTGTTGCGACCGGACAAACCGGGCGCAGCGCGCGGGTTTGATCAGCGAACCCGGACGCCGGCCCACGGTGGGCTGATCAAAGCCGCGGACAAATCAGACACAACAGACAACGGGCGCGGGTTTGATCAGCGCGGCGCGGAAGGCCCGGGGCGCCGATGACGGGCACCCAGCGGCTGGTGGCGGCGCTGGACCAGGGCACCACGTCCACCCGTTGCATGCTGTTCGACCGGCGCGGGCGGATGGTGTCGATCGCCCAGCGGGAACACCAGCAGTTCTACCCGCACCCGGGATGGGTGGAGCACGACGCCGCGGAGATCTGGTCGATCGTGCGCCGGATCGTGCCGCAGGCGCTCGACGACGCCGGGGTGTCGCCGGCCGAGGTGGTGGCCCTCGGGGTCACCAACCAACGCGAGACGTCAGTGCTGTGGAACCGGCACACGGGCGTCCCGGTCGGCCGGGCCATCGTCTGGCAGGACACCCGGACCACCGAGGTGCTGGCCCGGTTCGCCGACCGGATCGGCGCGGCCACCATCGGCGAGCGGACCGGGCTGCCGCTGGCGAACTACTTCTCGGCGGCCAAGTTGCGCTGGATGCTGGACCGGGATCCGTCCGTGGCCGCCGCGGCGGAGTCCGGCGATCTGTTGTTCGGCACGATGGACAGCTGGATCACCTGGAACCTGTCCGGCGGACCGGGCGGGGCCGGCCGGCCGGCCGGCGCGCACGTGACCGACGTGACCAACGCCAGCCGGACCATGCTGATGAACCTGGACACCCTGGACTGGGACGACCGGTTGCTCGCGGCGATGGACATCCCGCGGGTGGTGCTGCCCGAGATCCGGCCCACCATCGGTATTGTCGGCAAGACAGTGGATCCGATGCCGGGCATCCCGATCGGGGCGCTGATCGGCGACCAGCAGGCGTCCCTGTTCGGGCAGACCGCGTTCGACGCCGGCGAGGCCAAGTGCACGTTCGGCACCGGCAGCTTCCTGCTGCTGAACACGGGCCGGGAGGTGGTGCGGTCCACCCACGGGCTGATCACCACGGTCGCCCACAAGGTCGACGGCGAGCCGGCGGTGTACGCACTGGAGGGATCGATCGCCCAGGCCGGCGGCCTCGTGCAGTGGTGCCGGGACAGCCTCGGACTGATCCGTTCGCCGGCCGAGATCGAGACGCTCGCCCGGTCGGTACCGGACAACGGCGGCTGCTACCTGGTGCCGGCGTTCTCCGGGTTGTTCGCGCCGTACTGGGACAACGACGCCCAGGGCGTCCTGGTCGGGATGACGTCGTACGTGCGCAAGGGTCACATCGCCCGGGCGGTGCTGGAGGCGACCGCCTGGCAGACCCACGACGTCGTCGCCGCGATGAACGCCGACGCCGGGGTGGCGGCCCGGTCGCTGGCCGTCGACGGCGGCATGACCAGCGACAACCTGCTGATGCAGACGATCGCCGACGTGCTCGACATCCCGGTCGTCCGGCCGATGATGGCCGAGACCGTCGCGTTGGGTGCGGCCTACGCGGCCGGGCTCGCCGCCGGCTACTGGTCCGACCGGCAGGTCCTGCGCGGCTTCTGGCGCAAGGCGGGCGAGTGGCGCCCGTCGATGCCGGCCGATCGGCGGGATGCGGAGCGGGCCCGTTGGCGGCACGCCATCGCCGTCGCCCGGATGTGGGGCCAGCGACCGGGCTGACGTCGTGCGGATCGCCGGACCCGGTGCCCGTCAGGTCCGGGTGACGGTCGCCGACCCGTGCCCGACCGGTGGACGCCGGTCGTCGTCGGTGAGGTCGACGATGCCGGCCAGTCCGCCGGGCTCGCCGCGCTGGGGGCTGCTCGCCGGTCCGGCCACACCAGCGCCGGCCACCGAGACATCGGCGCCGGCGCCGGCCCGGGTCTCGGTCGGCGCCGATCCGTGCGTCGAGGCGCCGTTCGGCGGGGCAGCGTTCGGGGCAGCGTTCGGCGGGGCACCGTTCGGCGCGACGGGACTCTCGGCCCGCCCGCCGCCGCCCAGCAGCGTGTCGAACTCGGCCGCGGGGGCCGGCCGCGCGTAGAGGAAGCCCTGAACGAACGGGCAGCCGAGCTCGCGCAGCACCGCGACCTGCTCGGGCAGCTCCACCCCTTCGGCGGTGACGCTCAGCTCGAGGTCACGGCCGAGCGCCAGCAGGGCCCGCAGGAACTGGGCCGCCGACGGATCGGTATGGATGTTGGCGACGAAGGCGATGTCGATCTTGACCGCCTGCAGCGTGATCTGGCGCAGGCTCAGCAGCGACGAGTACCCGGTACCGAAATCATCCAGCCACAGTTGGACGCCGGCACGACGCAACTGGTCGGCGACGGAACGGGCCACCGCGAGCTCGCCGAGCAGGGCGTCCTCGGTGATCTCCAGCACCAGCCGGTCGGCCGCGAGGCGGTGCCGCTGCAGGGTGGCCGCGATCCGGCGTGGGAAGTCTCGATCGGTCATCAGGCCCGGCGGCACGTTGACCCCGACCTGCAGGTCGTCCCGGCCGAGGCGCGCGGACCAGTCGGCGAGCTGCGCGCAGGCCCGCTCGACCATCAGGTCGGTGAGTGCGGGCAGCAGTTTGAGCCGCCCGGCCAGCTTGATGAAGTAGTCCTGGCGCACGGGCTGACCGTCGACCTGCCAGCGGGCGAGCGCCTCCATGCACCGCACGCGCCCGGATGCCAGTTCGATGATCGGCTGGAAGACGCAGTCGATCGCGCCGGTCCGGATGGCGTCGATCAGCAGGGGCCGGTACCGCAGATCGGCGGCCTCGGGCAGCACCATCGACGGCTCGTACAGGGCGAGTTGACCTTTGCCGGCCCGCTTGGCCGAGTACATCGCAATGTCGGCGCGGGAGAACAGTTCGTCCAGGGTGGGCGTCGTCTGGTCGGCCCTGACCTCGGCGATTCCGATGCTCGCCCCGATGGACAGCTGCTCCTTGCCCAGGATGAACTGCGGCCGCAGCGATTCGGCCAGCCGGGATCCGAGCTCGACACCGTCGGCGTCCTCACCCTCGGCCAGCACGGCGAACTCGTCGCCACCGAAGCGGGCCACCGTGTCGCTGGACCGGATCGCGCCGCGCAGTCGCTCAGCGACCCGGATCACCAGCTGGTCGCCGACCGGGTGGCCCAGCGTGTCGTTGACCGCCTTGAAATCGTCCAGGTCGACGAACATCAGGGCGAGCGGCCGCAGGCTGCGCCGATGCTGCTCCAGGGCGTGGGTGGCCCGGTCGATGAACAATGCCCGGTTGGGCAGCCCGGTCAGGATGTCCTGGAACGCCTGCCGGGCGAGTTCGCTCTCTCGCTTGCGCAGGTCGCTGGTCAGGGCGGCGTTGTCCCGGATCGTCAGGTACTGGCGGGCCAGCACTCCTAGGAAAACCAGGGTCAGCACGGTGCCGCTGACCCGGTCGACGGCCCCGTTGAGCCGGTTGAACCCGACGACCACGACCGCGAGCACGAGCGGGATGTAGGGCAGGACGCTCACCGGCCGCGGCGAACTCCCGTTCGCCGGGCCGTTGACCCGAAGCGGACCGTCCCCGGCCGGCTGCGGGCTGGCCAAGGCCGCGCACCCGATCAGCCCGAAGCCGGCGATCCAGCCCAGGGCGATGGCCGATCCGGAGGAGAACGAATCGGTCGCCTGAAGGTAGACGTAGAAGCCGTCGGACACCGTGATCAGGCCCATCGCGCAGGCCAGCGCGGTCAGACTGGATCGCCGCCCGGACCGGCGGGACACGTTCAGGATGACCATCGTCAGCACGACGATGTCCAGGCACGGGTACGCCAGGTTGACCAGCAGGGTCAGCAGTTCGGTGCCGCCGGCCGCCTTCGCGATCTGGCTGATCGACAGGGTCCAGCTGATGGTGAACAGCGACAGGCCGATGATGAGGCCGTCGAGGACCGTCCGCAGACGGTCCGTCTGCTGGCCCTGGGTGGGCGCGACGGCGACCACCATCAGGCCGGCGAACAACAGGAAGAACAGGTCGGCCGGGGAGACCGCGGACATCTCCTGGCCGAGGACCAACTCGATGTAGCACCAGTAGGCCTGCCCCACCGTCCAGCTGCCGCAACCGATCGCCACCACGATCCAGATGCGCCGGATCGGTTGCCGGTGCAGTGGCGCCACCACTGCGGCCGCAACCGCCGCCAAAGCGGCCGCCGCCAGCTGGGCCAGGTTGTAGACCCAGGACGAGACCGTGGAATCCTCGCTGGAGACGAGGGTGGTCAGCACGCAGGCAGCCACCAGGCCGACGGTGACCGCTCCGGCGAGATAGACCGAGGGGCGTCGCCACACCGTCGGCGGAGGATGCTCGGCCGTGGTGGCGGAGATCCCCGCGAGGTGATGGTCGATGGAGCTCACTGATCCCCCGAAGCAACACGATGTGGCGGTGCCGCACGTGAAGGCCGGCACCGGGGTCACTGTGACTCAGTTCGCGGTCGTCCGACCACCTTGCGGGCCCGCTGTCCCCCGGGTGGGCGGACCAGTTCAACCATGCGAGGCGGAGACGAAGGGCCGCTTACTGTGCGTGATATCGCCGCCCGGGCACTGACGCAGTGTGGTCGCCGACCGAGACGGCAATGAAAAAGCCCTCCCGCATCCGCGGGAGGGCTTTCCGGTGCCGTCGGGAGGAATCGAACCTCCCGCATCGCCCATGCTCGACTGCCGCACGCGTCTTGCGCACCGTCTGCCGGTGTCACCACCTACGCATCCAGGGCCGGCCATTCATACAGACGCCTGGGAGGCCTGTTTGATTCCGATCCGAGCCGGATTTCTGTGCGACGGTGGTCACAGGGCGACGGAGCCCCCGGACCGAGGGGAACCCGACTACTCGGGCAGCGGGTGGTACGGGCCGGTCTGGGTGACCCGGGCGATGGCCCGCATCTTGTTGACCGCGTCCAGTGCCGCCACCTTGTAGGACTCGGCAAGGGTGGGGTAGTTGAAGACGGTGTCCACCAGGTAGTCGACGGTGCCGCCGCAGCCCATGACCGTCTGGCCGATGTGCACGAGCTCGGTGGCGCTGGTGCCGAACACGTGCACGCCGAGCAGCTCGCGGGACTCGGCGTGCACCAGGATCTTGAGCATGCCGTAGGAGTCGCCGAGGATCGCGCCCCGGGCGAGCTCCCGGTACCGGGCGACCCCGACCTCGAACGGCACGTTGGCACCGGTCAGCTCTTCCTCGGTGCGGCCGACGAAACTGAGTTCGGGGATGGTGTAGATGCCGATCGGCTGCAGCTCGCCCAGCTTGCTGCCGACCGGTTCGTTGAACGCGTGGTAGGCGGCCCGCCGGCCCTGCTCCATGGCCGTGGCCGCCAGCGCCGGGAACCCGATGACGTCGCCGACCGCATAGATGTGGTCGATCTCGGTCTGGAAGTGTTCGTTCACCTCGACCTTGCCGCGGTTGGTCGCGGCGAGCCCGGCGGCGGCAACGTTCAGTTCGTCGGTCAGGCCCTGCCGGCCGGCCGAGTACAGGACGGTGTCGGCGGGAATCTTCTTGCCCGAGTCCAGCACGGTCAGCGTGCCGGCCGGGTGCTTCTGCACTTCGCGGACGGTCTCGGAGTACCGGAAGGTGACCGCCAGATCGCGCAGCTGGTGCTGCAGGGATTCGATGATCTCCTTGTCGCAGAAGTCGAGCATGGCGGCCCGCTTCTCGACGATCGTGACCTTGGTGCCCAGCGCGGCGAACATGGAGGCGTACTCGATGCCGATGACACCGGCGCCGACGACGACCATCGACGAGGGGACCTTGGCGATGCTCAGGATCTGGTCGGAGTCGACGATGGTCTCGCCGTCGAAGTCGACCAGCGGCGGCCGGGCCGGCTTGGTGCCCACCGCGATGACGATCTTGTCGGCGCGAAGCTCGACCGAGTTTCCCGATTCGTTGGTGACGACGATGGTGCGCGGATCGGTGAATCGGGCGGTGCCGACGTACATGTGCACGTGGTTGCGGGCGAGCTGGTTACGGATGACGTCGATCTCTCGGGCGATCACGTGCTGGGTGCGCGCGGACAGGTCCGCGATGGTGATGTCCTGCTTGACCCGGTAGGACTGGCCGTACAGCTCGCGCTGGTTGAGTCCGGTCAGGTACAGCACCGCCTCGCGCAGGGTTTTGGACGGGATGGTGCCGGTGTTGATGCAGACCCCGCCGACCATGTCGCGCCGCTCGACGACGGCGGCGCGCCGGCCCAGTTTGGCCGCGGCGATCGCGGCCTTCTGGCCCGCCGGTCCCGAGCCGATGACGATCATGTCGTAGCTGTCCATGGCGGGTCTCTCCCCGGGTTGCCGGCCTCGTTGCTGTCCCGTACCAGTGTCGCGCCGTCCCTGCCGGTGCCTGCACCCCAGGAGCGGGTCTTCCTACAAGTAAAGCCCCGTCCCGCCGCGGGTGCGCTCGGAGGCGACCGCCTGCAGATCGCGTTCGCGCAGCACCAGGTAGGTTTCGCCGCCGACCTCGACCTCGTACTGGTCCTCCGGGCTGAACAGCACCCGTTCGCCGGTCTTGACCGACCGGACGTGTTGGCCGACGCCGGCGACCTCGCCCCAGACGAGCCGCTTGGCGACCTCGGCGGTGGCGGGGATGAGGATGCCCGTCCTGGTCGTCCGTTCGCCGCCGGACGACGACATCTTGATCAGGATCCGGTCGTGGAGCATCTGGATGGCCAGCGGTGCGTCGGACACCGGCCCGAGCCTAGTCGGCCGAGCGGGCGAGGCCGCCATGGAGCACCGCTGCCCTCCGCGACGCAAAGAACCCCGCACGGCTGCCAGGTCGGGGGTCCGGCAGCAGTACGGGGTCGTCGGTATATCGCTGCTGATCGTGGGGCTGTTACAGATTCCCCACTGCAGATCTGAAGAATTGTGAAAGTTCGACGGAGCGTAGTTCGGTCGAGGCAAAATGTCACGTTCAGTAGTGAGCGTCTGGGCGTCCCGCGTCCTGCGCTGATCAAAGCGTCACAAAGGCGGACCAATCGGGCGCCTGATCGACGCTTTGATCAGCGCCACCGAGCGGGGCGGACCGGCGGAAGGTCTGACGGACGTCGTTGCGCCGGCCGAACCGGCTGTGACTGACCTCAGTCGCCGATGACCGGCTCGGCGGACGGGTCGCGGCGGCTCTGCTGGGCGATCTCCAGCGCCTTGTCCGTATAGACCCGGTACCCGCGATCGGCCCGCAGCCCGTGCACCTCGGAAGTGTCCAAGCTGTCCATGTAGTCCAGGATCCGCAGGCTGAACATCTGTCCCGGTACGAGCACCGGGAAACCCGGCGGGTACGGCGTCACGAAGGTGGCCGAGACGACGTCGTGGCCGGCCTCCAGCTTCTCCCGGATCTGCCCCGGCATCAGGTATTCGCACAGGGAATCGTCATAGGACAGGAAGAACGCCCGCCGCACGTCGCCTTCGGGCGTCCGGACGGACGGATCGTCCGAGGTGTCCGGGCGGAATGCGTCATGGAACGCGGAGAAATCGGGCAGCGGGGCCGACGGGCTGGTCAGCCGGCGCACCGCATGCTCGTGTGCCGCCCGTTCGGCCAGGCTCATGTCCGCGTGCGTCTCGTCGAGCTCGCGGGCGATCTTGACCAGCACCTCGATCAGGTAGGCCACCGAACTGCGGGTGGTGCCGATGTTGGTCATGAACAGGACGCTGTTGCGGGACGTCTTGTTGATCTGCACCCCGTGCCGGTCCATCAGATGGACGCGCTTGAAGGTGTCGCCGTCGATCCCGGTGGCGCCGATGTAGATGGTGATCCGGCTCGGGTCCAGCGCGAATTCGTCGGTGCGCCAGGCCATCTGCATGTTCTTCAGGCCCGAGCGCAGCGGCTGGCCGATGCCGGACGGCCGGAACTGCCCGGGAATCAGGTCGGCGGTGGTCAGGCAGCGCATGTACTTGCGCAGCAGCGGGTGATTGTCGACCGCGTCCCGCAGCCGCATCGCGTACTCGACCTGCTTCTGCACCAGCTCGAAGCCCTCGAGGGCGGCCTGCCGGCGGCCCAGGTCGAGCGAGGCCAGGATCTGGTAGTTCGGCGAGGTCGACGTGTGCGCCATGTACGCCTCGTGGAAGGTCTCCTCGACCTTCTGCCCGAAGTCCTGGTCGAACACGTGGATCATCGATCCCTGACGCAGGGAGGTCAGCGTCTTGTGCGTCGACTGCGTCGCGTAGACCCGCACTCGGGCCCGCGCCGGGTCCGGGATCAGCCGGGTGTCCAGCAGCTCGTCGTCCGAGGCGCCGCGGATCTGCTCGCTCCACGCCTGGTAGACCTTCTTGTACTGCGGGTCGCGGAGCTTGCCCAGCAGCGAGCCGGCCGAGTGCATGCCCGTCCGCGGGCGGTAGACCGGGTGGAAGCGGGCGAACGCGAACCAGGCCTCGTCCCACAGGAACACCAGGTCGGGCTTGATCGCCAGGCACTCCTGCATCACCCGCTCGACGTCGTAGACCATCCCGTCGAACGTGCAGTTGGTCAGCATCAGCATCTTGACCCGGTCGAGCTTGCCGGCCCGCCGCAGCGCCAGCAGCTGGGCCTTGATCGACCGCAGGGGCACCGCCCCGTACATCGAGTACTCGTTCAGCGGGTACGCGTCGAGATAGATCACGTGCGCACCGGAGAGCATCAGCCCGTAGTGGTGCGACTGGTGGCAGTTGCGGTCGACGAGCACGATGTCGCCCGGCCCGACCAGGGCCTGGCAGACGATCTTGTTGGCGGTGGACGTGCCGTTGGTGGCGAAGTAGGTCTGGCGCGAGCCGAACGTCCGGGCGGCCAGGTCCTGCGCGTCCCGCAGCGGCCCGGTCGGCTCCAGCAGCGAGTCCAGACCTCCGCAGGTCGCCGAGGTCTCGGCCAGGAAGATCTCCAGGCCGTAGAAGTCGATCATGTCCTTGATCCAGTGCGAGTTCACGATCGACTTGCCCTGCGAGATGGGCAGCGCGTGGAACACCCCGGTCGGCCGGTGGCTGTACTTCTGCAGGGCGTTGAAGAACGGAGCCTGGTACCGCTCCTGGATGCCGCCGAGCAGGCTCAGGTGCAGCTCCAGGGTGCCCTCCCGCGAGTGGAAGATCCGCCGGAAGTGGTGGCTGACCGATGCGGCCACGTCCTCAAGGGTGATCTCGGTCATCAGGTACAGGTCCAGCTCGGGCCGGATGCCGATCAGCGCCTGCCCGAGCAGCTCGGCCCGGTCCTCGGCGGAGCGGTCCATCAGATCGCCCGGCGACCGGTCGTCGACGAAGTGCGCCACCGCGCTCATGTCCCGGCCCGAGTGCTGCGCGAAACGGCGCTTGATGACCGCGGCCTGCAGGCCGAAGTTGATCCGGGCGGCGATGACGGCGTCCTCGAAGCTGGGGACCACGACGATCTCGTAGATGAACTCGTCGTCGGGCCGGCGCCAGGCCCGCAGCTCCTGGCGCAGGGCCCGCTCCTGTGCCTCGGTCATGTCCTCGACGACCAGCACCTCGAAGTACGGCCGCTGGGCCGGCGCGGTCGAGGCGATCGCGCCCGGATGGTCGAACTGATCGGTGATCGCCGCGGCCACCGACCAGGGGATGCCGTTGCGGAACGAGTCGCTGGCCAGCGCGCGGCTGACACTGGCCACCGCCCGGGAGAACCGCGTGTACTTGCCGGCGGTGAACAGCCGCCGGCCGGAGTGGAAGGCCTGTGGCCCGGGGAAGGCCCAGTAGCGCTCGATCGGGCTGAGCCGGTCGATCAGCTCCTGTACCCGGTCCACGTGCGCGTCCAGCGGGCGGTCCGCAGCCGCCGCGGAGGCGAGCCGCTCGGCCGCCTCCTCCAGCGTCGACCAGGTGTCCTTCCGGTACTGGGAGAGGTTGTTGTACCCGCTCAAGGCGTTGCGCACAGTGCTAGCGGCGCTCATCTGCCACCCCTTTTCAGGTCTGCGTCGACCCGAACCACTGACGACCCGGTGACGCCCCGACCATCTTGCGCGCCGTCGTCCCGGTCTGCCAGACCAGAACGTCGGCCAGCGCCGCCGGAGTGCTAGACCGAATCAGCGGCCGGTCAGAACACCAGCGCGAGCCCGGGGTCGGCGAGCAGGGCGCCGACGTCGGCCAGGAACTGAGATCCCTGCTGACCGTCGATCACCCGGTGGTCGAAGGACAGCGCCAGCTGGCACACCTTGCGCACCGCGAGCTGCCCGTCGACGACCCAGGGGGCGTCCTTGATCGCTCCGACGGCGAGGATGGCGGACTGTCCGGGGTTGATGATCGGGGTGCCGGTGTCGATGCCGAAGACGCCGACGTTGGTGATGGTGAACGTCCCGCCGGTCAGCGCGGCCACCGTGGTGTGCCCGGCCCGCGCGGTCTGCGTGAGTGCGGCCAGCGCGGACGCCAGCTCGGCCACGGTCATCGCGTCGGCGTCATGGATCACCGGCACGATCAGCCCGCGGTCGGTGGCCGCGGCGATGCCCAGGTGCAGGTAGTCCTTGACCACGATCCGGTCGGGCCCATCGGCGCCGGCCTCGTACGCCGAGTTGACCTCGGGCGTGCGCCGCGCGGCCAGGCACACCGCGCGGGCGACGAACGCCAGCGGCGTCGGCGCGGCACCGGCGAACTCGGGGCGCGTGCGGACCCGGTCGCGCAGCTCCATCAGCGGCGTCACGTCGACGGTCAGGAACTCGGTGACGTGCGGCGCGGTGAAGGCGCTGGCCACCATCGCGGCCGCGGTGGCCTTGCGAACGCCGCTCACCGGGATGCGCCGTTCACGAGCCGCCCCGTCGACCCGTGGCGCGGCCGGCCGGTCCGGTGCGCCCGGCGCGGTGCGGACGGCGGCCTCGTGCTCGACGTCCTCCCGGGTGATCACCCCGTCCAGTCGCGCGGGGTGCACCGTCCGCAGGTCGATGCCCAGATCCTTGGCCAACTTACGGACGGGCGGGGTGGCCAGCGGGGCGGCCGGGGCGCCTGCCGGCCGACCGTTCGCCGAGGTCGGGTCCGCGGACCGGGGGGCCGGATCGGTGGCCGGTGGAGCCGGCCGGGCCGCCGGTGGGGTCGGTGCGGGCGCGACGGTCACGGGATCCGGCGTCCCGGCCGGTGCGGCGTCGCGCCGGGGCCGGCGCCCGCCGGACCGGCCCGCCGGCACGTACCCGACCAGGGTGGCGATCCGGCCGTCGGCCGTCACCTCGCCGATCTTGGATCCGGCCGCGGGCTCGGGGGTGGAGCCGATCGGCGTCGCACTCCCGGGTCCGCCGTCGGCCGGGGCCGTGGTCTCGATCGTGATGATCGGCGTGCCGACCGCGACGGTCGCGCCCGGCTCGGCGAGCAGCTCGTGCACCCGGCCGGCGTAGGGGGACGGCAGCTCGACGGCGGCCTTGGCCGTCTCGATCTCGACGATGATCTGGTTGACCGTCACGGTGTCCCCGACGGCCACCCGCCAGCCGATGATGTCCGCCTCGGTCAGGCCCTCGCCGGCGTCCGGCATCCGAAACGTCTCGAGCCGGCCGGTTGCCGGTGCGGTGGAAAAAGTCACGAGTTCCTCGGTCCGGTGCGGTTCAGTAGGCGAGCACGCGGTCGACGGCGTGCAGCACCTTGTCCAGGTCGGGCAGGTACTCGTCCTCGACGCGGCTCGGCGGGTAGGGGGTGTCGTAGCCGGCGACGCGCAGGACGGGCGCGGCCAGCGAGTAGAACGCCTCCTCGGTCACCCGGGCGGCGATGTCGGCGGTGATGGACGATTCGCGCGGGGCCTCGGACACGACGACCAGCCGACCGGTCTTCCGCACGGATTCCAGCACCGGACCCAGGTCCAGCGGGGACAGGGTGCGCAGGTCGATGATCTCCAGGGAGCGTCCCTCGGCCTGCGCGGCGTCGGCCGCGGCGGACAGCACCGGCATGGACGAGCCGTACGACACCACCGTCACGTCGGTGCCGGCCCGGCGGACGGCACTGGTGAAGCAGGCCGGCGGCCAGGCGTCTCCCGCCCGGCGACCGGGATGCAGATCGGTGTCCAGCTCACCCTTTTCCCAGTAGCGGCGCTTGGGCTCGAAGAAGATCACCGGATCGTCGCAGGCGATGGCCGCCCGCAGCATGTCGTACGCGTCCTGCGGGTTGGCGCAGGCGACCACCCGCAGCCCCCCGATGTGGCAGAAGAACGACTCGGGCGACTCGGCGTGATGCTCGACGGCCCCGATGCCGCCCCCGAAGGGGATGCGGATCACCATCGGCATGGACCAGGCACCCTGGGTGCGGTAGGTGATCTTGGCGACCTGCGAGGAGATCTGATCGAACGCGGGGAAGACGAATCCGTCGAACTGGATCTCGGCGACCGGCCGGTAGCCGCGCATGGCCAGACCGACGGCGGTGCCGACGATGCCGGACTCCGCCAGCGGGGTATCCATCACCCGGTGGTCACCGAAGTCCTTCTGCAGGCCGTCGGTGACGCGGAAGACGCCGCCGAGCCGCCCGACGTCCTCCCCCATCACGATGACCTTGGGGTCGTCCTCCATCGCGGAGCGCAGGCCGGCGTTGAGGGCCTTGGCCAGCGTCGTCGTGGTCGCCGTCATCGGGCTTCGCCTGCCTTGGTCACCAAGGTGCCCTGGTCCGCGAAGCCGGCCAGGTACTCGGCGTGCTCGCGTTCCTGTTGTTCGAGGCCTGCGTGCGGCTCGGAGTACACGTGCGCGAACATCCGGTCGGGCGCGGGCTTGGGCATCTGCACGCAGAACGTGCGGAATCGCTCGGCGAGCGCGTCGGCCTCCTCGGCGACGCCGTCGAAGAACGACTGGTCGGCCAGACCCTCCCGGGCCAGATGGGCGCGGACCCGCTCGATCGGGTCGAGCAGCTTCCAGTGCTCCTCCTCGGCGGCCATCCGGTAGCGCGTCGGGTCGTCGGAGGTGGTGTGCGCGTCCATCCGGTAGGTGAATGCCTCGATCATCACCGGGCCGTTGCCCGACCGGCATTCGTCGAGTGCCCACCGGGTGACGGCCAGGCACGCGAGGACGTCGTTGCCGTCCACCCGGACACCGGGGAAGCCGTAACCGGTCGATCGTTCCCAGAGCGGAACCCGGGACTGCTTGCTCACCGGCTCGGAGATCGCCCACTGGTTGTTCTGGCAGTAGAAGACGATCGGCGCATCGAACGCGGCCGCGAACACCATGCCCTCGTGGACGTCACCCTGGCTGGTCGCACCGTCCCCGAAGAACACGATGGTCGCCTCGTCGGTGCTCGCGGGCGCACCGTCCGCCGGCTCCCCGGAGTCGTCCCCGCGCGACCCGATGACACCGTCCAGCTTCTGACCCATGGCGTACCCGGTGGCGTTGAGCACCTGGTTACCGATGACGATGGTGTAGCTGTTGAAGCGGGTTTCCTTCGGGTTCCAACCGCAATGATCGGTGCCGCGGAAGATGCCGAGCAGGTCGGTGGGATCGACCCCTCGACACCACGCGACGCCGTGCTCCCGGTACGAGGGGAAGGCCATGTCGGCGGGTCGCATGGCCCGGCCGGCCCCGACCTGGGCGGCCTCCTGACCGAGCAGCGGCACCCAGATGTTCAACTGCCCCTGCCGCTGCAGGGCGTTGCCCTCCCGATCGAACCGGCGGACCAGCACCATGTCCCGGTACAGCCCACGCAGGAGTTCGCCGGTGACCTCGACGGGGAAGTCCTCGTGCGGGGAGAACACCCCCTCCGGGGACAGCATCTGCACCAGATCGTCGCCGTGACTGGTGGCCCGCAGGCCGGCGATCACCTCCGACGGGGTCGGTGCGCCGCGCAATCCGGCCGCGCCCCGGGCGGCGGCCTGCACCACCGACGTCGGCGTGTACGGGTCGGCCGCCCGCGACAGTGCCGGGTCCACGCGTGCAGGGTCCGAGGGCGCCCGCTCCGTTGCCATGCACGTCTCCTCATTCGTTCGGGCCCGGCTCCGGGGTCTCCGGAACCGTGCCGGCGACGCGCCCTGGGTGGTCGCCCACCACGGGCCCGTCGACGTTGACGGTGACTGACGAACCCGCGGCCGGTGGATCGCACGCGAACGCCGTGAGTTCTGTGCCTTCGATAGTGACACGGAACGATCGGGTATTCGACCCGCGGCGCGTCCGACATTCGGACCTGCGAAGGTCGGGACCTGCGGTGTTGCCCTGCCGGGCGGCCGCGCGCGGGCGCCGGTTGCCCGGCAGGGCGGCGACCTCGCAAGGCGCGTCATACGATCAGACCTTCGCCGCGGTCGCCTGACCTCGGCTTCTGACGATCGCGGAGGTCGGCATGGAGCTGGAGCACCGGTTCGAGGTCCCGGTGGGGGTCGAGAAGGCCTGGGTCACCCTGCTGGACATGGAACAGGTGGGGCCCTGCTTTCCCGGCGCGATTCTCGAACACGTCGACGGCGACGAGTTCAGCGGCTCCGTGAAGATCAAGCTCGGACCGATCCGGATGACCTACAAGGGTCACGCCCGGATCGTGGAAAAGGACGAGGCCGCCCACCGGGCAAAGATCGAGGCGACCGGAAACGCCGGCGGATCGACATCGACCGCGGCGATGCTGGTCACCGCAACGGCGACGGCGCTGGCGCCCAACCGCACCCAGGTGGACCTGGTCACCACCCTGTCGCTGACCGGCCGGCCGGCCCAGTTCGGCCGTGGCGTGATGGTCGACGTCGGCAACAAGCTGATCGGCCAGTTCGCCGACTGCGTGTCGAACAAGCTGGCCGGGCACGACGCCGGGGGCGCCGAGCTCGTCGACGTCACCAACCCGGACGAGGTCGCCGCCGACTACGTGGCGCCGGTGGCGCCGGCCCCCGTCGGTGTCGGCACCGCGCAGGGTGGTCCGGCCACGGGCGGCGGCGAACTGGACCTGTGGTCGGCGACCGCGACCCCCATCCTCAAGCGGGTGGTCCCGATCGTCGCCGGCATCATCGTGCTGTTCCTGCTGCGCAAGCTGTTCAAGCGGCACCCCGACGAGGCGCCGGAGGACTGAGGGTGTCCGATCCGGCGAGCACCGAGCAATCCGGCTCCTCGGTCGCCGCATCGCACCGGCGCCCTCCCGTGCGCGGAACGGCGGCCTCGCCCACTCGGCCGACAGGAGATCAATCGTTCTCGGGCGGCCGGCGCCAGAGAACTCAGAGCAGCCCGTTCTTGCGGATCGACTTGGCCTCGTACATGGCCGCGTCCGCCCGCTCGAGCAGCCGGTTCGTGTCGAAGTCGGGCGCGGCCGGCGATGCGCTGGCGCTGCCGATGCTGGCCGAGATGCCCTTGTCCACCAATCGTTGGTGGGCCCGTTCCACCAACGCTTCGGCGTCCTCGACGCCGGCACTGGTGATCAGCACGGCGAACTCGTCGCCGCCGACCCGCGCGATGGTGTCGTGTTCCCGAAAGGCGGACCGGAGCACGTCGGCGACCGAGCGGATCAGGGCGTCACCGGCGGCGTGCCCGTACCGGTCGTTGACGGTTTTCAGGTCGTCCAGGTCCACGTACACCACGGTCAGGTCCAGACCCTGCGTGCGCAGCCTGCCGGGCAGGTCGCGGACCACCTCGTACAGTCCGCGCTGATTGGCCAGGCCGGTCAGCTCGTCGGTCGTCGCCAGCCGGTGCACCTCGCGCTGGGCCGTCTCGAACCGGCGAACGGTCCGCCGCCGGGCGATGTTGAGCACGATGGCCAACGCGTTGGCCTTGACCATCTGCGACACGAAGGTCGCCGGCGGAACGTCGGTGACCCCGAACGCGATCGCGCACAGGATCCAGTAGGCGTCCACGAAACCGATGCAGGCGGCCGCCCAGTACCGGTTGTGGATCAGCGCGCCCAGGGCGACGATCACCAGCAGCATGCCGATGGCCGGGTAGGTCACCCCGGTGCCCAGGATGTACACCATCGGGTTCGCCGCAACCAGCGCGGTGATCACGGCGCCGAACCTGAGTGGATTGCGGCGGAGGGAATCGCCGCGCCCGCTGTGCAGCACCAGGAAGGACACCGCCAGGAACACCCCGGTCAGGGCGGCCAGGGCTGACGACCACACCGAACCCGGCGTCGCATCGAACTTGAACTGGACGACCGAGACGATGCCGAACATGATCGCGGCCAGTCCGCAGAACGGGCCCATCGCGTCGTTGATGACGACGGACTGGTTGTCCTCGTCCAGGTCACGTCGGGACAACGGCGCGCGCCACCACGACCCCCCGCGCCGCTCACCGTTCCGCGACTGTGTCACCACAACCCAGCTATCCCCTAGTACCCAACCGCCGCCGACCGGGTGACCTCCGATGCCGCAGCGCCCGGGCGCCACCCCGCGGCCCAACGTTCTGACCGGACTAGGAAACCACGAATCGCGGCCCACTGATCGTCGGAGTCCGAATCGTGCGGTTCGGGCGGCGAAGAATCACCGGGTTGGAGGGCCGACCGCCGCGCGGACCCGGTCGCGGCGTCGGTACGTGTTCAGCGCCGTCGCTGCCACCGGGCCCGGTCGGGTCATTCGGTGGAGCCGGGCCGACCGGAGCGGCCCGGGCACCGCCGTCAGTTCAGGCCGAGCCGCAGCTTCAGGGCGTCGAGTTCGTCCCGCAGCGAGGTCGGCACCGAGTCGCCGATCTTGGCGAACCATTCCTCGATCAGCGGGATCTCCGCCGCCCACTCGGCCTGGTCGACCTGCAGCGCGGCCGCGACCTGCGCCTGCGTCATGTCCAGACCCGCGATGTCCAGCGAACCGGCCCCCGGCACGTGGCCGATCGGGGTCTCGACCGCGGCGGCCGTGCCGTCCAGGCGCTCCATCACCCACTTGAGCACCCGGGAGTTCTCGCCGAAGCCCGGCCAGAGGAATCCGCCGTCGGCGTCGCGCCGGAACCAGTTGACGTAGAAGATCTTGGGCAGCTTGGTGGCGTCCGCGCCCTTGCCCAGGTCGATCCAGTGCGCGAAGTAGTCCCCCGCGTTGTAGCCGATGAACGGCAGCATCGCCATCGGGTCGCGCCGGACGACGCCGACCGCGCCGGTCGCCGCGGCGGTGGTCTCCGAGGACAGGGTGGCGCCCATGAAGACGCCGTGCTGCCAGTCGCGGGACTGGGTGACCAACGGGATCGTGGTCTTGCGCCGGCCGCCGAACAGGATCGCCGAGATCGGTACGCCGACCGGCTCGAAGTACTCGTCGGCGATGATCGGGCACTGGGTGATCGGGGTGCAGAACCGCGAGTTCGGGTGGCTGGACGGCTCGCCGGCGGACGCCAACTTGTTCCCGTCCGCGTCCAGGCCGGACGGGGTCCAGTCCCGACCCTTCCAGTCGGTCAGGTGGGCCGGCGGCTCGTCCGACAGTCCCTCCCACCAGATGTCGCCGTCGTCGGTCAGCGCGACGTTGGTGAACAGGGAGTTGCCCTGGGCGATGGTGCGCATCGCGTTCGGGTTGGTCTTCCATCCGGTGCCCGGGGCGACACCGAACAGGCCGTACTCCGGGTTTACCGCGTACAGCCGGCCGTCCTCGCCGAACGTCATCCAGGCGATGTCGTCACCCAGCGTCTCGACCTTCCAGCCCGGGATGGTCGGCTCCAGCATGGCCAGATTGGTCTTGCCGCAGGCGCTGGGGAACGCGGCGGCGATGTAGTTGACCTTGCCCTCGGGCGAGGTGATCTTCAGGATGAGCATGTGCTCGGCGAGCCAGCCCTCGTCCCGGGCCATCACCGAGGCGATGCGCAGCGAATAACACTTCTTGCCCAGCAGGGCGTTGCCGCCGTAGCCGGAGCCGAACGACCAGATCGTCCGTTCCTCGGGGAACTGGACGATGTACTTGGTCTCGTTGCACGGCCACGGCACGTCCTTCTCGCCCGGCGCCAGCGGCGCGCCGATCGAGTGCAGGGCCTTGACCCAGGGCAGGCCGTCGTTGATCAGCTCGAGCGCCCGGGTGCCCATCCTGGTCATGATCCGCATCGACGCGACGACGTACTCCGAGTCGGTGATCTCCACGCCGAGTTTGGGGTTCGGGGCGTCGTACGGGCCCATGCAGAACGGAACGACGTACATCGTCCGGCCGGTCATGCAGCCCTCGTACAGGGCGGTCATGATCGAACGCATCGCCGTCGGGTCCATCCAGTTGTTGGTGGCCCCGGCGTCGGCCCGGTCGACCGAGCAGATGTAGGTGCGGTCCTCGACCCGGGCGACGTCGGTCGGGTCGGAGGCCGCGTAATAGGAGTTCTCCTTGGCCGCGAGCTTGACGATGGTGCCGGTACCGAGCATGTGGTCGGTCAGGCGGGTCCACTCGGCATCGGAGCCGTCGGCGAAGACCACCCGCTCAGGCCGGGTCAGCTCGGCCACCTGCAACACCCAGGACAGCAGGGCAGGTGCGGTCCCGGCGGGCGCACCGACGATCTCGATTCCACCCCGTGGTCGGGGAAGCGGCACCGCCGGGATCTCGGCGGCGCCGGTGGCTTCGTCGGTCGGACGGATCACCGCGGTCACAAGCATCATCTCCTGAGGATTGGGAAACCGGGACGACCGGCCGGTCAGACTGGCAAATGGCGGAACGGCACCTCGTTGTGCCAGCCGATTCCCGCGACAGTAGTCACGGCCTGTTGCGGCCGGCCGTGGATTTCATGTCGGTCGCACCACAGAATCGAGAAAGATGACGGCCCTCCGGTGTGGGATCGGCCACGAGGTGTTCGATCTTGTTCGGTGCCGGTTGGAGTTGGGCGATACTGCCACTACCTGGGCAGATGAGGAACGGCCGCGATCTTGGTCCGGCGAGACCCCCGATGGTCGCTGATCCATCGTTGGTCCCGGCCAATGTGGTGGCCGACCACCCGGCGCTTGTTCGACGGCGGGTGAATCCCGATTTCTCGCCTCGATCTGATTACGGTGAGTGATACCAGCCTTCCCGATCATCTCGCCCGACTCGCCCGCGTCGGAGCGTGCGTGGACGGTGTGCGCCTGTCAGGCTGCCGGGATGTGCCGACTCCTCGGATTGCACGCCGGAGCCGATCCGGTGACGGCCTCGTTCTGGCTTGTGGACGCGCCCGACAGCCTGCGTGAGCAGAGCCACCGCAATCCGGACGGGGCGGGCATCGGCCTGTTCGATGCGCACGGCGAGCCCGTTCTGGACAAGCAGCCGATCGCCGGGTACGAGGACGCCGAGTTCACCCGGGAGGCGCGGACCGCCCGCAGCCGCACCTTCGTCGCCCACGTCCGTTACGCGAGCGTCGGTGCGCACACCGTGACCAACACCCACCCCTTCGCCCTCGACGGGCGGATCTTTGCGCACAACGGCACGCTCACCGAGATCAACGCCCTGGATCGGCGGCTGGCCGAACTGGACGCGACCGGGCTGGTGCTCGGCGACACCGACAGCGAGCGGATGTTCGCGCTGATCACCGCGGAGACCAGGCGGCACGACGGCTCGGTCGGCGACGGGATAGCGGCGGCGATCGGCTGGATCGCCGAGCACCTGGGGGTGTTCTCGGTGAACTTCATCATCGGCACGCCCGACGAGCTCTGGGCGCTGCGCTATCCGGCCAACCACGAGCTCTACGTGCTGGACCGCACCCACGGGGCACCAGCGCCCGCCCATCCGCTGGCGGTCGCCTCGCCGCGGATTCGGGCGCACGTCCCCGACCTGACCGGGCAACCGGCGGTGGTGGTTGCCACCGAGCCGATGGACGGCGAGACCGGTTGGCGGCTCATGGATTCCGGCGAGCTGATCCGAGTGGGCCGCGATCTCGCGATCACCACCAGCCGGCCGTTCCCGCACGCACCGAAGCACCTGCTGACGCTGGCCGACCTGGACCCCACCGCCGCCGCATCCCAGGCACCGTCCGCGCAGGCAACCCGCCGATCCCGATGACCGCGAACCTGACCCCGACCCGCTGAGCGACGCTGCGCTGGGACGCCAAACTCCCGGGCCATCGCCGTCATCTCGTCGCGCTGGTCGGCCCTGGCCGGACCCCGCCGGCCCGGTCGCCGCGCTACTTGGGCGTGATGGACAGCCGGCCCGTTGCGTAGTCGAAGGCGAGAAGGTTGGCAAAGAAGAACTCGATCCCGGTGTTGAACTCGGTGGCGCTGCCCAACGGGGCGAGCTCGACCAGATTCTGCCCCCTTGTGTCACCGCTGGTGAACGACCACAGCTGCTGCTTCTGCGGCGTGGCCATGACCACGGCGGTGCCGGTCGGCAGGGTGTCCCCCGAGCTGCCGAGCGCGGCGAATGTCGTCGAGTTCAGCGCGGTATTGGCGTTGCCGAGGTCGAAGTCGGTCGGTCCGCAGGCCGGTTCCGACGTCCCGACGGTCCAGCAGAGGTCGAAGTCCTTGGCGTAGACGGTCCCGCCGTCGGGATACGCGGTCGGGGCGCCCGCGGCCGGGCTGAACGCAATGGCGACCGCGCCGGCCGGTGCGGTGACCGGGCCGAGCGTCCAGGTGCCGGCGCCGGAAGCCGAGATGTTCAGGACCGAGCCGGTGTTGAACGGGGCCGGCAACTGCATGACGGGGGTGTAGACCGTGGTGTTCAGGGTCGGCCCGTTGGCGGTGGCGATGCCGAGGATGCCGGCGTAACCGTTGAAGATGTCCGACCCTCCGCTGTGCACCAGCCCGACGCCGATCGGCGCGACGGTACCGACCCCGCCGATGGTGACCGGCGCCTGCCCCACGGTGGCGGTGACCGTGCCGCTGACGAAGCCCTCGTCGAGCTGCTGCCCGCTGTCGGTGACCTGCGGTCCGGCCGCCGATGAATCGATGAGCAGGCCCGACGAACCGGTGTCCAGGATGACCGTCGCCGGCGCCCCACCGCCCACCTCGATCTGCACCGTCACCTGCGCGTCGCCGTTGCCGGCGACCACCGTGGTCGTCGGCACCACGGCCGTCGAACCAACGGACAGGGTCCCGGTGTCCTCGAGATCGGGCGAACTGCCGGGCGCGAAGGCCGCCCCGGACGAACCGGCGGCCGGCGACGGCGCGCCGGTCCCCGGCTCGGAGGTGCCGCCGCCGCAGGCGGCGAGCAGCAGCACGCCGGCCACGGCCACGACGGCCGCCGTCACCCGACATCCAGGCATGGCGTCCCCCGTTGCTCGCCGCCACCGATCATTACGATCTGTAGCTCCGTGATACGGAGAGTAGCGGCCTCGGGTTCGCCGCGGAAGGTCGGCCCGGCCGGTCAGGTCGCCGGCGAGACCGAGGACATGTTGAACCCGTCGACGGTGATCGGCGGCATCGCGGTACGGGTGAACCAGTCGCTCCACTCCCGGGACAACGTCGGCACGGTCGCCCCCACGTCGGCCGCCTGCCGCAGGATGTCCAGCGGCGACATGTTGAACCGGAAGTTGTTGACCGCGCCGACCACCTCGCCGCGCTCGACCAGGAAGACGCCGTCCCGCGTCAGACCGGTGAGCAGCAGCGTCATCGGGTCGACCTCGCGGATGTACCACTGCGAGGTCAGCAGCAGGCCTCGGTCGATGTCGGCGATCAGCGCATCGATGTCGCGGTCCGGGTCACCGCCGGTGAGGACGAGGTTGTCGGTGGACGGGGTGAACGGCTCGGAAAACTCGGCGGCCGACCCGCGGGTGTGCAGCAGGGAGCCGATGACGCCGCCGCGGACGAAGTCGTGCCGGCCGAGCGGGGCGCCGTTGTCGAACACCGAGACGTCGTCGCTGGACTGGCCCGCCACCAGGAACGGCGCGGCGGCCAGACCGGGCGCGGCCGGGTCGCTGAACAGGTCCAGCGGGCGTTCGGTCAGCCGTTCGCCCGACCGGGTCCCGCCGCCGGGGGCGGCGAACACCGACCGGCCCTCGTGCGCCTCCCGGGCACCGGCACTCCAGGACAGGTTGATCATCAGATCGGCCACCGCGGTCGGCGGTAGCACCGTCCGGTAGCGCCCCGGCGGCAGCTCGACGCTCCGCCTGGCCCAGCCCAGCCGGTCGTCCAGCCCGGCCAGCACCCCGGTCAGGTCCACGCCCACGAAGTCCGGGGTCGACGCGCCGGCCCAGGCCGACCGGCGCAGGTCGGCCGACTTGGCGTTGACCTCCAGGGTGCCGGTGGGCTGCACCCAGCGTCGGCGCAGCCCGGTGGACGACCCGAGATAGGTGGTGGTGACGTCGTGGTCGACGAAACCGTAGAGCACCTGCTGCCGCCCCCTGGCCCGGTCGAAGCCGTCGGCCAGCTGAGCGATCAACGCGTCGAAGACGGCGAACGAGGTGTCCGCGGCCGGGCTGTCGAAGTCGTCGCCGGTCCCGTCCGGCTCGATCAGCGGCTGGGCGTCGCGCGCCGGTCCCTGCCGGGCCGCGGCGGCCGCGGCCGCCCGGGCCGCCGCGACGACGGCGCCGACGGTCTCGGCGGAACTCGCGTCCGCGACCGACCCGGCCACCGTCGCGGCCGCGCCACCGACCACCGCGACCACGAACCAGGACAGGTCCTGCGCGACGCCGTTCGTCGTCACGGTGTTGTTGGCCCAGCGGATGTTCGCGGAGCTGGAACTGTGCACCACGACGACGCATCCGTCGGCGCCACCCGGGGCGGCCGCCGCGGCCAGCCCGGTCTCGACGATCTGTTGCGGGGTCAGCAGCCCGGTCGCGGCGCTCACGTCGCCGCCCGCCCGAGGCACGGCACATGCTCGGTCGCCCCGGGTCGGGGGGCCGAACCGGCGCATCGACGGCTCACTTGCCGGCGCTCGCTCACTTCGCCTCCTGGGTGGCGTTGAGGATGTTCACGCCCCGGAACCGGGCCGCCGGGCAGCCGTGCGAGACCGCCGCCACCTGACCGGGCTGGCCCTTGCCGCAGTTGAACGCGCCACCGAGGCGGTATGTCGACGGACCGCCGATGCCGTCCATCGAGCCCCAGAAGTCGGTCGTGGTGGCCTGGTAGGCGACGTCGCGGACCTGGCCGGCGAGCCGGCCGCCGCGGATCCGGTAGAACCGCTGCCCGGTGAACTGGAAGTTGTAGCGCTGCATGTCGATCGACCACGACTTGTCGCCGACCACGTACAGGCCGTTCTCCACGCCGGAGATGAGGTCCTGGGTGGATCCGCCGGTCGGGTCCGGCTGCAGGCTCACGTTCGCCATCCGCTGGATCGGGATGTGTCCCGACGAGTCGGCGTAGGCACACCCGTTGGACCGGGGCAGGCCCAGGCGGTGCGCGAAGGTCCGGTCGAGCTGGTAGCCGACCAGGATGCCGCCGCGGATCAGGTCCCACTGCTGTCCGGCGACCCCGTCGTCGTCGAACCCGACGGTGGCCAGGCCGTGGGGCACCGTCCGGTCGCCGGTGACGTGCATCCCGGGCGATCCGTAGACCAGCGAGTTCAGCTTGTCGGGGGTGGCGAACGAGGTCCCGGCGTACGCGGCCTCGTACCCGATCGCCCGGTCGTACTCGGTCGCGTGCCCGATGGACTCGTGGATGGTCAGCCACAGGTTGGTCGGGTCGATCACCAGGTCGTACCGGCCGGGCTCGACGGACGGCGCCTTCATCTTCGCCATGAGCTGCTCGCCCATGGTCGCGATCTCCTGGTCGAAGTCCCAGGTGCCATCCGTGAGGTACTCGTACCCGCGGCCCACCGGCGGGGTCAGCGACGACATCGTCTCGAACGCGCCGGTCGACGAGTCGATCGCGGTTGCGGTGAGCGACGGCTCCAGGCGGACCCGCTGCTGGGTGGTCCGGGTGCCCGCCGTGTCGGCGTAGTACTTGTTCTCCTTGACCTGGAACAGGCCGACCTCGGTGTGCGCGACCCCGTCCGAGGCCAGCAGCCGCTCCGACCGGTCCAGCAGCAGGGCGATCTTGTCCTCGGCGGCCACCGCGAACGGGTCGATGTGGTAGGCGCTCACCCACTCGACGTCGGCGTGCACCGGCTCGTCGGCCCGCTCGACCCGCTCGTCGACCGCGCCGGCCAGCGCTCGGGCCACGTCCACCGCGCGCCGGGCGGTGGCCGCCGCCTCGTCCGGCGTGGGGACGACCGATGCGGCGAACCCCCACACCCCGTCGACGATCACCCGGACGGCGAACCCGGTCGTCACCGCGTCGGCGGCGCTCTGCACCGCGGTGTCCCGGACGGACAGCGCGGAGGTCAGGAGGCGTTCGAAGCGGAAGTCGGCGAACCGGGCACCGGCCGCGGTCGCCGCGCCCAGGGCGGCGTCGGCCAGGCGGCCCAGCGGCAATTCGGTGAACGCCGGATCTATCCCGTGACGGGGCGGCGCGTCACCCGGCTGGGTCTGGGCGGGGAACTCGACCGGCATCGCGCCACCCTATGCCCGCCCCTCGGTCCGCCCGCGGAGGTGAGCCGGCCGGCCCGGTTCGCCCGCATGCCATGCTGGTGCCCGGGGAGGTCGCATGATCGAGGCAATCGGACTCACGAAGCGGTATGGCTCCACGGTGGCCGTTGACGACCTGTCGTTCACGGTCCAGCCGGGGACGGTGACCGGATTCCTCGGTCCCAACGGCGCGGGCAAGTCGACGACGATGCGGATGATCCTGGGGCTGGACAATCCGAACAGCGGTCGCGCCCTGATCGGCGGCAAGCCGTACGCGTCGCTGCACCGGCCGCTCACCCAGGTCGGGGCCCTGCTGGACGCCAACTGGGTGCACCCGAACCGGTCGGCCCGCGCCCACCTGCGCTTCATGGCCGCGTCCAACAAGCTGCCCCGGCGGCGGGTGGACGAGGTGATCGAGCTGGTCGGGTTGAGCACCGTGGCCGGCAAGGCGGTCGGCAAGTTCTCGTTGGGTATGAAGCAGCGGCTCGGGCTGGCCGGTGCGCTGCTGGGTGATCCGCAGGTGCTGCTGTTCGACGAGCCGGTGAACGGGCTCGACCCGGAGGGCATCTACTGGATCCGGACCTTCATGAAGAACCTGGCCGCGCAAGGTCGCACGGTCTTCGTGTCCTCGCACCTGCTGTCCGAGATGGCGCTGACCGCCGACCACCTGATCGTCATCGGGCGCGGCCGGCTCATCGCCGACGCCGCCACACCCGACTTCATCGCCCGGGCGACCCGCGCGTCGGTCCGGGTCCGCTCGCCCCGGCTGGCCGACCTGCGGGCCGCGCTGCTCGCTGCCGACCTGCAGGTCGTCGACGCCCCGGCCGGGCCGGTTCCCGCGCTGGAGGTGCTCGACGTGCCGATCGAGCGGGTCGGTGACGTCGCCGGCGCGGCCGGGATCACGCTGCACGAGCTCACCCCGCAACTGGGTTCGCTCGAGGAGGCCTTCATCCAGCTGACCGGTGACGCGGTCGAGTACGGCGGCTCGCGAGCCGGGTCGGGTCCGGCACCGGGCGTCGGGTCGATGCCCGCATCCGGGCCGCGGCCCGCATCCGACCCGCGGCCCGGGTCCGGCCGGCCGGCTGCCGGCCCGCTGCCCGGGTCGTCGCCGGTCGGCGCGATGCCGCCACCGGGCGCCGCACCACCGGGGTGGGCGCCGCCCGGTTCGGCCGGTCAGGTTCCGCCCGCGAACCAGGACGGTGCCCGATGACGCTGCTGAACGTCGAGCGCATCAAGCTGTTCTCCACCCGGTCGCCGTACTGGTGCCTGGCCGCGATCGCGGCCGCGTCGCTCGGCTTCGCGACCCTCTTCGGCCTGGTGGAGAACGGCGAGGCGGCGCTGCCCTACATCTTTCTCCGGGGCGTCGGCCTGGGCATGAGCATCTACATGGTGCTGGCCGCGCTGGCGATCACCACCGAGTACCGGTTCGGCACCATCCGCAACACGTTCCTCGGTGTGCCCCGCCGGCCCCGGGTGCTACTGGCCAAGACCGTGCTGCTCGCGCTGATCGGGGCAGTGGTCGGGCTGGTCGCCGCGCTTGCCTCCTACTTCCTGGCCAAGGCGCTGGCGAAGAACCCGCCGGTGCCCCTTGAGCTGAGCAGCTGGGACGACTGGCGGCAGGTCGTCGGGTACGGAGCGATCTTCGCGATCGCCGCGGTCATCGCGGTGTCGGTGGGCACGATCGTGCGCCAGTCGGCGGGTGCGATCGCGATCCTGCTGCTCTGGCCGTTGATCATCGAGAGCCTGTTCACGCTGATCCCGACCGTCGGCGAGAAGGTCGGCCCGTGGCTTCCGTTCGCGGCGTCGGACAAGATCGTCGCGCCCACGACCGGCATCGCCAACCTGTTCCAGCCGGGCGGGGGGCCGGACGCACTGCAGGGGCTGCTGGTGTTCGCCGGCACCGGACTCGCGCTGTGGCTGATCGCCCTGCTGCTGCTGCAGAAGCGGGACGCGTGAGTGACGCGCCCGGATTGCTGCCCCGGTTCGGCAGCGCCAAGCATCCGGACCGGCCGGTGGCGCACCCGCGTCCGGACGGCTCCTCGGACGCGACCGTCGAGGCCGTCGGCAAGCTGTCCGCGGCGTTCGAGGTGGTCGAGAACGCCCGCGGATTCCTCTACGGCTTCCACCGGATGTCCGGCGAGGCCGACCTGGCCCTGCAGGAGGCGGTGGCGGCGTTGCGCTCGGCCGGGCACGGCGAGCTGGCCGACGAGATCGGGCAGGTGCTGGTCGGCCGCGACGTCGTCCCCGGGTTGTGGACGTTCCAGCTGGTCGAGGCGTACGACGAGCAGTACTACCGGGTGTTCCGGGCGGTCGACGAGCTGGTTCGCGACCGGCTGGCCGGCGGCCGGCCGCATGTGTTCGAGGCGGAGATGAAGCACCGGGAGCAGCAGGCGCCCGGTGGCTGATCCGCCACCGGACGGCCCGGCCGCCCTATCCTTGCCTGCTGTGCAGGACACCAGGATCGTCACGACCGCGCCGGACGACGGGCTGCCCGCCCACTTCCGGCGGGTGGTCAGCTTCCATCCCCGCGGCGGCCGGCTCAACCCGGTGCAGCGGCGCGCGTTCGAGGCGCACGCGGACGCCTGGTACCGCGACCCGGCGGACTTCGACGGGCCGATCGACTTCCCCGCGCTGTTCGGGCGTGACGGCGACCCGGTGGTGGAGATCGGCTCGGGCATGGGCGAGGCAACCGCGCAGATGGCGGCCGCCCGGCCCGAGATCGACCTGGTCGCCGCGGAGGTCTACAAGCCGGGCGTCGCGCAGACCCTGCACCACCTGAACCGGGCGGGGGTGTCGAATGTGCGGCTCGTCCGGGAGGACGGTGCCACGGTGCTCACCGACCTCATCGCGCCGGCGTCGCTGGCCGAGGTCTGGCTGTTCTTCCCCGACCCGTGGCCCAAGACCCGGCACCACAAACGCCGCCTGGTCACCCCGGATTTCACCGCGCTGGTGGCCTCCCGGCTGCGCAAGGGCGGTGTCTTCCGGCTGGCCACCGACTGGGAGACCTACGCCGAGCAGATGCTGGCCGCGTGCACGGCCACCCGCGCCCTGCGCAACGCCAACGCCGGCTGGGCGCCCCGGCCGGCCTTCCGCCCGCCGACCCGGTTCGAACGCCGGGGCCTGGCCGCCGGACACGTGATCCGCGATCTGGAGTTCGTCCGCCGCTGACCCGCCGCCCCGGGCCCGGGGAGAAGCGGGTCCCGCCTGCCGCCGTCCCCGCGCCACAAGGGAATCCGGCGGCACCGGAGGCACCGGCGGCACGGGGGCGGGAAGGATCAGCCGAGGTCGACGATGGCGGCGACGGGGCCGCCGCCGTCGGGGCCCTGGTGGGCGGCGGAGACCGAGACGAAGGCCGCCGGGTCGCCGGTGACGGCGGCGGTGACCCCGCCGACGCAGGCCTTGATCTGCCGGTGCCAGTGCACGTCGGAATCGTCGAGCATGGCGTTGCGCCGGCCGCGGACCTGGCCGTCCTGGGACGCCTCGCACTTGAGAAAGACGTTCACCAGCCGGCCGCCGAGGTCCGACGGGTGGGGCCGGTCGGGCAACTCCAGCCCGGCGTCCCGGATCGCCGCCCAGATGCCGTCGGCGTCCAACGCGTCCTGCATGACGGAGTGGCCGATCCGGTACCGGCCGCCGAGGCCGCGGGCGTTGCCGACCACGACCACCTGAGCCTGGTCGAGCTCGACCCCGGACGAGCAGGAGGCCACCGAGGAGAACAGCGACCGGTCGTGCATGACGTCGGCGTCCCCGGGCATCTCGATCTCGCCGAGCGCGACGGCGACGCCGAGCGCGGTGCACCCGTTGGACAGGTCCATCGACTCGTGGGTGTGCTCGGTCCAGACCGTCTGCCCGCGCTGCTTGGCGTCGCGGATCGTGTGGATCGTCAGCAGCGGGGTCTTGGTCTGCACGTAGTGCACGTCGGAAGGATCGGTGATGCCGGCGCGGGCCATCGCCTCGCGCACCGCGGCGGCCACCTTGGTGATCATCGCGGTGCGGCCGATGTCCTCGGGCAGCAGCTGCTCGCTCATCGCGAACCCGACGGTCAGCCGCGGTTCGTCGGTCGGCGGGACGGCGCCGTCGGGCACGGTGGCGAAGACGGTGGCGTGCGGGGACAGCACGCCGTCGGTGCCGCCCGACCAGACGATCGGGATCTGCCGGATCTCCTCCGCCGGCCGCGAGCCGGCCGCTCCGATCGCCTCGCGGAAGGCCCGGTCGGCGATGATCCGCGTGTAGTCGTTGACGCCGCCGTTGCCCTCGGTCTTGCCGATCACCGCGACGACTCGGTCGGGATCGATGACGCCGGCATCGAACAGGGCAGTCAGCTCCGATGCATCCGACACGCTGTGCAGGGGAATCTTGCGAACCTCGATCGGCGACGGCATGCGGCTCCTCCCGGTCGGTGTGGGCCGACGGTACCCAACCGGCCGTCGACCGGCCGAGCCGCCATCCCGGTCGCTGGCCCGCGAAGCCACGCCCACGGTTTGCCGAATCGATATGTGGCCCGGCTCACATTTGGCCAACAGTTTACTTTCGCAGGCCGCAGCACCATTGTTTGACCAATTCTTTACTTATGCCGCGACCGGCCCCGCGGCGTGCCGCCGAAACGCTTTGCCGATCTCCGACTTCCTGCCGGTAGCGCGCTGACCAGCACGAACGCGGGGGGTGGTCGGTAGCCCGGCTCGGTTGCGTCTTCCGGCGCGTGATCTTTCCGATGTACCGGAATAGTCAAATGGGTACGTCCAAATCACAATCCTTGCGATAATCGGACGCGTGACACACGTTGATCGAACAACCGTGACATCGATGCGCGTGGTGCGCTGGTGGGATTCCCTGCCCCGGGCCACCCGGGTCGTCGTCGTCGTCCTGCCGGTGCTGATGGCCGCGTCCGCGGCGTGGGCGTTCAACGAGGTCATCGGTCAGGATCACTACCAGTTCGACCTGCGGCTGTACTACGACGCGATCAACTTCTGGACGTCCGGGCACGATCTGTACGCCTACTCGCAGCCCGACCCGGTCAACATCGAGCTGGGCTTCACCTACCCGCCCGTCGGTGCCCTGTTGATGACGCCGATGGCGTTGCTGCCCTACCCGGCCGTGCTCGTCCTGTCGATGCTGGGCATCGTCGCCGCCGGTGCCGCCTTCGTGTACCTGGTGCTGCGCGAGCGGGTCCGGTTGCCCAAGCCGCTGATGCTGGCGGCGGTCGGCGTCGTCACCGCCTTCGCCTTCACCCTCGAGCCGTTCCGGCAGACCCTCTCGTTCGGTCAGATCAACATCTATCTCGCCCTGCTGGTCGCCCTCGATCTGCTGGTGCTGGGCCGGCGCGGCAGCACGTGGACCGGCGTCGGCATCGGCCTGGCCACGGCGATCAAGCTGACCCCGGGCATCTTCATCATCTACCTGCTGGTCGTCGGCCGGTGGCGGGCCGCGCTGACGGCCATCGGCACCGTCATCGCCGCCAACCTGGTCAGCCTGGTCATCGCTCCGGCCGAGACCTGGAAGTACTTCACCGCGCTGATGTGGGAGACCTCCCGGGTCGGATTCCTGGACACCACCATGAACCAGTCGATCAACGGGCTGCTGGCCCGGATCGACTCCCCTCTCGCCCCGGCCCGGTTGCCCTGGCTGATCCTGGCCGCGCTGGTCGTCGTCGTCGGGTTCTGGCGCGCTCGGCGAGCCGCGATGGCCGGTGACGAACTGGCGGCCATGACCCTGGCCGGCCTCGTCGGCGTCCTGGTCAGCCCGGTCAGTTGGGTGCACCACATCATCTGGATCTTCCCGACGATGCTCATCATCGCGATCCACCTGAAGCGGACCATCGGGCGGCTGGCGGCCGACGACAGCGGTTACCAGTCGTTCGATTCGGCCCTGCTGAGTCGGATCGGTCAGGCAGTCGGCTACTCGGTCCTGATGACCGCCGGCCTGGCGGTGTGGTGCATCCCGACGGCATCACTGATGGACGTCAAGGATTGGGAGTACGACGGCGGCGGCACCCTGCTCGCCCTGGCCGGCAGCGTTCAACTGCTGTGGCTGCTGGTCGCGTTGATCGTGCTCCCGCTCGAGCGCGGTGCCGTGCCGGCGTCCACCACGACCGGGCCCGACCAGGCGTCCACGACGACGGGGCCCGACCAGGATCGGCTCGGGCCGGCGGTCGACACCGGTTCCGTGTCGGCGGCGGCTCGGGCGACCCGGGTGGTGCTGCCGACGGCGATCGCGGCTCCGGAACCACGCGTCTGAGGGCCGGCACCGGGCCGCCGACCTCGTCCGGTGGGCGCGATCCCGGTTACTGGCCGGCACCCGACCCACGGGCCGCGGCCCGCAATTGTGCGGCAATCGTCCGGCCCACCCCCAGCGGCCAGCGGTACATGACGTAGTCCACGGCCTCGTCGACCTTCAGTTGCCGGGTGGAGTTGCCGTTGCGCACCCACAGCTCGGGCTGGGCGCCGCCCTTGCCGGGCCGCAGGAACACCGGTCGCGGCGATGCCGGGCAGGTGATCCGGCAGACGAAGGAATCGGCGCCGTCCACGGTGACCGGGGTGAAGTCGATGACGGCCTGCACCGCGGCCGGCTGGCCGAGGGTGGTGGCCAGCAGATCCCGCAGCCAGAGCTCGAACCGGTCCGGGTCCGGCGACTTGACCACCGCGAAGTCGTTGGCCAGCCCGACCACCTCGCCGGCGTCGTTGACGCCGATCAGGAGCGTGCCCCCGTCCGCATTGAGGAAGCCGGACACCGCCTTGGCGATGACGAGTTCGATTTTCTCGTCCCGCGCCTTGGTGTGCAGGTTCCATCGGGCGCTGGACTTGAATTCCAGCCGGTCGGATTCGCCGCGCCGGATCAGCTCGTCGATCGCCTGCGCCGGGCGGAGCGGTTGCATCCGGGCGGCGAACGCCGCGAACAGGGCCAGCAGCAGCATGGTGAGCCCCACGGCCAACAGAATGACGATCGGGTCCCACGGTCGAGCCTCCACCCCGCGGACGAGTCCGCCGACGAGCAGTCCGCCGGACACCCCGAGCACCGCGATGACCGTGGTCGAGCTGGTGGACAACCGCACCCGCCCGCGCAGCAACCACCGGGCGAGCTGCCCGATCAGGTATGCGACCAGCAACCACAGCGGCAGCGCCACCGCGATCGCGAACACCGACTCCTGTCCGTACACCACGACCGGGCAGCGTAGTCGGCCGCTACCGGCGGACCGCGGCGCGCACCGCCCGCCCGGACCGGCGTCGTCGTCGGTACCGCGCGGATCGGGGCGCACCGGTCACGGGGCCCGCCGGCCGGTTCCGGCCGCCCGGCGGGATCCGACCGGCCGCGAACCCGTCGACGTCAGTGCCGGAAGCCGGTGGGGCCGCTCAACACCTTGTCGCTGCCCGCTTCCTCGTTCAACGAGTCCACGGCGGCGACGAGTTCGCCGAAGAACAGCTCGGCCAGATCCATCGAGAAGCCGTTGCGCACGACGACCCGCAACACCGCAAGATCCTCGCGGTTGGCCGGGAAGGTATAGGCGGGCAGCTGCCAGCCCCGCTCCCGCATCCGCCGGGACAACGCGAAAACGTCCCACCCCTTGACCTGCTCGGAGGTGGTGAAAGCGAACACCGGAAGCTCGTCGCCCTTGGTGATCAGGGTGAACTCCGGCAGCGCGCCGATCTTCTCGGACAGCGCCATCGCCACATTGCGCGAGGACTGCTGCACCGCCGTGTACCCGGAGCGGCCCAGCCGGAAGAAGTTGTAGTACTGCGCGATGACCTCGGAGCCGGGCCGGGAGAAGTTCAGCGCAAAGGTCGGCATGTTGCCGCCGAGGTAGTTCACGTTGAACACCAGCTCCTCGGGCAGATGCTGCTTGTCCCGCCAGACGATCCAGCCGACGCCCGGGTAGACCAGCCCGTACTTGTGCCCGGAGGTGTTGATCGAGACCACCCGCGGCAGCCGGAAGTCCCACACCAGATCGGGATCCAGGAACGGCGCGATCATGCCGCCGGACGCACCGTCCACGTGCAACGGGATGTCCGGGCCGCCGTCGGCGGCGAGCTTGTCCAGGGCGGCGGCGATCTCGGCGACCGGTTCGTACCGGCCGTCGAAGGTCGACCCCAGGATGGCGACGACGCCGATGGTGTTCTCGTCGACCGCGGCGACCGCGGACGGGGCATCCAGGTACACCCGGTCGCCCTCCATCGGCACCAGACGCGGCTCGACATCCCAGTACCGGCAAAACTTGTCCCAGCACACCTGGACATTGATACCCATCACCAGGTTCGGCTTGCGGACGTTCAGATCGCCGCCCTCGGCCCGGACCTTGGCCTCCCAGCGACGCTTGAGGGCCATGCCGGCCAGCATGCAGGCCTCACTGGAACCGGTGGTGGAACACCCGGTGGCCTCTTCCGAGGGCGGCGCGTGCCACAGGTCCGCGATGATCGACACGCAGCGCCGTTCGATCTCGGCGGTCTGCGGATACTCGTCCTTGTCGATCATGTTCTTGTCGGCGCATTCGCTCATCAGCTTCAGGGCCTGCGGCTCCATCCACGTGGTGACGAACGTGGCCAGGTTCAGCCGGGCGCTGCCGTCCAGCAGCAGCTCCTCCTTGATCAGCTGATACGCCATGTCCGGTGGCACCGGATTGTCGTGCAGGGCGTTCTGCGGAACGGCGAAGGCATCGCCGACCGGCGGGGCCGCCAGCGTGGCGAACGGATTGGTGTGCGGGGTGCGAGTCGGCTGGGATGAGCCGGGGTGCAGGGCCATGCGCGTGAGTATCACGCAGCGGCCGCCGCCCGGCCTCGCCCAGGGCGGGTGAGTACCCGAACGGGTCGAACCCCTTGACGCTCGTGAGAAGCTGGATGGACTATTCGGTCAAATCGTACCTCACGGGAGGCTGTCATGGCCGACGACCACAAGGACATGCGGTGCCGGATGGGCAAGCACCACTTCGTCGGAGTGCCGGACGACAACCCCGAAATGCGGGGTCAGGGCCACCTGGAGTGCACCCGCTGCGGTCAGGTGAAGGACATCGCGTCCTACGGCAAGCTGTCGGTACGCGGGGCGACCGGGCAGGGCATCGGGTTCGGCTGACCGGCGGTCACCGGCCGTCGACGGCAGCGGAGCGGACCCCGCCGGACAGCCGGGCGTAGCCCGGCCCCCGATCGAACAGCGGCTCGCCGACCGGGTCGGTCGTGCGTCGCGCCCGCTCCACGGCGGTCGCCGTCTCATCGGCCACTGGCTCGTCGACCGTCCCGGTGAGCATGACGCCGTAGTCCCGCCAGGCGCCCGTGAGAGAGACCTTGCGCCACCGGACGTCCCGGACCACCTCGGCGACCGGCCGGGTCAGCGGATCGCCCCACCCACCCCCGCCGGTGGTGCGGATCCGGATGATCTCGCCGGCCCGCACCGGCTCGGCGTCGGCGAGGGCGACGACCACCCGCTCCCGCGGCCCTCCGGGGTCGATGACGACCTCGAACGGCCGCCCGGCCCGCCCACCGGCGACCCCCCAGCAGGACAGGATCGACCGGTCGGCGATCGACATGAAGTGCGCGTCGACGAGCATCCGGATGTGCTTGTCGTAGCCCAGCCCGCCGCGGTACCGCCCCGGGCCGCCGGAGTCCAGAGCCAGGCCCAGCCGCTCCACCACGAACGGGAACCGGGCCTCGGAGAACTCGGTGGGCAGGTTCCGCGAGTCCGGGACGACGTGCACGGTGTCCTCGCCGTCGGCGTAGGGCCGGCCGCCGGAGCCGCCGCCGAGCACCTCCCGCATCAGGTACGGCCGCCCGGCCGGGTCGGTGCCGTAGACGCCGGTGTACCGGATCGTCTCCTGGTCGGCCGGCATCCGGCCGCCGGTCGCCTTGGCCAGCACCCCGGCCAGGACGCCGAGCAGCCGCAGGATGACGAACGTCCGCGCGTTCGTCGGCGCCGGGAAGACGGGCGTGAGCAGGGTGCCCTTGGGCGGGAAACGCATCTCGATGAGCGGGACCACGCCCTCGTTGGCGTTCAGCTCGGCCATCCGCGCCGGGTCGTCGGCCAGGTTCCGCAGCACCGGGGCCAGCCACTTGGCCAGGAAGACGCCGTCGCTGTAGTCGGCGCAGTGGTTGATCGGCCCCCTGGCCTGCGGCGAGGTGCCGGTGAAGTCGAGCACGATGCGCGCGTCGGTCACGCCGTCCCCGGCGGAGAGCTTGGTCAGCGTGATCCGCTGGGCATGCAGCCGGGGCGGGTCGACGCCGTCGTGCTCGGCGTAGTCCTCCCAGACGTACTCCCCGTCCGGGATCTTTGCCAGAAGTTCGGTGCGGTAGGCCTGGGTCGTGGCCTGCAGGATCGATTCGAAGGCCGCCTCCACGTCGGCGCGGCCGTAGCGGTCGAACAGGTCGGCGATGCGCCGGGCACCCGTCAGGCAGGCGCTGCACTCGGCGTCCAGGTCGGCCGACAGCGACTCGGGCATCCGCGAATTGCGGGTCATGATCTTCAGCGCCGCCTCGTTCGGCACCCCGGCCGCCCACAGCCTGATCGGCGGCACCATCAACCCCTCCTCGAACACGCTGGTCGCGTGCGAGGGCATGGAACCGGGAACGGTGCCGCCGATGTCGTCGTGGTGGCCGAAGGCCTGGACGAAGGCGACGACGGCGCCGTCATGGAACACCGGCACGGTGACGCACAGGTCGGGCAGGTGCCCGATGCCGCCCTCGGACAGGTACACGTCGTTGTGGAAGAAGACGTCGCCGGGCACCATCGTCGCGATCGGGTAGTCGCGGACGACGGGTTGCACCAGCGCCGAGTACGAGCGCCCGGTCAGCTTGCGCATTGCGGCGTCGTGGATGCCGACCCGGAAGTCGTGCGCGTCCCGGATCATCGGCGACCGGGCGGTCCGGCCGATCGCCGTCTCCACCTCCGACTCCACGGAAGCCAGGGTGCCGGCGACGATCTCGACGAGTACCGGGTCCATCACCGCTCCCCCGCGCGAGCCGACTGCCGCAGCAGCAGGTTGCCGTAGGAATCGACGGTCGCCCGGAATCCCGGATGCACCGGAACCGTCGACCCGAACTCCTGGACGATCGCCGGACCGACGACCACGGTGCCGGCCCCCAGGGCACTCCGTTCGTAGATCGCGGCCTCGACCCACCCGTCGAATCGCACCGGCCGCGATCCCGCCGGGACGGGAGTGCCGGTCGCGGCGGCGATCTCGGGGATCGGCGGCCGGTCGACCGGTCCGCGGCCGACGGTCCGCAGGTTGACCCATTCCACCGGCTGGTCGCGGCGCCCACGGAAGTCGTAGCCGTACCGGGCCCGGTGGGCGTCGTGGAATCCGGCGACGACGGCGTCCGCCCAGGACCGGGTCACCGGGCCTGCGGGGCCGTCGACGGCAACCTCGTAGGCCTGGCCGACGTACCGCAGATCGGCCACCCGCTGCACCGTCCCGTCGTCGAAACCCTCTCGTCGCAAGGCGTCGTTCGAGCGGGCGGCCAGCTCGGCGAAGATCGTGCCCAGCTCGGCCGGATCGAGGTCGGCGTCCCGGGTCACCCAGGTGCGCACGTCGTCGCAACGGACATCGACGGTCAGCAGGCCGTAGGCCGAGACGTTGCCCGGGTCCGGCGGCACCAGCACGGTCGGCACACCGAGCAGGTCCAGCAGCCGGCAGGCCAGCAGCGAGCCGGAACCGCCGACGGTGACCAGCGGGAAGTCGCGAACGTCCAACCCGCGGCCGGTGGTGATGCGCCGCAGCGCGTTCGCCTGGTTCCAGGCGAAGATCTCCAGAATGCCGGCGGCGCAGTCCTGCGCCTCGAGATTCAGTTCCTCCGCAACGTTCTCGATCGCTGCGCCGGCGGCGGCCCTATCCAGTTGCACGCCGCCGCCGATCAGCCGTGGTGGGATCCGGCCCAGCAGCAGCGCGGCATCGGTGACGGTCGGCTCGGTGCCGCCACGGCCGTAGCAGGCGGGGCCGGGGTCGGCCCCCGCGGACCGCGGCCCGACCTTCAGCGTTCGTTCCGGCGACACCCAGGCGATCGAACCGCCGCCCGCACCGATGGTCACGACGTCGACCATCGGCACCCGGACCGGGTAGTCGCCGACGGCCGACTCCGTCGTCACCGACGGCCGGCCCGCGTGCACGACGGCGACGTCGGTCGACGTCCCGCCGCCGTCACAGGTCAGGATCGAGTCGAAGCCGGCCCGGCCGGCGATCGCCGCCGCGCCCAGCACCCCGGCGGCCGGACCGGACAGCACCGTGCTGATCGGCTGCTCGACCACCTCGGCCGCCGACAGCACCCCGCCGTTCGACCGCATGATCGAGAACGGGATGCGCCGGCCGGGATCCAGGTCGTCCAGCCGGCGTTGGATCGTCGAGACATAGTTCGCGACGGTTGGTTTCACCGCGGCGTCGACGAGCGTGGTCATCGCCCGCTCGTACTCGCGGTACTCGGGCAACACCCGCGAGGACAGCGAGAGCACCGCGTCCGGGTACTCCCGCCTGATCACCTCCGCCAGCGCGCGCTCGTGCCGATCGTCGCGGTAGGAGTGCAGCAGGCACACGCCGATCGCGACCACGCCGCGATCGCGGAGCAACCGGACCGCGGCAACTGCGGAATCCTCGTCGAAGGGCCGGATCTCGCGGCCGGCGGAGTCCAGCCGGCCGCCGACGGTGCGCACCAGGTCGGCCGGCACGATCCGGGGCGGCTTGACCCAGAAGTAGGAGTTGCCGTACCCGTCGGGCACCGATTGCCGGGCGATCTCCAGGATCGACTCGTAGCCATCGGTGGTGATGAGGCCGAGCGCGTCGATCCGGCCCTGCAGGAGGTGGTTGGTGGCCACCGTGGTGCCATGGCGGACCGATTCGACGTCTGCCGACCCGGCCTCCAGCAGGTCGAGCGCGGCGGCGACGCCGCGCAGGAACGCGATCGACGGATCACGCGGCGTCGAGGGGGTTTTCGTGCTGATGCGGCGGGTGGTGCGGCCGGCGGCGTCGAGCTGCACGGCGACGACGTCGGTGAACGTGCCTCCGGTGTCGATCCCGATCCGCACGGCGCTCATCGCAGGGTGCTCATTCGGCGGGTGCCCATCACGTGAGGTACCGGTAGGCGGCCGAGCCGGGCATGATGCGCTCGACCTCCATCGACGCGGCCGCCATCCGGTCCAGCAACGACGGGAGTCCCTCGGCCGAGCCGAGTTCGACGCCGACCAGGGCCGGTCCGGTCTCCCGGTTGTTGCGTTTGACGTACTCGAACAGGGTGATGTCGTCGTCCGGCCCGAGCACCTCGTCCAGGAAGCGGCGCAGTGCGCCCGGCTCCTGGGGGAAGTTGACCAGGAAGTAGTGCTTGAGGCCCAGGTGCACCAGCGACCGCTCGAGGATCTCACCGTACCGGGACACGTCGTTGTTGCCGCCGGAGACGACCGCCACCACGGTCGATCCCGGCGTCAGATCGAGTCCGCGCAGCGCCGTCGCGGCCAGCGCGCCGGCCGGCTCGGCCACGATCCCCTCGTTCTGGTACAGACCGAGCATCTCGGTGCAGATCGCCCCCTCGTCGACCCCGACCATCTCCACCGGTGCGGCCGAGACGATCCGGTAGGTCAGGTCTCCGATCCGGCGCACCGCGGCCCCGTCGACGAACGGGTCGAGCACGTCCAGCGCGACCGGTCGGCCGGCGGCCAGCGCGGCCCGCATGGACGCCGCGCCGGCCGGTTCGGCGCCGATCACCCGGACCTGCGGGGCACGCTCGCGAAGGTAGGTGAGGATGCCGGAAATGAGACCACCGCCGCCGACCGGGACGACGATGACGTCCGGGACCCGCCCCAACTGTTGCAGGAGTTCGCGGACCACGGTGCCCTGGCCGGCGATGGTGCGGGCGTCGTCGAACGGGGCGACCATCACCGCCCCGGTCTGCGCCGCGTGGGCGGCGGCGGCCGCGGCCGCATCGTCGAACGTGTCGCCGGTCATCACCAGCTCGACGGTGCCGGCCCCGTGCGTCAGGATGCGGTCGCGCTTCTGCCGGGGCGTGGTGTTCGGCAGGTAGATCCGGCCCTTGATGTCGAGCACCCGGCAGGCAAATGCGACTCCCTGCGCATGGTTGCCGGCGCTCGCGCAGACGACGCCGGCGCCCCGGTCGGCCGGCGACAGCTGGGCCATCAGGTTGTACGCGCCGCGCAGCTTGTAGGAGCGGACCACCTGCAGGTCCTCCCGCTTGAGCAGCACCGTGACGCCGGTTTCCGCACTGAGCCGGGCACACTCCTCCAACGGCGTGACGGTGGCGATGCCGTGCAGCCGGCGGGCGGCGGCGTCGATGTCGGCCGCCCGGACCGCGGCCGGGTTACTGCTGTCCAGCATCGTCCGATCTTGTCACGGCCGGCCCGAGCCGGCCGCGGGCCCGGTTTCCCGGCAGGCCCGGGCGGGCGCGACATTCATCCAACAGTTACCAACACGGGTCCGTTCGATTCGGTACGTTTGGCTGCGTGCTCGCCGCGATGCGCCAGGCCAGGATCCTGGAAGAGGTCCGCCGCACCGGCGGCGCCCGCGTCGCCCACCTGACCGCACTGCTCGGCGTCTCGGACATGACCGTGCGCCGGGATCTCGAGGCGCTGGACCGCAAGGGCCTGCTGTCCAAGGTGCACGGTGGGGCCACCGCGATGGAGACCGCCTCGGCGGTCGAACCGGGCTTCGAGGTCACCAGCCTGCGCGAGGTGCCGGAGAAAGAGGCCATCGCCACCCGGGCCGCCGAGCTGATCCGGCCGGGGATGGCGATCGCGATCACCGCCGGCTCGACCACCTGGACGCTGGCCCGGCACCTGGGTGACATCGCGAACCTGACCGTCGTCACCAACTCGCTCAAGGTGGCCGAGGTACTCAACGCCCGGCAACGTCCCGACCTGACCGTGGTGCTCACCGGCGGCCTGCGCACCCCGTCCGACGGTCTGGTCGGACCCGTTGCCGTCCAGGCGATCCGGTCGCTGCACGTGGACATGGTGATCATGGGCGTGCACGGCATCGACGAGCGGGCCGGGCTGACCACGCCGAACCTGCTGGAGGCGGAGACCAACCGCGCCCTCGTCGAATCGGCCCGCCGGCTGGTGGTGCTGGCCGACCACACCAAGTGGGGGGTGGTCGGTCTCGCGCAGTTCGCGCCCTTGCGCGCGGTCACCACGCTGCTCACCGACGACCAGTTGCCGGCTCATGCGGCCGAGGTGCTGCACGAGCAGGTGCCCGAGGTCATCATCATCCCGACCGGAGAGGCCCCGCCGGCCTGACGGCGGGGCCGGCCGGGACCGGTCAGCCGGCCGTGCGGATCCGGGCCAGCGTCGGATCGGCGATCAGCTGCGCGATGCCGGCGTGCGCCGCGCCCAGTGACGCGGCCTCGAATTCCAGGTCGGAGAACTCGACCCGGCTGACCGAGCCGGCCAGCAGGCGGGAACGCAGCTCGGACAGCACCGGCTCACGGTAGTAGTCGCGCAGCACCGAGAAGTGGCCGCCCAGCACGAACGTGTCGGGGTTGAGGATGTTCGACAGCGCCGACATCCCGATGCCCAGCCAGTGCGCCTGCTCGTCGATGGCGTCCAGCACCCGCCGCTCACCGGCGGCCGCGCGCCGGTTGATCTGGACCAGCCGGCCCCCCAGGTCCGACGGATGATCGGACGGCACTTCGTCCGGTTCCGCCAACGCGTCGAGCAGCGCCGACAGGCTCACCGACGTCTCCCAGCAGCCGCGCCGGCCGCACCCGCAGAGCCGGTCCGGCGAGCCGAGCGCGATGTGCCCCACCTCTCCGGCGAAACCCGCTGCCCCCCGGACGATCCGCCCGTCGACGATCATGCCGGCCCCGACCCCCACCGCGCCGGCGAGATACACCAGATTCTGCGAGCGGGACGCGTCGCCGACGGCGTGGTGGGCGATGGCGCCCATGTTGGCGTCGTTGTCGACGCCGATCCGAGCGTCGCTCCATTGCAGCCGGCCCATCAACGTGTGCACGATGTCGACGTCCCGCCAGTGCAGGTTCGGCGCCAGCGCGAGCATGCCGGCGTCGGCGTCGATCAACCCCGGGATCGCCAGATGCAGGCTCTGCACCTGATCGACCCGGCTGCCGGCTTCGGCCACCAGCCCCCGGGCGAGGTCGGCGACCTCACCGAGCGCGCGGGCCGGGCCGAGCTCGGCCATCGAACGGCCCAGCCGTTGCCGGGCCAGGACGGAGCCGCGCAGGTCGAGCACCATCCCGGAGATGTAGTCGACCTGCAGTTCGACGCCCAGGAACCGGACGCCCCCCGGATCCAGTTCCACGGCCCGGCCCGGCCGGCCGAGCCCGCTCCGTTCGACCGGACCCTCCATCACGAGGCCGCGCTCGATCAGCTCGGCGACGAGGCTGGACACCGTCGCCTTGGTCAACCCCGTGTCGTCGGCCAGCCGGGCCCGGGATCGGGCCCCACCCGCGGCCAGGTTGTTCAGCAGCAACGACAGGTTGAGACGCCGGATGGTGGCCTGATCGGCGGGGGTCGATCCGGCGGTGGATCGAACGGCGATCGGCACTGACCAACCCTTCGAGGACGTGGGGACGGACGGGCTTGTCGATTGCGGGGTCGCCGACCTGCCCCGAACCCCGGGGCGGGGCAGGGCGCGCCCGACTCAGCGGCCGGCGCCGGCCCGACGCCGGCGGCTGATCGCGTCGACGCTCGCGGCGAGCAGCAGGACCAGTCCGGTGACGATGTACTTGATGTACGCCTGCAGGCCCAGCAGGCCCAGCCCGTTGTCGATCACCGCGATCACCAGGCCACCGATGATGGCGTCCCGGGCCTTGCCCTTGCCGCCGAACAGCGAGGTGCCGCCGATGACGGCCGCCGCAACGGCGTACAGCAGGGTGTTGCCGGCGCCCGCGTCGGGGGTGACCGAGCTCAGCCGGGAGGCGGCGATGATGCCCGAGGCGACGGCCATCGCCGAGCTGATCACGAAGCAGGCGATGGTGATGTTGCCGACCCGGATGCCGGCGCGACGGGCCGCCTCGGCATTGCCGCCGACCGCGTACACGTGCCGGCCGAATGCGGTGCGGTTCTGCACGAACGTCCAGAACACCAGCAGGACACCGACGATCGGCGCGATCCAGGGAATGCCTTCGAGGACGATGGCGCCCTTGGACCGGTTCTGCGACAGCAGGAAGGTCGCACCGAGCAGCAGCACGGCGATCACGGCGATCCGCAGCAGGATGACCTGCAGCGGCGGGGTGACCAGGTTCGCCGCCCGCCGGCGCTGGTACACGATCAGGTTGATGCCGGCGTAGGCCGCGATCGACGCGATCACCACGATCCAGCCCAGGACGACCGGCATGTTGCCGTTGGAGATGGCGAAGATGACGTCGTTGTTGATCGGCACGGTGCCCCCGGTGCCGATGATCCACAGCAGCACACCCTGGTAGGCCAGGAAGGTGGCCAGGGTCACCACGAACGACGGGATGCCGACCGCGGAGACCAGCACGCCGGTGAAGATGCCCATGACGACGCCGACCGCCAACGCGATCAGCACCGTGAGGTACCAGGGCAGGCCCTTGAGCAGCATCTCGGCCATGACGCCGGCACCGACACCGCCGATCACGCCGGCGGACAGGTCGATGTGGCCGAGCAGCAGGACGAACCCGATGCCCATGGCCAGCACGCAGATCGAGCCGGCCTGGGTGAGCAGGTTGGCCAGGTTGAAGGTCGAGAGGAAGGTGCCGGGCGAGGCGATCGTGAACACGACCAGCAGCACGACCAGGCCGAGAATGGCCGGCAGCGAACCGACGTCGCCGGCCCGCAGCTTGTTCAGGTAGCCCTGCCAGTACTGGCCCAAGGAGACCGGACCGGCGGCGTCCGCGGCGAACATCGCCCGCGCCTCGACGTCTTCGACCTTCTTGGTCAGGCTCGGGGGGTTTTCAGTCATGTCGCGTCGCTTCCTGCCCAGGATGAACGGTCGTGAGTCGTCCCGGCCGCGAGGCCCGCCCGCCCGCCCCGGTCATGCCGATTTCTCCGCCACTGCCTTGGACAGCCCGATGTCGCCGGACCGGCCGCTGGTGATGAGTTCCACGATCTGACCGGTGGTCACATCCTTGGCCGCGACGTCGGCGGCGACCCGGCCCAGGTACAGCGCGCAGACGCGGTCGCTGACCTCCTTGACGTCGTTCATGTTGTGGCTGATCAGCAGGACCCCCAGGCCGTTGTCGGCGAGCCGCCGGACCAGGTCGAGCACCTGCCGGGTCTGCGCGACACCCAGTGCGGCAGTGGGCTCGTCGAGCATGACGACCTTGGAGTTCCACAACACGGACTTGGCGATGGCCACCGTCTGGCGCTGCCCGCCGGACAGGCTGGAGACCAGTTGCCGGACCGATGCGACCGTGCGGACCGAGAGCGAGGCCAGCGTGTCGCGGGCCTTGATCTCCATCTGGGCCTCGTCCAGCACCAGGCCGGCCTTGGGCTCCCGGCCGAGGAACATGTTCTGCACGATGTCCAGGTTGTCGCACAGCGCCAGGTCCTGGTACACGATCTCGATGCCCAGCCCGGCGGCGTCGCGGGGATTGGACACGTGGACCTGCTGGCCCTCGAAGATGTAGTCGCCGCTGTCGATTCCGTGGATCCCGGCGACGCACTTGACCAGAGTCGACTTGCCGGCGCCGTTGTCACCGACGAGGGCGGTGACCTGGCCGGGGAAGATCTGCAGATCGACACCGTGCAGCACCTGCACGGCACCGAAACTCTTGTTCACCCCCCGTAACTCGAGGATGGGGGCGTTGGGGTCTGTCATCGGCCGCTCCTTTGGTTCCGACACGGCAATCTCACTGCCATCTGACTGGGCTGGGCTACCCCCCTGGCTGCGCTCCGGGCCCGGACGACGGCGTGTCGTCCGGGCCCGGGAGCTGGTCAGGGCGTCAGCTGATGCCCAGTTCGGTGCAGGTGGCCGCGTAGGCGCCGGTGCACAGCTCGGCCGCGGTGGTGCCGCCGGCGGTGACCACGTCCTTCACGTTCTCCTTGTAGATCGCCTCCGGCGTCTCCAGGATCGCGGCCACGTCACGGCTGGCCTGGGTGTCCTTGACGGTGCCGGTGGTCTGCGGGGTCTCGCCCTTGGCCAGCGCGATGGCGACCTTGGCCAGCGCCGCGGCCTCCTTGTTGGTGTCCTTGAAGACCGTCATGCACTGGTCGCCGGCCAGGATGTTCTGCAGGCCCTGGACGGTAGCGTCCTGCCCGGTCACCGGGATGACCTTGGAGTTCTTCTTGTTGATCGCGATGACCGCGTTGCCCAGGCCGTCGTTGGCGGCGAGCACGCCGTCGATGTTGCCGCCCTGCGCGGTGTACATCTGCTCGTAGATGGTGCCGGCCTGCTGGTTGTCCCAGTCCGGAACGGCCTGCTCGGCGACCACGCTGTAGTTGGTCATCGGGTCCAGGACCGAGTGGGCCCCGGCCGAGAACGCGGTGGCGTTCGAGTCGGACGGCGAACCGTTCAGGTAGACGATCTTCTTGTCGCCGCTGCCCAGGCACTTCGCCAGGCCGGTGCCCTGCAGCTTGCCGACCTCGGTGTTGTCGAACGAGACGTAGTAGTCGGCCCCGCCGCCCAGGGTGAGGCGGTCGTAGTCGATCGTCTGGACGCCCTGGCTGGCCGCCTTCTTCTCGATCGCGGCGCCGGACTCGTTGTCCAGGTTGACGATCGCGAGCACGGTCACGCCGTTGGCGATCATCTGGTCCGCGATGGTGGCCATCGCCGCCTTGTCACCGTTCGCGTTCTGGATGTCGAACTCGACACCCGCGGCCTGGAAGGCCTTTTCGAGCGCAGGGCGGTCCTGGGTCTCCCAGCGGGCCGAGGACTTGGTGTCGGGCAGGATCACGCCGACCTTGCCGCTGACGGCCCCGCCGCCGGCACCGGCGGAACCGGAGGCCGCCGAGCTCGCCGCTGCACTGCTCGAGGCGGCCGCCGAGGTGGTCCCGGACGAGCTGGAGCTCGATCCGCAGGCGGCCAGCAGCAGCGCACCGGCTGCCACCATCCCGACGATCGCAGTGGACTTCAGGCGCATGAACGTTCCTCTCCAGTGAGGTCTCCCACGGCCGGCCGGCCGTCGGGTCTACGCGGATGAACCGCACCGGCAGGCTTGCCGAGCGCGCGCATCCGGCTCGGCATTCCGCACTAGTACGGTGGTCACACAAACTATTGAGGCCGACATGCCGTGTCAATCAACGCGATGGTCACAGTTTGGTAAGTGTCCCAACGAAGTCGCTCCGACATTTCGGGATCGAAGTGAACGGCGGTGAACCGGCCCGTCGGGCCACCCGATCGGCGGATGGGAGCGATTCCACCATCCGGCGGTGTGATCCGGTCCCATCGGCCCCGACCAGGCCGCCCACCGCGGCGGATGTGCTGTTCGACCGCGTCCGGCCGTACCGGACACGGCCGGTGAGGTCACGGCAGCGCAAACCCCGTCGGAGGTCGACTCCACGAATGGCTGAACATGCTTCGCGAGGTCACGAACGGGAGAACTCCGCGGCCTGCCGCACCAGATCGTCGTCCGGCCGGATCCCGGTGTAGAGGACGAACTGCTCGGCGGCCTGCGCGGCGATGATCTCGGCTCCGGTGATCGTCGGTTTGTCCAGCTCCTCGGCCGCGGCGATCAGTGGCGTCCGGGGTGGAAACGCGACGACGTCGAACACCGCGTCGGCGGCCGCGATGGCGGCCCGGTCGAAGGACAGGTCGTGCTCCTGGGGGCCGGCGGCCATGCCGATCGGGGTGACGTTGACCAGCAGCGGCGCGGTCCGCCCGCCCGGCTCGGCCGCCCATTCGAACCCGTATTGCTGCGCGAGCGACCGTCCGGTGCGTTCGTTGCGGGCGATGATCGTGCCGGCCGTGAGGCCGTGGTCGCGCAGCGCCGCCACCACGGCCTTGCCCATGCCGCCACTGCCGCGCAGCAGGAATTCGGTGCCCGGGGCGACACCGTGCCGGGTCAGTGCGGTGACCACCGCGGTGTAGTCGGTGTTGTAGCCGACCAGCCGGCCGTCGGTGTTGACGATGGTGTTGACCGACTCGATCACCGCGGCCGACGGATCGAGCTCGTCCAGCAGCGGGATGCACGCCTCCTTGAAGGGCATGGACACCGCCGCACCGCGGATGCCCAGCCCGCGGATGCCGGCCACCGCGGCGCCGATGTCGGTCGGCGCGAATGCCTTGTAGACGAAGTTGAGCCCGAGCCGGTCGTAGAGGAAGTTGTGGAACCGGGTACCGATGTTGCTGGGCCGCGCGGCCAGTGAGATGCACAGCGTGGTCTCGCGGTTGATCGTGTCGGTCGTGGGCATCGATATCTCCCCGGGGTTTTCGGCGCCAGCTACCCCGCCAGCTAATACGAGTACCGCTGTTCGCGCGCGCTGCCCCGGCCGGTGACGATCTCGATGCCCGCGGAGGTGCCGATCAGGTCGGCCCCGGCGGCGAGCAGGGCCCGCACCTGCTCGATGGTCCTGATCCCGCCGTTCGCCTTCACCCCGACCGACGGGGGCACCGATCGCCGCAGGTAACCGATGCCCGCCGGGTCGGCGACGCCGACCGAGAAGCGCGAGGCGACGGCGACGAACGCGGCGCCGGCGTCCACCGCCGCCGACACCGCCCGTTCCCGCTGCCGGGCATCGAGCAACGGCAGCTCGAGCATCAGCTTGACGCCGATCGGCGCGGCCGCGGCCACCACCGCCGCCAGATCGTCGGCGAACTCGGTCACCCGTCCCGAGAGCAGGAACCCGACGTTGACGGTGGCGTCCAGCTCGTCCACCCCGGCGTCGACCAGCGCCCGCACCTCGGCGACCCGGACCGTCGTCGGCGCGCTGCCGTGCGGGTAGTTCACGATCGACCCGATGCGGGCCACGGTGCCGCGCAGCTCGCTCCGGGCCACCGGTACCCAACAGGGTGGCACGATCGCCGCGTCGAACCCGTGCTCCAGCGTCTGGGCGACATGCTCGCGCACCTGCCGATCGGTGACGGCCTGGCCGATCAGCGTGTGCTGGATTCGGCCGGCCAACTGCGCCGGCGGCAGCACCAGGGCCGGATGGGTGGCCGTGGCGCCATCGGTGTGGGTGGGCACATCATCGGTGTCGGGCCGCACACCGGTCAGTGTGGCACCGGCCCGCGCCGACCGCAGGCGCACGGCCTCCCGCGCATTCGTGAGGTTCCTGCCGAAGGTGCTGTGATAAGCGTGGGTAACGGCATCGGCAGCGTGATCCGCACGCGACGGGCCGGCCCCGAAGGGTGGGGAGCGCGGTGACCGAACGGTCGGACGATCCCGGAGCACGACGCCGAAGGACCGGAGCCATCGTCGCGGTCCTGGCCCTGTGCGGCACGGCGGTGGCGTTGCAACAGACGATGGTGGTGCCGCTGCTGCCGGAGTTCCCAGCGATCCTCGGGGTGAGCGCGGACGACGCGTCCTGGCTGGTCACGGCGACCCTGCTGACCAGCGCGGTGGCCACGCCGGTCATGTCACGGTTGGCCGACATGCTCGGCAAGCGGCTGATGATGCTGGTCTGCATGGTCGCCATGACCGTCGGTTCGGTGGTTGCCGCGCTGTCCGCGACGTTCGCGCTGGTGATCGTCGGCCGGGCCTTCCAGGGATTCGCGGCCGCGCTCATCCCGATCGGCATCAGCATCATGCGGGACGAGCTGCCGCGGGAGCGGGTCAGCTCGGCCGTCGCCCTGATGAGCGCCACCCTGGGCATCGGCGGCGCCCTCGGCCTTCCGCTGGCCGGGGTGGTGTCCGAGAGCCTGGGGTGGCACGCCAACTTCTGGCTGTCGGCGATCGTCGGCGTGCTGCTCCTGGTCGCCATCATGCTGATCGTGCCGGAGTCGCGGGTCCGCACCGGTGGGTCGTTCGACTACGTCGGGGCCGTGCTGCTGTCGATCGCGCTCACCGGCCTGCTGCTGGTCGTCTCGAAGGGCACCGCGTGGGGGTGGTCCGGTCAACCGGTGATCGTCCTGATCCTGATCGCCGTGGGCGCGCTGTGCGCCTGGGTGCCCTACGAGTTGCGCGTCGGCCAGCCACTGGTCGACCTGCGCACCTCCGGCCGCCGGCCCGTCCTGCTGACCAACATCGCCTCGGTGCTGCTCGGTTTCGCCATGTTCGCCAACCTGCTGCTGACCACTCAGGAACTGCAGATCCCTGCGCTCACCGGCTACGGATTCGGGCTTCCGGTGATCACTGCCGGGCTCCTGATGGTGCCGTCCGGCCTGGCGATGGTGGTGTTCGCACCCGTCTCGGGCGCCCTGATCAACCGGTTCGGCGGCCGGCCCACCCTGATCACCGGCGGCCTGGTGATGGCCGTCGCCTACGTCGCCCGGGTCTACCTGTCCGGCAACCTGCCCGCGGTGGTGGTCGGTTCGACCCTGGTCGGCATCGGCACCGCGATCGCGTACGCGGCGATGCCCACACTGATCATGGCCTCGGTACCGATCACCGAAACCGCCAGCGCCAACGGGCTGAACACCCTGCTGCGGGCGATCGGCACGTCGACCTCGAGCGCGGCGGTCGCTGCCATTCTGGGCGCGGTGACCATCACCGTCGGGTCGCTCACCGCCCCGTCGTTCCAGGCGTTCGAGTACGTGTTCTGGATGGCCGCCGGGGCGGCGCTGGTGGCCTGCGCGGTCGCCTGGTTCATCCCGGCGGACACCGCGCACCCCCGGGTCCGGGTCGGCCCGGAGGTCCGTCCCGGTGCGGTCAGCGCCGGTGACAGCCGGGAGGTGGTCGGGCACGGCCGGATCCGGCGATCCGACGGCCCTGCGCCCTACCCGGCCGTGGTGACGGTGATGACCACGACCGGCGATCCGGTGGACTGGAGCCGGGCCGACCAGGACGGCCGGTATTCGATCGCCCTGCCCGGGCCGGACCGGTACCTGGTGCTGGCGAACGCGCAGGGATGGGCGCCGCAGGCCAGGGTGGTGACCGTCGACCGGCAGGGGACGTTGCCCGAGATCACCCTGACCGATCAGCTCACGCTGTCCGGCCGGGTCACCCGAATCGGGGCCGGCGTCCCGCATTCGCTGGTATCGATCAGCGAGGCGACCGGCGCCTTCGTCGAATCGTTGACGACCGGTCCCGACGGGCGGTGGTGCCTGCCACTGCCGACGCCGGGCCGGTACGTCGTCACCGCGCTGGCCCCCGACACGCTGGCCACCGCCGCCCGCAAGGTCGTCCTCGACGCCCGCTCGTCGGTCGTCGACCTGGAGGTTCCGGACGGGCCGGTTACCTGACCGAGCGGGTCCGGCCGCGGCCGATGAAGCCGACGACGAGGCCGGCCACCAACAGGACGGCGGCCACGATCAGCAGCCACTTGAGGGCGGTGAACAGCAGGCCACCCAGGCCGAGCAGGATGGCCAGGACGATGAGCACGATCGCGAGAACCACGGCCGTCACTTCCTTTCGTGGGACCGGGTCGGGTCCCTCAGTCGGAGCTGTGGCCTGCCGGTACCCATTTCGCGGTCGATGAACGTCGCGTCGCGAAATTGCGTCCGTATCGTGACCTGGCGACTCCGGTCAGCCGACCCGGTGGATCGCCGCGTCCAGGACGAGCCCGGCGGCCCAGTCCCGGACCCGGGCCTGCTCGTCGTCGCCGATCCGGCTCTCGCGCGTGGGCGCGACGAACGACCGGGTGCCGATGATCGTGGCACCGCGTTCCCGGAGGCGGCGGGCTGCCGCGCGGGCGGGTGACCCCGGCGCTTCCGATCGGGACCGGACGTCGAACGTCGCAGTCGGTTGACCGTGCGGCAGGTCGATGCGTTCCACCCAGTCCCGCACGCCACCGGCCGCGGGCAGACCGACGGTGGGGATGAAGGCGGCGGCCGGTCGGGCGGGCGGCGGGATCGCCGGCGCGGCGACCACCAGCAGGTCGATCGGGTCGCCGAACGCCGCCGGCGCCGCGGCGACGGCGCGCGTGTCGACGGCAGCACCCCGGGCGGTCAGGGCGGCGGCGACCGCGTCGACCATCGCGCAGGTCGCGGGGCAGTTCGACTCATGAACGATCAGGGCACGCACGGCTGGCATCCCTCTTCCCGGCACCGGCGATGGCGACCCCAGCCTGCGCGGACGGGTGGCCCACTCGGCAGAGTCGAAGGGCCCTATCTTCGCATCGAAGACTCGATTGCCCCGCTCGTCCGTGCCACGCTGCGTGTCATGCGCATCCTGTCCATCCAGTCGTCGGTCGCCTACGGTCATGTCGGCAATTCGGCCGCCGTTTTCCCGCTGCAACGGTTGGGGCACGAGGTCATCGCCGTCAACACCGTGCACTTCTCCAACCACACCGGCTACGGGGCCTGGCGCGGCACGGTGATGGACCCGGCGGTCATCGCCGAGGTGATCGAGGGGGTCGCGGACCGGGACGCGCTGGGGTCGGTGGACGCCGTGCTGACCGGATACCAGGGATCGCCGGGGGTGGCGGCGGTGGTGCTGGACACGGTCGCCCGGATCCGGCTGCTCAACCCGAACGCCGTGTACTGCGCCGACCCGGTGATGGGCGACGTCGGCCGCGGGATGTTCGTGCTGCCGGGCGTGCCCGAGCTGATCCGCGAGCAGGTGGTCCCGGTGGCGGACGTGTTGACGCCCAACGCTTTCGAGCTCTCATACCTGGCCTTCGGCGGGGATCCCGGTACCGTCGACGTCGGTCGGGTCGGCACCCTGCACGATGTGCTCGCCGCCGTCGACACGGTCCGGGCCATGGGGCCACGAACCGTGCTGGTGACGTCGGTGCAGGGATCGGTCGTCGACGACGATCAGATCGGGATGATCGCGGCGGACGACTCGGGCGCCTATCTCGTCCGCACCCCGGAGCTGCCGTTGTCGGTGAACGGCGCGGGCGACGTCACGGCGGCGCTGTTCCTGGCCCACCTGCCGGACGGGGTCGCGACCGCGCTCGCCCGGGTCGCGTCGTCGGTGTACGGCATCCTGGCCGCCACCCACACGGCCGGATCCCGCGAGATCGCGCTCGTCCGGGCGCAGGACCTGGTGGCCGCCCCGCCGACCGAGTTTCCGGTCGAGCGGCTGCGCTGACCCGGGGCCGGGCCGCCACCTTCTCGTCGTTCAGGACGAGCGCTTGTCGATCAGGACGAGCGGCGGCCGATCCGGACGCCGACCAGGACGCCCGCCAGCATCGACAGGGCACCCACCGCGGCCGCGGCGGCCAGGTCCCAGGGTGACCGGGCCGGGCGACCCGGGACAGGTGCCGGCGCGCCGAACGGCCCGCCCGCCGCCGGGCCGGAGCCGGGCCCGCCGACCGGCGTCGGCCGGCCGGACGGGACGGACGGTGCGGGCGCGGTCAGGGTCCCGTCGATCGCGGCAAAGAATGCGTCGGCCGTGCGCTTGGCCACGGCGCCCAGCACTCGCTGACCGACGCCGCCGACCATCCCGCCGACGATGGCGTCGGCGTCGTAGTCGACCCGGGTCGATCCGCCCAGATCGGTCAGGACGACCGCGACGGTGGTGTCGATCGTGCCCGGCGCTCCGGACCCGTTGGCCTGCAGCGTCAGCGAACCCGGCGCGACCATGTCCCGGAAGGCGACCTCGCCGGTGTAGGAACCCTTGATGGACGCCACGCCGAGCGTCACGGTGAGCCGGAACCGGTCGGGCGCGAGCGGGACCAGGCCGTCGCAGCCCGGGATGACGCCGGCCAACACGTCGGGATCGGTGATGGCCCGCCACACCCGGTCCGGTGGGGCTTGCAGGACGGAGCTTCCGGTCACCTTCATGCGGTGTCGCCCTCCCGACGCAGGTGGTACAGCTCGCTCGGGGACAGCGGCATCCGGGTGATCCGCAGGCCCGTGGCATCCTCGACCGCGGCGGCCAGCACCGCCGACACCGGGATCACCCCGGCCTCACCCGCCCCCTTGATGCCCAACGGGTTCAATGGCGACGGCGTCTGTTGGTGGTCGAGATCGATCCGCTCCGGCAGTTCGGTGACGTACGGCATCAGGAAATCCATGAACGAGGCGTTGCGCAACTGCCCGTCCTGGTCGTAGTCGAGCGTCTCGTAGAGGGCCCCGGCGATGCCCTGGGCGACGCCGCCGTGCACCTGACCGCGCACGATCATCGGGTTGATCAGCGTGCCGCAATCGTGCACCACGCAGTACTTCTCGATGCGGATCTCGCTGGTGTCCGGGTCGATCTCGACGATCGCGGCGTGCATGCCGGAGGCGAACGTGCACCGCGGCGGGGAGTAGTAGTCGCGGGACTCCAGGCCGGGCGCCTCGCCTTCGGGGACCGGGGGCCGGTCGGGGTCGGCGGGCCGGGCGAACTGGGTGGCCGCCTTGGCCGCCTCGTCGAACGCGTAGCGCAACGGGTTGGACAGCACCGCCACCGAGCCCAGCTCGATGGCGGCGGTGGGGTTGCCCCGGACGGCGACGACGCCGTCCACGATCTCCAGGTCTGCCTCGCTGGCCTCCAGCGCGTCGGCGGCCACCCGGAGTGCCTTGGCTTTCACCGCGCGGGCGGCCAGCGCGACCGCCGACCCGGACATCACCGCCGCCCGGGAGGCGAAGGTGCCCACCGCGTATCCGAACCGGCGGGTGTCCCCGGTGGTCACCCGGACCCGGTCGAACGGCACGCCGAGCTCGTCCGCGACGATCTGCGCGAAGACCGTCTGGTGACCCTGGCCCTGTGAGGTGAGACCGATGGCCACCTCGATACTGCCGTCGGTGAGCACCTGGACGTGCGCGCCCTCGTACGGGCCCGGACCGGTTCCCTCGACGTAGCAGCCGATCCCGATGCCCAGCAGCCGGCCCTGCGCCGCCGCCGCGGCCTGCCGGGCCGGGAAGTCCGCCCAGCCGACCAGGTCCTTGATCATCGCCAGTTGGGCCGGATAGTCCCCGGAGTCGTAGATCAGCGGCCGGCCGTCCTGGAAGATCAGTCCCTGGTCGAACGGGAACTCGTCGGGCTGGATGAAATTCGCGGCCCGGACGGCGGTCCGGTCCAGACCGAGGGTCTGCGCGATCCGATCCAGGGTGCGTTCCATGGCGAACGCGCCCTGCGGCCGGCCGGCCCCGCGGTACGGGGTGACGATCACCGTCGTGGTGTACATCGAACGGAACTCGACCCGGTAGGCCCCCGGCTTGTACGGGCCGAGGAGCTGCGTGGAGGTGACGATCGGGCAGATGATCCCGTACGGCGTGTAGGCGCCGTTGTCGTGCCAGAAGCTCACGTCGAGCGCGAGAATCCTTCCGCTGTTGTCGAAACCGACCTCGACGTGCTGCTGCTGGCCCCGCTCGTGGGCCGCGGAGACGAAGTGCTCGCGGCGGTCCTCGGTCCATTTCACCGGACGCCGCAGCCGCATCGCGGCCAGCGGCACCAGGATCTCCTCCGGCCACGGGTGCATGATCTTGACGCCGAAGCCGCCACCCACGTCCGGGGCGATCACCTCCACCTTGGGCAACGGCAGGCCGAGCTTGGCGGCGATCGCGGCCCGCACCGAGGTGGCCGCCTGGGTCGCCGAGTAGACCCGCAGGCTCCGGTCGTCCGGGTCCCACCGGGCGTGCACCGCCTTGCCCTCCAACGGCATCGAGCACGACCGGCTGATCTCCAGGTCGAACTCGAGCCGGTGCGGCGCCCCTCTCATCGCGGCGTCCACGTCGCCGACCTGCTGCCGCAGGTGGGCGGCCACGTTGTCCGGCACGTCGTCGTGCACCGCGTGGGTGGCGGCCCGGGCGGCATCCAGACCGACCACCGGGGGCAGGATCTCGTAGTCGACGACGATGGCGGTGGCGGCGTCCTCGGCCAGGTACCGGTTCTCCGCGACGACCATCACGATCGCCGCACCGACGTGGTGCACCACCCCGTTGGCCAACGCGTAGCCGGTGCGGCCGGCGTGCAGGGCGGGGTGCGGGATGAGAATGGGCAGCGGCTCGGCGGCCGCGCCTTCGAGATCCTCGTAGGTGTAGATGGCCACGACGCCGTCGATGTCCAGGGCGCCGCTGACGTCGATGTCCCGGATGCGGGCGTGGGCGTGCGGTGACCGGACGAAGGCGGCTTCGAGGGCGCCGGTTCCGACGCCGATGTCGTCGGTGTACCGGCCGTTGCCGGTCACCAGCCGGCGGTCCTCGACCCGCCTGACCCCCTGGCCGACGTACCGGGTGACCATCAGGGTCGCTCCCGGGCCAGCTCGGCGGCCCGCAGGACGGCGTCGACGATGTTGTGGTAGCCGGTACACCGGCAAAGGTTCCCAGCGATCATGGCCACCGCGTCGTCCCGGGTGGGCGCCGGGTTCTCGACCAGCCCGGCGGTGATGGTGGTGAGGAAACCCGGGGTGCAGAAACCGCACTGCAGGGCGTGGCATTCGCCGAACGCGCGTTGCACGGGACTGAGCTGCTCGCCGTCGGCGAGGCCCTCGACGGTGGTGACGGTGTGCCCGGTCACCGAGACCGCGAAGAGCAGGCAGGAACGCACCGGTTGGCCGTCGAGCAGCACCGTGCACGCCCCGCACACGCCGTGCTCGCAGCCGACGTGGGTGCCGACCAGGCCCAGGTCGTGCCGCAGGAAGTCGGACAGGGTGCGCCGGGCGACGGCCGGCGCCGTGCGGACGACCCCGTTGACGGTCAAAGTGATCTCGTGCGTGGGCTCGTTCACGTCAGCGGCTCCGTGGCGCCGGCCGGCCCCGGGGCGTCGATGGGGTCGCTGCCCCGGTGCGGGCGGTCCACCCGCTGACGCCCGCTCACGCCGTCACCCGCTCGCGGGCCGCGGCGATGGCCTCGGTGCCGGCGCGAATGGTCAGGACCCGCGCCAGGTGTCGACGGTAGTCGGCGGTCGCATGCAGGTCGGTGATCGGCTCCACCACGTCGTGGGCCCGGGCGCCGGCGTCCTGCGGGTCGGCGCGCCAGGCGTCGGTCAGGTCCAGCACCAGCGGCACGTCGGCGACGGACAGGTAACCGCACCGCAGGCTGCGCAGCTCGCCGGCGCCGTCCAGCCGGGCCGTCGCAGCCACCCCGCACAGGGCGTAATCGCCGTGCCGACGGGCGATCTCGACGAACGCGGTGCCGGCACCGGCCGGCCGGGCCGGGAAGTGGGCGCCGACCGCGAGCTCGTCCGGGGCCAGCACGCAGGTGAGCGGCCCGATGAAGAAGTCGGCGGCCGCGACGGTCCGCGTGCCGGCCACCGACCGGAGGGTGACGGTGCCCCCGCAGACGGCGAGCACAGCGGTGAGTTCGCCGGCCGGGTCGGCGTGCGCGAGCGACCCGACGCAGGTGCCGCGGTTGCGGATCGTCGGGTGGGCCACGTACCGCAGCGCCTGTCGCAGCAGCGGTTGGGCGCGGAAGGCCGCGTCGTGCTGCTCGACCCGGCGGTGCCGGGCCAGCGCGCCGATTCGCACCCCGCTCTCGTCGACGGCGACCGTGTCCAGCTCGGCGAGGCGGTTGATGTCGATCAGGTGCGCGGGTTGGGTCAGCCGCATCGCCAAGAGCGGCACCAGCGACTGCCCGCCGGCCAGCACCTTGGCCTCCGGTCCGTGCTCGGCCAGCAGCGCGATCGCGGCCCCGGCATCATCGGGACCGTGCCACGCGAACGGGGCCGGCTTCATCCCCCGATCTTTCCCCATCCCGCCCGGTCGCTCATCCCGACCCGTCCGGTACCGGTCGGATCGGGGATGATCGAAAGCTCCGGACCCACCACGACACGGAGGTGGACGTCGTGCCAGCCCTCGCACCACAACGTCTTGCCGCGCTGGGTGCCATCCCACCGGTGGCCCGCCCGCTCGGCCGTCCGGCAGGAGAGCACGTTCCCCACGGCGTGCGCGACGTCGTGGCGACGCCGGCCGGGCGGTCCGACGCTCCGGCCCCCATCCCGGTAGGGGGTCGTCTCGACCCCGGTGCGATCCGCATCCGTCGTCATCGACCGCGCCCGCCGCTACCGGATGTCCGGGTCGCGGTCGGCGCCGACGAGCGCCCGGAGGTCGGCCGGGCGCCGGCGCCGCCGCACGAGCCCGGTGCCGCGCAGCGCCGGTTGCTCGCGCCCTCCCACCGCTCCGGGCGGGTCCAGTCGGAGCCCGGTCGCCAGCGGGCCACCCGGCCGCCGGTGGCGGCCCGATGACGATCGCCGATCCGCCGCTCGCCGAGCAGGTGTTGGTCCGGCGTGGGGTCTACCACGATTCGGTGACGCTGCTCCGGGTGTCCCAGGCGGCTGCTGCGGTGCCCGGGATCACCGCGGCCCAGGTTGCCATGGCCACGGCGCTGAACCTGGACCTCGCGGCCGGGCTGGGCTTTCCGGTCCCGGACGACGCCGGGCCGAACGACCTGCTGATCACCGTCCGGGGCATCGACGACGACGCCGTCCGGGCCGGGTTGGCCGCCATCGAGCAGGCGCTCACCGCACGTGTTCCCCCCACCGGGGGTGTGGCCGGGGTGGCATCCGCCCGGATCGTCCGGACCGCCGCCCACGATCACCCGGACGCCCGCGTCGTCCTGCTGTCCGTGCCGGGTCCGGCGGTGCTCGGCGAGGCGCTGGACGCGATCGACGCCGGACGGCACGTGATGATCTTCTCCGACAATGTGCCGGTCGCCGACGAGATCACCATCAAATCGGCGGCTGCCCGCGCCGGGGTCCTGGCGATGGGCCCGGACTGCGGGACGTCGATCCTCGGCGGCGTCGGGCTGGGGTTCACCAACGTCCTGCGGGCATCGGGCGGAACCCGGGTCGGGGTCGTGGCCGCGTCCGGCACCGGCGCGCAGCAGCTGACCTGCCTGCTGGACGAGGCCGGCGTCGCGGTGTCACACGTCCTGGGCGTCGGCGGGCGGGACCTGTCCGCCCCGGTGGCTGCCCGCAGTACCCGGACGGCGCTGGCCGCGCTGGACGCGGACCCGGGAACCGGGCACATCGCGGTGGTCTCCAAGCCGGCCGACCCGCACGTCGCCGCCGACCTGCGGTCCTATGCCGGCACCCTGGCGACGCCGGTCACGCTGCTGGTCATCGGGCCGGGCGAGCCCGACCTGACCCGCGGCGCCGAGCAGCTCATCGCCGCAGTGGGCGGCCGGGCGCCGGTCTGGCCGACCTGGGGGGTGATCGATGCCGCCGCGGAACCGCCGGCCGGTGCAGCACCGGTTCCACCGGGGGGCGGCGAGACCTCCGAGCGGCCACCAGCCGACCCAGGGCCCGGGCAGCCGTGGGCGCTGCGTGGGCTGTACTCCGGTGGCACCCTGGCCGACGAGGCGATGCTCGCCCTCGCCGGCACCATCGGCGACATCCGCTCCAACATCCCGCTGCGCCCCGACCTCGCGCTGCCCGCGCGGATCAACGCCGGCGCGGATCAGCTCACCCCGAAGGTGACGCCTGAGCCAGGAGTCGGCGAGTTCAACCGCGCGGATGTCCACCTTCCCGCCGGTCCCGAGCTGACGGGGCTCGGGCACGCCATCGTCGACCTCGGCGACGATGCGTTCACCGCCGGCCGGCCGCATCCGATGATCGACCCGACCCTCCGGCTGGCCCTGCTCGCCGACCAAGCCGCCGACCCGGACGTGGCGGTGGTGCTGCTGGACGTGGTGCTCGGGCACGGCGCCGATCCCGATCCGGCAACGACGTTGACCCCGGCGATTCGCGGCGCGATCGAGACCGCGGCCCGGGCCGGGCGGGCGCTGTTCGTCGTGGTCGCGCTCTGCGGGACCGCCGGTGACCCGCAGGGTCGAGACCGGCAGGCCACCGCGCTGGCCGCCGCCGGTGCCCGGGTGTACCTCTCCAACGCCGAGGCCGCGCGGGCCGCGGGAGACCTGGCCCGGTCCGCCCCTACGGCACCCGCCGAGCCCACCCCACCCCCGCCCGGCCGCGGAACATCCGCGGCCCCCAGCCCGGCCGAACCGCCGCAGGCAGCCCTGCCCACCGTCACCGACACCGACACCGACACCGACACCGACACCGACACCATCGAACCGAACCTGCTCGCGGCACCGACCGAGGTGATCTGCGCCGGGGTCGGCCTCCTCGCGGACGCGTTGCGCGATCAATCGGTGCAGGTGATCGAGGTGGACCATCGGCCGTCGAACGTCGGCCCCGCCGTCGCGAGGGCGCTGCACACCGTCCTGGCCGACCCTCGACGGACCACGGCGAATGCCGAAGCCGTGCGGCGGATGTTGGCCGTCCGGGCCAAGCTGGTCGACGTGCGGCCGGCGTCGGAGGCGCTCGGGCTGCGGCCCGGACAGTTCTGCCACGCCGGCCCGCCGATCGGTTTCGCGCGGGCGTCCGGGCCGTTGCGCGGCGCCCTCATCGGCGCTTTGATCCTCGAGGGCCTGACCGCCGATCCGGCCACGGCCGAGGCGATGCTGGCCGCCGGCGACGGTATCGAGCTGACGCCGTGCCATGACCGGAACGCGGTCGGCCCGATGGCCGGGGTCATCTCCCCGTCGATGTGGCTGTTCGAGCTCGCCGACGAGCACACCGGCGCCCGTGCGTTCTGCTCACTCAACGAAGGGCTCGGCAAGGTCCTGCGGTACGGCGCCTACGGCCCCGAGGTGATCGAGCGGCTGCGCTGGATGAGCAGCGTGCTGGGCCCGGCCCTGGCCGATGCGGTCCGCACGACCGGTCCGGTCGATATCACCGCGATCGTCGGCCAGATGGTGCAGATGGGGGACGAGGGACACAACCGCAACCGGGCCGGCACCCTCATGCTGCTGCGCGAGCTGCTGCCGGCGCTCATTGCCTCCGGACGACCCGGACCGGACATCGCCGAGGTGACGCGCTTCGTCTCGACCAACGACCACTTCTTCCTCAACCTGGTGATGCCGACCGGCAAGCTGATGGGCGACGCCGCGGCGAATGTGCCGGGCAGCACGATCGTGACGGCCATGTGCCGCAATGGCACCGACTTCGGCATCCGGGTGTCCGGCACCGGAGACGAATGGTTCACCGGCCCGGCGCTGTATCCGGACGGGCTGTTCCTCCCGGGCTTCGGGCCCGACGACGCCAATCCGGACATCGGCGATTCGGCGATCACCGAGACGATGGGCGTCGGCGGCATGGCGATGGCCACGGCACCGGCGATCGTCCGGTTCGTCGGCGGGACGGTACCGGATGCGCTCGCAGTCACCCGGCGGATGTATGAGATCACCCAGGCGGAGAACCCGGCGTTCGCAATCCCGATCCTGGAGTTCCGCGGTTCGCCGACCGGCATCGACGTCTCCCGGGTGCTGCGGACCGGGATCCTGCCGCAGATCAACACCGGGATGGCCGGCCGGGTCGCCGGCACCGGTCAGGTCGGTGCAGGCCTGGTCACCCCGCCGATGGACTGCTTCACCGCCGCGATCCAGGGCCTCGCGCAGCGGGCGCCGGGGGCCGGCGGCTGATCAGTCCGCGAACTCCCGGCACACGGTGACCTCCACGCTCACCTCGGCGTCCCCGGTCGCCACCGGCATGCTTTCGGCGGCGGCGGCGCGCATGGCCATCATCATCGGTCGCGGGCCGCCACCGGCAGGCCGCTCGTCGATCCACCGGACCCGGCCCAACGATCGGCCGGCCAGCCCGGCGAGCTGCGTGGCTGTGGCATCCGCATCGGCAAAGGCGGCGTCCCGGGCCCGGGTCAGGGCATCCCGCGGGTGCCCGGGGGTCAACGAGACCCCGTCGATGCGGACCCCCTCGCCGCCGAGCGCGGCGACGTCGGTCAGCAATCGCTCGATCCCGTGCAGGCCGTCCCGCACCACGGTCAGCCGTTGCCCCGCCTGGTAGCCGGTCAGCTGCTGACGATTCCCCTGGTATTCGATCCGCGGCCCGAGGGTGAGATCGGAGGTGCGGACCGAGCGGGCGTCCACCCCGTCGTCGGCCAACACGGCCAGCAACCGGGTCGCGGTGCCGGACGCGACCGCCCAGGCATCACCCGGTTCGGCCCGCACCACCTCGACCGCCAACGAGATGGTGACCCGGTCGACGGCCGCGGCAGCGGTGCCCCGGCCCACCACGGTGATGCCTTCGGGTTCTTCAGGTGCGCTCATCGGCTCAGTCTGCCCCGATGGGGAGTTTCCGGGCGGTGAGCTGGGTACCGGGAGCCTGACGGAAGACCCACCATCCCGAGACCACGGAGGACCGATGCGGACCCTGGCCGTGACCCAGAACATCACCCTCGACGGAGCCGTGGAGATGCTGGACGACTGGTTCGACCCGCAGGGCGGCGCGGACGCCAGCGACCAGCAGTCGGCGAACCGGGAGCTGTCCGCCGGATGTGACGCGATCCTGCTCGGCCGGCAGACGTTCGAAGACTTCCGCGGCTACTGGCCCCGGCAGACCGACGACCGGACCGGCGTGACCGACGAGCTCAACCGCATCCGCAAGTACGTGGTCAGCTCGACCGTGACGGACCCGCAGTGGGAGAACACCACGGTCATCGGCGGCAACCTGGTGGCCACCGTGACCGAGCTCAAACAGGCGACCGGGCAGAACATCGTCGCCACCGGCAGCATCAGCCTGTGCCACGCCCTGTTCCGGGCCGACCTGGTCGACGAGATCAACCTGTGGACCTACCCGGTGGTGCAGGGCCGGGGGCGGCGGCTGTTCCCCGACGGCTGGGCGGCGGACCGGGCACGGCTGGTCGACTGCCGGTCCTTTCGTTCCGGGGTCGTACTGACCAGGTACGCCGTCCGCTGACCGCGCCGGCCCGGCCGCTGCCGGACGCCCCGCTGGTGGGCCGGTCGATTCACGCCGCGCGGAAGAGGGTACGAAGGAACCACCACGGTCCGCGTTGTCCCGATCACCTGGAGGTTCGACCCATGGCCCTGGCCGCCAAACTTCGCCGCGCTCCGGTTCGATTGGCGACCGGCGCCTACATCCTGAACTCCGGTGTGAACAAGCTGTCCGCCGACGAGGGCACCGCCGCCTGGCTGCATTCGACCGCGGCCAACGCGCTGCCGCTGGTCAAGCGGGTGCCGCCCACCGTGTTCATCAAGGTTCTCGCGGCGAGCGAGATCGCCGTCGGCGCGGCGCTGCTGGTGCCGGTGGTGCCGGCCGGCCTGGCGGGGATCGCCCTGATCGGCTTTGGGGGTGCGTTGACCGCGATGTACGTGCGCACCCCGGCCTGGCACGATCGGTATCTCCGGCCGACCGCGGAGGGCACCGGTTACGCCAAGGACGCCTGGTTGCTGGGCGCCGGGGTCGGCCTGGTGGTGGACGCCGCGCTGACCGAGTCGCCGATCACCGCTACCGAGTAGCAGTGCCGGGTCGGCACTGGCCGGGAAGCGGTGACCGCCTCGCGGTCGCCCGGTCCGGTCACTCGGGTAGCTCGAGCGACCCGTCGGCAGCGAGCGGGAAGAACGGGTTCCAGGCCACCTCCCACAGGTGACCGTCCGGGTCGGCGAAGTAGCCGTTGTGGCCACCCCAGAACACGTCGTGGGCCGGCGTCACGACGCGGGCGCCGGCCGCCTCGGCCGCCGCGAGGACCGTCGCGACCTCGGACTTGTCCCGGACGTTGTGGGCGAGCGTGACCGCCCGGAACCCGTCACCGGACGGCGGTACCCCGGCGTCCTGCGCCAGCGCGTCCCAGCCGAACAGACCGAGCGCGGCCCCGCCGACCCGGAAGAACGCCACGCTCTCGTTACTGGCCGACGAGGCGACGAAACCGAGGCTCTCGTAGAAGGCCCGGGCCCGGGCGACGTCCCGCACACCCAGGGTGATCAGGCTGATCCGGGGTTCCACGCGGGTCACCCGGCCAGGTCCGCGAACCGCGAGTAGTGCAGCTGGTGCGCCACCGCGATGGTGGTGGTCGGCCCGTTGCGGTGCTTGGCGATGATCAGGTCCGCCTCGCCCGCGCGAGGGTCGTCGGCCTCCCACGCATCGGGCCGGTGCACCATGATCACCATATCCGCGTCCTGCTCCAGCGATCCGGATTCCCGCAGGTCGGACAGCATCGGCCGCTTGTCGGTGCGCTGCTCGGGACCACGGTTGAGCTGGCTGATCGCGATGACCGGCACCTCCAGTTCCTTGGCCAGCAACTTCATCTGCCGCGAGAACTCACTGACCTCCTGTTGCCGGGACTCGACCCGCTTGCCCGAGGTCATCAGTTGCAGGTAGTCCAGCACGACCAGCTTGAGGTCGTGCCGCTGCTTGAGCCGCCGGGCCTTGGCCCGGATCTCCATCATCGTCATGTTCGGCGAGTCGTCGATGTACAGCGGCGCGTCGGAGATCTCCGACATCCGGCGCACGATCTTCTGCCAGTCCTGCTCGCTCATGGTGCCGGCCCGCATGTGCGAGAGCCGGATCCCGGCCTCGGCCGACAGCAACCGCATGGTGATCTCGTTCTTGCTCATCTCCAGCGAGAAGATGGCCGAGGTCAGGTGGTGCTTGACCGAGGCGTGCCGGGCGATGTCCAGCGCGAGCGTCGAGTTGTGGGTGGGCACCATCGCCCGGCCGGCTAGGTAGAGGTGGTCGGCGTTGTCCACCTGCACGCAGCGGACCGGCACACTCGGCACGGGCCGTACGTCGACGACGAAGTGACTCTCGTGGTCGCGGTGCCACTCGGTGCCGACCGAGCAGGCCTTGCGCGGGAGCCGGGTGAGCCCGGAGCGGGATCGGACGACGATCTCCCACACGGGCGGGCGTGGATGACCTTCATGGCTCAGGTACCTCCGATGCATCGTCGTGGCGCACCCTTGCGCCGACAACAACTCGCGCACCCCGCAGGCGAGTTCGATGTTGGTGGTGCTCCAGCGGTACCGGCCGTGCCGGTCGACATCACCCGCGCGGTCCATCAGTCCCTGGATCAACGCGGCCCGCTGCTCGATGGAGGACCGCAGATAGGCGGACGGCACCTGGGCCCGCCGGTGCAGGGCCAGCTCCAACCAGGTGTCCTGCAGCCCGATGACCTCGAAACGATCCGCCCGTCCGGCCAGCCGGACGTGGTATCCGAGCCGATCGAACTCCTTCATCACCCACTCGCGATCGACCGGCTCACAGCCGACCGTGCCGGGGGCATCGTCCCCCGCACCGCCGAGCAGGTAACCCAGCACCCACGGATCGAGTGGGAGCGGGCGCTCCGTCACGTCCAGCGGGGCACAGGTGGGTACGCAGTGGTTGAGGCGGGAACCGTCATAGACGCTCCGGGCGAGCTCCGCGGTGGTCCGGGTCCCGGATCCGGCCGGTCCGCCGGCGTCACGGGCCGGCATCGGCCAGCCGAACCGGGGACCCTGCCGCTGATCGAGCCGGCGCCGATCGGCAGCGTCCCAGGTACGCCACTGGTGATCGGCGTCGGCCACGATGACCTCGCCGTCGGAGAACTCGACCTCGAAGCAGGGCCGGCCGACCATCACCTCGGTCGCCGCGACCACCGTGGTGGGGCGCCCGTCGGCGCCGATCAGCCGGTCCCCCACCGCCACCCGACCCATGGTGGTCCATCCGGACGGGGTGACCAGCGGCGTGTCCAGGGCCAGCGCCTTGCCGATTCCCGGCCGCGCCGCGACGATGATCATCTGGCCGGGATGGAACCCGTTGGTCAGGTTGTCCAGGTCGGCGAAGCCGGTGGGCACCCCGGCGGACCGACCCCCCTGCGCGGCGATCGCGTCGATCTCGTCCATGGTCGGCTGGAGCAGTTCCTCGAGGACGACGTAGTCCTCGGAAGTGCGTCGCTCGGTGACGTCGTAGATTTCGGCCTGGGCGCGGTCGACGATCTCGTCGACCTCACCGCCACCCAGGTCACCGTCGTTGCCGCCGTAACCCAACTGCACGATCCGGGTTCCGGCCTCGACCAGCCGGCGCAGGATCGCCTTCTCGGCGACGATCCGGGCGTAGAACCCGGCGTTGGCGGCGGTCGGCACGCTGGCCATCAGGGTGTGCAGGTAGACCGAGCCGCCGACCCGGCCCAGCGTCCCCGCCCTTTCCAGCTCGGCCGACACCGTGACGGTGTCGGCCGGCTCGCCGCGCGAGTACAGGTCCAGGATCGCGTCGAAGATCAGCGCGTGCGCAGGCTTGTAGAAGTCCGCGGACGTCAGCGCCTCGAGGACGTCGGCCACCGCGTCCTTGGACATCAGCATGCCGCCCAGCACGGACTGTTCGGCCGCCTGGTCCTGCGGCGGCTGCCGGTCGAAGGCGGCCGGCGGCGGCGCACTGCGTGCCGGACCGTCCGTCCACCGCTGATCCACGACCGCCATTCGCGCATCTCCTCCGGTCCGGACCGCCTGCCGCCCGGCTCGTTGCCCGTCCGCCCGCTGCGCGGTCGGACCAACCCGATCTGTGGACATGTGTTCTGTCTAGCGGGGCGGTACGACAGTTGCCCTCCCGGCTGGCCGAGACCGCCGCCACCGGTCGGCGTTGACCACGTAGCGTGAACTGACATGCCGGCCGGCCCAGTCACCCGCCCACTGGTCCCCGTCCGGCAGGGAGCACGCTAGGGCCCGGACGCCGCTTCGCCAAACCCGCTTGTGCACAACCGGGGGACAGCCTGGGGACAACCCGCCGCGGCACGCCCGGAACTGTCCCCGCTCCCTGTGGACACCCTGGGGAGAAGTCCGCACCATCACGCCGTCCGTGCAGGTCAGGGGCAGCGCACCGGGTGTTGACAGTGTGGATAGCCGATGATCCGGCGATCCCGGCGTGGCGCGCTCGGCGTGTTGTGTTGGTGGTCGGGTCGGTCGGGCGTTCACGAATCGACACCCGGCCGTCACCTGTCCGTGATCCCGGACGACGGGGGAGGGCAGAACCGTCGACCGATCCCGCCGCCGGGGGTGGCGCATGAGCCAGTTCTCACTCCGCTCGGAGCTTCAGGACGTCGACTACTATCCGTTACCCCCCTCGGTCCAGCGTGCACGTTCGCGACGTGTCCGTCACGATCATGATTCACGTCTGTTTCGGCTCGCCACGATTGCTTGACCGATTCAGCAGGGCGTGGTTGGTTACCGGAGACCCGCGTCACCGCGCCACCGGTGCGGCCTGGGCGGGCCACGAGTGAGGGGGTCACGGACCATGAGCGCAACCCCATCCGGCTCGACCGGGCTGGGCACCCAGCTGTTCCGTCGCAAGCCGGTCAATCACTTGCGCGCCGGTGTCGAACACGGCGGCGAACTCAAACGGACGATCGGCACCTTCCAGCTGACGATGTTCGGGGTCGGCGCGACGGTCGGCACCGGCATCTTCTTCGTGCTGTCCGAGGCGGTCCCCAAATCCGGGCCGGCGGTGATCATTTCGTTCCTGATCGCCGGCGTTGCGGCCGGCCTCGCGGCGATCTGCTACGCCGAGCTCGCCTCGACGATCCCGGTCTCGGGTTCGACGTACTCGTATGCCTACGCCGCGCTCGGCGAGGTCGTCGCGATGGGCGTCGCCGCCTGCCTGTTGCTCGAATACGGGGTGTCCACCGCGGCCGTGGCGGTCGGCTGGAGCCAGTACCTGAACAAGCTGTTCGACAATTTGTTCGGCTTTCAGTTGCCCGCGGCGTTGTCCCATGCCCCCTGGGACGACGACCCGGGCGCGCTGAACCTGCCCGCAGTCATCCTGGTCGTGTTGTGCGCGCTGCTGCTGATCCGTGGGGCCAGCGAGTCGGCGGCGGTGAACACCGTCATGGTGATCATCAAACTGTCGGTCCTGGGCATGTTCGTGGTCATCGGCTTCACGGCATTCAACTCCGACAACCTGGCCGACTTCGCCCCGTTCGGCGTCTCCGGCATCGGGGCGGCGGCCGGGACCATCTTCTTCTCGTTCATCGGCCTGGACGCGGTGTCCACGGCCGGGGAGGAGGTCAAGGACCCGCAGCGCACCATGCCCCGGGCGATCATCTTCGCCCTGCTCACCGTCGTCACGATCTACGTCCTGGTGGCCCTGGCGGCGGTCGCCGCGCAACCCTGGACGGAGTTCGAGGGCCAGGAGGCGGGTCTGGCGCAGATCCTGGAGAACATCGTCGGGAGTTCCTGGCCGGGCACCGTGGTCGCCGCCGGCGCCGTCATCTCGATCTTCTCGGTCACCCTGGTGACCATGTACGGGCAGACCCGCATCCTGTTCGCGATGGGCCGGGACGGGATGCTCCCGCGCAGATTCGCGCAGGTCAACCCACGCAGCCAGACCCCGGTGTTCAACACCATCGTGGTCGCGATCGTCGTGTCCGTCCTGGCCGCGCTGGTCCCCCTGGACCGGTTGGCCGACCTCGTCTCGATCGGCACCCTGGTGGCGTTCATCGTGGTGTCGCTCGGGGTGATCATCCTGCGCCGGACGATGCCGGACCTCCCGCGGGGCTTCCGGGTGCCCGGCTACCCGGTCACGCCCGTACTGTCGGTGCTTGCCTGCGTCTACGTGCTCTCCGGGCTGTCCTGGACCACCTACGCCTGGTTCCTGGTGTGGCTGCTGGTGGTGCTCGCCTTCTACTTCCTGTGGGGGCGCAGACATTCCGAACTGAACCCCGGCGCAACCGTCGTGGATCCCGACGATCCCCGGCCGGGCGGGGCGGGCCGCGCGCCCCGGGACGGCGGTGACCGGTGACCATCGTCGTCGGATTCAGCCCGGACAAGGGCGGCCGCTCCACCCTGGAACTGGCGATCCTGCTCGCCCGCTCCGGCCGCGCCGAACCGCTGGCGGTCACCACCGTCACCCCGCAGCACTGGACCACCCCGTCGATGGCGCGGGTGGACGCCGAGTTCCAGGCGTGGGCGACCGGGCAGGGCGAGGCGGCGCTGGCCCAGGCGCGGCAGGTCCTCGCCGCCAAGGCCCCCGACCTGGACGTGACCTACCGGCAGGTGGCCGGCCGGTCGGTGCCGGCGGCCTTGGCCGGGGCCTGCGCGCAGGCCGACGGGAGCCTGCTCGTCCTCGGCTCGTCCCGGGACGGCCGGCCGGGCCAGGTGGTCCTCGGGTCCACCTCCGAACCGTTGCTGCACTCCTCGGCGGTGCCGGTGGCGATCGCGCCGCGCGGGTACCGGGCACACTGCCGCACGATCAGCCGGATGACCTGCTCGTACTCCGGCGCGGAGGAATCCGACGACCTGCTGGTGGCGGTCGCCGAGATGAGCCGGCGGATCGGCGGCTCGCTCCGTGTGGTCACCTTCGGGGTGCGCGGTCGCACCATGTACCCGCCCGAGGTGGGCCTGCATGCCGAAGACATGGTGCTCGATCAGTGGAAGGTCCAGGTCGGGGCGCGGCAGCGGGCGGCGCTGGAACGGCTGTCCGAGCTCGGCCTGCTGCCCGGCCCGTCCGGGTCCGGGCCGGCGCCGACCACGGCCGAGATCGTCACCGGGTCGGACTGGGCGGATGCCATGGACGAGCTGGAATGGGGTCAGGGCGAGATCCTGGTGGTCGGATCCTCGCCGCTGGGCACACTGGCCCGGGTGTTCGTCGGCTCCCGGGCGACCAAGATCATCCGGTACTCGCCGGTCCCGGTGGTCGTCGTGCCGGCCGCCGTCGCCAGCAAGGTCGCCGGGGAGGTCGAGACCGAATCCGCCGCGGACGCCCGGGACACCCCGTGAAGACACCACCGGGGACCGGCCGGCCGCGGGTGGCGGCGGGACGGTCCCCGGTGGTGGTGCGGGTGAACTCAGCCCGCGGTGACCTTGACGGTCAGCTGGGCGGTGACGCCCGGGTGCAGCTTGACCGCGACCTTGTGCGCGCCGACGGTCTTGATGTGCCCGTCGGTGTCGATGCTGTGCCGATCGAGCACCGGACCGCCGAGGGAGCGGATCTTGTCGGCGATCTCGGCCGTGGTGATCGAGCCGAACAGCTTGCTGCCGTCCCCGGTGGTGCGGGCGGCGATGGTCAGCTTGTCGCCCAGCGCCTCGAGGGCCTGCTTGACCTCGTTGGCGTGCTCGACGCCGCGGATCTCCCGGGCCACCTGGGCCCGCTTGATCGTGGCGACCTGCTTCTGCGCGCCCTTGGTGGCCACGATGGCCTTGCCCTGGGGCAGCAGGAAATTGCGGCCGTAACCGTCGCGGACCTCGACGGTGTCGCCGGGCGCACCCAGACCGGGCACGTCCGCGGTCAGAATCAGCTTCATGATGCGTCGTCCTTCCTGGTCAGCGGGCGGTCGAGGTGTACGGCAGCAGGGCGACCTCGCGGGCGTTCTTGACCGCGGTCGCGATGTCGCGCTGGTGCTGGGTGCAGTTGCCGGTCACCCGCCGGGCGCGGATCTTGCCGCGGTCCGAGATGAACCGGCGCAGCAGGGTGGTGTCCTTGTAGTCGATCGGCTGCGCGTTCTCCTTGCAGAACGCGCACACCTTCTTCTTGGGCTTGCGAACAGGGGGCTTGGCCATGATCTATGTCTCCGAATGGGTACGTGAGCGTCAGAAAGTCGGGGTGACGAGCCGGGCCTAGAAGGGGGGCTCGTCGGAGTAGCCGCCGGACGAGCCGGCCGGCGGGGCGCTGCCCCAGGGATCATCGTTGGGTGTCGATGCCGGCCGGGAACCACCGGAGTTTCCGTAGCCGCCACCGCCGCCGGAGCTGCCGTAGCCGCCTCCGCCGCCGCCGTCGGACCGCTGGGCCCGATTGATCTTGGCGGTCGCGTACCGCAGCGAGGGGCCGATCTCGTCGACCTCCAGCTCGATGACGGTGCGCTTCTCGCCTTCCTTGGTCTCGAACGAGCGCTGCTTGAGCCGTCCGGAGACGATGACGCGGGCCCCGCGGGTGAGCGACTCGGCCACGTTCTCGGCCGGCTGCCGCCAGATGTTGCAGCGCAGGAACAACGCCTCGCCGTCCTTCCACTCACCGGTCGCCCGGTCGAAGGTTCGCGGGGTCGACGCCACGGTGAAGTTCGCGACGGCCGCACCGGACGCGGTGAAGCGCAGCTCCGGATCGGCGGTCAGGTTGCCGATCACGGTCATGATGGTCTCGCCGGCCATGGCTGCTCCTACTTCGCGTCCGGGCGGGTGATCTTGGTTCGCAGCACCGACTCGTTCAGGTTCAGCTGACGATCCAGTTCGGAGACCACCGCCGACGGGCAGGTCACCTTGATGACCGCGTAGATGCCTTCCGGGTTCTTCTTGATCTCGAACGCCAGGCGGCGCTTGCCCCAGATGTCGACGTTCTCGACGGAACCGCCACCCTGGCGGATCACGTTCAGGAACGTGTCGATCGACGGAGCGACGGTGCGCTCGTCGAGGTTGGGGTCGAGGATGAGCAGGAGCTCGTAGTGACGATGAGCAGTCGAAACGCTCACGTGCACCTCCTATGGGCTAGGTCGGCCGCGGGCGTTCCGCGACAGGAGGGTGAAACATGACTGAACCCGCCTGGCCATCTCGTGACTGGGTCACTGCTGCGCCCGGCGGGTTCCGATGTAACCACCTGATGCTACCAGCGCCGTCGGGCCGTCCTGACCCGTCGCTCCCGGCCGTCCTACCGGGCCGGCTGGGTCAAGCTCACCTGATCAGTCGGCCCGCGTCTGTCGCCTTGCGCCCGGATTCGGCGGTCCCGGTGACGGAGTTGTCCACAGGGCGAGCGTCCGACGACGATCGACTTGCCAAGATCTGCCCCGAATCACGCCCCACCAGGGCAGAAGGTGGCAAGTCGGCCCGGGCATACTCCTCGGATCGCGGACCCGAGGCGGGTCCACCGGCACTTCCGGGACAGTGACCCGCGGGGCTGCGCCGGTGGGCCGCGGGGCCCGGGCGCGATTCACCGATCGGCGAGCCGGATGACGAACTTCAGGCCCGACCAGGTCTTGTCGATCGCACACACCTTGACATCGACCCGGCCGTGGGTCAGGCCGAATTCACGGACGATGCTGTCTCCCAGATCGGTCGCGAGCCCCGACGACCGTTTGGGCCAACACACCCAGATCATTCCGGTGGTGGTGTGCCGAGCGGCAGCGGCGTCGAACCGGCGCTCCAGCGTCGCCCGATCCGGGCAGAACAGCAGCACGACGTCGTACTGTCCAGGTCCGGGCCGGCGGTGGAAGGGCGCACCCGGGTCGAACCCGTCGGGCGCGCCCAGCACGAGAACCCGGGAGTCCGGACGGACCCCCAGCTTGCGCGGCAACGGCGTGCCGGAGTAGCCGGCTGTCACACTCCGATCCTGGCAGGTTCGCACGTGGCCCGGGCCGGTCGGCCCACCCACGTTTACCGCTGTTCACGTTCTCGTAGAGTGGGGACGTAGCCCAGGTGAGGAGCCCCCATGCGTGATGCGGTGATCGTCGAGGCAGTCCGTACCCCGGTCGGCAAGCGCAACGGCGGCCTGTCCGGTGTGCACCCGGTCGATCTGTCTGCGCACGTGCTGCGATCGCTGGTCGATCGCACCGGCGTCGATCCCGGGCTGGTCGACGACGTGGTGTGGGGGTGCGTCAGCCAGGTCGGCGAGCAGACCGCGGATGTTGCCCGGTCGGCGGTTCTGGCCGCGGGTTGGCCGGACACGGTGCCCGGCGTCAGTATCGACCGGCAGTGCGGCAGCTCGCAGCAGTCGGTTCACTTCGCCGCGGCCGGCCTGATCGCCGGGCAGTACGACATGGTGGTCGCCGGTGGTGTCGAGTCCATGTCCCGGGTCCCGATGGGATCCACGGTGCAGGTCGCCGGTTCGCCGTTCACCGCGAGCGGCTGGACCGGCCGGTACGGCGAGGTCTCCCCGCACCAGGGGGTCGGCGCCGAGATGGTCGCCCAGCAGTGGGGTCTGTCCCGCAGTCAACTGGACGAGTACAGCCTCGCCTCCCACGAGAAGGCAGCGGCCGCCCAGGATGCCGGTTGGTTCGACGGCCAGATCGTGCAGGTGCCGGCCGAGCTCACCGGCGGCGAACCGGTGGGGGTCGACGAGGGCGTGCGCCGGGGCGGAAGCCTGGCCGCGATGAGCTCACTGCGCCCCGCGTTCGCCGCGGACGGTGTCGTCACCGCCGGCAACGCCAGCCAGATCTCCGATGGTGCCGCCGCATTGCTGATGACGACGTCGGAGAAGGCCCGCGAACTTGGCCTGAGCCCCATCGCCCGGGTGCACACGGCCGTGCTGGCCGCCGCCGACCCGGTCATCATGCTGACCGCGCCGATGCCGGCGACCCGTAAAGCTTTGCAGCGCAGTGGGCTTCGGCTGGACGAGATCGGGGTGTTCGAGGTCAACGAGGCCTTCGCCGTCGTGCCGCTGGCCTGGCTGGCCGACGTGGCTGACGGCGACGACGCGGTGGGCAAGGCGCTGAACCCCGGCGGCGGTGCCATCGCCATCGGTCACCCGCTCGGCGCATCCGGTGCTCGGCTGATGACGGCGATGGTGCATCACCAGCGCAACTTCGGCATCCGATACGGCCTGCAGACGATGTGCGAGGGCGGTGGGCAGGCCAACGCCACCATCCTCGAGCTGCTCTGATCGGGTCCGAATTGCCCAATTCCGGCCGGGACCCGGCTGGCCCGCACCCGGTCGGCCGGACTCCATCGGTGTTTTCGTCGGCCGGAACTGCGCGGACCGGACCGGCGGCCGGCGGACCGGCGCCGGCCCGCCGGGACCGCACCCGAACCCACCCGGTACCGGTCCATCCCGGCTGACTGTGCCGCCGCACGTCGACGGCGACGGGCACGGTCGGGATCGTGGGACGGACCGGGACCCCAGAGCGAACTCAGGTCCTGAGCGCACACTCAGGACCCGAGCGCGGCCTCACCCGAAAACGGACTGGCAGGCCGGCAGCTTGCGCACCTGGGCCTGCACCTCGGCCGACGGCTGAGCGTCGCCGAGCGGGGATGTCGCCGACAGGGCCGACTGCAGGTCCGTACCGAACTGCTGCAGCGCGGCGGTGTCGCCCTCCTTGAGGGCCGCGGCGCGCACGCTGAAGTCGGAGAAGGTCGTGCCGAAGTCCTTCAATCCGGTGACCACGGAGGTCGCCAGTGCCTCGCCGTTCTCGACGTTCGGGGGCGGCAGCTCGGACAGCTGGTTCGCGGTGTCGGTCATGGCGCTGCCCGCCTGAGCCAGTGCGGTGGCGGCCTCGCCGGCGGTGGTGCTGGCGCTGGCGTCCTTCTGGATGTCCTCGAGCGGGGCCAGCCCCTGACACATGGTCTCGAACCACGTCGCCGACGCGGCATCGAGCGTGCTGTCCGTCCCGGCCGAGTCCGAGGTCGCCCGCGACGACGCGCTGCTCGATGCGGCGGCGCTGGACGACGTGCTGGCCGCGGCCGACGTGGTGCCGGAGGAGCTCGACCCGGAACTGCAACCGGCCAGCACGGCCATCGACGCCAGGACGGCTCCGACGGCCCACCCCTTACGAATCGACACTGCGACATCCCCCTTCTTCGACACGACATCGCCGCAACTCCGTGTCGCAGCACGATCACCCTACGTGCGTCCACCCGCCCGGTCCCGGGTAGGCCGCGATCAGACCGGCCCCAGCTGTCTGACGTAGCGGGCGTGATGCCCGGAGGTCTCCGCGTAGCCGCGGGCCGGGTAGAAGTGGTGCGCGTCCGTGCGGGACCGGTTCGAGGTGAGTTCGACCTGGTCACATCCCCACCACCGGGCCTGCTGCTCCGCCGCCCGCAGCAGCGCGCTGGCCACGCCGCGGCGCCGATGGGCCCGGCCGACCACGAGACCGACCAGCCGCGCGCCGCGACCCGGGTTCGACAGGTGCGGCACCGCGGTCACCGCGGCCATCCCGGCCAGCTCGCCGCCGGCCTCGGCGACCAGGATGGCCCGGTCCTCGTGCCCCGACCAGGCCGCGAGCACCGCCTCGACGACGGCCGCGTCCGCGGGATGATCCCAATCGGCGTACAACGGGACCAGCGCCGGCGCATCGGAGCCGCGGGCGGCGCGGATCGATACGCCATCGCCCGCGGCCATCAGGACCGGGTGAACGGCAGCACCTGGGTCAGCCAGTCGACCAGGGCGCCGGGGTTGCGGCTCTGCGTCCACACCCGCCCGGGGCCGTTGATGTCCATGACGAACCCTTCGCCGGTCTTCCCGGTCTGGATCCAACCCTTGGCCACCTTCCGGAGCTGGACCTGCATGCCGGCGTCGTACGCGACCAGGTGCCCGGTGTCGATGGTGAATCCCTGCCCGGGCGCGAGTTCGATCAGATCCAGGGCGCCGAACGTGCCCGCCACGACCTTGCCCTGGCCGGTGCAGTGCACGACGAAACCGCCCTCGCCGCCGAACAGCAACTTGGCCCCGCCCCATTTGGTGTCCAGGTTGACCCCCATCTCGCTGGCCAGCCAGGATCCCTTGGTCAGCACCAACGGCCGGTCCGGCCGGCAATCGATGACGGTCGCATCGCCGGGCAGCCGCGCGGCGATGTCGACCCAGGTCGGCGACTGCGGATGCCCGCTGAACGTGCTGACGAAGAACGACTCACCGCCCAGTGCCGACCGCTTGAGCGAGGCCATGAAGCCGCCCTGCATCTGGGACGACACGGTGACCCCGAACGACTGCATGACCATCACCCCGGCCTCACCGAGGAACTGCTCGCCCGGGGCCAGGTGCAGCCGAACCACGGCGAACGACGGGCTGTGACGCAGCTCGACCTGCATGCTGAACCTCCGGGCACGAATCGGCGGCCGCGCAACCGGCCGGTTCCGGCCACCCTAGTAAACCGAGGCTCACAGCAGGTGCTTGACCGCCTCCCGGTAGGACAACGGGCTCAGCGTGTCGCGGCGGGCGGCCACAAAGGCCCGCACCCAGTCCGGATCGGTGCGTGCGAACTGGCGCAGCGCCCAACCGATCGCCTTGCGGACGAAGAACTCGCGATCGGCCAGGTTGGCGTCGATGACGTCGGTGAGCAGGCGCCGGTCGGTGTCCGCGCGCGCACCCAGTTGGCAGATGATCGACGCGCGACGCAGCCACCGGTCGGCGTCCACCGACCACGACCGCACGACCGGTTCGACCGCGGCCGGCTGCGCCCGCAGCATGGCACCGACGCCCGGCGCGACGGCATCGACGTGATCCCACCAGGCTCCGGTCACGATCACCTCAGTGACCAGCGGCAATGCCTCGAGCCGGCCGCGGGCGACCCGCAGGCCGAGCAGTTCGGTGGCGGCATACCGCTCCTCCCGGAAGGCGGCCGCCCGCCAGAGCGTGGTCGCCGCCGCCAGCAGGCCCGGCAGACCGTCGGGCGGATCGGCGGCCACCGCGGCCCGGACGATTCGCCGCACCACCGGCAGCCGCACCCCCAGGAACGGCATCTCGGACCGCATGTAGGCCTGCATGCCCGGGGCTCGTTCGGGTTCGGCCACCGCCCGCAGGCCGCTCCGGATCGCGGTCACCAGCGCGGGAGCCATCCGAGCGGCCTCGGTGCCGGCCGTCACCGGCCGGGCGGTCGCGGATCGCCCCGGCTCGCGCCGAGCCCCACGCGTAACAGCTGGGCGACGAAATCGGCCGCGTCGGATCGCGGCAGGATGGCCAGCTGGCTCGACAGCACGAACGGGACATCGGTGATCACCGCCCGCAGGGCGACCCGTATCGGCTCCGGGTCGACCGGTGGCTCCGGGCAGAGATCCATCAGATCCGCGACGACCCCGTGCAGTGCCCGGTCCCGCTCGGCCGCCAACTGGTCCAGCTCGGGTCCGCCGACCTCGTGCTGCCAGACGTACAGCACGCTGCCATGCCGGTCGATCACCGACATCCATCCGTCGACCCACCGGTCGACCACCTCGCCGGGTGATTCCCCGGGCAGCGGGCGGCAGCGATGCGCCGCGATGGCGGCCGTCGCGTCCCGGGCCAGAGTGCCGAACAGGGCTTCCCGGTCGGCCCAGTACGTGTAGACGCTGCCGTGGCTGACCCCGGCGCGGGCGGCGATGTCGTTCAGGCTGGTGCCCCCGTACCCATTCACCCGGAAGCGCTCGGCCGCGGCCAGCAGGATGCGCTGCACCGTGCCGACTCCGCGCGGAGTGACCGGCCGGCGCAGCCCCAGCTCGTCACCCAACGGGATGGTCGGCAGATGGAAATCCGCAAGCGGCTTGTCCACTTCGGGCGCGGAGGTCTCACCCGCCGGCGCGAAGAGGAACGCGTGGAGCATCTCGGCCAGCGCCGCGGCGAGCGCCGGCCGATCGACGGGTTGCTCGCTCCGGTCGTTGAGCAGGGCACTCCACTGAACGACCGAGATGATGCCGACGGGGACGACCGAGAGCGCCGGCGGATGGGCCCTGGCCCGGACCAACCGATCCAGGATCGTCGTCTGGTAGCGCCGGAAGTTCTCCTGCCCGAGGGCGGCCAATTCCGGATCGGAGAACTGGATCTGGGACCAGCCCAGGAACGTGCCGGCGTGGTGTTCGATCATCTCGATGAACTGCACGATCCAGTCCCAGAGGGCCAGCCGGCCGGTGCCGTCGTCGGTGAGCAACGGGAATTGCTTCGTCACCCGATCGAGCTCGTCGCCGACCTCCCGCAGGAAGATCTCGAAGATCTCGAACTTGCCCGAGAAGTACTGGTAGACCGCCGCTCCCGATCGATTGGTCGCCTCGCCGATCGATTCCACCGTGGTGGCCTGATAGCCGTACTTGGTGAACAGTTCGCGGGCGGCCTCGATGATCTCGGCCCGGGCCCGCACCCCGTGCGCCGCGAGCAACGGATTGCGGCCGTACGGGGGGCGGCGGACCGGGCCGGCAGCAGGACCGCGAGCCTGATCGGGCACCACCGGTCGCGGCCCGGCAACCTCATCCGTCGACGGGGCTGCCCGGTCGTCGGGTCCGGGCTGACCGTTCAGCGCACGGTCCACGTGTCCCTGCCGGCCAACAGTGTGGCCAGGTCACCGACCCCGTGCGCAGCGATCGCGGTGTCGATCTGGGCCCGCATCGCCGAATCGTAGGTGCCCCGGGCGACATCCCGGAATACCCCGATGGGTGTGTTGTCCAGGTTGTCGGCCCGGGACAGCCTGGACAGGGCGAACGCCGTCGACGGGTCCTCGTCATGCGCGTCGTGCACCAGCAACGCGTCCTCGCCGACCTGGTCGACGTCAACCACTTCCAGCCGACCTCGTCCATTCCGGATCACCCCACGGTGACCACCGATGCCGAACCGGATCGGTTGACCGTGCTCGAGCCGGATCGTCACCTCGTCCTTGCTGGTCGCGTCCTTGAGCGGCTCGAAGGCACCGTCATTGAAGATGTTGCAGTTCTGGTAGATCTCCACCAGTGCGGTGCCGCGGTGCAGCGCGGCGGCCTGCAGCACCGACGTCAGGTGCTGCCGGTCCGAGTCGATCGTCCGGGCGACGAAGCTGGCCTCCGCGCCCAGCGCCACCGACACCGGGTTGAACGGCGTGTCCAGTGAACCGAGCGGGGTCGACTTCGTCCGCTTGCCGACCTCGGAGGTCGGCGAGTACTGGCCCTTGGTCAACCCGTAGATCCGGTTGTTGAACAGCAGGATCTTCACGTTGACGTTCCGGCGCAAGGCATGGATCAGGTGATTGCCGCCGATGGACAGCGCGTCCCCGTCACCGGTGACGATCCAGACCGACAGGTCGGGGCGGGAGGCCGCCAGACCGGTGGCGATGGCCGGAGCGCGGCCGTGGATCGAGTGCATCCCGTAGGTGTTCATGTAGTACGGGAAACGGGCCGCACAGCCGATGCCGGACACGAACACCACGTTCTCCCGGCGGATCCCCAGCTGGGGCATGAACCCCTGCACGGCGGCCAGGATGGCGTAGTCGCCACAACCCGGGCACCAGCGCACCTCCTGGTCGGACTTGAAGTCCTTGGCCGAGAGCACACTCTCGGCCTTCGGGATCAGCTTCAGCGCCGGCGCGGCGGCCAACGACACCGCCGGTGCCCGGCCCCGGGCGGGCCGGGACGGCCGTTCGGTCGGGGCGGTCTCGGTCGGGGTGGTCTCGGTCGGGGTGGTCTCGGTCGGGGTGGTCTCGGTCATCGGGATCCTCCGTTGGCGCTGACGGCCATCGGCTGATCGGCCGAGGCGGCATCGCCGGGCGGCGGGCCTGGATCCGTCGGATCCGGTGATCCGGAATCGTCGTCACCGACCCGGATCGACGGCACGGTCAGCGGTCCCCCGTACCGGCCGGCGCTGCCGACCGCGGTGCGGGTGGCGGTCCCGTCGATCACCGACCGGATCGCACCGATCAGATCGTCGACCCGGAACGGCAGCCCGCGGACCTGGTTGATGCCGATCGCGTCGACCAGGTACAGGCCCCGGATCAGCAGCGCGAGTTGGCCCAGGTTCATCTCCGGGATCACCACCCGGCGGTAGCGGCCGAGCACCTCCCCGGTGTTGGCCGGCATCGGATTGAGGTAACGCAGATGGGCGTGCGCGACCCGGACGTCCTGCGCGCGCAGGGTACGGACCGCACCGGTGATCGGCCCGAAGGTCGAGCCCCAGCCGAGCACCAGCACCTCGGCGTCACCGGTCGGGTCGTCCACCGCCAGCGGCGGCACCTCGATCCCGGCGACCTTGGCCGCCCGGGTGCGCACCATGTGGTCGTGGTTGGCCGGGTCATACGAGATGTCGCCGGTGCCGTCCTTCTTCTCGATGCCGCCGATGCGGTGCTCCAGGCCCGGCGTGCCCGGGATCGCCCACGGCCGGGCCAGCGTCTGCGGATCCCGCAGGTAGGGCCGGAAGTGTTCGCCGTCGTTGGGTGCGGTGGCGAACTCGACCCGCAGGTCGGGCAGCGCCGTCACGTCCGGGATCAGCCACGGTTCGGAGCCGTTGGCCAGGTAACCGTCGGACAGCAGGAAGACCGGGGTCCGGTAGGTCAGGGCGATCCGGGCGGCCTCCAGCGCGGCCCGGAAGCAGTCCGACGGCGACTGGGCGGCGACCACCGGAACCGGGGCCTCGCCGTTCCGGCCGAACATCACCTGCAGCAGGTCGGCCTGTTCGGTCTTGGTGGGCAGGCCGGTGGACGGGCCGCCCCGCTGAACGTCGACGACGATGAGCGGCAATTCCAGCGCGACGGCCAGGCCGATCGTCTCGGCCTTGAGGGCCACGCCCGGACCCGACGTGGTGGTCACGCCCAGGCTGCCGCCGTAGGAAGCACCCAGCGCGGCCGCCACCCCGGCGATCTCGTCCTCCGCCTGGAACGTCCGCACACCGAAGTGCTTCAGGGCCGACAGCTCGTGCAGGATGTCCGACGCCGGGGTGATCGGGTACGACCCCAGGAACAGTGGCAGGTTCGACCGCTCGGCGGCCGCGACGAACCCCAGCGCCAGCGCCTGGTTGCCGCGGATGGTCCGGTACCGGCCCGGCGGCAGGCTGGCCGGCTTGACCTCGAAGTGAACGGCGAAGCCCTCGGTGGTCTCGCCGTACGACCAGCCCGCCTCCAGCGCGACGAGGTTGGCCCGCAGGACCTCCCGGCGGCCGGCGAACTTGGTCTCCAGGAACCGGCGGGTGCCCTCGAGGGGCCGGTGGTACAGCCAGGAGAGCAGGCCGAGGGCGAACATGTTCTTGGCCCGCTCGGCATCCTTGCGGCTGACACCGACCTTGGCCACCGCGTCCACCGTCAGGGAGGTGAGCTTCACCGGGTGGACCAGGTAGTCGGCCAGGCTGCCGTCGTCGACCGGGCTCGCCGCGTAGCCGACCTTGGCCAGGTTCCGTTTGGTGAACTCGTCGGTGTCCACGATGATCGTGCCGCCCTTGGGCAGGTCGGCCAGGTTGGCCTTCAGCGCCGCCGGGTTCATCGCGACCAGCACGGTCGGCGCGTCGCCGGGGGTCACCACGCTGTGGTCGGCGAAATGCAGCTGGAACGCGGACACGCCGGGAAGGGTGCCGGCCGGTGCGCGGATCTCGGCCGGGAAGTCCGGCAGGGTGGACAGGCTGTTGCCGAAGGCCGCGGTCTCGGTGGTGAACCGGTCGCCGGTGAGCTGCATGCCGTCACCGGAATCGCCGGCGAAGCGGATGATCACCTCGGACAGGTTCTTGACCGGCTTGGTCGCCGTCTTGTTCGTCATAGGCACATCTCCTGGGTCAGGAATTCGGCTGCGCACTCGACCACAGCCCATCCGACCGGCATCAACCACGCAGACCCGGCGTCAACGGCGGCGCCGGGCGGCAACCCACTCCAGCGATTGCCACTGCACAGGATGTCACCAATCCGGCAGGGCCGTGTACACGCCTCCGGTCCGGGTGATCGGGGTCGCTGTCGGAGCCGCCACCTACGCTCGGCCGGTGCCGACCCGACCTCCGGATGCTCCCGACGCCGAGCCGACCCTGTCCGACGGTCAGAAGCTGATCGAGCTGATCCTCGGGTCGGAGGACTGGATCCACCGGCAGGTCGAACGGGTCGGTCTCCAACCGACCGGCGACACCATCCACAACATCTCCATGGATCTGACCGTCCCGGTCGACCTGGCGCTGGCCGGTTCCCGCGGTGCGGTGTTGGTGCCGGTGACCTTGCTGCAGAAGGGCCCGCTGAGCTACTTCTCGGTGGTCGGTCCGGACGAGCTGCCGGTGCCGCTCCTGGAGTCCGGCGCCAACAGCCGGCTGTCGGCGGCGTTCCTGCGGGCCCTGGCCGCGGCCACCTACGGCTACCGGACGGCCGACGAGCCGTTCGAGGTCGGCCTGTACATCAACGACATCGTGTCCGCGGACCTGCGACGCGGCCGGCAGGCGACGGAACGGCTGCGCCGCTTCCTGCAGGACCGCGACGGCCCCGAGGTCGACCCGGTGGAGGCGGCCACCTTCTTCTCCATGGTCGAGGTGTTCAGCCGGTGCTTCCTGATGGCGGTGGAGCTGGACTCCGCGGTGCTCGGCCGGCGGTGCGTGGTCAAGTACTCCTACCTCGACACCCGCAACGACCCACACGACCGGCCACGCTACGAAATGAGCTGGGATCTCCAGCATTTCGGCGTTGCCGGGAGCTACCATTTCGAGTTCTCGAGCCCGCAGCTGCTTCAGATCGCCTCCGTCACACTCACCGACGTCACCGGGTCGGAGGTCCACCTGGTGTCCGCCGACCTGCCGCCGGACGGGGTCAGCACGGCTCATCTCGCGGTCCGGCCACGAGCCCGGTTGTCCACGGCCGCGGTGGTGGTCGGGCTCGTTCCGCGGCGTTACGGGGTGGTCAGCCAGAGCTTCGCGGCGACCTGGCTGGTCGCCGCCATCTTCGCGACGGTGGTCGCCGGGCGGTACGTGCGCGACATCGTCCTGCCGGGGGCCACCGTCGCCCCGACCGCCGCGGCGATCCTGTCCGCGGCCGGGGCGATCGCGTTGACGTGGATCGCGCGGACCCCGGAGGACCGCATCGTGGCCGCCGTGCTGCGCCGACCCCGGCGACACCTGCTGGGCGCGGGCGCCCTGCTGATCCTGGCCGGCCTGTACATGGCCGTGCCGATCCCGGATCCCATTCGGTCCGTGGGGTGGTGGGTGATGCTGCTCGCCGCCGTCGGAGTGGCGACGGCCTCCACCGTGCACCGCCGGCGCAGCCGATCCGGCCGGCCGAAGCGCCGATCCGGGTGACGGCACGGGTCCGATCCGCCGATCCGGACGTATGCTGATCACGAACGGCTACCGCGGCGGTCCGGACGAACAGAGGGACAGCCCCGGCGAAGCCGGGACGAGCCCCAGCGGCGAGCTGTGAAAGGACGGTGATCCCGGATGGGCACCGACGACACCGATCCGCCGATCGCCGACTCCCTGCAACCTCCGGGCCCGAACGTCGCGCGGTTCGTCTACCGCGGCCGGACCGGTGCGCTGGTCGGCCGGACCTCCGGCATCAAGGACGTCGCCGAAGCCCGCCGGGTCATCGCCTCACTCCGCGCCAAGGCCGCCGCCCTTTCCTGATCCAGGCGCCTGGCGTCGCTTCATTCGAACAACTGTACAGGACATCGCGCTGTCCGAAACGGGGCGCTGACGCCCCCGGGCCGAGCTTCCCGGGTCACTCTCCTCCGACGACGCCCCTGACATGGCCCGGCCGGCTACACCACATCACCGCGGTGGCTGCGCCATCAGCCCGGCGCACGTCCGGACCCGCTCCCATTGCTGGTCGATCCGCTCGGCCTCGGACCCGGTCGCCGGCACCGGAACGCCGGTGCCGTCCAGATGGGACGGGGCGAAGTCGGCCTGTACGACCCGGCGATCGGCCACCGTCAGCGTGAGCACGCCGTTGTCGTCCTGCTCGTTGCCGAACGATCGCCACCAGAGGTAGTTCGACAGGCCGTAGGCGACGTAGGTGCCGTCCTCCCGCCATCCGGCACCCTGCAGCACGTGCGCGTGCGCGCCGATCACGGCGGTCGCCCCGGCGGCCGCGAGTTGGTCCGCGAGCCGCTGCTGGTCGGCATCGGGACAGGTGACGTACTCGGTGCCCCAGTGCAGGAAGACGATGACGGTCTGGCCGTTCTGCGCCGCGGATCGGACGTCCTCGACCAGTTGCGGGTCGTCCGCGGCCGCGATGCCCGGGGTCGCGCCGGTCGCCGTCCAGACCCCGAGGGTGCGATCCGGCACCTGACTGGCCGCGAAGATCGTCACCGGAACGCCGTGGACGAGCACCTCAAAGGGCGCGGTCGCGGCCGCGTGATCGGCCCCGAAGCCGATCACCGGGAATCCGGACGACCGGATCGCGGCCAGGCTTTCGGCGATGCCACCGGCGCCGTAGTCGGCCGCGTGGTTGTTGGCCATCGATGCCACGTCCACGCCGGCGGCCCGCAGCGCGGCCAGGGCGGCCGGCGGGGCGCGGAAGGTGAACGCCTTGGGCTCGGGTTCGCCCCCGGTGGCGATGGCCGTCTCCAGGTTGACCATCGTCAGGTCCGCGGCCGCCAGGCCGGGGGCCGCCGCACCGAACACCGTCGATGGGTCGGCCGACAACCGGTCGGCGGTGCGTTCGGCGAAATTGACGTCGCCGGCGAAGGCCAGGGTGATCGTGCCGGGGCCATCGGCGGCCGGCGGACTGGTCGGGGTCGAACTCGAGGATGGGCGGACCGCAGCCGGAGCGGACGCGCCGTCCGTCGCGACCGCGGCCGCGGCGCGGGCGGCGTCGGCGGAGTCGGGCGCTGCGGGCCGCGACAGCAACTGCACCGCGCCGAAGGTGATGGTCAGCACGCAGAGCACGGTGATGCTCAGCCGTCGAAGCTGACCCCCACTGCTCATGCCGGGAAGCGTCCCATCGGCGAGCCCGGGTCCGGCGGCGGCGCGCGGAAGCCCGCGGGCACCGCCCCGGTGGCGAGCCGGCGCCCAGCCGCGACCGCGCGACCGACAGTCCGCTACCGATAGTCACCGGATGGCGAGGCCCGGGCCAGGGTCAATCCCGCCCCCCGGACGGGATCGACGGGAACAGCATCACCTTGAGCGTCCACAGCACCTCGATGGCGCCGAGCACGATCAGCACGATGCCCACCTTGTCCAGCGAGACGATCGGGGTCTGCACGTCCTTGGTGGTCAGCGCCAGCACCGTGCCCACGACCAGCATGATCCCGCCGATGATGAGGTGGTTGGTGTTCTTCGACATCGCTTCCGGTTCCTTTCGTCCGTGGTTTGTCATCCGGTCCGACGGAGCCCGCCGCGTCCGGTGGATCCAGTCCACCAGCGCCGTCCGGGGCCGACAATGTGCGTGACGCATTCCCGCCACCGCACCGCCCCCGGCCCGATCTGCGGTCACCGATCGTCACGACCTGTGGGCCGGACGATGGCCGGCCGCGAAGCGGAGCGCCGCCGCCGCAGGGCGCGGTGCCACAGCCAGCGGACGGCGGTGTAGACCGTGTCCAGCACCAGCACCGCGGTCCAGATGCGGTCGGCGTTGAGCAACCAGTGGCCGCTGTCGTTCCACCACCAGTCGGCCGGATGCGGGCCACCGAGGACGGCCTCGATCGGCCAGCAGTACCCCGCGATCGCCAGTCCGACCTGCGCGATGGTCCAGACCGCGACGTGGAACAGCCAGTTGCTGGCGTCGAACCGGGCGGCCGACGGGTCCCGGGCGGGACCGGGTCCAGCCCCGGCGGACACCGGGTCCGCGCCGCCAGGCACCTCCGGCCCGGGCCGGCCGACCGGCTCGGGTCGGCCCACCGGGTCGGGTCGGCCCACCGGGTCGGGTCGGCCCGCGGGTCCGGGTCGGCCCGCGGGTCCGGGTCCGCCCGGGGCGTCGACCCGGTGGTCCGCCCGGCCGCCGCCCGCCTGCCCGGTGCGGGTCAACGCGGCCGGGGCGAGCGCCGCAGCCACCACCAGCCCGCCGGCGGCCACCAGGCACGCCGACCACCAGCCGCCGCCGGTGTCGTACAGCAGCCCGGCCGCCGAGCCGCCGACGAGGACGCCGACCAGGGACGCCGTCTCGTACCGCGCGACCGCCCGGCCGAGGGCGAACGGAGCGGCGTCCGTCACGACCGCCTGCTCGATCGGCACCGCGGCCGCCCAGGACAGTGCGGCCAGGATCCACAGGCCGGAGATCACCCAGGGGTTGGGTGCCACCGCCAGGCCGGCCGCGAACAGCGCGCTGCCGCCGAGGGCGGCGACCAGGACCGGGGTCCGGCCGCGGCGGCGGACGATGCGATTGAGGTAGGGCGGCGCCAGGCTGAAGACGATGAAGCCGGGCAGGAACGCCGCCGCAATCGCGCCGACGTCCAGCCCGAACCCCCGCTGCAGGTGCAGCAGCATCAGCAGACCGACCCCGGTCTCGGCCGCCGCGGTGATCGCCACGACCAGGAGCAGCAGGCGTAGCCGGCGGGCGACCGGCGCGAGTTGGGCCGCCGCGGGCGGGGATCCGGCACCCGGCGAGACCCCGGCGCCCGCCGGCACCCCGCCGCCGGGCGAGCCGGCCGAGCCGGACCGGCGGGACCCGACCGTGGTGCCCAGGAGCAGACCGGCGGCACCGACGCACGCGACCGCGCAGGCCGCGAACACCCCGCGGTAGTCCAGCTGCGGCAGGAGCGTCAGGCCCGCCACGAACGCGACCCAGGTGCCGGTCCCTTCCGCCGCGACCAGATCGCTGAACAGGCGACCGCGGTCGGGGCCGGCCGCACCGGTGAGGGCGCGCAGGGCCACCCAGGCGAGCGCGCCACCGACCCCGCCGACCACGGCCGCGGCGAACAGTTGGCCGGGGTGGCCGGCGGTGGCATAGAGCGCGAACGACGCCGCGTACAGGACGGCACCGGAAGCCGCCACGACGCCCGGCCGGCCCCGGTCGACCAGGACCCCGGCCAGCGGGCGCCCGATGAGGGAGGCGGCCGCCTCGGCCGCCACCAGTCCGCCGATCACCGCCGCGGGCAGGCCCCACTGGCGGCCCACCCACAGCGGCAGGATGAAGTCGAGCAGGTCGGCGGGGCCGCGCAACAGTCCCGCGGCCGCGGCCAACGGCATCGGCAACCGCGACCCGGCCGGGGGTCGGGACGGTTCGCCGCCCGGTGGTTCGCCCGGTGCGGTGCCGCTCCCGCCGCGATCCATCGAGCTGCTCGCCCGCCCCTCGTCATCGGTCGTCGTGGTCATTCCCGCCCCTTCCCCGCTCCCCGCCCGCATCCCCGCTCCCCGACCGCACTGCCGGTTTCACCGCCGTTCTCACTGCCCGGTCGCGTGCACGCCGCCGTCCGCCCAGACGACCGAGCCGGTGGTGACCGGTAGCCAGTCCGAGAGCAGCGCACACACGGTCGCGGCGACGGGCCCGGCGTCGGACGCGTCCCAGCCCAGCGGCGCGCGCCGGTCCCACTGGGCACCGATCGCGTCGAATCCGGGGATCGAGCGGGCCGCCATCGACCGGATGGGGCCGGCGGCCACCAGGTTGACCCGGATCCCGGCCGGGCCCAGCTCGCGCGCCGCGTACCGCGCGACGGACTCCAACGCGGCCTTGGCCACGCCCATCCAGTCGTAGTCCGGCCAGGTCACCCGGGCGTCGAAGTCGAGGCCGACGACCGACCCACCGCGGCCCAGCACCGGTTCGACCGCCCGGATCAGGGAGGCCAGTGAGTATGCCGAGACCTGCAGCGCGGTGGCGACATCGGGCCAGCCCGCCCGCAGGAACCCGTCGAAGCAGGGCGGCGGCGCGAAGGCGATGGAGTGCACCACGCCGTCGAGCCCGTCGACCCGGTGCGCCACCCGGGCGGCCAACCGGCTCAGCTCGTCCTCGTCGGTGACGTCCAGCTCCAGCACCGGCGCCGGCCGGGGCAGCCGGGCGGCGACCCGCCGGACGAGACCCAGCCGGCCGTAACCGCCGATCAGCACGGTCGCGCCGGCCAGTTGGGCGGCCCGGGCGACCGCGAACCCGATGGAAGCCTCGGTGATCACCCCGGTGACCAGGATGCGCTTGCCGGCCAGCAGCCCGGCGGTCCCCGGTGCCGGCGGAGCCGACGCCGACGGGTGGGCCGGTGGCGAACCGGTCGGGGCCGGCCGTTCGTCGGACCGACCGGCCGGGGCGATCGTCACCACAGCCAGCCGCGCAGCACGACGACCGCGTTGTGGCCACCGAACCCGAAGGAGTTGCTCATCGCCGTCCGGACCTCCCGCTTCTGCGCGACCCAGGGAACGAGGTTCAACTCGGGGTCGATCGGGGTGTCCAGGTTGATGGTCGGCGGGATCACGCCGTCCCGGATCGCGAGCGTGCTGGCAATCAACTCGACGGCGCCGGTGGCGCCGATCATGTGGCCGGTCATCGACTTGGTGGAACTGATGGACACCTCATCGGCGTGTGCGCCCAGAACCTGGCGGATCGCCCACAGCTCGCGTTCGTCGCCGATCTGGGTGCCGGTGCCGTGCGCGTTGACGTAGTCGATGTCGGCCGGGGTCACCCCCGCGTCCCGAATCGCCTGGGTCATGGCCCGCCGGGCGCCGTCGGCCTGCGGGTGCGGCGCGGTCCAGTGGTGTGCGTCGGAGGTCGACGCGTACCCGGCCAGTTCCGCCAGCACCCGGGCATCCCGGGCGATGGCGTGATCGGCACTCTCCAGCACCACCACACCGGCGCCGGCGCTCATCACGAAGCCGTCCCGGTCGGCGTCGAACGGACGGGATGCCCGCTGCGCCTCCGTGTTGCGGGTGGACAGCGCGCCGGTCTTGCCGGTCCCCGCGAAGTCGGCTCGGGTCAGGCAGTTGTCGGCACCACCGGCGATCATCACGTCACACACGCCGAGCTGGATCCAGCGGGCGGCCTCACCGATCGCGTCGGTGCCGGTGGCGCAGGCAGTGGAGATGGCGCGGGTGGGGCCCTGGGCGCCGAGCAACAGGCTGATCTCCCCGGCGGCGCTGTCCGGTGCCCCGGTCACCTGGGACAGCGGGCTCACGCTGCGCGGCCCCTTGGCCTCCAGCGTCTCGGTGACCAGCTGGTTGGCCCGGACCGGACCGTATCCGGTGCCCAGGACGACCCCGACCCGGGCGGCGTTGTCGCCGTTGATCACCACCTTGGCCGACTCGACGGCCTGCAGCGCGGCCGCCATCGCGTACTGGGCGTAACTGTCCATCCGCCGGGAGACGTTGCGCGGCAGGTAGTCCCCGATGTCGAAGTTGCGGATCTCACCACCGATCGTGGTACCCAGGTCGGTCACGTCGAAGGTCGTGATGGGCCCGATGCCGCTTTGGCCCAGAACCATCGACGACCAGGTCTCCTCCGCGGTCGAGGCCAGCGGGGTGACCGCGCCGACCCCGGTCACCACCACCCTGTTGCGCCGGTCCCGAATCGTCTCCAGCATCCCGCTCACTCCCTCGCCAGTTCGTAGGTGCCCGCCATGACGCCGATGTCGACGGCGGGGTGGTGCGGCACGGCCCGATGCCCGGGCTCCGGGATCGGCTCGATCGCGTCGAGGCTGCCCGTCTGCAGGACCTCCGCGATGCCGGGTGGCGCATCGGCCAGCCGGACCGGAGCCAGCAGCACCACGACCTGACCGGCCGCCGTGCGGGCCAGCGCGTCCGCCAGATCGTTGGCGAGCCGGGTCTTGTCGGCCAGGACGACGGTGTGTACGCCCTCGACGTCGACGTGCGGCGGCCGGCGACCGGGATCGGCGAACCGGTGTTCGGGGATGCCCCGAGCATCGGATTCGGCCTGTAGCCAGCCGTATCCGCCGTTGACCAGAACGACATAGAGCACCGGCAGACGATTCTCGGCCAGGGTGGGCAGGTCGGCGGCGAACAGCGCGAATGCCCCGTCGCCGACCAGGGCGACCACCCGGCGGACCGGGTCGGCCGCGGCCACCCCGGCCGCCGCCGCCGCGCCGAAGCCGAGCGTCGTCTGCTCCGAGGGGGCGACGACGGCCGCCTCGGACCCGCAGACGTGATAGGGGAACAGGTAGGACCACATGTCCTGCAGGCCGTTCTCCTGGACCAGGACATCGTCGCGGTCGCCCAACCGGTTCAGCGTCCAGAGCAGCTCGGCCACGTGCAGCTCCGGCCGCCGCTGCTGCTCCCAGACCGTGGCCGCCGCCTCCTGCAGGAGCAGGTCGCGGGCCCGGGCGATGGCCCGGAGCCACTGCGGTTCGGGCATCGCGCCGCCGCGCCGGTGCAGGGCCAGCTGCCAGGCCCGCAGCACCGCGGCGGCGTCGCCCTGGATCAGCATCCCGGAGCGGTCGGTGCTGAAGTCGCCGGCATCGATATTGACCTGGATCACGGTCGGGCCCAGGTACGCGGGCGGCCACCCCATGGTGGCCGTCTCCTCCAGCCGGGAGCCGACGCTGATCACCAGGTCGGCCACATCGAGCAGGCGAGCGACCGGTGGCCGGCAGTACAGGCCGGACAGGCCGAGGAACAGCGGGTGCTCCTCGTCGACCGCACCCCGACCGGAGGCGGTGGTGATGACCGCCGCCCCGATCGACTCGGCAAGGTCCAGGACTGCCCGGCCCGCACCGGCGTTCCGGCCGCCGCCCCCGACCAGCACGACGGGTCGGCGGCTGCGGGCCAGGAGATCGACGGCCCGGCACCCCGCCGGGAGGGTGTAGCCGGCCGAGGTCTCGGGGGCGTCGTGCCAGCGATACGGGACCGGCACGCGGGCCGCCGCCAGCTGCTCGCCGAACTCGACGTACACCGGTCCGGGAGCGTTGCCGGTGGCGATCGTCCACGCCTGTTGCAGCACGGCGGCCACCCGCGCCGGATCATCGACCCGGAAGGCCCGCTTGACCACCGGACTCACCAGTGCCAGCTGGGCGGCGTCCTGGAACGCGCCGGCGTCCCGCCGGTCGGGCGCGGTCCCCGGTCCCAGCAGCAGCACAGGGGTGCGCGAGCTCGACGCCTCCAGCAGGCCGGTGACCGCGTTCGCCACCGCCGGGCCCTTGCCGACCAGGCACACCCCGACCGAGCCGGCCTGCTGGGCGTACCCGGTGGCCATGTGCACGGCGTTGCGCTGGTCGCGGCACACGATCATCCGCACCCCGGCCGCCGCGAGATCCCGGAGCGCGACGAGGTCGTCGGCCGGGAGACCGAAGACGGTGCCGACACCGGCGTGGGTGAGGAAGTCGGCGACGACCGCCCAGCAACCGGGGGCCGGGCCGTTCACCGGCCGGCCCGCCCGCGCGCCGGCACCGGTGAACGCGGCGACACCTCGACGGTCGGCACACTGCGCCCGATCAGCCGGGTGAACATCGACGGCGGGCCGACGACCAGGATGCGCCTCGCCCCGGAGGCGGTCAGCCCGTCGGCGACCACCGACCAGTGCACGGGGGTGACCCACCCGGCCAGCAGATCGGTCATCACCGCCGAGCCGCTGGGCAGCAGTCCGCCGTGCACGTCCGAGATCAGCGGCACCTGTGGGTCCCGCCACGAGAACTGCCGGTAAACAAGCTGTTCCAGCCGTAGGCGCAACGGTTCGAGCGAGCGGCAGTGTTCGGAACGGTTCATCCGGTAGAACACGTGACCGCCGGCCCGGCGCACCCGCCCCGCGAAGTCCTCGAGGTCGTCCAGGGTTCCGCAGACGGCGTGCACGAGGTTGTCCAGGTGGACGCTGACCTCCACCGGACGCCCCGCCCCGGCGGCCGCGGCGGCCAGGTCGGTGACCTGGGTGGTGGTCAACCGGTAGAAGAACAGGGTGCCCACCGGGGTGGACAGGGACTCGAAGTAGGCGATCTCCTCCCGGGTACTCGCCACGATCAGCCGGACGGCGTCGGCCAGGCCGATGACCCCGGCGTGCACGGCGGCGGTGATCGCCCCGAAGCTCTGCCCGCCGGCGGCGATCGGCCGGGTCCGGGTGACCCGTTCGGCACCCCGGGCCAACGCGAGACCGACCAGGACGTGCGCGGTCTCGAAGACCTCCCAGTCGTAGATGTCCGCGTCACGGCCGCGGTCGAGCAGGCGGTAACCCAGCACCTCGTCGGCGACCGGGAGTAGCCGGCGCGCGTGCTCGTTGCCGGTGAGGAAGGCGGCGAGGGAGGCGAACGGTGTGGGGACCAGTCCGGGGAAGTACACCGCATCGGCCGCCCCGGCGGCCGCCGGGTCCGTCGGCACCGGTGCCGCGGGGTGGGCCAGGATGCCCGCGCTCATCGGCGATCTCCCTTGCTCTGGGTGGGTTGTCGAACGGTCGCCGGCACCGGTGGAGCGGGCGGCGGGGACGGGGCGGGCGGTGATGACGGGGGGGCCGGAGCGGGGGCGGCCTGCTCGGGGCTGCGCATCGCCGGCAGGCTCCAGCACAGCAGCAAGGTAATCAGGTACGTCCCGGCCAGCACGGCGAAGGTCAGCTGCGGCCCGGCCTCGGCCAGCAGCGCGGCCACGATCGGAATGAGCAGCGGGCTGGGTGCCGAGACGATCGTCGTCGCCACCCCGGTGACCGAGTTGAGCAGGGCCGGTGGCACCCGCTCCTGCAGGCTGATCAGGTAGATGAGATCGATCGGGCTGGTCAGCACGCCGACCAGCAGGACGAGCACGAGGGCCACCCAGAACGGCACGCCCCAGGCCAGCAACCCGCTGAGGACGGCCACCCCGATGTAGCCGGACAGGAAGGCGGCTCGCCGGGGCAGCCGGTGGCCCAGGTAGCCGAAGCCGATGACGCCGATCAGGCCGCCGACACCGAACCCGAACAGCAGGGTGCCGTACCAGCTGACGTCGCCGAGCACGTCGGCGCTGTAGGACGTCAGGCCGACCGTCGCCATGCTGATGTCCAACGCCCCGAACACCGTCATCGCGACCGTCATGCTGATCAGCAACGGGTCGTGGGCCAGGACCGCCAGTGCGGACCGGAACGTCCGCCGGTAGCCCTGGGGACGATCGCGCGGCCCGGATCGCGGGTCGACGATGGACCGATCCCCGGCCCGGGCCGCCCGGCAGCACAGCACGACGGCGGCGGCCAGCACGCCCAGGGCTGCGTCCAGGGCCACGGTCGCCATCGGGTGCCACCAGGCCAGCACCATTCCGGTGACGGCCGGGCCGACGATCTGCGCGGCCGAGTTCAGCGACCGCACCACGGCGTTGGCCTTCTCCAGGCGCACCCCCGATCGCCGGGACAGTTCGGGCATCCAGCCGTACGTGGCCAGCCGTCCGGGTTCCTCGGCCAGCGCCCGGACCGCGCACAGTGCGATGAACAACGACGAGGACAGGCCGCCGGAGAACCAGAGCAGGCAGGTGAGCGCGCCGATCGCCGACCCCGTCGAGGTCGAGGCGATCCAGGCGATCCGGGCACCGACCCGGTCGATGACCGGTCCGGACAGCAGCCCGGAGATGGTCGAGCCGACCACCGCCGCGGCAACGGCCAGGCCGGCGACGGCGATCTCGCTGGTGACCGCCAGGGCGACGACCGGCAACCCGCAGACGCCGATCGCGTTGCCGAGCAGGTTGACGCCGAAGGCAACCTGGAGCGGGCGGACCGCTCGCGAGCCGGCGCCTTCCGGTGGGTTGCTCACTGGTGACTTCTTCCTGGGATCCGGCGGCGGGCCGCGGTCGACATTCGGGTGGTCCGGGTTCTGGTGCGGATGGTCGGGTCGGCGACCCGCTCCGTCGTCCCGCCGCGCGTTGCCACGCGGCGGGACGGCGGGCCGCCATGGGCTCAGCAGGCGTTGGAGATGGTGCTGCCCAGGGTCTGCGATTCGGCCGCCGTGGTGGGCAGGGCCTGCAGGTCGAGAACGGACATGGGTTTCCTCCTTTCAGATGTCGGGACGAACGGCCGGGCCGTCGCGGATGCGCCGGCGGGCCGGGTCGGGGTGCCGAGGACCGGATGACCGGTCGCTACCTCAGCAGGAGTTCGAGATCGTGCTTCCCAGGAACTCCGACTCCGCGGCGGTGGTCGGCAGAACCTGCAATTCCAGGATCGACATGGCTTCCTCCCCCCGGGATCTCGGCGGCCGGACGGGAACCGGATGCGCGTGCCCGGCCGGGGCGGCGAGGCGATCCGGGGTCGGCGGCCGCCGCCTGGGCGGCGGCGGGCAGGAACGGCAGGAACGGGCAGGTCGGGTCGAGCGCGGCGGCGACGGCGGCCAGGACGCCGGCCGTTCCGGTCAGGAAGTCCATCGACCGTCGATGCCCGCCGTCGCCGGCGAACGCGCATTCGCCCCGCCAGTCGACGCGGTGCCAGTCCAGGCGCCGCCGGTGAGCGTCGGCGACGGCGGCGGTGCCCAGCTCGGGACGGGTGCGGGCCAGCCGGGCCGCGGCGGCGAGCAGACCGGCTCGGCCCCGACGCAGGTGGGCGTCGACGACGAACGGGCTGGTCAGGGCGGCGGCCAGACCCGGCAGCGCCGCGCGGAGTTCGGGATCGTCCCGGGCGCCGAGCAACTCGTCGATGACCAGGGCGATGCCGGCGCTGCCCACCTCCAGATAGGGCCACGTCCGGAAGCCGCCGTCGACCTGGCGGGAGCCGTTGCCGGCGGTGACGCACAGCCGTAGGTCGCGGCGCACGGCCCGGCCCGCCGCGGTCAGCAGGTCGGCGCGGCCGGTCCGTTCGAACAGCCGAAGCAGGAACAGCGCCACACCGGACCAGCCCAGCAGCAACCCGCCGAGGGTGCCGGCATCGGTCGCGCGGCCGGCCGGTCCGCTGGGCACGTCCACGCCGTGCGCGGCCCCGTCGTCGATCATCCCGATCAGCCGGTCGGCGAGCTCGGCGGCCCGGGCCAGCCGATCGGCCGGTTCGCCGATCTCGGTGTGCAGCAGCGCCCAGCCGATGCCGGCCAGGCCCGACTGCAGTGACACGTCGGTGGTCTCGGCGGCGGCCGCCACGCTCCGGCCCAGCGCGGTGGCCGCGGCCGCGTTCCGGCCGTGCCCGGCCAGCACGTACGCCACGCCGGCCGCCCCGTCCAGGAAGCCCGGCGGCAACCCGGGCGGGTCGGCGTGGACGGACAGCCAGTCCAGCCACGATTCCGGCACCGGGCGCCGGGCCGCGCCCAGCGCCCAGATCACCCCCGCGGCACCGTGCCCGAAGGCGCTGCCCTGACCCGGTTCGAACTGGCTCAGGTCACCGGGAAACAGCCGATCGGACCGGCCGGGGGTGGCCGAGGCGGTGACGGCCCGGGCCATCGAGTCGGCGAGTGTCGCGTCGACTGGGGCGGCGGACGCACCAGGCCGGCCGCGCTCGGCACCCGGCGGCCCGGAGCGCAGCCGGGTCGCGGTGGGGAACTCGGCCCGGGCGATCGCGGTCAGCCGGGTCCGTCGCTCGGGGGCCAGCCCCAGCAGTTCGGTCATCGGCAGGTGGACCCACAGGGACAGCACGTCCAGGGCGTGCCGGTCGATCTCGAAGCCGGTGGCCCGCGCGCTGACGAATCCGGCGTGCCCGTTGGTCTGGCGGTTCGCGTCGGCAACCGGCCGCGCCGCCTCCAGGTCGATCAGGGCGACCCGGTCCTGCTCGTCGACCATGATGTTGGCCGGGTGGATGTCGCCGACGATGTAGCCGCGGGCGTGCACCGCCCGGACCACCTGTTCGACCTGGTCCAGCACCGCGCCGGCCCGCCGGGCGTAGTCGGCCCGGGCGGCCGGGCCGGGTTCGGCGCCGATCAGCGGGTACCACCGGGCCACCCACTGCTGCAGCGTGCTGCCCGGCATCTTCTGCACGGCCAGGAAGCGGTGCTCCCAGACCTGGTGCTCGTCAATCAACCTGGGCAGCCCCGGCACCCCGGCCAGGGTGCGCAGCGCGGCGGCCTCCCGGGTCAACCGGACCACCGCGTCGGTACCGTCGCCGGCCAGGCCGGCGTGCGGCCGCGCCTCCTTGAGCACCACCGGCTCGGCGGGTGCCGGGCCGTCGTCCGGCGTCCGGCCGAGGTACACGCCGCCGCCGTTGGAGAAGTGCAGTGCGGACTCGATCAGGTAGGGCAGCCGGTCACCACCGGCGCGCTCGGCCAGGCTGGACCGCAGAATCTCCGGGGCTCTGACCCAGGCGGGCACGGCGAAGCCGGGCGTCCGCTCGTCGGGGACCAGCCGGCCGTCCGGACCGGCGATGGCCAGGCAGCGTTCGCCGTCGGACCGCCGGCACCAGCGGCTGCGGAACCCGCCGTAGCGCACGTAGAGCGGGCCGGACCGGAACCGCAGATCGCTGAGCACGAACGGCCCGGGCCGGCCGGTCAACGCGGCGTCCAGCTCGGCCAGCGTCGCGGTGAACTCGTCGTCGTCGCGCGGGTAGACGGTGATGAACTTCCCGCTGGCCGATCGGGGCGCGTACTTGAGGTTGGTGGCCCGGACCAGACCGGGCCGGCGCAGGAACTTGAAGGCAACCGATCGCCGGAGCAGGATGGCCGACACCGTCGTCAGGCATTCCCCGGCCGCTTCGGCCAGCGTGCTGACGTGGATCTTCCAGCCCTGCCACGGCAGCTCCCGGCCGGACGGGAACAGGCTGACCCACCCGTCGCGGTCGGCCCGGGACCACCCGGGCGGGTCCGCAGCGAGCGCGAGCGGGAAGTCCGGTTCGCCCGGGCGCCAGTGCACCGGATGCTCGTAGAAGTCTCGGTCGGCCAGCGAGAAGTACTCGGTCAGCGCGCGCACGGGTGCTCCTTTCCGGATCGGTCGAGCAGGGTCGAGCGGGGTCAGGGTCGGGGTGCGTCGGGGTCGGCCGGGTGGGTCAGTAGGCCCGGGCCGGCGCCGGCCGATGCGTCACCGACCCGATCGAGGTGGGCGGGTCGCCGGCCAGGTACGTCACCAGGCAGGCCCGGGCGTGTTCCTTGTCGGCCTGCGGCACCGCGTCACGGACCGGGAAGCGGTCGCGATAGGTCACCGCACCGCGCTCGAACTCCTCGCGCAGGATCGCCCAGACCGTGCGGTCGTGATAGGTGCCGTCGAGGTAGTGGTAGTCCCGGAGCACCCCTTCGAGCACGAAGCCACCCTTGGTCAGCATGGCCATCGTGTGCCGGTTGTAGGCCGCGGTGGCGAACTCGACGCGGTGGGCGTTCTCCCCGTGGAACAGGTGGTCGACGAGCAGCCGGAGCGCTTCGAAGCCGATTCCGGTGCCCCACCGCTGCTCGTCGCCGATGGCTCCGCCGATCGCGAACGATCCGGCGGCCACGCCGGTGCGGCGGTAGTTGACCACGCCAACAGGCCGGCCGTCCACGGTGTGCACCATCAGGTACCGGACCCGGCCGGATTCGTTGAGCTCGCGAACCGACGCGGCGGTCACGATCTCGGACGTGTCACCGGTCAGGCCCGCCGTCATCGACGTCGGCCGCAACCAGCCGGCGATCAGCGGGTAGTCCGGCTCCTCGGGCCAGCTCAGCCGGCACCGATCGCCGATCATTCCCGGGCGCCCTGGTCGGCGGGCGTGACCCCGCGGCGGCCGAGTGTCGCCGGCTCACCGGCCCCGGGGTCACCGGCTGCGGGCCGGCCGGTGCCGGCCACGGCGCCGGCCGGGTCGACGTCGGCGCCTGGGTCGTCGCCGGGCGGCACGACCGTCGGGCCGGACCGACGGCCCCACCGCCGCCGCCGGGGAATCGGCACCAGGGGTTCGTCGATGCGACCGTCGAGGCCGAACTGCATCGACGAGACCTGGAGCAGGAAATGGGAATTCACCGCCCGCTCCGACCTCGCGGGAAGTGCCGGGCGAGAAACCACAGCCACACCATCATTTCTCATCCGATTCCTTTCGGGAGTTCTGCCCGGGTCCGCCGGTCCGGCGGGCTTCCCGCCGGACGTCCGGTGTGCTGTGGAAGACACTGGCCACCAACAGATCCGCGGTCAATCAATCCGGCCGCCGCTGACGCAAATGCGCCAGGGCCGGACGCGCGTGGCGCGAATGCGTCAGCGCCGTTGTCCCGGCCGCGCCGGGACGGCTATTCCTTCGAGCACAGCGGGTACGCGCCGACAGGTCGGCGCCGGGCGCCCGCCGACCGACGACCCACCCGCGCCGGAAGGATCGACGATGGCGAGATGGAGCACGCTGCTGATGGACTCGGCCAGCCTGGGGGAGCTGCCCCAGGTGCCGGTCCCGGATGTCTTCCGGCACGCCGACCTGGTCGCGGCGGCCCGGCCGACGCCACTGGAGCTGTACCAGCGATGGGAGCGGCAACAATGGTCGGCGGAAAGCCTGACCTTCACCCGGGATCATGCCCTGTACCTCAACCGACGGCTGCCCGGTGCGCTCCGGGCCACCCTGCGGGATTCGATCGCCACCTTCATCATCGGCGAGTACACCGGCCTGGACATGCTGGGCCCGATCCTGACCGGCTCACCGGACGCGTCCTACTCACTGTTCCTGGGTACCCAGATCGCCGACGAGACAAGGCATTCCCGTGCCGTGTTCCGGATGGGCGAGGAGGTGCTCGGTCTGGACCCGGACCCGGCCACCCAGCTGGCCCAGGCATGGCAACTGGTCACCCCGGCCCACGCGGATCTGGCCCTGCTGGAGGGCCGGGTCGTCCGGGAGCTGCACTCCCGGCCGTTGGACTACGGCCGGTGGCTCCAGGCCGTCACCCTGTTCCATTTCGTCACCGAGGGGGTCCTGGCCCTGGTCGGGCAGCGGGCGATCGTGCACGCGTTGCGCGACGTCCCGGCCTTCGGCGCGACGAAGTCCATCTTCCTGGCGATGTGCCGGGACGAGTCACGACACATCGGCTTCGGCCTGCATGCGTTGCGGACCGGCATGGCGGAGGGCTACGCCGACCAGATCTACGAGATCCTGGAACAGGCCGTCCCCCTGGTGTTCCGGCTGGAGAGCGAGTTCGACAACGTCGACGGTGATTTCCGGGGGATGGCGCTGGCCATGACCCGCCGCCATCTCAGGACGATCGGCGGCGACGACGCCTTCGCCGACCACCTGCTGCGCCGGTGGGAGCATCCGGCAGCCGGCCGTGTCCCGGCCTGCCCGGCGGCGGCGGACGAGGGCGGCCGGGCATGAGTGGGCCGCTGATCGACCGGTCGGCGCCGGGCTCCGACCCGGCCAGCTGGGACCGCGGGCAGCTCGTCCGGCGGGCGGGCCGGTTGGCCGTCGGGTTGCGCGAGCGCGGGGTTCGACCCGGCGACCGCGTGGCGCTGGTCGCGCCGAACGGACCGGGTTTCGTGGCCGGGCTGCTGGCCCTGATGCAGCTCGACGTGTCGATCGTGCTCGTCGACGCGACCGCCGAGGATCACCGGGTGGCCGACCACTGCCGCCGGGCCGAGGTGACCGGCGTGGTGCTCAGCTCGTCGCCCCGTCAGGTGGCCGGGCTGACCGTCGTCGGGCTTCCCGGTCCGGACGCCCGCGACGGTGAGCCGGCACCCACCGAGCGGTCGGCTCGGCCGGCCGACGACCCGGTGGCGGCCTGGTGGCGGCGGGCCGACGCCCTGGTGGTCTTCTCCTCCGGCACCACCGGCGCGCCGAGCGTCATCGTGCGGTCCGGGCCCTCGTTGGTGGCCAACCTGCGCCGGACGCAGGATCGGATGGACTATCGCGCGGACGACGTGCTGCTGCCGCTGCTGCCCTTCTCCCACCAGTACGGCCTGTCCCTGGTGCTGCTCTGGTGGCTCAGCACCGCGACCCTGGTGGTCGTGCCGCCGACCGCGCTGCCGGCCGCGCTCGCCGCGGTCGTGACCGCCGGGGTGACGGTCGTCGACGCCACCCCGGCCACCTACCACAGCTGGCTGCGGTTGCTCGCCCGGCGACGGCCGGCGGCACCGGACCCGGCCACCGAACTACGCGGGGTCCGCCTGTGGTGCGTGGGCGGGGCGCCCTGCGGCGCGGCCCTGCGGGACGCGTTCGTGGCCGCCGTCGGCCGGCCACTGCTGGACGGTTACGGGAGCAGCGAACTGGGCAACGTCGCCCTGGCGGGACCCGCCGACCCGATCGCCTGCGGCCGGCCATTGCCCGGTCTGCGCATCGAGGTGGTCGACGACGGCGGGAGCCCGGTGCCGTCCGGCACCGTCGGCCGGATCGTCGTCCACTCCCCGGACCGGCCGGTCGCGGTCCGGGTCGGCGAGCGCCCCTGGTCACCGGTGGACGCATCGGGTTTCGACACCCGGGACCTCGGATCGCTCGACGCCGCCGGCCGGCTGACCGTCATCGGCCGCGCCCGGGCGGTCCATCGGCTGGGTCACACGCTATATCCGGAGGCGCTGGCCAGCCGGGCGGAGGCCGCCGGGGCACCGGTCGCCGTCGTCGCGTTGCCGGATGACCGGACCGGCTGCCGCCTGGTGTTCGTGGTGGCCGATCCGACCGGGGCGTCGGCGGCGCAGTGGCGCCCGCGGATCTGCGCCCACCTCGACGCGCACGAATGGCCCAACCTCGTCCTGGTGCTGCACCGCTTCCCGGTCAATTCGGCGGGCAAGGTCGACCTGGCCGAGTTGCGTCGCATCGCGCGGCAGCGGCTGACCCCGGTGCCGGACCCGGCGGACACCGCCCCGGCCGCACCGGCGGATCCGGTCCGGGACGGGTCGTCCCCCGCCGGACGTTTGCTGGTGCATCCGGGATCCCACCCCGCGATCGCGGTTCCGGCGGCCCCGCCGGACCGTTGGCCCGTGCTGCTGCGGCTCGCCGACCATCTGGCCCGGCGGCCGGCCGAGTTGATCGACCGGCTGACCCCGGTGATCAGTCACCGGTGCGCGGAAGCGGAGATCGACGCGGCCGTTGCCACCCTCCGCGGGGCGCGGGAGGAGATCGACCGCTACCGGCCGGGCCCGATCGACCGGATCGCGGTGTTCATGCCCTCGAACATCCCGCTCTACGCCTACGTGTTGTACCTGATGGTGCCGGCCCTGTACGCGGACCGGGTGGTGTTCCGGCCGTCCGGTCACATCCGGGACGCCTCGATCGCGCTGCACGAGCACCTGGCGGCCGTGCACCGGCTGGACGCGCTCGAACTGAACCTGCAGACGCAGCGGGAGTTCCTGAGCGGGCCGGTGGCCGGCAGCGACGTGGTGGTCTTCACCGGGACGTACGCCAACGCCGAGAAGGTCCGCGGCCAGCTGCGACCGGACCAGCTGATGATCTTCTTCGGGCAGGGCATCAACCCGGTGGTGGTCGGGCCGCGGGCCGATGTCGACGCCGCCGGTGCGGACGTCGTGCGCATCCGGATGATCAACAACGGCCAGGACTGCTTCGGCCCGGACGTCGTGTTCGTGCACGATGACGTCGCCGACGCGTTCGTGGCCGCGCTCCGGGACCGGCTCTCCCGGCTGCGGTTCGGCCGGTACGCCGATCCGACCGCGGATTACGGGCCGCTGTTGTACGAGCAGGCCCTGGGCTCCGCGGTGGACCATCTGCACCGGGTGGCCGACTCGATCGTGCACGGCGGCTCGGTGCACCTGCGGGACCGGCATCTGGAGCCGACCGTGCTGCGCCGGGCGATGCCGGACAAGTTGATCTGCGACGAGCTGTTCGCCCCCATCTTCAACGTGGTGACCTACCGGGCGGTCGAGGACCTGCACGCGGTGCTGCAGTCCCCGTTCTTCGCCGAGCGGGCCATGGGGGCCATGGTCTACGGGGCCGGCGACGAAACGGTGCGCCTGCTCGCAGCACGGCACCACGTCTGCGTCGATTCCACGCTGCTGGACGACGACAACGGCAACCGGCCATTCGGCGGCCGCGGCATCCGGGCCAACTACACCGCCATCGACGGCGCCCGGCGCGCCGAGCCGCTGCTGGTCTCCAAGGCCGTCGCCGATCATCTCGGTGCGCGATCCGGGCGATCCGGCGCGGTCGGTGCCTGAACGCGGCGCGGCCTGGTCCCATCGGCCGTGGCGGGTCGCCATCGTCGGAGCCGGCCCGCTGGGCACATCGGTCGCGCTGCGCCTGGCCGCCCGGGTGGCCGGATCCGGCGGTCGCCCGGTCGACCTGCACGTGATCGAGCCCCACCAACCCGGTGCCGGCCTGGTCTGGCGGGTGGATCAACCGCCCGAACTACTGATGAACTCCCCCGCCGGCTCGGCCCGTCTGCTGTCCGCCTCGGCGCCGGGCGGGCCGGCCGTCCCCGCCCTGGCCGATTGGCTGCGCGATCGGTCCCACCCGGGCGGTTCCGACCCGGCGTGCCCGGGTTTCGCCACCCGGGCCGGGGTCGGCGAGTACCTGGCCGGGGTCTTCCGGCGATTGTCCGACGACGCCCCCGGCCTGCGGGTGGTGGTGCACCGCGGCCGGGCGTGCCGGGTGCACGACGTGCGGTCGCCGCAGGGCTCGCAACGCCTGGAGATCGAGAACGGCCCGCCGCTGGTGGTCGACGCGGTCGTGCTCACCCAGGGGCATCTGCCGGTCGGTCCGTCGCCCCCGGAACAGGTGCTCGCCGCGCAGGCCGAACGCGGGGGTTGGTGCTACCTGCCCCCGGGGCCGGCCGACGTCTCTCAGCTGTCCCGGCTGCGGCCGGGTAGCCCGGTCGCCGTTCGCGGATTCGGGCTCACGGCCGTGGACCTGGTGGCCCTGCTGACCCAGGGCCGCGCCGGCCGCTTCGTCGACCGGGGCGGTGACCGGCTGCGCTACCTGCCGTCCGGCGCCGAGCCGGTCCTGCACATCGGGTCTCGCACCGGGCTGCCGTACCGGGCGAAGCCGCCGATCGGCGGGCCGGCGATCGAGCCGGACCCGGCCGATCTGCTGACCGACGCAGCCGTCCGCGGTCGGGTTCCCGGATCGGTCGACCTGCGCGCCGAACTCTGGCCGCTGATCCGGCGATCCGTGATGATCGCCTATTACCGGCAGGTGCAGTCTCTGGGTCGGTGGTCGCCGGCGGTGCCGTTGGCCGACCTGGCGGCCCACCTGCGACCGGATACGGGCGCCGGCGCCGAACGGTTGATCCGTCGGGCGGTGCCCGATCACCGGTTCCGCTTCCCCGCCGACTGGTGGGGGGCACCCGCCGGGCGTGGCCGGCCGGTGGACATCGCCGCAACCGTCCGGCGCGATCTGGCCCAGCCCGGCCGGCCGGATTTCCCGGCCCGGCTGGCCGCCCGGGCGGCATTCATCCACGCGACCGGTACGGTCGCCGCGCTCGACGCCCGGGGTGTTTTCACCGACGAGTCGGTGGCCCGCGACGCGCTGGGCTGGTTCGACTCATTGTCCAGCTCGCTCACCAGCGGGCCGCCGCGTGGCCGACTGCGCCAATTGCTGGCACTTCTCGACGCCGGCGTGGTTCGATTCGTCGGTTCGGGAATGTACGCCGAGCCGGTCGGCGGCGGGATCCTGGTCGGTGGTGCGGCGCTGCGCTCGCCGGTCGTCGTCGACGCCCTGGTCGACGCGCGGTTGCCCGCTCCGGACCTGTGCCGCACCCGGGACCCGCTGGTTCGGACCCTGCTTCGGGAGGGTGGCGGGTCCGAGGTGGTGGTCGGCGCGGGAACCCCCCACGCGCGCCACACCGGCGCTCTGGCAGTCGATTCGACGTTCCACCTGCTCGATCGCACGGGCCGGCCGCACCCCCGCCGCTGGGCCGCGGGACCGTCGGTGCGGATCGCGGGTGCCGATCGGCGCGGCCGCTCGACCGGTCCGGTCGGGATGGCCGATCCGGCCGACATCATCGCCCGCGGAGTGCTGGCCGGGGCCGTCAGAGACGGCGATGACGTCTTTGCGTCAGCAACCGGGCGGGCCTGGGGACGTGTGTGAGGATTTCCCCAGCACCGTCATCGATCCCCACTCAGCATTTCGTCGGAGGGAACTTTCCGTGCTCGTAAAATCCATTCGTACCATGGCCGTCGGCGCATTCTTCGCTATTTTCATGTTCAGTGGCGCGGATATCGATGGAAATCGGGTCGAGGCCGCTCCCGGCGCGGATCACCGGCATTTATGTTGGATATGCTGGAAATAGACCGTCCGGGCGGGAAATCGGCACGGGCCGGGACGGACCGGGGACCGCCCTCACAGCCAGCCCAGTTCGTGGGCGCGCACGCCCGCCGAGAACCGGCTGGTGCAGCCGAGCATCTCCATCACCGCGCCGACCCTGCGCTGCACCGTCCGGTGGGACACCTGAAGCCGGCGGGCGATCGCGTCGTCGGTCAGCCCGGCGGCCAGCAGGGTCAGCACCTCGCTGACGCTCTCGACCTCCAGCAGGTCCTGGGCGCCATGACCGACCGAGTTCGCGGACCGCCAGATCGCGTCGAACTGCTGGTACAGGCTCAGCAGCATCGCCGGTTCCCGGACCAACAGGGCCGCACCGCCGTCCGACTCGATGGCCGCCGGCACCAGGGCGATCCGCCGGTCCAGCAGCAGCGCCCGTTGCACGACGCGGCGGGACACCCGGATCCGGGCGCCGCGGCCGACCATGTCGGTGAAGTACTCCAGCGCGGCCGGGGTACTGACCGCCTGCGGCGTCACCAGCTCGCGCAGGGCGACCCCCCGGTCGAGCATGGCGGTGTCCTTGTCCCACGAGCTGCGCAGGAATTCCACGTCCCAGGGCCCCCCGGGCAGCGCGCTGCACACCTCGCGTTCCGCCAGGGGGGTCAGCTCCTCCAGAACCCGCCGCACCTCCGCCGGATCGTCGATCCGGTGCACCGCGACCTGGTCGGACAGCCCCGAACGGCCGCCGGTCAACTCCGTACCCACATTGGCTCCCCCGTGCGCCAACCGAACCGCCACCGCGGGCCCCGAACCCGGCATCGCGGGCCGGTCACCGGCGGGAACGCACCGTCCCGCGGTCGGGTCCCTCCGACGGGACCCGTTGACGTGACGACACCCAACGGTATGACGATTCAGCGAGTACGACGAGCAGATCACCCGATCGGGCGCGTTCAGCGACGGTCGGCCATCACATCGTCCGGGTCCGTCGCCGGCCCGTTTGCGACATCCGGCGCATCCGGGTCGTGAGGTCCGTCCGCGGCATCCCGGGCCTCGACGGCGCGCGGGGCATTCGAGTCATTCGGGGCTTCCGGGACGGCCTGCCCCCGGTTCCGCCGGCGCGCCCACCAGACCGGCAACGATGGCAGGGTGAACCGGTCCGGAGCGTCCTGCAGGACCCCGCCGGACGGGTCGTCGTCCCCCGCGATCCGCACGGGATCCCTCTCCGGGCGCATCATGTCGCGGACGACCAAATACACCAGGTACAGCACCATCGCGTCCCGCACCAGCGCGGCGTTGATGAACGGGTAGATCGACAGGCCCTTGTTGGCCTCGCCGGCGAAGGACAGCATCAGCAGCACCCAGACGATCGCCTCCGAGGCCTGCCAGAGCAGGAGCGGCCGCCACCGCGGTAACGCCAGTACGGCCAGCGGCAGGAGCCAGAGCGAGTACTGGGGAGACCAGACCTTGTTGGTGAGCAAGAAGGCGGCCACCACCAGGAACGCCAGCTGCGCGAACCGGGGACGGCGTCGCACCGCCAGCCCGAACCAGGCGATGACCAGGCAGGCCGCCACGAACAGGGCCAGCGACAGCCCGTTGACCAGGCTGGGACTGCTCGCCCCGGGGGCCTTGTCCCAGATCGGCGAACCGGACAGGGTCGCGACGATGAAGTACCAGGAGTCGTACTCGGGCGGGCGTTCGGAGTTGAGCCGGATGAATTCGTACCAGCCCGCCGGCCACGCCAGCATGACCGGGACGTTGATCACCAGCCAGACCACCGCGGCGGCCACCGCGGTGCGGGTCCACTCGCGCATCTTCCCGGTACGCAGGCACAGGATCAGCAGCGGCCCGAGCAGCAATACCGGATAGAGCTTGGCCGCGGTGCCCAGCCCGAACAGCACCCCGGCGAGGACCGGCTGCTTGCGCACCCAGGCCAGCATCGCCGCGGCGGTGAGCGCGATCGGCAGCAGGTCCCAGTTGGTGAACGCATGCACGATCAGCAGGGGCGCCAGGCACATGATCGCGGTGTCCCAGATCCGCCGGCGCGCGATCTTGGCGGTGCAGGAGACGGCCCACAGGTACAGCAGTCCGAGCGCGATGGCGCCGATGGTGAAGTAGGCGCCGACGTCGAGCGGGACCGGCAGGAAGCCCGACGCCTCGGCGACGGCGAGATAGCCGTGCGAGACCCCGGAGATCAGGTACATCCAGAACCCGGTCAACACCGGGTACTCCATGTACCGGACCTCGCCGTTGTCCAACCAGCTGGCCTTGTACGGCAGCGCACCGATGTCCAGTTCGTGGCTGCCGTACAGCGGGACGACATCGGTGTAGCAGGCGGTGATCCAGGGCCGTTGACCACCCTGATCGAGGTTGCCGTCGGGACCGGTCTGGATGCACGCGGCCTTGAACAGCCACCCGCAGATCAGGATCGCGATCGCCATCAGGATGCAGACCCGCAGCGGAGTGATGATCCGGTTCCGACCGACCTGGGCGTGCCGGCCCATCGGTCCGCCGATCAGGTCGGCGGACCGCCGGACCGTTGGATCGGTCCAGGTCGGGATGACCCGTTCGGTCGGCGTCAGCGACGCGGACCGGGCCGGCGTGCCGTCGACGCCTCGATCGGTGTCCCGGTCGTCGACGATCGACCGAGCCGGGTCGTCCGGAGGGGTCGCGGTCACGGCGCGATGCTACTGGTCGAGGCTGTCAACGCCGTTCCGCCGCGTCGGGGACGCTACTTGGCGGCGCGGCGCCGGCGCGGCGCCGGCTCGCCCTTCTTGCCCATCACGAACGAGGCCACCAGGTGATTCCAGGAACAGGTCCGGCACACCTCGACCTGGTAGACGGAGAACTCACCGAAGGTCCCGGCCATCGACTCCAGCTCGGACGGCCCGCGGGCGGATCCGGCCAGATGCTTGATCTCGTCGCCGTAGACCCAGAACACGTGGGTGAGCGGTTCCTTCCGGCACATCGGGCAGACGACGTCGGTCGCCACACCGTGAAACTTGGCCGCCCGCAACAGGTACGGCGACGCATCGCAGACGTCGTCGATGCCGGCCCGGCCCGACCGGACCTCGGCGAGGAGCGCACGACGCTGCAACGCGTAGTCCACCAAACCCCGCTGCGTCCGCACCCGGCCAAGGGTACGCGGGGGTCATCGAGGCCCGCCCGGCGATCCGGCCGCATCCGGTTGCCGCTCGCTCAGGCCCCGGCGCCCTTCTGGGGTCGATTCCCCTCGGGTGCGGGCCGGCGGGCGGCCTTCCGCTCCGCCGACCGATCGTTCATCCGCGCGATGAACCCCAGCCCGGACACGATGGCCACCGACAGGACCATGCCGATGATCAGCAGCACCGTGCCCAGGCTGCCGCCGCCGAAGAGTCCGGTCTGCTCGGCTGCGTAGGTCATTGGCCGGCCTCCTGGTGGGTGGCGATCTGGGTCGCTTGGATGACCCGGGTCAGGGATGCGTGCAGGGACTGGAGTTCGCCGACCGGCATTCCCAGCCGCTCGATGACCGCCGGCGGCACCTGCAGGGCCTGCTCGCGCAGGGCCCGGCCCCGGTCGGTGAGCTCGACGGCCAGTTGCCGCTCGTCGGCGGCGTCCCGGCGGCGAACCACCAACTCGGCCGACTCCAACCGTTTGAGCAGCGGTGAGAGCGTTCCGGGGTCGAGTTGGAGCAGGCTGGAGAGCCGTTTGACCGACAGCGGCGCGTGCTGCCAGAGCGCCAGCATCACGAGGTACTGCGGGTGCGTCAGGCCCATCGGCTCGAGGATGGGCCGGTACAGCGCCACGACGTTTCGCGCGGCGACGACCACGGCGAAACACACCTGCTGATCCAGCGCCAGCGGATCAGCAGGCGGTGCATCCGCAGGCGAGGCGAGGTCCTGGGTCACGGTCATGGACAAATGATACACCAATCCTTGGTGCACCAATCATTTGTGTGGCCGCAAACCCCCGAACGGGAACTGAGCCACACCGGCGCGGCCCGAACCGGGCAGTCGGCCGCGCGATGTATCGTGTCGATATAACCGCGCGTTGTAGCGCGGGGACCGACATCGTCAGCCTGTCATACCGTGCGCGCGGCGCCGCGGAGGCCCGGCCGGCGCGGACGCACGACGCGGCAGGGGGTGCACCATCGCCAAGGAGAGCTCCACCGTCTTCGAACTGGCCGTCCTCGGCCTGCTGGCCGAGAACCCCATGCACGGCTACGAGCTGCGCAAGCGGCTCACCGCGACCCTCGGCACCATCCGGGCCTTCAGTTTCGGCTCGCTCTATCCCACCCTGCGCCGGCTGGAGACGGCCGGGCACATCTCCACCGAGGAGCCGGTGGTGGACGCGGATGCCGTGCCGTTGTCCTCCCGGCGGTCCCGGGTGACCTACCGGATCACGGCCGACGGCAAGGAACGGCTGGCCGACCTGCTCGGCGACAGCGGTCCGCAGTCGTGGACCGACGACGGTTTCGGCGTGCACCTGGCGTTCTTCTCGCGGACCTCGGCCGAGGCCCGGATGCGGATCCTGGAGGGTCGGCGCCGTCGGGTCGAGGAGCGGCGCGAGGGTCAACGGTCGGCCGCGGGGCGCGCGCTGGACCGGCTCGACACCTACACGGCCGAGCTGCAGCAGCTCGGCCTGGAGTCCTCCGACCGTGAGGTGCGCTGGCTCAACGAGCTGATCGACGCCGAACGGGGCCGACGGCCCGCGGACGACGCCCCCCGCCCACCCCCGGTGCCCGGCGAATCCGCACATCGCCATCACCCGAACCCAGCAGCCTCAACCACCGGAGCACCGGCTCCGGACGACCATCAGGAGGACAACCAGTGAGCACCATCAGAGTAGCCATCGTCGGCGTCGGGAACTGCGCGTCGTCGCTGGTCCAGGGCGTCGAGTACTACAAGGACGCGGACCCGCGGTCGACCGTGCCGGGCCTGATGCACGTCCAGTTCGGCGATTACCACGTCCGCGACCTGGAGTTCGTCGCTGCGTTCGACGTCGACGCCAAGAAGGTCGGCTTCGACCTGTCCGAGGCGATCAACTCCAGCGAGAACAACACCATCAAGATCGCGGACGTGCCGCCGACCGGCGTCATCGTCCAGCGCGGGGTGACCCACGACGGTCTGGGCCGCTACTACCGGGAGACCATCACCGAGTCGCCGGCCGAGCCGGTCGACGTCGTCGCGGCGCTGCGCGAGGCGCAGGTCGACGTGCTGGTCTGCTACCTGCCGGTCGGCTCCGAGGACGCCGTCCGCTTCTATGCCCAGTGCGCGATCGACGCGGGCTGCGCCTTCGTCAACGCCCTGCCGGTCTTCATCGCCAGCACCCCGGAATGGGCGGAGAAGTTCCGCGCGGCCGGGCTGCCCATCGTCGGTGACGACATCAAGTCGCAGATCGGCGCGACCATCACCCACCGGGTGCTGGCCAAGCTGTTCGAGGACCGCGGCGTCATCCTGGACCGCACCATGCAGCTGAACGTCGGCGGCAACATGGACTTCAAGAACATGCTCGAGCGCGACCGGCTGGAGTCCAAGAAGATCTCCAAGACCCAGGCCGTCACCTCGCAGGTCGACCGCGACATGGGCGCGCGCAACGTGCACATCGGGCCGAGCGACTACGTGCCGTGGCTCGACGACCGCAAGTGGGCCTACGTGCGCCTCGAGGGTCGCGCGTTCGGCGACGCCCCGCTGAACATGGAGTACAAGCTGGAGGTCTGGGACTCCCCGAACTCGGCCGGCGTCATCATCGACGCGGTCCGCGCGGCGAAGATCGCCAAGGACCGCGGCATCGGCGGCCCGATCCTGTCGGCGTCCTCCTACTTCATGAAGTCCCCGCCGGTCCAGTACCCGGACGACCAGGCCCGCGACAACGTGGAGAAGTTCATCACCGGCGACATCGACTTCTGATGCGCTGCTGATCCGAGCCGGCTGACCGACGGCCCTGCCCCGCATGCCGCGGGGCGGGGCCGTCGGCGTCCCGGAGCCGGAACCTGAGACGCCGCGCCACCTCAGTGGTCGCCGCGCGCCCCGTCGAGGTGGAGCGGGGTCCGCTGAACTGGCGCGGGGTGCGCTGAGGTGGCGCGATGTGGGGTCGCCGGGACGGCCGGATCAGCCAGGAATGGGGTCGTGCTGTCGACCCTCCGGGTGGTGCCGGACCGCTCTGCCGAGCCGTCAGCCGGATGACGCGCCCGCCCGCGGTGCTCGGCGTCGTGGAGACGGCCACGGCCTTGATCCGCGCCGGCGTCGTTGATCCGCGCGGGGAGGGGGTCAGTTGCGGGGGCCGGGCTCCTCGGCCATGTCGGCCATGTCGCGCCAGCGGCTGGGCGAGATGCCGAGCCTCTTGTTGATCAACACGGTGACGAAGAACAGCACCACCCCCAGCACCAGCAGCGCCCCGGCCACGACGTACTGGGTCGACGACCGGCCGGTCAGGGGCGTCACCAGGTACAGGCAGGTGATCATCCCGACGATTGGCAGAACGGTCGGCGCCCGGAAATACCGGCCGGCCGGCAGGTCCCGCCGCAGCACCAGCACGGCCAGGTTGACCACGGTGAACACCCCGAGGAGCAGCAGTGCGGTCGTCCCGCCGAGCACCGCCACCACATCCGCGCTGCCCATGGAGACGAAGGCGATCAGCCCGAATGCCAGCAGCGTGGTGAAGACGATCGCCGTCCACGGGGTGCAGCGGGTCGGATGGACCTTGCCCAGGACCGGCGGCAGCACCCGCTGCCGGGCCATGCCGTAAATCAGCCGGCTGGCCATCAGCATGTTGATCAGCGCGGAATTGGCGACCGCGAACATGGAGATGAACGGCAGCAGCGTGTCGATCGGCAGGCCGGGGGCACCGACCTTGACCACCTCGACCAGGGGGGTGTCGCTGGCGGCGAGCTCGCCCACCGGCACCAGCGCCACGGCGGTGATCGACACCAGCACGTAGATGATGCCGGTGATGGTCAGCCCGGTCAGCATCACCTTCGGGAAGATCCGCACCGGGTCCTTGGTCTCCTCGGCCATGTTGACCGAGTCCTCGAAGCCGACCATCGCGAAGAAGGCCAGCGAGGTCGCGGCGGTGACGGCCAGGAACACGTTCTTCTCGTCCGGGGTGTCGAACGCGATCACCCGGGAGAAGTCGAAATCGGCGCCGAAGAACGCGTAGAAACCGACCATGATCACCAGCAGCAGCCCGGACAGCTCGATCAAGGTCAGCACGACGTTCGCCTTGACGCTCTCACCGACCCCGCGGAAGTTCACGATCGCGACCAGCGTCATGAACCCCAGGGCGATCAGCACGATGCCCCAGGTGCCGGGCTCGAAGCCGAATCCCTTGGCCAGGTTGGCGGCGAACGCCCGGGACGCGGTGGACGCCGAGGTGATGCCCGAACACATCACCACGAACGCGACCAGGAAGGTGAAGAAGTGGATGCCGAACGCCTTGTGCGTGTACAGCGCCGCCCCGGCCGCCTGCGGGTATTTGGTGACCAGCTCCAGGTAGCTGAACGCGGTGACCGTGGCCACCGCGAACGCCACCAGGAACGGCAGCCACGCCGCCCCGCCGACCTCCGCGGCCACATCACCGGTGAGCGCGTAGACGCCGGTGCCCAGGATGTCGCCGACGATGAACAGCAGCAGCAGCTTCGGGCCCATCACCCGCTTGAGCTCGGGCCCGTCCGGCCCGGCGCCCGCGGTGGCTGATCCCGACTTCTCGGACTGCGTCATCCCGGCACCGTCACCTTCGTCGAGGCAATCCTGGCTCGGCCGGCGGCAGCGGCCGGCTCAGGCTCCGAATACCCCGGCCCGACGCCGGGCAAACGGGACACCCGGCCGAGCCTCGGGCGTCGGACGGGGTCAGACGCCCCGGACGAAGGCTGCGATCTGCTGCGGGTGGGTCATCGGCAGCCCGTAATGGGACGCGTCGGCCAGGATGTGCGCGGTGATCAGCGGCGACCGGCCGGCGGCCCGCTTGGCGGCGGTGCGCGCATGGTTCACCCGGCCCCGCCCGGCAAAGACCGCCGTGGTCGGGGCCGACAGGGCGGCGAAGGCCGCGGCCGGCGGCATCCTGGTGGGGATGGTCGAGGTGAGCCCGAAGGCGTCGGTGCCCAGCGCGGTCACCGCGAGCCATTCCTCGTTCAACGGCACGCCGCGGGTCTCCCAACGGATCAGTCCGGTGCGCCGCGGTCCCGACGGTCGCATCATGACCGGTGTCGCCCGGAAGATGAAGCCCTTGAGCATCGGCCCGAAGCACATCGTCGGGTCGAGCAGGGTCAGCCCGGACACCCGCGCGGGCTCGCCGAGCGCGAAGTCCAGGGCGATCCACGCCCCGTACGAATGGCCGACCAGGTGGGCGGCGTCCAGCCCTGACCCGGAGAGCACCGACCCCAGCCAACGGCGCATGGCCGCCGGTGTCTCGATCGCCGTGCCGCCGGCCACACTGCGACCGGGGTCACCGGGCACGTCGACGGCGTGCACGCGGTGGTCCGCGGCCAGGTCGTGGGCCAGCGAGTTCCACTCGGCCGAGGTCGCGCCGTAGGCGGCCAGCAGCACCACCGGTGGCCCCGCCGCGGGGCCGCACGAGTAGACCCGGGTCGTGCCGAAATCGGAGGTCAGATCGGTGACATCGGTACCGGGTGGCCACCGCAGCATCGCCCCGTCGTACCCGGCCAGGAACGCGGCGCGGTCCCGGGGGGCAGTCAGCCGATCGTCACTCATCCGATGCCCACGATGTCGCCGAGCCGGATGGTGGCCGCGCCGGCCGCCACCGACCGGTAGCCGCGCGCGCCGAAGTCCAGATCCACCAGCGCCTTCCGGACGTCGTCGTCCACCACCGGGGACGGCTCCTGGCGCAGGCAGAACCGGCTGAACTCAACGCACGGATCGGCCTCCCGGACGTCGCGCAGCTCCACCGGGCCATCGGCGGTGAAGACCGTCACGACCGGCGGCAGGCCCAGCCGAGCCAGTCCGGCGGGCGCATCGAGCAGGACGGTCTCCCCGGCGATCCCGTCCACCACATGCTCCCCGTACCGGGCCCGGAGTGCGACGTAGTCGCCGGTGCCCATGAACAGCACGCCGGCCCGACCCCTGCGGTCCCGGGACCGGGGGTGGTCCTGGTGGTGCACGTCGAGGATCTCCTCGCCGTCGCCGGTCACCCCGCGCACACCACGGGGTCCCGCCACCAGCCGGTCCACCGGCACGATCGCCTCCGGCCGGTAGGTGCGCAGCGGCGCGCGGCCGACCTTGACCGGTTCACGCTGCACCTGCAACCGGACGATCCGGTGCTCCGCCATGTCAGCTCCGCTCGGTGGTCGAGTCCGGGATGGGCAGCACCTGGGTGGGGCTGGGCGTGTCGAACCGGCTGGTCGTGCCGTTCAGCGCACCCGTCCGCGGGTCCAGGAGCAGCACGGTGATCGAATCGCTCTCCTGGTTCGCCACGTACACCCGGTCACCCAGGACGGTCAGGTCACGGGGAAGCCTGCCGCCGCAGGGCGTCTCGTCCACCCGGTCGACCCGGTCGCCGCGGACGGCGAAGCTTGCGACGGTATCCGGGCCGCGGTTGGCCATCAGCACGAACCGGCCGTCCACCGTGCGGCCGATCCCGCTCGGCGCCGCGGGCGGGTCGGTGACCTCGGAACCCGGTTGCACGTCCAGCACGGCCAGCGTGCCGGCCGTGCGGTCCAGTCCGAGCAGGGCGATCTCCCCGCTCAACTCCCCGGCCACGGCCACCCGGTCGCCGGGCAGGGCGACCAGGTGCCGCGGGCCGAAACCGGGGGGCAGCGTCGACGGGGCCAGGGCGGCCAGGGTTGCGGTGACCGGGTCGAGCCGGTACGCCGCGATCAGGTCGGCCCCCAGGTCGGGCACCAGCACCAGCGTGTCGTCCGCAAAATAGACCATGTGCGCGTGCGGGCCGGCCTGCCGGTCGGTGTCCGGCCCCGACCCCTCGTGCCGGACCAGGTGACTGAGCTCGACGATTCGGCCGTCCGCCCCGAGCCGGTGGGCGGCCACGCTGCCGGTGGTGTAGTTCGCGGTCAGCAGGACCCGGCCGGTGGGATCGACGGCCAGGTGGCACGGGTGCGCACCACCGGTCGTCACCGACCCCAGGACGCCCAGGGCACGCCGGCCGGCCGCCAGTTCTAGCGCCCACACCTGGCCGTCGGACTCCTCGCCGGCCGCGTACAGGTGCCGTCCGTCCGGATGCCAGGCCAGGTACGACGGTGACTCCGGCCGCTCGGTGTCCGACATTCCCGCGATGGGTTCGGCCATGTCCTGATCGGTCAGCAGCTCCCACCGCCCCGATGTCGGGTCGTGACCAACGACCTCGATCCGCCGGCCGCGGCCGCCGGCGCCGAAGGTGTAGCAGCCGATCAGAAACTTCTGCATGGGCCTGGCCTCGTCAGTGGTCGGGGTTGATGGACTGGCCGGGACAGCACCGGAGCCGGCTTCGCGACCCGGTTCCGGTCGGCCGGACCCCGACCGGTCCGAGTCCGGTCGAGGACCTGGACGCCGACGCGGGATGAACCGGCGATCTACGGAACGATCGAGACCATCTTGCCGGGGACGACGACCACCTTGCGCGGAGTCGCCCCGGCCAGCAGCTCGACGATCCGCGGCTCGGCCAGGGCCGCCGCCTCGATGTCGGACGGCGCGGCCGTGACCTCGACGGTGATCCGACCCCGCACCTTGCCTTTGACCTGGATCGGGTACTCGACCTGCTCGGCCACCAGCAGCGCCGGATCCGCCTCCGGGAACGGACCGTGCGCCAGCGACTTCGAGTGCCCCAGCCGAGCCCACATCTCCTCGCTGATGTGCGGGGCCAACGGGGCCGTCATCAACACCAGAGCCTCGGCGACCGGTCGCGGCACCGGGCTACCGGACTTGGTCAGGTGATTGGTCAGCACGATCAGCTTGGCAATCGCGGTGTTGTAGCCCATCGTCGCGTAATCGGCCCGGACGCCGTCGATCGTCCGGTGCAGCAACCGCAGGGTGTCCTCGTCGGGCTCGGCGTCGGACACCACGGTTTCGCCCGTGTCTTCCGAGACGACCAGGCGCCACAGCCGCTGCAGGTAGCGCTGCGAGCCGACCACGTCGCGGGTCTGCCAGGGCCGGGACATGTCCATGGGCCCCATGCCCATCTCGTACATCCGGAAGGTGTCCGCGCCGAACCGCTCACACATCTCGTCCGGCGTCACCACGTTGTTCAGGGACTTGCCCATCTTGCCGTACTCACGGTTCACCGGCCGGCCCTGATGTTCGAACCGATCGGCGGAAACCTCGACTACTTCATCGGCGGGGACGTACAGGCCGCGCTCGTCGGTGTAGGCGAAGGCCTGGATGTAGCCCTGGTTGAACAGCCGGCGGTACGGCTCCTCGCTGGACACGTGGCCCAGGTCGTACAGCACCTTGTGCCAGAACCGGGAGTACAGCAGGTGCAGCACCGCGTGCTCGACGCCGCCGACATACAGGTCGACCCCGCCGGGATCGCCCGGCCGGGCGGGGTCCTTGCCCATCCAGTACCGCTCGACCTCCGGGTCGCAGAAGGTCTTGTCGTTGGTCGGGTCCAGGTAGCGCAGCTCGTACCAGCACGAACCCGCCCACTGCGGCATGACGTTCAGTTCACGGGTGTAGGTCTTGGGACCGTCACCCAGGTCCAACTCCACGGTGGACCACTCGGTCGCCCGGGCCAGTGGAGGCACCGGCTCCGACGTCGCGTCCTGCGGGTCGAAGGATTGCGGGGAGTAGTCCGAGACCTCCGGCAGGGTCAACGGCAGCTGATCGTCGGGCAGCGAGATGGCCACGCCGTGCTCGTCGTAGACGATCGGGAACGGCTCGCCCCAGTACCGCTGGCGGGAGAACAGCCAGTCCCGCAACTTGTACTGGGTGCGCGCGCGGCCCACTCCGCGGGCCGCCAGCCAGTCGATCATCGCCGCCTTGGCCGTGGCGACATCCAGACCGTTCAGGTCGATCTCGTCGTTGGCGCTGTTGATCGCCGGGCCGTCGCCGGTGTACGCCTCGTCGTCCGGGTGGTCCGCCGGCGGCTGCACCGTCCGCACGATCGGCAGACCGAACACCGTGGCGAACTCCCAGTCGCGGGTGTCCTGGCCCGGCACCGCCATGATCGCGCCGGTGCCGTAGCCCATCAGCACGTAATCGGCGATGAAGACCGGCAACGGCCGGCCGTTCGCCGGGTTCGTCGCGAATGCTCCGGTAAAGACTCCGGTCTTCTCCTTGTTCTCCTGACGGTCCAGGTCGGACTTGCGGGAGGCCGCCAACCGGTAGTCCGAGACCGCCCGGCCCGGCGTGCCGGCGCCGCTGGTCCACCGCTCGTCGGTGCCCTCGGGCCAGCCGGCAGTGGTGATCGCATCGACCAGCGGGTGCTCCGGCGCCAGCACCATGTAGGTCGCCCCGAACAATGTGTCGGGGCGTGTGGTATAGACCTCGACTCCTCGGGACCCGTTGTCATCCAACGTTTCACGTGAAGCATTGGCGACCGCGAAGCTGATGGTCGCCCCGGTGGAGCGGCCGATCCAGTTCCGCTGCATCGAACGAACCGACTCCGGCCAGTCCAACCGGTCCAGGTCGTCCAGCAGCCGGTCCGCGTAGGCGGTGATCCGCATCATCCACTGGCGCAGGTTGCGCCGGAAGACGGGGTAGTTGCCGATGGCGCTGCGCCCGTCGGCGGTGACCTCCTCGTTCGACAGCACGGTGCCCAGGCCGGGGCACCAGTTCACCGGAGCCTCGTCGATGTAGGCCAACCGGAAACCGGCCAGCACCTTGTGCCGCTCGACGTGGCTCAGCTCGGCCCAGGTGCGGCCGTCCGGGGTGGCCCGGGTGCCGGTGGCGAACTGCTCGACCAGGGCCGCGATCGGTCGTGCCCGCTGCGTGGACTCGTCGTACCAGGCCTCGAACAGCTGGGTGAAGATCCACTGGGTCCAGCGGAAGAACCCCGGATCGGTGGTCGCGACGCTCCGTCGCTGGTCGTGCGCGAAGCCCAGCCGGCGCAGCTGCGCCCGGTACCGGGCGATGTTCGCCTCGGTGGTGGTGCGCGGGTGGGTGCCGGTGCGCACCGCGTACTGCTCAGCGGGCAGGCCGAACGCGTCGTACCCGATGGTGTGCAGCACGTTCCGGCCGGTCATCCGCATGAACCGGCCGATGACGTCGGTCCCGATGTAGCCCAACGGATGGCCGACGTGCAGCCCGGCGCCGGACGGGTACGGGAACATGTCCAGCAGGTACAGCTTGTCCACGGGGACCGGCGAGCCGTCGGCCGGGGCCAGCGGGCCGCTGGGGTTGGGCGCCTCGAAGGTGCCCTCCACCTCCCACCGGTCCTGCCACCGGGCCTCGATGTCGTTCGCCAGCGCCGCCGTGTAGCGGAAGGGCGGAGCCGAGTCCTCGCCGGCCGAGTGGGCGATCCTGGTCTGGCTCTGCGTCGTCATGCCGTCTGCTCCTGCTTTCTCACCGGTGCGGGGTCTGCCTGTGACGAATCCCGTGTCGATCGCACAAAAAATCCCTCCTGCGGGACAGGAGGGATCGCCGCGCTCGCCGTACCACTCGGGAAGATCCCGGTCAGCACCGGTGAGCGCGGCGGGGAAGAAGCAGGGCCACCGCCATGCGCGGGAGTCTACTCCGCCGGTCCGCCCGCGATCACCGGCTTTGCGCGGCCGCGGGCATCGGGTCGGGCGCACCGATGGGCGTCGGCAGGGTCCGCCGTCGTCATCACCGGCCCGGGTAGCGGCGTTGCGGGGTACCTGTCGGTGGTCGATGGCACGCTCCGGTTCGAAGGACCCGGACGGAGGAGGAGACGATGACGAGCACGACCGCGGAGCCGTCCTGGGGTGCGCTCCTGGCGTCCCAACTGGCCTGGCACTGGGCGGCGCAGGCCCGGCCGCGGCTGGCCGGGCTGACCGACGACGAGTACTTCTTCGAGCCGGTGCCCGGCTGCTGGTCGGTCCGGCCGGCCGGCGCGCCGGCACCGACCGCCCAGTTCGGCACCGGACCGATGCGGGTTGATTTCGCGGTCGACCCGGCGGACCCGGCGCCGATGACGACGATCGCCTGGCGGCTCTCGCACCTGGTCGTCGGCGTCTTCGGCGACCGGAACGCCCGCTACTTCGACGGACCGCCGATCGACTACGCCTCGTACGCCTACCCACCGACCGCCGCCGGGGCGCTGGCCGACCTGGACGCCGGGTACAGCCGCTGGATGGCCGGGATCGAGGCTCTGGGTCCGGACGACCTGGCGGCCAACTGCCGGGAACCGGGATTCGAATCCGACTCGATGGCCGCGCTGATCCTGCACATCCATCGGGAGGCGATCCACCACCTGGCCGAGATCGCGCTGCTGCGCGACCTCTGGGGGCATGGTCTGCGCCCGACGCGGTCCGGCTGACCCGTCGGCGACCGGTGCCCGCGGGCCGACCCTCCGCTCCCGGGCCGAATAGGATGGTCGCCGTGTCGACCGCGTCCCTCGCCCTGACCATCCCGTTGGCCGCCCTGCTGCTGTTGCTGGCCGGGTTGTCCGGCACCGTTGGCCTGCGCGGTCGCGGCGGCGCGCTGACCCGGGACGGCCGGATGGGTGTGCGGACCCCCGCCAGCATGGCCAGTGACGAGGCCTTCGCGGTGGCCAACCGGGTCGCTGCGCCCGTCGCGCTCGGCGCCGCCGCGATCGCCCTGGTGGTCGCCGTCCTGATCGTGGCGTTGCCGCTGTCGTCCGTGGGCGCGCTCATCCTTTTCGTGGTCGCCCTCGCCGCGGTGTTCGCGCTGCTGTTGGCCGCCGGGACGCTCGGCGACCGGGCCGCCCGGCATGTACCGGTTCCGGCCCGGCGGCCCGCCGCCGACGGTGCCGGGTGCGGCGGCTGTGGCTGCGGGGGCGGCGGCTGCAGCAAGCTCACCCGGACGACCGAGCCCGTCTGCGAACCCGCGGCCGAACCGGCCACCGGCTCGGCCTGACCGGATCGCCGCGACCTGGCAGTTCGGCCCGGCGGCAGCCCGCGACCGGCTCGGCTCTCCGGGTCCGTCCCGATGGGTCGGACCGGCCGGACCCACCGGCTCGGGTTCGCCGGCTCCGGTCCACCGACCGCAGCCCGCCCCGCATGCGGTCGCGGACCTCGCCAGTGCCGGCCGGTACGCGGATGAATCGACCCCGAATGTGACGGACGGGACGCGGGAGAACGACTTCGTCCGCGCCGGCGTCGTCGATCCGCGCGGTCAGTTTCGGGTGGGGTCGCCCGGGTGGTACGCCAGCAACGACTGCGGGTAGGGCTGGCGGCGCAGCACGCTGAACCACAGGTCGGTCCGCGGCCCGGCCAGCACGTCGTCCGGCAGTCCGGGGACCACGTACCACGAACCCTCGACGATCTCGTCGACGAGTTGCTCGGCGTCCCACCCCGCCCGGCCGGCGTAGATCCGGATGCCCCGCAGGGACCGGGCGACGACCGCCGGATCACTGTCCAGATCCACCAGCACGACCGGGCCGGTCACGCCGACCACCCCGGACACCTGCCGCGGGTCGGTGCCGGTCCGGCACACGCCCAGGCACATCGCCGCCGAGGTCTGCACGGGCCCGCCGGCGAACACCGCGTGCGGCCGGGCCGTGTGTGATGCCCAGGTCGGCAGCACGTTCTGCACCGCTGTCTCGCTGGGTCGGTTCAGGATCACCCCGACGGTGCCCTCGTCGCTGTGCGCGACCAGGTAGACCACCGTGCGCCGGAAATTGGGATCACGCAGCGCCGGGGTGGCGACCAGCAGCATCCCCGCCCGCAAGGCGTCGATCTCCCTCATCGCGCCTCCTCCCGGCGGCGATCTCGCACGCTCGATCGCCGAGAACCTATCGCCGATGGGTGTCGATGATTCGCTCGGCAAGCCTGGCCCATCGATCGCATTCTCCGTTCCGCGGCCCTGGCGCGCGCTCCGAACAAGCGGTCCGGCGGCCGGCCGGTGGGAAACTCCCGGCCGGCGCGCGTACCGTTCGACCGTGACCGCAGGACCGCCGACCCCGGTGACCGCCGTGTCCGCGCGTCCTTCGGTCCGGGGTTTGGGACACCTCCTGCGGGTGCGCGCGCTGCGCCGGCTGGTGTTCGTCCGCCTGCTCAGCTCGTTCGGTGACGGGGCCTTCCAGGGCGCCCTGGCCGTGCTGGTGCTGTTCAGCCCCGAGCGCAAGTCCGAGCCGGCCGAGATCGCCCTCGGCTTCGTCGTGCTGCTGCTGCCCTACTCGCTCATCGGCCCGTTTGCCGGCGCCCTGCTGGACCGGTGGAGCCGACGCCGGGTCATCGTCTGGGCCAACCTGATCCGGTGCCTGCTGGTCGCGGTGGTGGCCGTGCAGATCGCCGCCGGGCTGCCCTACATCGTGCTGTTCGTGACCGCCCTGCTCATCACCGGGGTCGGCCGCTTCGTCGGGTCCGGGCTCTCCGCATCGATGCCGCACACGGTCGCGAAGGACTCCTTGGTCGGCGCCAACGCCCTGGCCACGACGTCGGGAGCGATCGCCACCGCGGCCGGCGGCGGGTATGCGATCGCGTTGCGCGGTCTGTTGGGCGACTCCAACGGCCGGGTCGCGATCGTCACCGCAACGGTGCTGCTGTTCTATCTGGCGTCCGCACTCATCGCCACCCGGTTCCGGCTGATGGAGCTGGGTCCGGACGAGACTGACGAACCGGCCCAGACCCTGCGGGCCGTCCTCCAGGGTTTCGCCAGCGGACTGCACCACGTGATCGCCCGCCCGACCGTCGGGTCGGCGGTGCTGGTGGTGATGGCGGTCCGGTTCAACTTCGGCATGTGCACGATGGTCGTCCTGCTGCTGTTCCAGAAGTACTTCACCGAGCCGCTCTGGGTGCTGCGGCCGGGACCGGCCGGCATCGCCGAGGTGCTGGCCGTCGGAGCGCTCGGTGTGTTCAGCGGCGCAGTGGTCACCGCTCCGGTGGTTCGCCGGCTCGGTCGCACCCGCTGGCTGGTCATCCTGCTGACCGTGGCGGCGGTGGCGGTGCTCGTTTTCGGTAGCCGCTTCACCATCTGGTCGACGCTGGTCACCACCTTCGCCGTGGCGTTCGCCTACCAGTCGAGCAAGGTGTGCATGGATTCGGTCGTCCAGGCCGATTCCGACGACGCCTACGTCGGGCGCGTCTTCGCCTTGTACGACACGGCGAACAACCTGTCCTACGTGCTGGCGTTCTGCCTCGGGGTGCTGATCGTGCCGGCGCAGGGCAACGGGCTCGGCGCGGTGATCCTCGTCGCCGCGGTCTTCCTGGTCACCGGTTGGGGCTACGGCTGGGCGATGCGCCACCTGATGCGCCGGCCGGGCCGGCCGGTCACCGTCGTCGCGCACGCCGAACCCGGCGGTCCGGTCGAGCTGACCGATCACGGCACCGGCGGTCCGGGCAACCGGGCCTGACTCGGCCGAGCTTGCGAGTCCGGCATCGAGCACCGCCAGGGGTGCTCTGAGGTGGTTCGGCGACGAAGGAATTGCTTCGCACCGGGCGCCCCTCAGCCTGACGCCGGCGGGTTGCCGCCGGACCGGATGATCGGCATCGTCGACGCCGTCGCCGACGCGTTCGACGTCGCGCACCGGCACGGCGTCGCCCATCGGGCCGTCAAGCCGGGCAACGTGCTGCTCGGCGACGACGGCCGCAGGCCGGCAGCCGGAGGTCGGCGGCTCCGGCTCGCCGACCCCGTCGACCACCGGCCGCTGAGCACGTCGATGCAATGGTCCGCGGCGCCGAGCCCCCGGTGCCGCACACCGTTCGATCGCTCGTCAACCGGTGGTGATGCCCTCCCGGCGGGCCCAGTCCAGCAGCGCCGCCTCGGCGGCATCCCGATCGAGCGGACCCCGCTCCAGGCGCAGTTCCTTCAGGTACGACCAGGCCCGGCCGACCAGCGGCCCGGGCGGGATGCCGAGCAGCGCCATGATCGCGTTGCCGTCCAGGTCCGGCCGCACCCGGGCCAGGTCCTCGGCGGCCGCGATCTGGGCGATCCGTTCCTCGAGCGAGTCGTAGGACCGTTGCAGCGCGGCCCGGCGTCGCGGGTTGCGGGTGGTGCAATCGGCGCGCACCAGCTTGTGCAACCGGGGCAGCAACGGGCCGGCGTCGGTGACGTACCGGCGGACCGCCGAGTCGGTCCAGGCACCGGTGCCGTAGCCGTGGAAACGCAGGTGCAGGAACGTCAGCGCGGCGACGTCGTCGATCAGCGCCTTGGGCATCCGCAACGCCCGCAGCCGTTTGCGGGCCAGCTTCGCGCCGACCACCTCGTGGTGGTGGAAGCTGACGCCGGCGCCGGGTTCGAACCGGCGGGTGGCCGGCTTGCCGATGTCGTGCATCAGCGCGGCCCACCGCAGCACCAGGTCGGGACCGTCGACCTCCTGGGCGATCGCCTGCTCGAGCACGGTCAGGGTGTGTTCGTAGACGTCCTTGTGCTGCAGATGCTCGTCCCGCTCCAGGCGCAGGGCCGGCAGCTCGGGCAGGATCCGGTCGGCCAGCCCGGTGTCGGTGAGCAGCCGCAACCCGTCGACCGGGTGGGCCCCGAGGATCAGCTTCTCCAGCTCGGCACCCACCCGCTCAGCGGTGATGCGCTCGATCTCCCCGGCCATCGCGGTCATCGCCGCGACCACCCGGGGCGCCGGGTGGAAGCCGAGCTGCGAGACGAACCGGGCCGCCCGCAGCATCCGCAACGGATCGTCCCGGAAGGAGTGCTCAGGTGTGCCCGGGGTGTCCAGCACCCGCTCCGCGAGTTGCGCCAACCCGCCGAACGGGTCGGCGAACACGTGCCCGGGCACCGACACGGCCATCGCGTTGACCGCGAAATCGCGGCGCAGCAGATCGCCGTCGAGGGTGTCGCCGAACGTGACCACCGGATTGCGGGTGTCCCCGTCGTACAGGTCGGATCGGAAAGTGGTGATCTCGATCCGGAACCCGGCCTTGGCCACCCCGACGGTGCCGAACTCGATCCCGGTCTGCCAGACGCTCTCCGACCAGCCCTGCACCAGCGCCAACACCTGCTCCGGGCGGGCGTCGGTGGTGAAATCGAGGTCGTCCTCGAGCCGACCGAGCAGCGCGTCGCGCACCGAACCGCCGACCAGATGCAACTGGTGACCGGCGGCGGTGAAGCGGCCACCGAGGTCATCGGCGACCGGCGCGATGCGCAGCAGGTCGGCCACCGCGGTCCGCTGGAGCTCGGACAACCGCCCGCCGACCGACGGAGCTGCCGGCTGCGGGGCACTGGGCGAACTGGACACGACGGGCCAGTCTATCGACCCGGCGGCCCGCCGCGGACCGTGCGGCCGGCGGACCACCCCGTCCGCGAACCGGGCCCCGGGGTGGTGGGTCCGCGTCATCGCCGGTGTTGCCGGCGTGTTGCGACGGCGTTGAGTGCCGGGTTCGACGCATGGTGCCGCACTACCATCGGCCCATGCCTCCCGCCCGTCGCCGCGTGCCCGGGCCGGGCCGACCCCGCCGACCGGCGGACGAGACCTCGGCGGGTGGCCTGGTCATCCGCACTCTCGACGGCACGGCGTCGGGGGCGCTGATCGGCCGGCTCGACCGGCGGGGTCGCCTGCGCTGGTCGCTGCCCAAGGGCCACGTCGAAGCGGGTGAGACGCATGAGGAAGCCGCGATTCGCGAGGTCGCGGAGGAGACCGGGATCAGCGGCCGGATCACCGCGCGGCTCGGCAGTGTCGACTACACGTTCGTCGCCGAGGGTCGCCGCATCCACAAGCGGGTGCATCACTATCTGATGGTCGCCGTGTCCGGCGAGCTGTCCGACGCCGACATCGAGGTCACCGAGGTCGCCTGGGTCCCGCTCACCGACCTGACCACCCGGCTGGCCTACGCGGGTGAACGGCGGCTGGTCCGCCGCGCCGTCGAACTCCTGGCGGACACCGCGTGACGCGTGGCCGAGGGGGCCGACCTGCCGACCCGCCGGGCCGGCGACGGATCGGCGCTTTCCGCCGGCGCGGTCCGTTCGGCCCGTTCCTGGTCCTGGCCGGTCTGGTGGTGGCCGCGATCCTCGGCGCGTCACCGGCCGCGGCCGGCAGCGTCACCGCCCCGGCCGGAGCGCCACGTCCCGACGTGCAGCGCACTGTCACCGTCGCGCCCTACGGGGACTATGTCGGCCGGCTCGCCTTCGACGTCACGTCGATCACCCCCATCCTGGTCACCGCGACGGGACCCGAGACGCTGACGATCACCGGCACGATGCGCAATACCGGGACCGAGGATCTGGTCGACCTCGCGTACCGCTTCCAGCGGGGATCGGCCCTCGCGTCGACCGCCGACGTGCAGAACGAGCTCGCCGAACCGTCCCAACCGATCGCGCAGGTGCCGAGCCGGTTCGAGCCGATCCCCGGCACGCTGGCCGGTGGCGCCGTCCAGCCGTTCGCCTTCACCACCGCGCTGACCGGGTCGGACTCGCTGGCCATCGGCGCGCCCGGCGTCTACCCGGTGATGGTCAACGTCAACGGTGCGGTGGTGTTACCGGGCGGACCGTTGGAGGCGCGGATCGGCGAGCTGCACCTGCTGGTCACCGTGCTCTCGGTGCCCGGCAGCACGGGGGACATCGGCCCGCCGGCCGGTGAACCGACCCCGTTCAACTTCATCTGGCCGATGGTCGACGTTCCGCACCTGGGCGTGGACGGGGTGTTCCTCAACGACGACCTGCTGGCCGCGATCTCGCCCGGCGGTCGACTCGACCTGCTGCTCACCAGCCTGGCCGGTGACTCGGCCCGGGCCCTGCCGCCGGATGCGCTCACCCTCGTCATCGACCCTCAGCTGTTGGACGAGCTGAGCCGGATGACCGGCCCGTACCGGGTGGTTGCCCCGCCCGGTGCGGCGCAACCGCCGGTCGCCGTGATCGAGGACGTGGACGGTCGGGACGCGACCGCCGGCGGTCAACCGACCGGCACCGATGCCCCCGCGACGGCGGCGACCGGACCCGCGCCCACCGAGGCGAACGGACCCGACGCCGTGGACCGGCCGGCCGGCGACATTCCGGGGACCGTCGCCGGAACCGGCCAGGAGGCCGCGGCGTCCTTCCTCGAACGGCTCCATGCGATCGCGGCGACCCGACCGGTCGTGGTGCTGCCCTACGGCGATCCCGATGTGGTCGCCCTGGTGCGGGCCGGCATGACGGCCGAGGTGACCGCGGCCCAGGAACACGGACAGGAGGTGGTGAGGCGAGTGTGGGGTGACCTGCCCACGGCGACCGGCACGGCGGCCTCCACGACCGCCTATCCGATCGACGGGGCCGTCGATCGCGCCACCCTGTCCACCCTGATGGCCGGTGGCGCCCGCACCGGCCTGCTGTCCGACGCCTCGGTCGCCGTGCCCGAACCGACCGCCGGCTCGCCGGTCGCCGCCGCGCTGATCACACCGGATCGGGGTACCGACGGGCTGCCGTCGGTGATCGCACGAACCGACGTACTCGGCGGGCTGGACAAGCTCATCGACAACCGGCAGCCGACCGGCTGGGCCACCAAGGTGAACTCGCTCACCGCATTGCTGGCCCAGCAACGCGCCGACGGCACCGTCACCCCGGCGGTCTTCGCCCCGCTGCGCCGCTGGTCGCCGGACAGCGCCGGCCTGCAGGGCCTGGTCCAGCTGCTCGGTGACCTGGGCCGCAGCGGGATCATCACCGGGCGGACGGTGACCGACCTGGCCGCCTCCCCGTCCCGATCCGGCACCACCGACTACCCGGACGTCGCCCGCGCGCAGGAGCTCACCCCCGCGTACCTGAACCGGATCACTTCGGACCGCGGCGACCTCGCGGCCCTGCGCGGTGGGCTCGCCTCGGTCGCCCAACCGGTCGACCCGGCGACCCTGCTCGACCCGCTCGACCGGGCCCTGGACACCGCTGCGTCGACCGCGTTCCGGACGAATCCGACGGTCGGTGATGCGAATCTGGACACCGTGGAGAGCACCGTGTCCACGATCCGCTCCGGCGTTCAGATCGCCGACACCGGGAACAACTACACCCTCGCGTCGTCGACGTCGCCGCTGTTGCTCACGGTGCAGAACAACACCGCGTACGACGTCCCGGTCACCGTGGAGCTGACCGGCGGGGAGATGGTCGGCCTGACCGTCACGGACGCGCCGGTGCAGATCATCCCCGCCGGCCGGTCGCAGCAGGTGAAGATCCCGACCGAGGTCACCCGCTCGGGGCAGTTCCAGGTGACCGCCTCGCTGATCGGACCGGACGGCCGGCCCTGGGGCACCCCGGTGCAGCTGACCGTCCAGTCCAGCGCCTACGGCGCGCTGACCGTTGTCCTGATCATCGGGGCCGGCGGGGTGCTGGTCATCATGGTCTTCCTCCGGATCCGGCAGCGGCTGCGCAGCCGACGGGCCCGGATCGCCGCGGCCGCGGCGCCCTCGACCGATGGACCCGTCCCGGGCCCGCCGGCCGATCGGATCGCCATCACCACACCCCCCGGTGATGGCCCCCACCGTCCCCCGGACGGTGCCGAGAATCGACAGGAATTCCGTTCGTGACCACCCACCCCACCGCCGGCCGTCCGATCCCCGCCGATCGGCCGGATCCCGACGAGGCCCTGCTGGCGACCGATCCGACCCTGTCCCCCGTACGGGACGACGTCGCGGGGATGAAGACCGCGCGGACCGCCGGGGTGGTCCGCGCCGGCGCGGTGATGGCCGTGGCGACCCTGGTCAGCCGGGCCACCGGGTTCCTCGCCAAGGTCGTGATCCTGGCGTTCCTGGGCTTCGGCGCCGTCAACGACGCCTACACCATCGCCAACACGCTGCCGAACATCATCTTCGAGTTGCTCATCGGCGGCGTGCTCACCTCGGTGGCCATTCCCCTGCTGTCCCGCGCCCGCGCCGACGCCGACGGCGGCGAGGGCTACACCCAGCGGCTGATGACGATGGCCTTCGTCGGGTTGATCGCCGCCACCGGTCTGGCCGTCGCGGCGGCCCCCCTGCTGACCCGGGTCTACCTGGCCGGCAGCGGCGGCGTGGTCGACCGGGGCCTGGCGACCGGCCTGGCCTGGCTGCTCCTGCCGCAGATCTTCTTCTACGGTATTGCCGCCCTGTTCGGGGCGATCCTGAACACCAAGGAGAAGTTCGGTGTCCCGGCCTGGGCGCCGGTGGCGAACAATCTCGTCGTCATCGGGGTCGGCATCGTGCTGCTGACCACCACCGGTGACCCGGCGAACGCCGCCGCCGGCGGCGGCGCGCTGTCCGGCCTGACCCGCGAACAGTTCCTCATCCTGGGCCTGGGGACCACCCTCGGCATCGTCGTCCAGGCGATCGTGATGGTCCCGTCCCTGCTGCGCAGTGGCTTCCGGTTCCGTTGGCGCTGGGGCGGCGATCGGCGGCTGCTCGAGGCCGGGCAGCTGATGCTCTGGGCCGTCGTGTACGTGCTGATCTCCCAGGCCGGCTACATCGTGATCACCCAGGTGGCGTCGGCGAACTTCGTCGGCGGCATCTCCCTCTATGCGTTCGCGTCGCTGCTGTTCCAGCTGCCCTACGGGATCATCGGGGTGTCCATCCTGACCGCGATCATGCCGCGGATGAGCCGGCACGCGGCGGCCGGCCAGTACGAAAGGATGAAGGACGACGCCTCGCTGGGCAACCGGCTGTCGATCGTCGCGCTGGTGCCGGTCGCGGCCGGGATGATCGTGCTGGCGAGTGCCTTGGCGATCGTCGCCTCGATGTACGGGGCGGTGAAGCTGGCCGACGTCGTCGTGCTCAGCGGCACCCTCACCGCGCTGGCTCTGGGCCTGGTGCCATTCGCGGTGACCCTGATGCAGATGCGGGTGTTCTACGCAATGAAGGATGCCCGCACGCCCGCCCTGATCAACCTGGTGATGGTCGGTGTGCGGATCCCGCTGCTGATCGCCTGCATGACCCTGACCCCTGAGCTGATCGTGCCCGGCATGGCTCTGGGCACCACGGTCTCCTACCTCGTCGGGGCGCTGGTCGGGGAGGTCTGGCTGCGGCACCGGTACGGGCCGATGGGGTCCGGCCGCACGCTGATCACCCTGGGCAAGATGGTGGTGGCCAGCGCGGTCGGCGCAGCGGCGGCGTTCGGGCTGGGCGAGCTGGTCGGCGACGGTCCGGTGGACACCCTGTCCGAGGCGCTGGTGCGCATCCTGGTCTGCGCGCCGGTCGGACTCGTGATCATCGCCGGGCTGGCGCTGCTGCTGCGGGTCGAGGAGCTCGACCCGCTCCGCCGGCGGTTCCTGGCCCGCTTGACCGGTCGGAGCCGCCGAGATCCAGTCACCGCACCGACCGCCGCAGTGAACCCGGACGCGTCCACACGCGTCCGGAACGGGGGGCATGGCACGCTCGTGGGCGGCGACCCGTCCGTGGCGAGCTCCGCCCCGGCGGGTGCTGTGAGTGTTGACAGTGCCGCGGGACCGGCCGGTCCGTCGTCCACGAACAGGGAGCAGGTGTCCGAAACGGTGCCCGAGAACCGCAACGGCGGGCCCGCCGTCGACGATTTCGCGACCGACGATCCGGAAGCGACGACCGAGGTCCAGCGCGACCAGATCGCATCGGCGACCCAGCCACCCTCGCCACCGGACGAGCCGGACGCCGAGGCCACCCAGACCGTGACGGTGGGCCCCGTCGGCCCGGCGGCCGCCGCGGAATCCCCGCTCAAGCCCGGGATGATGGTCGGCGGACGGTACCGGCTGGTCAACCTGATCGCCTCGGACGGCGCCGGTCAGTGGTTCTGGCGGGCCAAGGACGCCGTGCTGCCCCGGGACATGGCGGTCACCATCCTCCCGGACACCACCGGCACGTCGGCGACGGTTGCCCGCACCCTGCGCGCCGGCAAGCTGCACCATGTCGGCCTGCCGCAGACCCTGGACGTGGGCACCGATCACGGTCAGTCGTACGTCGTCGGGCAGTGGGTCGACGGTGCGACGCTCACCGACCTGGTTTCCGGTGGCCCGCTGGATGCCGACGTCGCCACCTCGATCACCGCCAAGCTGTCCGAAGCGGTCGCCGAGGCGCACCGGAACGGCGTCTCGCTGGGCGCCATCCACCCTTCCCTCGTCCGGGTGAACTTCGACGGACAGGTCCGGCTCTCGCACGTCATCGCGCACGCGTCCGCCACCCCCGACCAGGACATCCGGGCGATCGGCGGACTGCTGTACCTGATGCTCACCGGCAGCTGGCCGCTGGCCGCCCCGGGCGCGGAGGGTGACGGTTCGGTGCCATTGCCGGCCGCACCGACCCGACTCGGCCGGGAGGTGCCGGCCGACGAGGTCGTAGCGACGGTGCCGGAGGCCCTGTCGGCGCTGGCCGAGCGGGCGCTGCACCCGGACGAGCCGGACGGCATCCACGCGGTCGGCGCGATCGCCGCGCTGCTGCGCAGCCCGGAGAACGCGCCCGGCGGGTCCGAGGCTCCGCCGCCCCCGGAGAATCGCCCACTGTCGGCGGCCGACCGACGGCTGATCCGGGAACGACGGGCCAAGCTGAGCCTCGCCGGGGTGGTGCTGGCGGTGTTCGCGATCCTGATCGTGATCGCGCTCGGCGGGCTGACCAACCAGTTCATGGCCTCGATCCAGAACAGTGCCCCGGACGAGCTGCCGATGATCGATTCGGCCACGGCGACTTCCGCGCCCAACGCCGACGCCACCGCTGCGTCCAGCGCGCCCGCCACGACGGCGGGTCCGGCGGCCGCCGGACCGGTACCGATCGTCGGCGGCGCCGTCTACGACCCCGAGGGCGACGGCACTCCCGACTACAAGGACTACGTCGACCGGGCCTTCGACGCCAACGACGGCTCCTTCTGGCTGACCTGGGTCTACAAGCAACAGTTCCCGACCCTCAAATCGGGCGTCGGCATCACCCTGGAACTCGACCACCCGGTGACGCCGAACCAGGTCGTCGTCAAAAGCGTCGCTCCGTGTCCGGCCTGCAACAACGACACGGTGATCGAGGTTCGCACCGCGGATTCGCTCACCCCGGGACCGGTCGATTCGACCACCAAGCTGGGGTGGGCGATGGTCAAGGACGGCGTCGCGACCGTCGACCTCACCAACGCGCCGAAGTCGAAGTTCCTGATCGTCTACGTCGTCAAGCTCGGGCAGACGCCCGACAACCAGTTCCAGTCCAAGATCAACGAGATCACCGTCACGGGCAGCTGACCGGGGAATATCCGCTCGCGCCGGGCGTTGAGCTGACTGCAGTAGCGGGTGCCAGCACGGACCCGCCCTATCATCGTGCAGCAGCCATCATCTGGCGGCAGCCGGGTCGAGCGGGCCGGGCGCGGCCGGTGCCGGAGCTGCGTGAGGGAGATGTCGTGAACCAGTTCGTGTCCATCCCGGCGGTCCAGGCCGCGATCCCGGCGGTGCCGGATGCCGCGGCGGCGCCGGTCGACGCCGACGGTGACCGCGTGCACGACGTGATCGTTGTCGGGTCGGGTCCGGCCGGCTATACGGCGGCCATCTACCTGGCCCGCGCCGAGCTCAAGCCGCTGGTGTTCGAGGGTTACACCTACGGGGGCGCCCTGATGAACACCACCGATGTGGAGAACTTCCCCGGTTTCCCCGCCGGCATCATGGGCCCCGAGCTGATGGCCCAGATCCGCGAGCAGGCGGAGCGGTTCGGCGCGGACCTGCGCACCGTGGACGCCGAACAGGTGGACCTGTCCGGGCCGGTCAAGACGGTGACCGTGGACGGAACGGTGCACCGGGCGCGCGCGGTCGTGCTGGCCACCGGGTCCGCGGCCCGGTACATCGGGTTGCCGGACGAACAGCGGCTCGTCGGGCGCGGCGTCTCCGCCTGCGCCACCTGTGACGGGTTCTTCTTCCGCGATCAGGACATCCTGGTCGTGGGCGGCGGTGACTCGGCGATGGAGGAGGCGACCTTCCTCACCCGGTTCGCCCGGTCCGTGACGATCGTGCACCGGCGGGACGAGTTCCGGGCGAGCGCCATCATGCTCGAGCGGGCCCGCAAGGACCCGAAGATCAAGTGGCTGACCAACGCCGTGGTCAGTGCGCTGCACGGCGAGACCAGCCTGACCGGAGTCACCGTCACCGACACCCGCACCGGCGAGCAGACCGAGGTGGCCGCCACCGGCCTGTTCGTCGCGATCGGGCACGACCCGCGGTCCGAACTGTTCCGGGACCAGGTTGCGGTCGACCAGGAGGGCTACGTGCTCACCGGTCACCACGTCGAGGCCATTGCCTCGACCGGGACCAGCGTCGCCGGGGTCTTCGCCTGCGGCGATCTGGTCGACCACACCTACCGGCAGGCCATCACCGCCGCCGGCAGCGGATGTGCGGCCGCCCTGGACGCGCAGCATTACCTGGCCGCGCACCCGGCCCCCGAGGAGGCGGAGGTGATCGGCGCCGCGCACCCGAACGACCCGATGCCGGACCTCCCACCCGCCGCCTTCTCCGACGCGCTCAGCGTCTGAACCACCCGCATCCGACACGTCCCACCCCCACCGACAGAGAGGGTCACCATGGCCACCGTGAAGGTCACCGACGACAGTTTCACCACCGACGTCCTGCAGTCCGAGAAGCCCGTGATCGTCGATTTCTGGGCCGAATGGTGCGGGCCCTGCCGGATGGTCGCGCCCATCCTGGAGGAGATCGCCGCCAAGCACGAGGACAAGGTCACGGTCGCCAAACTGGACATCGACGCGAACCCGCAGATCGCCCAGCAGTACCAGATCCTGTCCATCCCGACCATGCTCGTGTTCAAGGGCGGGAAGCCGATCAAGCAGGTCGTCGGGGCCAAGCCCAAGGCCGCCCTGCTCAAGGAGTTCGCCGACGTGCTCGCCTGACCGGCTCCGCCCGTCACTTCCGCCGCCGATTGGCCCCGCCGGTCGGCGGCGGTCTGCGTCCGGTGGTCTGCGTCCGGCGGTCTGCGGGACGCCGGGCCGGCAATGGCGGGCATCCGGCCGCAACAGGGGCACAATGATGGGCGGCGCGGGCCCATCGGATCAGTGTGAGAGACGACTGCACGGTTGATGTGAACCCGTCCGTGGCTGATGCGTCAGTCAAAGGGTGGTCGTCCGACCACCGCGGCCGATCCGACCGATTCGCCGACGAGACCTCAGGGAGAGCGATGCTGCTGCGGCGCGGAGATCGAGGGCCGGCAGTGGCCGACCTGCGGGACGCATTGGCGAGCCTGCAGCTGCTACCCGGCCTGAATGGCTCGGACCGCATGCAGGTCGAGTTCGATGACCACGTCGACCAGGCCATCCGGGACTTCCAGCAACGGCGGGGGCTGATTGCCGACGGCATCGTCGGTCCGGTGACCGCCCGTTCGCTGACCGACGCCCGGTGGGCGCTGGGCTCCCGCACCCTGTCGCACACCCTGTCCGCCGCGACGACCGGTGACGACGTCATGGCGCTGCAGACCCGGCTGGCCGAGATGGGCTACAACACGGGCCGCCCGGACGGCATCTTCGGGCCGCTCACCGAGCAGTCGGTGCGCGATTTCCAGCGGCACCGCGGGCTGGCCGACGACGGGGTCTTCGGGCCGCAGACCTACAAGGAGCTGAACCGGATCGGCCGGATGGTCACCGGAGGACGACCCCAGTACCTGCGGGAGTACCAGCTGGTTCGGCAGGCCGGCCCGCGGTTGCACGGCAAGCGGATCGTCATCGATCCGGCGCACGGAGCGGACGAACCGGGCTGGACCGTCGACGGCGCGCGGGCGGCCGACCTGACCTTCGACGTCGCGCAGCGACTGCGCTCCCGCATGGTGACGGCCGGCATGTCCGTCGTGCTCACCCGGGGGGCCCACGAGAATCCCTCTCAGGAGGAGCGGGCGGCCTTCGCCAATTCGGTGGGCGCCGACCTGCTGCTCAGCCTGCACATCGACGGATCGCCGTCCCCGCACGCCTGCGGCATCGCCACCTTCCACTTCGGCACCGACTCCGGCGCGACCTCGACGGTCGGCGAGACCCTGGCCGGCCTGGTCCAGCGCGAGCTGGTCGCCCGGACGCGGTTCGCGGACTGCCGGGTGCACCACCGCCCCTGGGACATCTTGCGGTTGACCCGGATGCCGGCCATCCAGGTCGAGATGGGCTACCTGTCCAACCCGGCGGAGCGCGGTCGACTGTTGACGTCCGAGTTCCGCAATCAGCTGGCCGACGGAATGCTGGTGGCGGTCAAGCGGCTCTATCTGGACGGCCGCGACGACCCGCACACCGGCACGTTCACATTCTCCGATCTGCTGGCCCACGAACGCCGCATCCGCGACTCCGCCTGAGCCCGGGCGGCGGCCCGGTTGGCCCCGGCGCCGACCAGTTCGCGGACCGCAGGCGGCGGCGATGCCGGGATGGACACACTGGCGAACAGCTCCTCCAGGGCCGCTTCGACCTGGGCCTTCCAGCCGATGTCCCGTCCCAACTCCAGGCGCAGCCGCGGGTACCGGTGATGGGGTTTGACCTCGGTGAAGCCGACGGCGCGGGCGAACCCCGCGGGCAACACGCACGGCGGGATGTCATCCTCGCCCACCCGGTGCTCGTCGGCGGTCCACCCGGGGCCGGTCGCACCGTCGTCCGGACCGTCCTCGCGGCCGAACAGCTCGATGGCACGCACGCCCCGACGGGTGAGCTCGCGGATCACGCCGTCCATGAGGTACCGGGCCAGGCCCCGCCCGCGGTGCAGCGGTTCGATTCGCGCGGTGGTGAGCAGCACCGCGTCCGGCGACACCGGCGCGGTCGGAAAGGCCGCGGCACCCGGCACCGCGGTGGGCGGGGCGTACAACGCGAAACCGACCGGCTCATCGTCGACGGTGACGATCTGCCCGGCGGAACCCCAGGTCAGCATGACGCCGGAGAGCCAGATCTCCTTCTCGAACTCGGCCTCGCCGGAATCGGCCGCCGTCCGGGCCGCAGCGGCTTCGAGCTCCCAGGCAACGCAGCTACGGCAGCACTTCGGGATGAACCCGATCGTCGACATCGACAGCGGCACCAGCGCTTGCGTCACACCGCTCCCTGTCGACGACGTCCGACCCCGTCGACTCCGCCCGACCGCGCGGAGCCCGGCAGGCGGTCCTTCCGGAACCGCCCCGACCAGAATAGGCGGGTCCCACCGGCCGGCCGCGGCCGAGCCGCCGGCGTCACATCGGTGCCCGTTTCCGGTCGGGCGATCGGGCCCGGGGTTGGTTGGCTCCCACCCGCCCGGGACGGGGACCGCCACTCTCCGGCCCGTCGAGCGGCGTCCCGGCCGGCCGCGCCAACTACGATGTCGCCCAACCTTCCGCGGAGGGAACTCAATGACGGGCACCAGCCTGGACCGGCATGTCCAGCGCTATGCGCAGCGCACGAGCGGGATGCGGGCATCCGCGATCCGCGCACTGTTCGCGGTCGCGAACCGCCCCGAGGTGGTATCCCTGGCCGGCGGCATGCCCTACCTGCGGTCGCTGCCGTTGGAGTCGTTGGCGGCCGAGGCCGCGGGTTTGGTCGCGCAGGAAGGGCTCGTCGCCCTGCAGTACGGCTCCGGACAGGGCATCCCCGAGCTGCGGGAGCAGATCTGCCAGGTGATGGCGCTGGAAGGGATCAGGGCGCACCCGGATGACGTCATGGTCACCGTCGGGTCGCAGATGGCGCTGGACCTGACCACCCGGATCTTCATCGACCCGGGGGACGTCATCCTGGCCGAGGCGCCGTCGTACGTCGGGGCGCTCGGCACCTTCCACTCCTACCAGGCTGAAGTCGTCCACGTCGCCATGGACGACGACGGCCTCATCCCGGAGGCGCTCGTCGCGGCGATCGACGCCGTCCGGGCCGCCGGCCGCCGGGCCAAGCTGCTCTACACCATTCCGAACTTCCACAACCCGGCCGGAGTGACGCTCGCCGACGACCGCCGGTCGGCGATCGTCGAGATCTGCCGGACCGCCGGCGTCGCCGTCCTGGAGGACAACCCCTACGGGCTTCTCGGTTTCGACGGCCGCCCGCGGCGGGCGATCCGCGCCGACGACGCCGAGAACGTCGTCTATCTCGGCTCCTTCTCCAAGACGTTCGCCCCGGGCCTGCGGGTCGGCTGGGTCCTGGCGCCGCATGCCGTGCGCGAGAAGTTGGTGCTCGCCAACGAGGCGGCGACGCTGAACCCTCCGGTGTTCAACCAGATGCTGATCTCCCGGTACCTGGCCAATTTCGACTGGCTGAGCCAGATCAAGGAGTACCGCCAGACGTACGCCGAGCGCCGGGACACGATGCTCGCCGCACTCGCCGACCTGATGCCCGAGGGCACGGCCTGGACGTCGCCGGAGGGTGGCTTCTACGTCTGGGTGACGCTTCCGGAGGGTTTCGACGCCTCGGCCATGCTGCCCCGGGCGGTCACCGCCCGGGTCGCGTACGTTCCGGGGACCGCCTTTTACGCGGACGGTCTGGGTACCCGCCAGTTGCGCCTGTCGTACTGCTTCCCGCCACCCGATCGGATCACCGAGGGGATCCGCCGGCTGGCCGGGGTGATCGCCGACGAGCTGGAGGTCATGCGCACCTTCGGCACCAGTCCGGCGCGGCTGGTCGCCGGGCCGTCGTCGCCGGCACCGGACACTGCGTGAGGGCGCATCCAACGGGAGAGGTGGAAGAAGCGTCGATGACCCGACATGTGGTGGTGCTGGCCGGCGGGCTGTCGCATGAGCGAGACGTGTCGCTCCGCTCGGGTTCCCGATTGCACGAGGCGCTGCAGGGGTGCGGCCTGGCGGTCACCCAGCGGGACACCGACGGCGAGCTGATCGGCTGGCTCACCGCGCACCGGCCGGACGCCGCCGTCGTCGTCCTGCACGGCAGCCGGGGCGAGAACGGGGCGATCCAGAGCATCCTGGAGATGGTGGGGATCCCCTACGTCGGCTCGGTCGCCGCCAGTTGCCGCCTCTCGTACGAGAAGAACATCGCCAAGAACCTGCTCCGCCGTTCAGGTTTCGCCACTCCTTCGTGGGTTTCGTTGTCCCACAGCACTTTTCGTGATCTCGGGGCCGGGACGCTGATGGACCTGCTGATCGGGCACCTCGGGTTGCCCTTGATGGTCAAGCCGCAACACGGCGGCTCCGCCCTCGGCGCCGCCACCGTCCGGACCGCCGCAGAACTGCCGGCCGCACTGGTCGGTGCGTTCGGCTACGGAGAGATCGCCTTGGTCGAGCAGTTCGTCGACGGCATCGAGGTGGCCGTCACCGTCCTGGACACCCCCGATGGTCCGGCCGCCCTGCCCGCCGTGGAGATCGCCCCGCAGAGCGGAGTTTTCGACTACGAGGCCCGGTACACCGCGGGCCTCACGACGTACTACACGCCCGCCCGGCTGCCCGCCGAGGTCGCCGCTGCGGTCGCCGATCTGGCGCTGGGTGCGCACCGGACCCTGGGCTTGCGGGACGTCTCGCGCACCGACGCCATCGTCGCGCCCGACAACACCGTGCAGTTCCTCGAGGTCAACGTCTCGCCGGGGCTGACCGAGACCTCGCTGCTGCCGATGGCCGTCCTGGCGGCGGGGCGCGACCTCGGCGAGGTCTATGCGGAGCTGGTGGAACGGGCCGTCGACCGCGGTCGCTGACCCGCGGGCCCGCCATCCGGGCGACCTTCCGATCCGCTTCCGGGCAGCCCGCCGGGCGGTCGCCGGTGCGCGGGCCAGGGCTGATCACCTCGGGCAGCAGGTCCGTGTTGCGGATGGCCGCCCGAAGTGATCAGCCCCAGGTCAACCGGTCGCCTGGTGGCCGGCGGCGTCGATGGCGGAGGGCGCCATCACCGCCACCAGCCGGCGCAGATCGTCCTGGGTGGCGAACTCCACGACGATCCGCCCCTTGGTCCGGCCCAGTTCGAGCCGCACCCGGGTGTCGAAGGCGTCGGACAGCGCGCCCGCCAGGTTCTCCAGCCCCGGAATGGATCGTCTGGGCGGCGCGGCCCGACGGCGGGGAGCCTTCCGGCCGATGATCAGCGTCACGGCCTCCTCGGTGCCCCGGACCGACAGGCCCTCGGCCACGATGCGGGCAGCCAGCTGTTCCTGATCCTCGGGATCAGTCAGGGCCAGCAGCGCCCGCGCGTGACCTGCGGACAGCACGCCCGCCGCCACCCGCCGCTGAACGGCGATCGGGAGCTTCAGCAGGCGGATCGTGTTGGAGATGACCGGTCGGCTGCGGCCGATCCGGGAGGCGAGTTCCTCCTGCGTGACGTCGAACTCCTCCAGCAACTGCTGGTAGGCCGCCGCCTCCTCGAGCGGGTTCAGGTTCGCGCGGTGGATGTTCTCCAGCAACGCATCCCGCAGCATGTCGGCGTCCTGGGTGCGCCGCACGATGGCGGCGATGGTGCTCAGGCCGGCCCGCTGCGCGGCCTGCCAACGGCGCTCGCCCATCACGAGTTCGTAGTGTTCGCCCGGGACCTCGCGGACGACGATCGGCTGCAACAGGCCGAATTCCCGGATCGAGTGCGCCAGCTCGGCCATCGCGTCCTCGTCGAACACGGTCCGCGGATTGCGGGGGTTGCGCCGGATCCGGTCCAGGGGCACCTCTTCGTACCGTGGCCCGGCCGGGTTCGGCACGCCCGTCCCGGTTGCGACGGCCTCGACGCCCGCCTCGGTGGACGCTGTCGCCGGCTCCGCCGCTTTCTCACCGGTGTCCTCGATCGGCGAGGTGACCAGGGCCAGCGGCGGGTTCTCCCGCTTGGCCGGGGGACCCCCGTTGATCAGGACGTCGGCCACCGTCGTGGTGGTCGGTCCGGTCGGGATCAACGCGGCCAGTCCGCGTCCGAGCCCGCCGCGTGCCTTCGGCGTCATGCCTGCTCCTTCGTCCCACGATCGGCGATCTCCCGAGCGGCGTCCAGATAGCACATGGCTCCACGCGAACCCGGGTCGTACGTCATCACCGACTGGCCGAACCCGGGGGCCTCGGACACCTTCACCGATCGCGGGATGGTGGTGCGCAGCACCAGGTCGCCGAAGTGGTTGCGAACCTCGGTGGCGACCTGCTCGGCGAGTTTGGTCCGGCCGTCGTACATGGTCAGCAGGATGGTGGACACCACCAGCCGGGTGTTCAGGTGCTCCTGGACCATCCCGATGTTGCGCAGCAGCTGGCCGAGCCCCTCCAGTGCGTAGTACTCGCACTGGATCGGGATGAGGACCTCGTCGACCGCAGTCATCGCGTTCACCGTGAGCAGGCCCAGGGACGGTGGGCAGTCGACCAGGATGTAGTCGTAGTAGGTGTCGATCGCCTCGATCGCCCGGCGCAGGCGCATTTCCCGCTCGGGCAGGGACACCAGCTCGATCTCCGCGCCGGCCAGGTCGATGGTGGCCGGGATGCAGCCCAGGCGCGGTGCCTCCGGGCTGGTCTGGATGGCCTCGGCCGGGGTGATGTGGCCCAGCAGGACGTCGTACACGGATGGCGTGCCGACCTTTCGCTCGACGCCCAGCGCGGTGGAGGCGTTCCCCTGGGGGTCGAGATCCAGCACCAGGACGTGCAGCCCGGCCCGGGCCAGTGCCACGCCGATATTGACGGTCGTGGTGGTCTTGCCGACGCCGCCCTTCTGATTGGCGACGGAGAACACCCGGCGGTGTCGCGGCCGGGGCATCGTCAGTTCCCCCGAACGCATCTCGATCGCGGCCAGAGAAGCCCTGGCCAGTGGTGTGTCATCGAGATCGATGTCGACGCCGGACTCGCCGAGGTCGATCGCCGTGTCGATACTCAAGAATTCGCCTCCTCTTCGGGCATGGTCCGGACGAGATCTCGCGTCGTTGCCCCGACTCGCCGGTCGCATTGCACGCTACGGTGCGATCTCGTTCGCTCCGCCGCACCACGCCGCGGGCGACGATGATTGCCGAATTCGGCGCAGCACGTTCCACGTGAAACGGGCGCACCCGCCCGAGGCCGTCGCGGGGAACGGGAGCCCGGACGCGTTCCACGTGAAACATCGTGCTCGGGTCCGCTGTTTCACGTCGGATCCCGATGATGCGGGCCGTCGATCGCGCGGCGCCCCAGACGTTTCACGTGAAACCCAGGGTGCGGACGCGAGTGAGCTTCCGCCGTTTCACGTGAAACGAAAGGTCCGGGACGCGACCAGCGGTCAGCCGATCTGATTCGTCACGCAGTCACCGATTGCCTGATCGAGGATCTCGCAACCGAGCCGGATCTCGTCCGCCGAACAGGTCAGCGGCGGCGCGATGCGGAAGGTGCCGCCAAGCCCGGGCAGCTGCACCACGTTCATGTGCAGACCCAGTTCCAGGCATCGCGCGGTCACTGCCGCGCCGAGCGAGGCAGCACCCTGCTTGGTCGAGCGGTCGACCACCAGCTCCATGCCCTGCATCAGCCCGCGGCCCCGCACATCACCGACCACCTCGTGCCGATCCTGGATCTCACTGAGTCCCGACCGCAGGACGGCGCCGAGCTCCGCCGCCCGCTCGTCCATCCGGTCGCGGATCAGCACGTCCAGGACGGTGTTCCCGACCGCCGCGGGCAGCGGATCGCAGACGTGGGTCGTATAGAACAGGAAGCCGCGTTCGTGTGCCCGTTCCTCGATCTCGGCACTGGTCACGGTCGCCGCCAGAGGCAGGCCCGCGCCCAGCGTCTTCGACAGGGTCAGCATGTCCGGCACGACGCCGTCCCGCTCGAAGGCGTACCAGGAGCCGGTCCGGCACAGTCCGGTCTGCGCCTCGTCCAGGATCAGCAGCATGCCGCGTTCCGCGCACTTACGCTGCAGCGCGGCGAAGTACCCCGGCGGTGGCTCGATCACCCCACCGGAGGACAGGATCGGCTCGACCAGGCACGCGGCCAACGCGCCGACCGACTGCGCGTCGATCAGGTCGAAGCCGAAATCCAGCTGCCGCTGCCAGTCCAGCGACCCGTCGGGTCGGGTGAAGTCCGGACGGTACGGATTCGGGGTGGGCAACACCAGGTTGCCGGGGGAGACCGGTCCATAGCCTTTCCGACCCGAACTGTAGGTCGCGGCCGCCGCGCCCTGCGTCATACCGTGCCAGGATCCGGCGAAGGAGACGATCTCGTGCCGGCCGGTCACCAGTTTGGCCATCCGGACCGCTGCCTCGTTCGACTCGGCCCCGGTGCTCAGCAACAGCACCTTCTCGAGCGGCGCCGGCAGGGTCTCGGCCAGTCGCCGCGCCAGATCGACGACCGGGCGGCTCAGCATCCCGCTGAACAAGTGATCGAGCCGGCCGATCTGGGCCTGCACCGTCGAGACGATCTCCGGATGCGAGTGCCCGAGGATGGCCGACATCTGGCCCGAGGTGAAGTCCAGCAGCCGGCGACCCTCCGCGGTGACCAGGTAGGCGCCCTCGGCCCGCTCGATGATCTCGCGGGTGAACGGAGGGCCGTAGCGGATCAGGTGCCGGTCGGCGTCGGCCCAGAACTCGGGGGCCGATGAAAGCTGTTCGGTCGAGGCTTCGATGTCGATGGACACTGCCCGAACCTAGCCGACCAGCGAGACCACCGAGGACGAACCGGCGGCGGAACCGATCACCGCGGGTGCCGGCCACCCTCCGCGGCCGGGCCGGCGGGGGTACCCCGGCCACCGGCAGTGCGTCGCCCGGCGGTCCGGTTCGGGCCGGCCGAACGCCGGACCCGATCCGGTCCTCGCTCGGCGCGGACCACATAAGCCGGCCCGGCCGGACCGTCCAGTTCGACGACGACCGCGCGCCGCAGGCCGGCAGCGGCGACCTCGGCGGCATCGCGAACCAGCTCCTCCTGGGCCGTCGCGCCCTTCAGCGCCAGGACCAGGCCATGGGGGCGCGCGAGTCCCGCACACCACCCGGCCAGCCGGCCCAGCGGCGCGACGGCTCGGGACACCACGACGTCCGCACCGCGGGCGTCCGCCGGCGCATCCTGGGCCCGGGCCCGGACCACACCGCAGTTGGCCAGGCCCAGCCCGCGGACGACCTCGCTCAGGAATCTCACCCGTCGCTCGAGCGGCTCGAGCAGCACCACCCGACAGTCCGGCCGGGCGATCGCCAGCACGATTCCGGGCAGGCCGGCGCCACTTCCGACATCGACGATCCGCGCGTCGGGCGGGATCAACTCGACCGGCGCAGCGCAGTTCAGAACGTGCCGGGTCCACAGGCGGTCGGTCTCCCGCGGCCCGATCAACCCGCGAATGACGCCGTCCGACGCCAGCGCCTGCACGTAGGCCCGGGCCAGGGGCAACCGGGCCCCGAACACCTCGATCGCCGCCGGCGGCTCCGGCTCCAGCTCGGTCCCGGCTTGACCCACCGCCGGATCAGCTGAATCGAACATGTGTACGAACAATCAGCCAACCACGCTGATGACAACGCGGCGCCGGGGCTCCTCACCCTCGCTCGACGATTCGGCGCCGTCCACCCGACCGACCGCATCGTGCACGATCTTGCGTTCGAACGGGTTCATCGGGGCGAGGCGCACCGGCTCGCCCGAGGTCACGACCTGCTCGGCCAGGGTCCGGCCCAGCTCGTCCAACTCGGCGCGGCGCCGGGCCCGGTAGCCGGCGATGTCCAGCATCAGTCTCGACCGCTGACCCGTCTCGATCGTCGCGGCCAACCGGGTCAGCTCCTGCAGGGCGTCGAGCACCTCGCCGTGGTCGCCGACCAGCCTGCTCAGCTCGCCCTCGCCGATGATGGAGACCACCGCACGTTCGCCCTCGACGTCCAGATCGATGTCCCCATCGAAATCCAGGATGTCCAACAACCGCTCCAGGTAGTCGCCCGCCGCATCCCCCTCGGCGACCAACAGGTCGTGCTTGCTCGCGCCGGACGACGACGGCTGATCGTCGGCGGGGCCGGTCACCCCGTCCTCGGCGACGACGGTGGTCAGGTTGTCAGTCATGGTTTCTCCCTCATTGGTCACGGCGACTCCGCCGCGCCTCGCCCCATGCCGGGCAGCCGCCGATCCGAAACGGCGACGGCCCGGTCACGATCAGCGCTTCTTCTTCGAACCGCCCCGCGGCTTCGCGCCGGGGGCCGGTTTGCTGCCCGGGCCCGGCTTGCCGCCCGGGCCGGGAGGATCGCCGGTCGGTTTCGACATGGACACGCCACCGGTCGAACCGTTGCTCGCGCCCCCCGGTGCGGAACCGCCTCCGGACGAAGCGGCGTCCCCGATCTTCGACGGGTTGACCACGGGCCGGTTCGTCGATGCCTTCGGTTTGGCGCCCGGTTTGGGCGTGGTGAACCGGCTCGCGTCCTTCGCCTCTTCGACGACCAACGCCTTGGCCGCCGCCCGCTTGTCCTGGATCCGATGGGCCACGTACAGCTGACCGAAGGTCCACGAGTTGTTCGCCAGCCAGTAGAACAGGATGGCCAGCGGGAAGAACGGACCGCCGACGATCACGAACAGCGGGAACATGTACAGCATCAGCTTGTTCATGATCGCCGTCTGCGGATTGGCCGAGGCGTCGATGTTCATCTGCGCCTGACGGGCCACCGACCGACGGCTGGTCAGGTGGGTGGCGATGCCGGCCAGGATGGTCAGCGGGACACCCCACGCGATGATCGCGGAGCGCACCCCGTCCATGAACGCCAACTGGTCTGCCGGCATGGTCATGAACCCCACCAGGGGCGCGCCGCCGGGGAGTTTCGCGTTACCCATCGAGACCACGTCGGCGTGGTCGAAGAAGTAGACGTTCTGCCGGTAGAACCAGACGCTCGGGCCACCCGGACCATCGTTGACCGGCTGGAACATGCGTAGCACGTGGAACAGGCCGATGAAGACGGGCGCCTGGATGAGCGCCGGCAGGCAGGACGCCAGGGGGTTGACCCCGGCCTCCTTGTTCAGCTTCATCATCTCTTCGGACAACCGCTGCTTGTCGTCCTTGTACTTCTCCCGCAGCTTCTTCATCTGCGGCTGGACCGCCTGCATCTTGAGCTGCGAGTCCATCTGCTTCATGAACGGCTTGAACAGGATCGCCCGCAGCGTCCAGATCAGGAAGATCACGGACAGCACCCAGGTGACCGCCTGGTCTGGTCCGAAGACGGCCCCGAAGACCTTGTGCCAGATCCACATGATCCCGGACACCGGGTAGTAGATGTAGTCCAGGGACCAGAAGTTGAATGTCACGCGGCGAATCTCCTGATCGTTGTGCCCGGCCCGCCCGATGGCGGTGGACCGGACAAGTCTGCCGGATTCCCGGCGGGTGGTGCAGTCGAAGCCGACCCGTCTGTGCCCACGGGCCCCGCGGCGGGATCGGCCGGTTCATCGGTCGAAGAACTTCCGAGCGGCGCGGGAGGTTCCGCCCGCCATCCGTGCGCGGGGACATGATCGACGCCGCCGTCGCTCCACGGGTTGCAGCGCAACAGCCGCCAGACGGTCAGCGCGGTGCCGATCACCGCCCCCCGAGTGCGCAAAGCGGTCACGGCGTACGCGCTGCACGTCGGGTAATACCGGCAGGTCGCCGGCGTGTAGGGCGTGATGAATCGTTGGTAGAAGCGAATCGGCGCGACCAGAACCTCAGCCGGCCAGCGGGAGATCTTCATCGTGGGCCACCCGCTCCCGCGGGTACCCGAGCGGATCCGACCGCTCGGGCCTTGCGCAGCGCGCTCGCCGCCGCGACGCGCAGATCCCGCCCCAGCTCGGCACTCGACGCCGCCGCCGCGGACGGCAGCGCCCGGACCACCACATCGACCCCCGACGGCAGGTCGGTCAACAACGGGCGGACCAGCACTCGCAGGCGGCGGGTCACCCGATGCCGGACCACGGCGTTGCCGACCTTGCCGGACACCACGAAGCCGACCCGCGGCGCCCGGCCGGGGGCCGGCGGCGACGGGTCGGTCAGCAGGTGGACGACCAGGCTGCCGGACGCGGACCGCCGACCGGAACGAACCACGGCGGCGAACTCGTCGGATCGGTGCAGCCGGCTGCCGGAAGGAAGCATCGCGCGTCCGGCCGGCGGGCCGTCAGGCCGACAGCTCGGCGCGACCCTTGCGTCGGCGGGCCGCCAGGATGGCGCGACCGGCGCGGGTCCGCATCCGAAGCCGGAAACCGTGGGTCTTCGCGCGGCGGCGGTTGTTCGGCTGGTACGTGCGCTTGCTCACGGCTATCTACTCCTACTTCGAAACGACTGGTGGCACCGATACTGAGCCTGTTGTCGCAGGTCGGAGCGCTCACCCCGAGGGGCGCAAGACTGCTGAACTCAGGGCAGCACGAACCGACCGGCGATCACCGGATGGGTTCAGGGTACGGAACGCTGCGCGCGGCGGTCAAACGGCGCCCGAACGGCCCGCCAACCGCCCGCTCGCCGATCTTCCGCCGGCCAAGATCGCGACACGCCGTGCCGCCTCCTTGCTTGCCCCGCGGCCTTGTGGCAAGGCGGCGAAAGTTGTTAGCGTGCCTGCCGCGACGGCTCGGGAACACCGAGCCCCCCGGAGCAGACCTATCCGCGCCACCACCCGGTGACGTGGGCCGTTGACTATCCTCCCGGGGTTGCCCACATCTGTGGACAACCCCTGTGGATGACGGACGGGGGCGGCACCGGGGTGAGGGGCACCAAGTGAATTCCGAGGACAGCGACAACCTCTTGCTACCCGTGTGGCAGTTGGTGGTGGCCGACCTCGAACCCACCCTGTCGCAGCAGCAGAAGGCGTGGCTGGGCCTGACTCAGCCGGTCGGCCTGCTCGGATCGACCGCGCTGCTCGCCGCTCCGTCCGAATTCGCCAAGGAAGCGATCGAACGAAGCCTGCGGGACGCGATCGCCAGCACACTCTCCCGCCACCTGGGTCTGCCGATCAAGCTGGCCGTGACCGTCTCCGAGGAGCCGGCCCGCGCACCGTCCCCGGACGAACGCTTCCCGGGGGACCAAGGGCCGACGGGGTCGGGGCCGTCCGCCACCGGCCCGATCAACGGCCGGGCGACGCTACCCGGCTTCCGCGATCCGGCCGATCGGCCGGCCACCCCGACCGGCCGCGACCGGACCGATTCCTTCCGGTTGGGCGGCGACGACACCGACAGCGACGGGCCGGGCGCGGCCGGGGATGGCGCGCTCGACGGGGAGGTCGACAACCTGGCCTCGGTCACCGAGATCTGGCCGACCTACTCGACGCGTCGCGATCAAGCGCCGCAGAATCCGGCGCTGAGCCGGCTCAACGAGAAGTACAGCTTCGAGACCTTCGTCATCGGCTCGTCCAACCGGTTCGCGCACGCCGCCGCGGTCGCCGTGGCCGAAGCCCCCGCAGTGGCCTATAACCCGTTGTTCATCTGGGGCGATTCGGGTCTGGGCAAGACCCATCTGCTGCACGGCATCGGCCACTACGCCCAGCGGCTGTTTCCCGGCATGCGCGTGCGCTACGTCTCCAGCGAGGAATTCACGAACGACTTCATCAATTCGCTCCGGGACGACCGCAAGGTGGCGTTCCAGCGCCGCTATCGCGACGTGGACGTGCTACTGGTCGACGACATCCAGTTCCTCGAGGGCAAGGAAGGCACCCAGGAGGAGTTCTTCCACACCTTCAACACCCTCTACAACGCCAACAAGCAGATCGTGATCTCCTCGGACCGGCCGCCCAAGCGGCTGGAGACCCTGGAGGACCGGATGCGCACCCGGTTCGAATGGGGATTGATCACCGACATCCAGCCGCCCGAGCTGGAGACCCGGATCGCCATCCTGCGCAAGAAGGCCGCGCTCGACCGGATGAACGCGCCCGACGACGTTCTCGAGTTCATCGCCAGCCGGATCGAACGCAACATCCGCGAGCTGGAGGGCGCGTTGATCCGGGTGACCGCGTTCGCCTCGCTGAACAAGCAGTCCGTCGACCTGGCCTTGGCCCAGATCGTCCTGCGCGACCTGATCCGCGATCCGGTTTCCAACGACATCGACGCCGCGACGATCATGGCCGTCACCGCGGAGTACTTCGACGTCACCCTGGACGAGCTGTGCGGGCCGATCAAGACCAAGCAGATCGCGATGGCCCGGCAGATCGCCATGTACCTGTGCCGGGAGCTCACCGACCTCACGTTGCCCAAGATCGGCGCCACCTTCGGTGGCCGCGACCACACCACGGTCATGCACGCCACCAAGAAGATCCGGACCGAGCTGGCCGAGCGTCGGCAGACCTACGACCACGTCCAGGAGCTCACCGCCCGGATCCGTGAGCGCGCTCGTCGGTGACCGCGCGGCCCGTCCGGATGTGTCAACCCCGCCCGGCCGACCCCGCACACGGGTACACCCGGCCGACGCGACCGACCCCGCCCACCGGGCCGGATCGAGCGGCCCGGCGCAGTGCCTGCGCACCCCTGGACAGCCATGCACAATCTGTGGACAACTCTGTGGACAGCTCGCCCCCCCCACGGGGACAACAAGAACGTCGCCGGACGGCTCCACATCGGCGGTCCGGCGTCCCGTCCTCGGTCCCGGCGCTGTCCACGTCCGCGACACGCGACGCAGCCTGCGCGGACGGGTGGCAATCCACAGCGTCCACACCGCCTACTACTGCTACTGGATATTTCTCTTCAGGAGATCCTTTGAACAACAGGCTTGGGGATGAACGCTCGCCCCGGCAGACGGTCCGACCCGTTCGTGGCCACCGGCCGGGCCCCGGGAGCACCCCGCCGCGGGCGTGGTCGACCGGTGGTCGTACGGTGGACGCCCTGCCTACGCCCGGCCGGCCAGAGGTGATTTCCTGGTGACTCACCGACCGACCGCCGCTGCGCCGGCGCCGCCCCGCCCCCTGCCCACACCTCGATCGCCCGGACGCGACTCATGGAGGTCTCGATGAAGTTCCGCGTCGCCCGCGACGATCTCGCCGACGCCGTGGCCTGGGTGGCCAAGTCACTGCCGGCCCGGCCGCCGGTGCCGGTGCTCGGCGGCATCCTGCTCGAGGTCGACGGCTCGACCCTGACGGTCGCCGGGTTCGACTACGAGGTCTCCACCCGGGCGACGCTGTCGGTCGACTCCCTCGACCAGCTCGATGCCGACCCGGCCGACGCCGGCACGAACCGGGTGCTGGTCTCCGGACGGCTGCTCGCCGAGATCACCCGCGCTCTCCCGGCCAAACCGGTCGACCTCGCCGTGATCGGCCCCAAGGTCAGCATCGTCGCCGGGTCGGCGCGGTTCACCCTGCCGACCATGCCGGTCGAGGACTACCCGCCGCTCCCGCAGATGCCGGACGCATCGGGCGCGGTGGACAGCGCCGAGTTCGCCGAGGCGGTGGCCCAGACCGTGATCGCCGCCGGCCGCGACGACACGCTACCGATGCTGACCGGGATCCGGATCGAGATCGACGGGGATCGGCTGACCCTGGCGGCCACCGACCGGTTCCGGCTGGCCGTCCGGGAACTCGGCTGGCGGCCGGACCGGGCCGAGCTGTCCACGGCGGTCCTGGTGCCCGCGCGGACCCTGGCCGACGCGGCGAAGACCCTGGGCGGCGCGAAGGAGGTCACGGTCGCGCTCGGCGCGGGCCTGCTCGGGCTCCAGGCCGGCGATCGCCGGACCACCGTGCGACTGCTCGACGTCGAGTTCGTCAAGTACCGCTCGCTGCTGCCGACCTCGCACACGACCAGCGTCGAGGTGCCCGTCGCCGCACTCGGTGAGTCGATCAAGCGGGTCGCCCTGGTCACCGACCGCGGGCACCACCTGCGCCTGCAGGTCGGGGCGGGTTCGCTGACCCTGACGGCCGGCGGTGACGACGAGGGTCGGGCCGAGGAGGACCTGCCCGCCGCGGTGGACGGTGACGAGCTGCTCATCGCCTTCAACCCGGCGTACCTGCTCGACGGTCTGGGCGTCGTACACGCCGAGACGGTGCGCATCTCGTTCACCACTTCGGCTCGACCGGCCCTGCTGGTGCCGGTCGTCACCGACGAGCCGGCGTCCGGATCGCCGGACGTCGACTCCGAGGGGGTCGGCGACGCCACCCCGGCCTACCGGTACCTGGTCATGCCGGCCCGCCTACCGGGCTGACCGCCCGCTCGCACTCTCCGGAAGGGTCACCATGCAGCTCGGACTCATCGGCCTCGGCAAGATGGGTGGCAACATGGCGCAGCGGCTGCGCCAGGACGGCCATCGGGTGGTCGGCTTCGACCGCAGCCCGGCCTCGCCCCGCGACGTCGACTCCCTCGAGGCTCTGGTCGGGGCGCTGGGAACCGACGGGTCGCCACGGGTGATCTGGGTCATGGTGCCGGCCGGGGAGCCGACCCGGGCCACCGTCACCGCCCTCGGCGAGTTGCTCTCCGCCGGCGACGTGATCATCGACGGCGGCAACTCCGAGTACGTCGACGACCGCGCTCACGCCGCGGCGCTGGCACCCCGGGGCATCCACTACCTGGACTGCGGCGTATCCGGCGGGGTGTGGGGGCTCACCGAGGGATACGCCCTGATGGTCGGCGGCGACGCCGACGCCGTGGCCATCGCCCAACCGATCTTCGACTCGCTCAAGCCGCCGACCGGCGGGTTCGTGCACGCCGGGCCCGTCGGCGCCGGCCACTTCGTCAAGATGGTCCACAACGGCATCGAGTACGGCATCATGCAGGCCTACGGCGAGGGCTACGAGCTGATGAAGGCCGTCGACTGGGTGACCGATCCGGACGCGGTGATGGCCTCCTGGCAGGAGGGCACGGTCATCCGGTCCTGGTTGCTCGACCTGCTGGTGCGGGCGCTGGACCAGGACCCGGGGCTGCGCACGATCCGCGGCTACGCCCAGGACTCCGGCGAGGGCCGGTGGACCATCGAGGCCGCGATCGAGAACGCCGTGCCGATGCCGGTGATCACCGCGGCGCTGTTCGCCCGGTTCGCCTCCCGGCAGACCGACTCGCCGACCATGAAGGTGGTCGCCGCGCTGCGCAACCAGTTCGGTGGGCACCCGGTCGGTCAGGAGGGCTCCGACGCCGCGGTCCCGACGGCCTGACGTGCGCTGACGTGCCCTGACGTGCGCCGCCTCGCCCGACCCGCGGGTTTCCGCGCCGCCCCGCGTCGCGCCGGCGGCGAGACGAGGGGTCGTTGAATGTTCGTGCGGCATCTCCAACTGACCGACTTCCGGTCCTGGCCGACGGTGGACGTGCCGCTCGTGCCGGGCGTGAATGTGCTGGTCGGCCGGAACGGCACCGGCAAGACGAACCTGATGGAAGCGCTGGGTTACCTGGCCACCCTGGGCTCGCACCGGGTGGCCACGGACGCTCCGCTGGTGAGGTCCGGCCACGCGCGGGCAGTGGTCCGGGCGGCCGTGGTGTCGGCCGGTCGGGAGCTGCTGCTCGAGGTCGAGATCGCGCGGGACCGGCGTAACACGGCCCGGATCAACCGGGCCCCGCTGACCCGACCCCGCGACCTGCTCGGCGTGCTGCGCACCGTCCTGTTCGCGCCCGAGGACCTGGCCCTGGTGCGCGGCGACCCGACCGAACGCCGCCGGTACCTGGACGAGGTGCTCATCATGCGAGCCCCGCGGCTGGCCGGCGTCCGAGCCGACTACGACCGGGTCCTCAAGCAGCGCAACGCGCTGCTGAAGAGTGCCGCCGCGGCCCGCCGCGGCGGCGACCTGTCCACGCTGGACGCCTGGGACGAGCACCTGGTCGCGGCCGGCGCCGAGCTGCTGCATGCCCGGTTGACACTGGTGGCGGCGTTGCGGCCGCGCGTCGTTGCGGCGTATGCCGATGTCGCGGGGGCCGACCAGGTGGTCGATCTGGTGTACCGGTCGACCGTCCCGATCGTGGCGGCGCCGGACGCGGAGCCGCCGATGGCATCGCGGTCCGCGGAGATCGCCGTTCCCGGGCGTGACGAGCTGGCCGCGGCGATGCTCGTCGAACTGGGCCGGATGCGGCTACGTGAGCTGGAACGTGGGATCTCGCTGGTCGGTCCGCATCGCGACGAGCTGGAGTTGCTGCTGCGCGGCGACCCGGCGAAGGGGTACGCCTCGCACGGGGAGTCCTGGTCCTTCGCGCTGGCCCTGCGGCTGGCCTCGTTCGCCTTGCTGCGCTCGGACGGGGTGGACCCGGTGCTCGTCCTGGACGACGTGTTCGCCGAACTCGACGCCGGTCGCCGCGGCCGGCTCGCCGGTCTGGTCGCCGACGCCGAGCAGGTGTTGATCACCGCCGCGGTCGGCGCGGACGTGCCGGCCGAGCTCGGCGGGGCGCGGCTCACCGTCGCCGACGGCGCCATCGACCCGATCGGCGAGGACTGACCGCACGAGCGGTTCGGCGGCACGGACCGGTCGGGGTGCCGGTCCCGCGCCCGCCGTGGGTCGGCCGCCTGCGTGTCGCGGCGGGCGGGGAACAATGGCCCGATGCCCGACCACCCCCCGCCAACCCGCCCGGGCGCCCCCGGGCCGTCCGACGCCGACCCGCCGGCCGCGCCCCGCGGTGCGGACCTGGCCCGCGAGGCCCTGGCGGCGGCCCGAGACGGCAGCGCCGCCCGGCGCCCGGCGGCCGGCCGGAGCCAGCGCACCTCGGGCGGGTCGGCCGGCCGGCTGCGCCGGCGCCGCTGGTCCGGCGCGGGACCCGACCCGGCCCGGGATCCGCAGCCGCTGGGGTCGACCATGCGCACCTGGGTGAAGGCCGCCGGGGTGGGGGCCGACCTGACCCGGGCCACGCTCTTCGGTCGGTGGGCGAGCATCGTCGGCGCGGACGTGGCGCAGCGGTGTAGCCCGGTGTCGTTGGTTGACGGCGAGCTGGTGCTGCAGGCCGAGTCAACGGCCTGGGCGACCCAGATCCGGCTGCTCGCTCCGCAGTTGCTGGCCCGGATCAACGCCGAACTCGGGGACCGGACCGTGCTGCGGATCCGGGCCAACGGGCCGGCCGGCCCGTCCTGGCGGTTCGGCACGCGGCACGTCCGCGGCCGGGGTCCCCGGGACACCTACGGCTGACCCACCCGGAAGGGCGGGTGCCGGCCGGTCAGAGCGCCGGGCCCGAGCCGCCGCCGATCCACATCAGGAAGGCGCGACGGTTGTAAGCGCCGCTCAGGACGTTGCGCATCACCCATCGCGCGGGTCCACTGAACTCCGTCACCACCTGCCGGGCCAGGTCGGGTGGCAGGTCGTCCAGCAACCAGAAGTAGTCGAAGGCGAGCGCGGCGGGCCGCCGGACGGGCAGCTCCCGCAACCGCATCGACGGACGAGATTCCCGTCCGCGGTCGGTCGGGTCCGGCCCCGTCGGGACGCTGCCGCGGAGGGTGTCGAAGAGGGCGGCCGCGGTTTCGGCGCTCGCCCGAAGTTCCGCGCGGCGGCGCGGGTCGCGGGACCACAGTCGCGATTCGTGGCGGAGCCGGGACAGGGCCACCGATCGTCCACTCGGGGCGGCGTGGTCATTGCGCGCCGCGTGGTCGGCCAGAAAACCGACGTGCCCGACCAGGGCGGCCCGGCGGACCGGGGTGATCGGGTCGGCGAGCACGCCCGCCAGGCGCTCCAGATCTCGGGCCACCGCGGACAACGTGAGCGTGCGGCGCCAAGGCGGGCCCTCGGTCGCCTCCGTCGCGGCCGGGTCGCCGCCGCGAAGCTGACTCAGATCCAGGGTCACGGTCGCGGTTGTCCTCTCGGTCGGCCGGATGGCCCATCGGTGGGTCCCGGCGCAGGTGCCGCCGGGGCCGAGGCCGGCCCGGTTGGGCATGTAACCCCGGCCTCGGTGTCCGAGTCCGGTAGGCGCACCGGTGATACCTCGAAAACGGGCGGCTCGTTCGCCCGCAGCGCCGCCGACACCCACCGGGCAGGCCGGTCACTATCGGTGGTTCCCGCGGGACCCGCCACGGCATTCCCAGGCGCCGGTATTGCCGTGCTGAGCGGCTGCGTACCGGTAGACTCAGAAAGGCTTCGTCCGCAAAGGGCCCTGAAATCGCCGCAGACGGATCGAACGATCGATCCGGTCCGGCCGCCGACCCCCTCGGCGGCGTCGGCAGCCGGGCTCGGCGCGTTCGTGGCCCCCGAGCGCTTCCGCCGGTCGATCGGAGCGTCCCGAACCCGAATCGGGTGCGGTGCCGCCTCCGGAGATCTCGACCGACGCCCGTGCCCGGGCAACGAGCGAGCACAGGAGCGACGGGTAGATCCGTGACAGCTAAGAAGAGCGAGTACGGCGCATCCTCGATCACCGTCCTGGAGGGCCTGGAGGCCGTCCGCAAGCGGCCGGGCATGTACATCGGATCGACCGGCGAGCGCGGCCTGCACCACCTGGTCTGGGAGGTCGTGGACAACGGCGTCGACGAGGCGATGGCCGGGTACGCCGATCGGGTCGAGGTGATCCTGCGGGCCGACGGCGGGGTGACCGTCATCGACAACGGGCGCGGCATCCCGGTGGAGATCCACCCGAAGGAGAAGCGGCCGACGGTCGAGGTCGTCCTGACCGTCCTGCACGCCGGCGGCAAGTTCGACTCGGACGCCTACGCCGTCTCCGGCGGCCTGCACGGCGTCGGTGTCTCCGTCGTCAACGCCCTGTCCACCCGGCTGGACGTGGAGATCCACCGGGACGGCAAGGCGTACGCGCAGAGCTATCTCAAGGCCAAGCCCGGTCCGCTGGAGACCATCGGGGCCAGCTCCCGGACCGGGTCCTCGGTGACCTTCTGGCCGGACCCGGACATCTTCGAGACGACCGAGTTCAAGGTGGAGACGGTGTCCCGCCGGCTGCAGGAGATGGCGTTCCTGAACAAGGGACTGACCATCGTGCTGCGCGACGAGCGGCGCACCGACGCCGAGCTGGAGGTGCTGGCCGAGAGCGGGTCCACCGCCGTTCCGGTCTCGGCGGATTCGGCCGTGACGGCCAAGGCGTGGAAGCCGCTGGAGAAGACCTTCCATTACCCCGGGGGTCTGGTCGATTACATCAAGCACCTGAATCACACCAAGGACCCGATTCACCCGTCGATCATCGGATTCGAGGTCAAGGGCGACACGATGGAGGTCGAGGTCGCCATGCAATGGAACTCGTCCTACAACGAGTCGGTGCATTCCTTCGCCAACACCATCAACACCCACGAGGGCGGTACGCACGAGGAGGGCTTCCGGGCGGCGCTGACGTCCCAGGTCAACCGGTACGCCCGGGACAAGAAGTTGCTCAAGGAGAAGGACTCGAACCTGGACGGCAGCGACGTCCGCGAGGGCTTGGCCGCGATCATCTCCATCCGGCTGCGCGAGCCGCAGTTCGAGGGGCAGACCAAGGGCAAGTTGGGCAACACCGAAGCCAAGTCGTTCGTGCAGACCGCCTGCAACGAGTGGATCGCCGACTGGTTCGAACGCAATCCCGGCGAGGCGAAGACCATCATCAGCAAGGCGATCTCGTCGGCACAGGCCCGCGACGCCGCCCGTAAGGCCCGAGATCTGGTGCGGCGCAAGGGCGCTCTCGAGATCGGCGGGCTGCCGGGCAAACTCGCGGACTGCCGGTCGACCGACCCGAGCCGCTCCGAGCTCTACATCGTCGAGGGCGACTCCGCCGGCGGCTCGGCCAAGTCCGGCCGGGACTCGATGTTCCAGGCCATCCTGCCGATCCGCGGCAAGATCATCAACGTGGAGAAGGCCCGCATCGACCGGGTGCTGCGCAACACCGAGGTGCAGTCCCTCATCACGGCGCTGGGGACCGGCATCCACGACGACTTCGACCTGGCCAAGCTGCGCTACCACAAGATCGTCCTGATGGCCGATGCCGACGTCGACGGCCAGCACATCCGCACCCTGCTGCTCACCCTGCTGTTCCGGTTCATGCGCCCGCTGGTCGAGGCCGGGCACGTCTACCTGGCCCAGCCGCCGCTGTACAAGATCAAGTGGTCCAAGGGGGCGCACGAGTTCGCCTACTCGGATCGCGAGCGTGACGGGTTGATCGCCGAGGGCGAGCGGGCCGGTCGCCGGCTGATCAAGGACGAGGGCGTGCAGCGGTACAAGGGCCTGGGCGAGATGAACGCCAAGGAACTGTGGGAGACGACCATGGATCCGGCGAACCGGTTGCTGCTCCAGGTGACCCTGGAGGACGCCGCGACCGCCGACGAGTTGTTCTCGGTGTTGATGGGTGAGGACGTCGAGGCCCGCCGGGCATTCATCACCCGGAACGCCAAGGACGTTCGATTCCTCGATCTGTGAATGACGTGGGAAGCCGGTGTGTCGATTCAGTGAACTTCGTCGCACCACGTGAGAGATCGGCCACACCGTTCGGACCAATGGGCGGTAGAAAACCGCGGTGGCAGAGCTATGCACATTAATCATCCACATGTGGATATGTCCCCCGTCAGCGTGACGGTTTCGTGATATTCGGAGGATCCAGGTCGTGACAGGTCCCAACACCGGCGAACACGATCGCACCGAGCCGGTCGATATCCAGCAGGAGATGCAGCGCTCGTTCATCGATTACGCGATGAGCGTCATCGTCTCCCGGGCATTGCCCGACGTCCGGGACGGTCTCAAGCCGGTCCATCGCCGGGTGCTCTACGGCATGTACGACTCGGGGTTCCGGCCCGACCGCTCGACGGTGAAGTCGTCCCGGGTGGTCGGTGACGTGATGGGCAACTATCACCCGCACGGTGATTCACCGATCTACGACACCGTCGTCCGGATGGCGCAGCCCTGGTCGCTGCGGTATCCGATGATCGACGGCCAGGGCAATTTCGGGTCGATGGGCAACGATCCGCCCGCCGCCATGCGATACACCGAGTGCCGGCTCACCCAGCTGGCGATGCTCATGCTCGACGGCATCGGCGAGAACACCGTCGACATGGTGCCGAACTACGACAACAAGACCGTCGAGCCGACGGTGCTGCCGGCTCGCATTCCCAACCTGCTGGTCAACGGTTCCTCGGGAATCGCCGTCGGCATGGCCACCAACATCCCGCCGCACAACCTGCGGGAGGTCGCGTCCGCTGTCGTCTGGTACCTGGAGAATCCCGAGGCCTCGCCCGAGGAACTCCTCGCGGCGGCGATGGAGCGCGTCAAGGGGCCGGATTTCCCGACCGGGGCGCTGATCGTCGGGACCGACGGCATCGCCGACGCCTACCGAACCGGTCGCGGCTCGATCCGGATGCGGGCCGTGGTCAACATCGAGGAGGACGCCAAGGGGCGCACCATCCTGGTCGTCACCGAGCTGCCGTACCAGGTGAACCCGGACAACCTGGTCGAGGCGATCGCGCAGCTGCACAAGGACGGCAAGATCGCCGGGGTCGCCGACATCGCCGACGAGTCCTCCGACCGCATCGGCATGCGGCTGGTCATCACCCTCAAGCGGGACGCCGTGGCCAAGGTCGTGCTGGCCAACCTGTTCAAGCACACCGCGCTGCAGACCTCGTTCGGCGCCAACATGCTGGCCATCGTCGACGGGGTGCCGCGCACGCTGCGGTTGGACCAGATGATCAGCCTGTACGTCGCCCACCAGATCGAGGTCATCCAGCGACGGACCCAGTACCGGTTGGACAAGGCCGAGGAGCGCGCGCACATCCTGCGGGGCCTGGTCAAGGCGCTGGACATGCTGGACGAGGTCATCGCGCTGATCCGCCGGTCACCGTCGGCCGAGCAGTCCAAGGCGGGCCTGATGGAGTTGCTGGACGTCGACGAGGTCCAGGCCACCGCGATCCTGGACATGCAACTGCGCCGGCTCGCCGCCCTGGAACGCCAGAAGATCGTCGACGACCTGGCCGAGCTCGAGCGGATCATCGCCGACCTGAAGGACATCCTGGCCAAGCCGGAGCGGCAGCGGGCGATCATCCGCGACGAGCTGGCCGAGGCCGTCGACAAGCACGGCGACGACCGGCGCACCCGACTCGTGCCCTACGACGGGGACGTCTCGATCGAGGACCTGATCGCGGTCGAGGAGGTGGTGGTCACCATCACCCGCACCGGGTACGCCAAGCGGACCAAGACCGACCTCTACCGGGCCCAGCGCCGCGGCGGTAAGGGTGTGCAGGGCGCCGCGCTCAAGCAGGACGACATCGTCGCGCACTTCTTCGTCTCGTCCACCCACGACTGGCTGCTGTTCTTCACCAACAAGGGGCGGGTGTACCGGGCCAAGGCCTACGAACTGCCGGAGGCCAACCGCAACGCCCGGGGGCAGCACGTCGCGAACCTGCTCGCCTTCCAGCCGGACGAGAAGATCGCCGAGGTCATCCAGATCCCGCACTACCAGGCGGCGCCGTACCTGGTGCTGGCCACCAAGGGCGGCCTGGTGAAGAAGAGCGAGCTGGCCGCATTCGATTCCAACCGGGCCGGCGGGATCGTCGCGATCAATCTGCGGGACGACGACGAGCTGGTCGGGGCCGTGCTGTGCGACTCGGCGGCCGACCTGTTGCTCATCTCGGCCGAGGGACAGTCCATCCGATTCCATGCGACCGACGAGGCCCTGCGACCGATGGGCCGGGCGACCTCCGGCGTGCTGGGGATGCGATTCAATGCCGGCGATGAACTTTTGTCGATGTCAGTCGTCTACGAAGGGGCGCAGGTGCTGGTCGCAACCGAACGCGGCTACGCCAAGCGCACCGATATCGAGGAGTACCCGGTCCAGGGCCGGGGCGGTAAGGGCGTCTTGACGATTCAGTACGACCGTCGTCGTGGCAAGCTGGTGGGCGCCTTGATCGTCGACCTGGACACCGAGGTGTACGCGATCACCTCGGGCGGCGGGGTCATCCGGACCCAGGCGCGAGAAGTGCGTAAGGCGAAGCGACAGACCATGGGAGTGCGGTTGATGAACCTGTCCGAGGGGGACAGCCTGGTGGCGATCGCCCGGAACGCCGATGACGAGGGCGCCGGGGCCATCGGGACGACCGGGGGATCGTCGTGAGCGCGCCGTCCGGACCGGGCGCCGCGGTGCCGACCGGGACGGCGGGCGGTCCCGGGCCGACCGCCCCCGACGGATCGATGGCCGCCCCGCAGCAGGTCGGCGCCCGCCCGGCGCCGCCGCCCCCGCGGTCCGGGTCCGAGGCCGCCCGCCGGGCCAAGACCAGCCGGCGGCCACCGCGGCTGGCGTCGCTGCAGCTCAAGCGGGTCGATCCGTGGACCGTGCTGAAGATCAGCCTCATCGTGGCGATCGTCATGTTCTTCGTCTGGATGATCGCTGTCGGCATCCTGTACCTGACCCTCGGCGGGATGGGGGTCTGGAGCCGGATCAACGACACGTTCTCCACGCTGACCTCGACGCCGGAAACCCAGGCGGCCGGCAAGACCGAGCTCATCACGGCCGGCCGCGTGTTCGGGATCACCGCGATCATCGGGGCGATCAACATCGTGCTGTTCACCGCGCTGGCCACCGTCGCGGCGTTCATCTACAACGCGGCGGCCGCGATGTCCGGCGGGGTCGAGCTGACCCTGGGTGAACGCGACTGACGCGTTGACCGGTTCACGACCGGGAGTCCGATAGGGCAGACTTTGCCCCCATGGGATCAGTGTTCACCACGGTCGCCCTGCCGGTTGCCCTGGCGGTCGTCATGCTCGGCCTCGGCCTGAGCCTGACCAGGGCCGACTTCGAACGGGTCGCGCGGCACCCGACGGTGACGGTGGTTGCCCTGGTTTGCCAGACCCTGCTGCTGCCGGCGGCCTGTTTCGGCCTGATTCTGGCGTTCGGGCTGCCGCCCGCGTTGGCGGTCGGGATGATGTTGCTGGCCGCCGCGCCGGGCGGAACGTCGGCGAATCTGTTCAGCCACCTGTTCCGAGGAGACGTCGCGCTCAACATCAGCCTCACTGCGGTGAACTCGGTGCTCGCGCTGGTCACCCTGCCGGTCGTCGTCAACTTTGCGACCGACTTCTTCGGCGGTGGCACCGCCCAGATCGGTGCTCAGGCCAAAACGGCGGTCGACGTCTTCGTCATCGTGCTGCTGCCGGTCATCATCGGCATGCTGATCCGGTCCCGGCGTCCGGAATGGGCCGACCGGATGCAGCGCCCGGTCCGGACTGCCTCCTTCGCGATCCTCGTCCTGGTGCTGCTGGCCGCGATTGCCACCAACTGGGACCTGCTGGCGCAGGAGTTCGGCCGGCTCAGCGTGATCACCGTGCTGTTCTGCCTGCTGAGCCTGACCGTGGGGTTCGTCGTGCCGAGCTGGTTCGGCGCCCCCCGCCGGCAGGCCGTCGCCACGTCGTTCGAGATCGGGATTCACAACGCCACCCTGGCCATCGTGGTGGCCCAGACCGTGCTCGGCTCCACGGAGCTGTCCCTGCCGGCCGCGGTCTACGGAGTGCTCATGCTGCCGTTGGCCTTCGCCTTCGGCACGCTGATCCGGGATCGGTCCGCGGTGCGGCCGGCAGCGGCCTGACCGGTCGTCGGCGGCCGCCGGAGCCGCTTGTCCACATCCGGGCACCGACTGTCTGACCGGCACCTCCGCTGACGCCCTGCCGGTCGGCGAGTTTCGGACCGTCCTGGTGCGTGGACCGGGCGGATGGCCCGGGACCAGGGCGGCGTCGGCGGATTTGGGCGACTCCGGCCGGTGCGGTAAGTTGTGAGGCCGCGGTGCCGGTCGAACCCAGGCTCGACTCCGGTGCCGCGATTGTGTGTCGACAGGCACGCAGCGGTGCAAGGGCCTATAGCTCAGTCGGTTAGAGCGCTTCCCTGATAAGGAAGAGGTCGGTGGTTCAAGTCCACTTAGGCCCACCCACTCCAGGCCGCCGGGCCCGCCGGTCAGGGCAAGTTCCGACCGGCCGGCAGCGGGATCGGCGGCCGGACCGGGCGGGCCGGGCCGCATCCCGTGACGTCGCCCGGCCGACCTGCAGCGATGATGTCGAGTCGACATCACCCCAGCCCCGCGGGGTGCGCTACCGTCGACGACGGCACTCGGCGACCCGTCGGGTCCCGTTCCTGTCGTGTTGGATGGTGCACATGAAGAAGATCCTGTTGCTGCTCGCGGTCCTCGGCGGAATCGCGTTCGTGGTCCAGCGTCGCCGGCAGGCGGCCGCCGCCGAAGCAGCGCTGTGGGACGAGGCGACCAAGCCCGCGGGCGGGGCCGGCTACGCCGCGTCGGCGAGCTAAGCTAGCGACTCCCACCCGCCGACGGCGCGCGTGGGAGTCCCGGGGACGTAGCTCAATTGGCAGAGCACCGCCTTTGCAAGGCGGGGGTTGAGAGTTCGATTCTCTTCGTCTCCACCGGATCCGGCCGACGGCCGGAGGTTTGATCGCTCACGAATGCCGGGGTCCAAGCCGGGTCGGATCGTCGTTGCCCACCGTTGCCCGCAGCACCGTGATTCCTGGTCACAACCACCGCTACCGCTCACCGGCCCCGCTGCTGGCCGGCCTGTTCCGCCACGAACCCATCCCCGCCTGACGAGGGTCCGCCCGGGCCGGGGAGCCACGGTGCGCCGGCCCGTTTCCCGTGAAACGGTCCTTGCTCGCGCGGATGTCGGCCCCGGCATGCGCGCAACAGGCGCTGCCGCCTCGGGGTGGACAGCCGGTGCGGACCGGGTCAGGATCCGATCACCGGCCGAACAGCTCGACGAACCGGCCGAGCAGGTTGGGTGTCTCGGTGACCCCACTCGCGGTGGCCGCGGCCAGGACCGCGTCGGCTTCGTCCGGCGGGAAGTAGCCGGCATACCGGTACGCCTCGATCCGGGTGGCCAGGCCGTCCAGGTCCAACTCCGGGTGGAACTGGGTGGCGTAGACGCGGGTGCCGACCCGGAACGCCTGCACCGGGCACGCCGCCGACGACGCAAGCCCCACGGCATGGCCGGGCAAGGACCGGATCGCCTCCTTGTGACCGACGTACGCGCCGAACTCGGACCCGGTCGTGGCGAACAGCGGATCGTTGCGCCCGGCGGCGGTCACCGTCACCTGGATGCCGCCGATGGGTTCGCCGAAGGTGCGGTCGACGACGGCACCCTGATGACGGCCCAGCGTGCCGATGCCGTAGCAGCAGCCCAGGAACGGGAAGTCCCGGCTCACGATCTCGTCCAGCAGCCCGGCGAGGTCGGCCTCGACGCGTTGCTGGGTCGGTGATTTCGTCTCCGCCGGGTCGCTGGCCTGGTACGGACCGCCGCCCAGGATCACTCCCGACCAGTCGGCCAGATCGACCTCGCCGAGTGGACGCTGCTCCAGCCGGACCCTGATCAGGCCGGGTTCGTCCAGGCCGGTCCGGCGGAGCATGGCCGCGTACTCGTCGTCGGCGGCGACATCCTCGGCGCGGATGGCGAGCAACAGGAAAGGCTTCACGGCATTGGAAGATATCGACAGGTGGAGCGCGCCGGCGTGCGGCCACCGTTCGTCCGGCCAGGCAACGGAGCCGACGCCACCTCGACGCCGGTCCGTGACCCCGTGGTGGCGATCGGGCCGGGGGACCGATCACCCAGCTCCGGGGTTGCTGTGACGAGAGCAACAGCCGATTCACATCCGGGAAACATCGCCGTCTTCGTCCGAGAAGGAATGTCGCTCACTCTTATCCGGAAAGCGACGAACCGGAAGGGGCGACCCGTGAGTAGCAACGAGCAGATTTCCGCCGACCAGGGGTTGCCGGCCCTGGCCGCCGCACCGATCGGTGCGGCCCCGAGCAGCCGACCGGCCGTCGGATCCGCCGACGGTACCGATGTGCCGGCCGCCACCGAGGCCGTCCCCGTGAGCCCGCGTCCGCGAGCCCTGCGGATCGGGGACAAGGTGCGGTCGTTCGTCGATGACGTCTGCGTCAGCGTCGGCCTGACCGGGCTCGTCGTGAACGTCGCACCGCCGCGCTATGGTGCGCCCGCGCGGGCTCGCATCCTGTGGGACAACGAGACCGTGTCGATGGCCGACGCGACCACGTTCGAGGTCCTCACCGGACGGGACGAGCGCGCGACGGACGACGAGTCGCGAGTGGCCTGAACCTGCGCTCGGGCTGGGGTCCGGGTGCCCCGGAGTAGCGTCGCCGGATGGCGGTGACCGCACGGCAACTGACCCGGGCAACCCTGGATCGACAGCTGCTGCTGCGTCGCGCCCCGTTACCGGCCGACGAGGCCGTGCGCCGTGCGGTCGCGCTGCAGGCCCAGGAGCCCGTGTCGCCGTACCTCGCGTTGTGGAACCGGGTGGCGGACTTCGTCGCGGCCGATCTGACCGACGCGTTCTCCTCGGGTCGGGTGATCAAGGCCTCGCTGCTGCGGATCACCCTGCAAGCGGTGCACCGGGACGACTATCCCGCCTTCCGGCACGCGATGGCCGGGTCGCTCCGGGCCTCCCGGGTGTTTGACCGGAGGTTCAAGGGCCTGGGACTGACCCCCGCCGACGCCGACGCCCTGATCCCCGACCTGCTCGCCTACACCACCGAGCCGCGCAGCAACGCCGATCTGGACGCGTGGGTCCGCGATCGCCTGGGCGAGTTGCCGCCGCCCGGCGTGTGGTGGGCGCTGCGCACGTACGGTCCGTTCGTGCATGCCCCCGCCGGTGCCACCTGGGCGTTCGGTTCCCGCCCGGCGTACGCGGCCGGACCCGTCAGGGACTCCGCCGATGCGCCCGACCGGTCGATCGAACACCTGATCCGACGCTATCTCGCCGGGTTCGGGCCGGCCGGCGTGGCCGACATCGCCCAGTTCACCTTGCTCCGGCGGGCGGTCGTCCGGGCGGCCGTGGAAGCCATGGCCGGGACCCTGCGGGACCGGCCGGGTCCGGACGGGGTCCGCCTGCTGGATCTGCCGGACCTGGCCCTACCGGATGCCGACGCGCCGGCGCCGGCCCGGTTATTGGGCATGTGGGACAGCGTGCTGCTGGCCTACGCGGATCGGAGTCGACTGATTCCCCCGGAATATCGTTCCACCGTAATCCGGCAGAACGGGGACGTCCTGCCCACCCTGCTGGTCGATGGCCGCGTCACCGGGGTCTGGCGGGCGTCGGAGGCCGGAATCGAAGCCGGGGCGTTCGAGCCGCTGGCCGAGGAACGGTGGGCCGAGCTCGACCAGGAGGCGGCTGCCCTCACGGCATTCCTGGCCGACCGCGACCCGCTGGTGTACCGGCGGTTCGGGCACTGGTGGGCCAAGGGACTGCCGGTCGTGCAGTCGCGCACCCTCGGCTGACGCTTCGTCAGGCCAAGGTGGCCAACTCGGCGCTGACCGCCGCCGGGTCGGCCTTCAACTCCTTGCGCACCTGCTTGTCGGCCCGCTTGATCGCCTTGTCGAGCTTGTCCTGCAGATCGGTCGCCGCGACCAGGACGAAGCCGCTCTGGCCGGCGTCCAGCAGTTCACCCAGCTCCTTGAGGTCTGATCGGCTCAGCCCGGCCGCGGCATGGCCGGCCACCGCACCGACTCCCGCACCCGCCGCACCACCGAACAGCAGCCCGGCGCCGAGACCGACCGCGGGAAACAGCGCGACCAGCGCGCCGACCGCCAGACCCACGCCGAGACCACCCTTCGCGGCGTCCCGGGTCGGCTGCTCGTGCCGCTTGACGATCTTGACCTTGCCGTCGGCGTCCTTGGTGACGACGGCGGCATCGAAAGTGTCGATGATGTCGGTCTCGTGGTAGACCGCCTTGACCGACTCGTAGTCGGCGACCGCGGCCTCCTCGCTGTCGTACTGGGCGGCGATGAGCAGGAACGTGTCCATGGGCATGGCGACTCCTCGGGTGTGCGTACGCCGACGATGCCTGCCGTCGGCTCGGCCGGCCTCATCCGGATCGGGCTAACTGCGATCCGGCCCGGGATGACCCGCCTCGGGCGGTGCCGAACAGGCCGAGCGACGGCGATGATGCGCTGACCCACGTCGGTGGGGATGGCCGATCCGGATGAACGGAGTGTCATGGGAGTCCAGCAGTGGGTCGCCAGACTGGCCGGACCGGGCGATCAGACCGGGTTGTTGGTGGCCGCGGCCGGGGCGCCGGGCACCTTCGAGCCGTCCCTGGTCCCCCGCAGCCTGGTGGACCAGGCCATCGTCACGGGGATCGGGACCAGCCTGTCCTTCCTGTTGACCACGGCCACTCAGGACAGCATCGAGGCGCTGGCCGCGGGGGTGCTCGGGTGGGTGTCCGGAGGGGCCGATCCGGGCCGGCAACGTCGCGCCGCCCTGATCGCCGACCTCGCGGCCATCCCGGTGGGCATTGCCGTACACCAGGTGCTGACCCGCCGGCCCGCGGAACCGATGCTGCGGGGCATTGTCCGGCAGGTCGCGTGGCGAACCGCGGTGACCGGCTTCGGCGGAACCGTCTTCACCCTCAGCCGCGCCGGGATGGCGGCCGCGGACCGGGCGGTTGGGGCCGGCGGTCGGCTCGCCGCGATCCCGTTGGGCGCACCGCTCGGCCTGGGCATCGGCCTCGCCCTGGAGGCCTACCGGCGACGAGGACTGCCCGAGGAACCGCCCACCACCGACGCCCCGGTCGTCGATCCGCTGCGGGCCGCGGCGGCCAGCGCCGGGGTCGTCGCCGCGGTGTCCGCGGCGGCGCTGGGTCAACGGATGCTCGCCGACGGCACCGGAGCCCTGCTCGCCACGGTGCTGCCCGGCGGCCGGGTGGTCTGGCGGCCCGTCGGTCACGTCATCACGTTGGGCGCCCTGGTGGCCGGCGGCACCGTGCTGTGGCACCGTGCCATCCGCTCGATCGAGGCGGGCACCAACGTCATCGAACCGATCATCGACGATCAGGGCGGCCAACGGTGGGTCGGTCCGACGGCGAGCGGATCGGCCGGCAGCCTGGTGCCCTGGCCCACACTCGGCCGGGAGGGTCGGCGACACGTCCTGCTCTACCCTCGACCGAAGCCCGTCTCCGGCCGGCCGGTCAGCCTGCCCGACCTGGCGATCTCGTCGGTCATGGGCGAACCGGCGGTCGCCGCGCCCGCGTTGATCTACGTCGGCCTGGACAGTGCGCCGACCATCCGGGCCCGCGTCGACCTCGCGCTGGCCGAGATGGACCGGGTCGGCGCCTGGGACCGGTCGATGATCATGCTGTGCTCGCCGACCGGATCCGGGTACATCAACTACTGCGCCACCGCGGCTGCCGCCTACCTGACCCGCGGCGACGTGGCCATCGTCACCATGCAGTACTCCAAGCGCCCGTCACCGCTGTCGCTTTTCAAGGTCAAGGACGCCCGGGAGCAGAACCGGCTGCTGTGGCTGGCGATCAGCGCACGGCTGCGCGACCGGTCCGGCTCGCGTCCGAAGGTGGTGCTGTTCGGGGAGAGCCTGGGCGCGCACACCAGCCAGGACGTGTTGCTGCACTGGGGCACCCTCGGCCCGGAGGCGCTGGGCATCGACCGGGCCCTATGGATCGGCACGCCGTACGCCAGCGGCTGGATGCACCAGGTGACCGGGGCGGCCCGGCCGGACGTCGACCCGCTCCTGGTGGCCCGGCTCAACGACTACGACCAGCTGGAGCAGCTTCCCCCCGAGCACCGGGCCGCGCTGCGCTACGTGATGGTCAGTCATGACAACGACGGCGTCACCAAGTTCGGCGTCGACCTGCTGTCCTCCCGGCCGGCCTGGCTCACCGACGCGCGACCGAAGGTGGAGATCGTGCCCGGTGCGAGCCCTCGGGGTGTGCCCGCCCGGCTGCGGTGGCGCCCGGTCACCAGCTTCCTGCACGGGCTGATGGACATGAAGAACGCCCAGAAGATGGCCGGCTACCGAGCCTGGGCGCACGACTACCGGCCCGACCTGGCCCGCTTCATCTCCGCGGTCTACGACCTGCCGGCCACGGCGGAGCAAATGGGCCGGATCGAGCACGCGCTCCGGGCACGCGAGGAGATCCGGGACACCCTGCTGACCCAGCACCTGGCCGCCATGCAGCCCGACGAGGGCTGAGGTCCGCCTGAGAACCCGCTGAGAACCGTTGGCGACGTTCCTGCGTACTGCTGATCCGGACGGCCACATCGGCCACGGATCGACCGGACGGAGAACGACCGACATGCACCGCACCACGAAAGACCTGCGCCTCGCACGCCTCGGCAGTCGCCTGCTGGTGGGCGCGCTGATCGCCGGCGGCATCACCCTGGGCACGGCCCTGCCGGCCAGTGCCGCGACAACCGCCGGATTCTCGGGGGGCGTTCTGTCCGTGACCGGCGACAACGCCGACAACACCATCGCCATCAGCCGGAACGCGGCCGGGGGCATTTTGATCAACGGGGGCGCGGTGACCGTGACCGGTGGGACCCCGACCGTCGCGAACACCTCCCTGATCCGGATCTTCGGATTGGGCGGCAACGACGTGCTCAGCCTGAGCGAGGTCAACGGCGCGCTGCCCAAGGCCACCCTGTTCGGTGGTCAGGGCAACGACACGCTCACCGGGGGCTCGGGCGCCGATCAGTTGTTCGGCGAGTCCGGCAACGACACGCTGCTCGGCAAGGGCGGCAACGACGTCCTGTTCGGGGGCGCCGAGAACGACACGCTGACCGGCGGTGACGCCGACGATCAGGTGTTCGGTCAGAGCGGCAACGACCGGATGATCTGGAACCCGGGCGACGACACCGATCTCAACGAGGGTGCCGGCGGCACCGACACGGTCGAGGTCAACGGCGGCAACGGCACCGAACAGTTCAGCGCCACCGCGAACGGTTCCCGGGTGCGGTTCGACCGGGTCAATCCGGCACCCTTCGCCATCGACATCGGAACAGCGGAAAACCTGGTGGTGAACGCCAACGGAGGGGACGACTCCTTCTCGGCCACCGGTAATCTCGCGGCCCTCATCAAGATCACCGTGGACGGCGGTACCGGGAACGAGAACCTGTCGGGCAGTAACGGGGTCGATACCTTCATCGGTGGTGACGGCAACGACGTCGTCGACGGGCAGCAGGGCAACGACGTAGCCCTCCTGGGTGCCGGCGACGACACGTTCCGGTGGGATCCGGGCGATGGCAGCGACGTCATCGAGGGCCAGGACGGTGCCGACAAGATGGTCTTCAACGGCGCGAACATCAATGAGAACATCGACATCTCGGCCAACGGTGGGCGAGTTCGGCTGTTCCGCAACGTCGCCGCGATCACCATGGACACCAACGACGTCGAGTCGTTCGACATCAACGCGCTGGGTGGTGCCGATCGGCTGACGGTCGACGACCTCAGCGGCACCGACCTGACCACGGTGAACGCCAACCTTGCGGGCAACGGTGGTGGCGACGACGGGGCGGCCGACGAGGTCGTGGTGAACGCGACCCAGGGCGACGACGTGGTGTCGGTGACCGGCGAGACCCGCACCGCGACGGTCACCGGTCTGCCGGCCACGGTCGCTCTCACCGGCAGCGGACCCGGCCTGGACCGCCTGATCGTCGCGGCCCGTAACGGCGATGACGTCGTCGACGCCTCCGGGGTGACCACCGGGGCGACCCTGCTGACCCTGGCCGGCGGCGACGGCGACGACGTGCTGATCGGCGGCGCCGGCAACGACACCATCACCGGGGACGCCGGTGACGACGTGCTGATCGGCGGCGGTGGCACCGACGTCCTCGACGGCGGCCCCGGGGACAACGTGGTGCTCGGCTTCACGGCGCTGACGTCGCGGGCGGCCGACGCGGCGAGCGCCGATTGGGTGGCCGCCCACGCCGGCACCGTCGACGGCAAGACCGTGCTGAACCTCGGCAGCCGGACGGTGACCCTGCCGCAGGCGCAGCTGGCCCAGTTGCACTGACGGCATCGAACCGGGGTTCGCCGACACCGCCAGCCGCTGTTGATCATGGGCTGTCAGCCTTGTCGAGTGCCCGATAAGGGGGGCCCGATAAGGGGGACGCCCATGATCAACGGCAATGGGGGGCGCCGGGGCCGACCCACCGATGAGATATCGCGACGCCGGGGGTCTACTGGAGGGGCCGCGTCGTCGCGGCCGGACTGATCGTGAACCGGAAGGGGCGTCGGATGACCGGAGTGCGCGTGTTGGTAGGCACCCGCAAGGGGGCGTTCGTGCTGACCGCCGACGGAGCCCGGCGGGACTGGCAGGTCAGCGGACCGCACTTCGCCGGGTGGGAGATCTACCACGTCAACGGGTCGCCGGCGGACCCGAACCGGCTCTACGCGTCACAGTCCAGCGGCTGGTTCGGCCAGGTCATCCAGCGCTCCGACGACGGCGGAACGACCTGGGAACCGATCGACAGCGCCTTCGCCTACGCCGGCGAGGTCGGCCCGCATCAGTGGTATGACGGCACCCCGCGCCCGTGGGAGTTCACCAGGGTGTGGCACCTCGAGCCGTCCTTGGACGACCCGGACACCGTCTACGCCGGAGTCGAGGACGCCGCCCTGTTCCGGACCCGGGACGGCGGTCGGACCTGGGCGGAGATGCCGGGTCTGCGCACCCATCCCAGCGCACCCGGGTGGGCGCCCGGTGCCGGCGGGATGTGCCTGCACACGATCATCCTCGACCCGAACGACGCCAACCGGATGTACACCGCGATCTCCGCGGCCGGTACCTTCCGCACCGACGACGCGGGCGAATCCTGGCGGCCGATCAACCAGGGTCTGCACTCCGAGGGCATCCCCGACCAGCAGGCCGAGGTCGGGCACTGCGTGCACCACGTGGCCATGCACGCCGACCGGCCGGACGTGCTGTACATGCAGAAGCACTGGGACGTGATGCGCAGTGACGACGCCGGCGAGTCCTGGACCGAGATCAGCGGAAACCTCCCGACCGACTTCGGGTTCCCGATCGCGGTGCACGCCCACGAGCCGGAGACGATCTACGTGCTGCCGATCACCAGCGATTCCAACCACGTCGTGATGGACGGCAAGCTGCGGGTGTACCGCAGCCGGACCGGCGGTCACGAGTGGGAACCGTTGACCCGTGGACTGCCGCAGGAGAACTGCTACGTCAACGTGTTGCGCGATGCCATGGCGGTGGACTCGCTCGACGAGTGCGGGCTCTATTTCGGCACGACCGGCGGGCAGGTGTACGCCTCGGCCGACTCGGGGGACAGCTGGGCACCGATCGTCCGCGATCTGCCCGCGGTGCTGTCGGTGGAAGTGCAGACCCTCCGATGATCCGGGTGGTGTTGCCGGCGCATCTGAAAGAGCTGGCCCGGGTCCACGGCGAGGTCGAACTCGAGGTGACCGGACCGATCACCCAACGCAGCGTGCTCGACGCGCTGGAGGAGCACCTGCCGGTTCTGGTGGGCCGGGTTCGCGATCACACCACGCTCAAGCGACGCGGTTTCGTCCGGTTCTACGCCTGCCAGGAAGATCTGTCCCACGAGTCACCGGACGACCCGCTGCCACCGGAGGTGGCGACCGGTCGGGAGCCGTTCCTCATCGTGGGCTCGATGGCCGGCGGCTGACCGGGCACCCTCACAGCAGGCGCGGCTGGTCCCCCGGATCCGCGGCCCGCCCCGCCCCGGCCGACGTGGCCGATTCCAGTACGTGCCGGGCTCGCCGGCCCAGGTCGCCCAGATCGACGCGACCGACCTCGGCCGCCCGCAGCAGCCGTTCGGCCAGCTCCAGCGCCTCCTCGAGGATCGCCGGATCGGCCGCCCGCTCCTGGCCCATGTCGCCCAGGATCGTTCGCTCGGTCCGGGAGGCGACGATCGGGCTGCCGATCCCGTCGACCCACACCTCGGTGCGGCGGCCGTCGCCGCGGTCCTCGCCGCGGATCGGTTCCAGCGCGAAGATCTTGTCCGACCGTGCGTACTTCCCGAAGCCGAGGAACACCATGTGCGGGTCGGTCGCCATGCCACACAGTATCGACGTGGTCGCCGAAGCGATGGATCGCCGTAGCGCCTGACCTGGTGTGCATACGTCTGCCACGAACGAACGAGCTGTCCGCTCGTTCGGGTGATTACCAGGACCAGTGTCATGCCTTTGCGTTACCTTTGCGTTGAACCGGCTGGTCTCTTGGGGAGGAATGACTCGTGCGGCGCATTCCATCAGTCGTTCTTGCCGTCGGGCTGGTACTGCTGGCCGGCTGCGGCGCCGGCACCGGCGGCCAGGCGGCCGTCGGCTCTGCGGTCCCGACCGCCGGTCCGTCGTCCGGCCCGGCCGATCCACCCTCCGGCTCCGAATCCGCGGCCGGGGACGCGGGACCCAAAGACGGCGGCGGCGGCACGGTGGTCGACGCGTCGGTCGTCGAGGACGGGGCCATGCGCCCGATGCAGGTCGAGACCGACGACTTCTGGGAGGAGATCCTCGGTATTGCCGCCGTGCCGGTCACGGTGAACGCCCCGATGAAGTTCCTGTCCGGGTCCGAGACCTTCGAATGTGGTGGGGTCCGGCTGAGCGCCACCGATCAGTACGGACCGACCTTCTGTGCGCCCGAGGACACGATCGTGGTGTCCGAGACCTTCATGACCTCGATCGGCGAGTCCGAGGCGCTCCGCGCCGACGGCACCTTCGCCGATCAGACCGCGGAGGTGGGCCTGTACTTCCTGCTCGCCCACCAGTGGGGCCACAACATCCTCGAGGAGATGATTGCCGACCGGAAGGCCGACGTGACGCTCGTCCCGAGCATCCAGATCGAGGCGACGGCCGACTGTTTCGCCGGGCTGGCCATCGCCGGGGTGCCCCGGGTGTTCGCCGACAAGGATCCGGCGGCCGTGCTGAGCCTGGTCCCGATCTACGGGGAGCGATTCAGCGGGATCGCGCCGTCGCCGGTCATGCGGCAGGAGGCCATCGCCCTCGGTCTGTCCAAGAGTTACGACGACCGGGCCGCACTGGCCGCCGGGATCACCGAGTGCCTGACCGTTCAGGCACCCGCGCTGGCCGGTGCGCTGGGGGTCGGCTGACCCCGGCTCCGCCCCGGGAGAACGTCCACCCAGCGGAAGCGGTCCGGCCCCCGGGCCGGCCGGTGCCGATGATCGGACGGTGGAAGCGGAACGGCGCGTCGCGGTGCACCCAGTGGGGTGGCCGCGCTGGTCAGACCACCGTCGAACAGAGCAGGGGGCCCTGGGAACCGCGGCGGTGACGCCGGAGCCGGATCGTTCAGGGCCGTCCTGATGGGCGACACCCTGTTGAAAGTCCTTCCGGTGCTGCTCGGCTTCCTCGGCGGCTTCCTGCTCCGCCGGTTCCGGGTCGCCGAGCACCGGGACGGCGACTTCCTCTTCCGGCTCGTCTTCTCCGTCTGCCTGCCCGCGCTGATCTTCACTTCGTTGTCCACCGTGCAGATCACCGCGACCCTGGCGGTCTACCCGCTGTCCTCGGCGTTGTTCACCGTCGTCGGCTTCGGACTCGCCGTGCTGGCGTCCCGACGGACCCGTTGGCCGCCGACCCAAACCGCGGTGCTGATCACCGGCTGCATGATCGCCAACAGCGGGTTCGAACTGCCGTTCGTCCAGGCCCTGTACGGCGCCGAAGGCGTGGTCCGGATCGCCGCCTTCGATGCGGTGAACACCGCACTGACCTTCAGCTGGGCCTATCTGATGGCCGCCCGGGGAAACCCGGACCGCCGGCGCGGTCGCGGCGCCCTGACGAAAAGGCTGGCCCGGAGCCCGGCTCTGTGGGCGATCGCGATCGGCGCGGCGGTCAACCTGGTCGGCGTGCCGGTGCCCACCCCGATCCACGATTCGCTGGCGGTGTTCGGATCGGCGACGGCGATCATCATTCCGCTCGCGGTGGGCATCCTGTTCCAACCATCGGCCGGCCAGTTCGGCCGGGCGGCGGTGATGATCGGGGTTCGGCTGGCCGCCGGGTTGCTGGTCGCGGTGGGGCTGATACTGGCCTTCGACCTGCACGGCCTGGACCGGACGATCATGCTGCTGCTCGGCATCGCCCCGATCGGCTTCTCCACGGTCACGTTCGCGTCCCTGGAGAAGCTGGACGAGCGGCTGGCCGTCACGGCGTTGTCGCTCTCGTTGTCGCTCAGCCTGGTGTTGTCGATGGTGGTGACGGTGCTCTGAGCCGGCGCCGGCCGGCTCAATCGTGGGGCTCGTCACACTTGCCGACGCCGTCCGGGGCGCCCCGGCGGCGGGGTTCGTCACGTCGACCGGCAGGGCGGGCGAACTGCTCGTCCCGCGGTCCGCGCCGGCGGTCCGGGCGTTGACCGTGGTCACCGCGGGCGAGCCGGTCGCGGCAGGCGCCGGCCGGCGGCGGACGAGGCCATCGCGCCGGTCCCGGCGGGGCGAGTGTCGCCGGTCCGTTCGCCCCGCGCACGTCGAGCCCGGCGAAGCGGACGGTGCCGATCGGACGTCGTTACCGCATACGTCACAAACGATGGCTACTATCCGCGCTCGTGACCAAATCGAGTCGACCTGCGATCGTGCCGTCCGACCTTGACGACGTCGAGCGATTCACGCAGGAGTTTCTCAAGCGCCTTCAGTTCGGGCAGGGCGTGGCCCTGGCCCGAGCCACCCGCAACGACCTCTACTACGCCCTGGCCCGTACGGTCCGGCAGCAGCTCATGGCCCGCTGGCTGGAGACCGTGCAGAAGCAGATGCAGGCCAAGGCCAAGGTGGTCGTCTACCTGTCGGCCGAATACCTCCTGGGCCGGCAATTGGACAACGCCCTCCTGGCCTCGGGGCTCACCGACACCGCCGAGGAGGCGATCGGCAACCTCGGCCTGGATCTGCAGAAGATCCGGGACACCGAGGTGGAGCCGGGGCTGGGCAACGGCGGCCTCGGCCGGCTGGCCGCGTGTTTCATCGATTCGCTGGCCACCTTGCGGATCCCGGCCATCGGCTACGGCATCCGCTACGAGTACGGCATCTTCCGGCAGACGTTCGAGGACGGCCACCAGGTCGAGCAACCCGACTCGTGGCTGACCCTCGGGTCGCCCTGGGAGTTCCCGCACCCCGAGATGGGCGTCAAGGTCCGCTTCGCCGGCCACACCGAGAAGTACCTCGGCGAGGACGGTGTGGAACGCACCCGGTGGAACAACGACTGGGAGGTGATCGGCGTGCCCTACAACTACATGGTCCCCGGTTACCGCACCGGCAACGTGAACACCCTGCGGCTGTGGAGCGCCCGGGCCACCCAGGCCTTCGACCTGAACGTGTTCAACAACGGCGACTACCTGCAGGCGATCCGCGCCCAGGCGTTCGCGGAGAACATCAGCAAGGTGCTCTACCCGGAGGACTCCACTCCGCAGGGCAAGGAACTGCGCCTGCAGCAGCAGTACTTCTTCGTCGCCTGTTCGATCCGGGACTTCCTGAACAACGTCCTGCCCCCCGGCTTCGACCTGCGCAAGCTGCCCGAGCGAGTGATCTTCCAGCTCAACGACACGCACCCGGTGATCGCCATCCCCGAGCTGATGCGGATCCTGGTCGACGAGAAGGACATCCCCTGGGACGAGGCGCTGGACATCTGCCGTCAGTGCTTCGCCTACACCTGCCACACGTTGCTGCCCGAGGCCCTCGAGGTATGGCCGGTGGAGCTGCTGGGCCGGCTGCTGCCCCGGCACCTGGAGATCATCTACCGGATCAACGAGGAGTTCCTGGCCGAGCTGCGCGCGGCCTACCCGGACGACGAGCTGCGGGTGCGCAGCATGTCGATCATCCAGGAGCACCCGTCGCGAGCCGTCCGGATGGCGTACCTGGCGACGGTCGTCGGTAGCAAGGTCAACGGCGTCGCCGAACTGCACAGCCAGCTGCTGCGGGACAAGGTGCTCACCGACTTCTCGGCCTACTGGCCCGACAAGTTCACCAACGTCACCAACGGCATCACTCCCCGCCGGTTCATCGGGCTGGCCAATCCCGGTCTGACCGAGCTCATCACCGACACGATCGGTGACGGCTGGCTGCGGGATCTGGACCGGCTGCAGGAGCTGGAACAGCATGCCGACGACCCGGCCTTCCTCGACGCGTTCGCCGCGGTCAAGTCGGCGAACCGCAAGCGGTTGGTCGAGTTGCTCGACCGGCGGGACGGCATCGCGCTGCCCCAGGACGCCATGTACGACGTGATGGTCAAGCGGCTGCACGAATACAAGCGGCAGACCCTCAAGCTCCTGCACGTGGTCACCCTCTACCAGCGGCTGCAGGAGAACCCCGACCTGGACATCGTGCCGCGGGTGTTCCTGTTCGGCGCGAAGGCCGCGCCCGGGTACTGGATCGCCAAGCAGACGATCGCCCTGATCAACGCCGTCGGCAAGGTGATCGACAACGATCCGATCGTGGCCGGCCGGCTCAAGGTGGCGTTCCCGGCGAACTACAACGTGACGCTGGCCGAGACGATGATCCCGGCGGCCGACCTGTCGGAGCAGATCTCGCTGGCCGGCAAGGAGGCCTCCGGCACCGGCAACATGAAGCTCGCATTGAACGGTGCGCTGACCATCGGCACGCTCGACGGCGCCAACGTGGAGATTCTCAAGGCGGTCGGCGAGCAGAATTTCTTCCTCTTCGGCCTGACCGAGCCCGAGGTCGAGGCCATCTACGAGTCCGGGTATCAGCCCCGGGAGTACTTCCAGACCAACCCCTCCCTGCGCAAGGCGCTCGGCGCGATCGCGTCGGGCAAGTTCTCGGACGGCAACCGGGAGACGTTCGCGCCGATCGTCGACTCGCTGCTGCACGAGGATCGCTTCCTGGCGTTGGCCGACTACCAGAGCTACATCGACGCGCAGGACCGGGTGGACCTGGCCTACCGGGACCAGCGGGCCTGGAACCGCAGCGCCGTGCTGAACGTGGCCCGCAGCGGGTTCTTCTCCAGCGATCGGTCCATCCAGGACTACTTGGACCGGATCTGGAACGTGGCCCCGGTGGACGCCGGCTGAGGCCGCTTCGCGCACTATCACCCCAGGTCAGCGGCCTCAGCCGGGGGCGTTGCCTCGTCGTGTGATAGTTCGCAGTTCCCGGTTCGGACCCGGGCTGTCCCCCGATCGGTGGATAGCCTGGGTCCATGGTTCGAAGACGTGCGTTGTCCATCCGCTCTCTCGGGACCCTCCTCGCGGCGGGGGTCCTGACCACCGTCGTGGCCGCATGCGGGAACTCGGCGAACTCCCCGACGGAGGGCTCGGCGACCTCGTCGAGTGCCGCGCCGGTGACCGTGGCCGGCAGTGTGGTCAGCACGGCCGGCTCGTCGAACGAGGCGCAGATCGTGGTGCCGGATCCGGTCTCCGCGCAGTGGTCCGCGCTGGGCGCCGGCAACGGGGTCGAATGGGTCGCCGTCGGTGGCGACGGCAGCACCAAGACCGAGCCGGTCGCGGTCGCCGACGGTGGGGCCGTCGCGACGTTCGCGGACCGGATGAACGCCGACCAGGCGCAGCAGCCCGGCCGGGCGGCCCTGGCCGGGTTGGACGCGGTGGCGTCCCCGGCCGGCGCGCCGGTGTGGGTGTTCTCGCCGCTGCTGGACACGGCCGGCGCCCTGGACATGAATCAGCTGGCGTTCGACCAGTCACCGCCGGACGTCGTGACCGCGGTGACCGCGGCGGGCCGGCTGCCCGACCTGACCGGGCGTGAGGTCACCTTTGTCGTCACCCCGGTGGCCGGGCGGCAGAACGCGCTGTCCGACGTTCAGGTCGGCTACCAGCACGCGATCTGGGAGGGCATCGCCGTTGCGGCGGGTGCCTCGGGGGTGACCTTCTTCGACGGCACCGGCACCGGGGCCGGAACCGGCACGATTCCGGTGGTCGCGACCCCGGATCCGAGCGACAAGATCAGTTCCGAGGGGTCCGGGCCGACCCGGACGTGCACCCTGCCGACCCCGGCCCTGTTCCGGCCGAACGAGGCGGCGCTGATCGACAAGCAGGCCACGCTGACCGCACTGGGTGAGTGCGTCGGCACCGTCGATCCGACGACCAGGATCACCGTGCAGGGGCACACCGCCGCCGTCTCCGGTGGGGACCCGCAGGGCGCCGTCGACCTGTCCACCCAGCGGGCGACCGAGGTGGCCGCGCTGCTGCAGGAGGTGGGCGTGCCCGCGGAGAACGTCACCTCGGTGGTCGGTCTCGGTGATTCCGCTCCTCTGGTGCAACCGGCATCGGACCCCGGTAACCGCGCGGTCGTCGTCACATTCACCTCCGCCGGCTGACCCGAGGAATCGAACGGAAATACGGGTCCATTCCACGGTTGACGGCTCGGCCGATTCAATTCGGGTGAATCCTGACCGGGGCAAACGGGTGATGCTCCATCCGTTCGCCGGGTTCGGACGCCTCGATCGGGCGAGCTGACACCACCAACTGCGAGAGATCGTGGGGCGAGGTTGCTCCGTACGGCGGAAACCCGCCGACGCGTCCGCCCTAATGAGCGACGAATTGGTACCCCGCTGCATATAGTCGTCGACGGCCCTCGGGGCCGTCGCTGCGATTGTCTGCACCACGGTCCCAATGGAGGGAAGTTCGTTGCTCGCGATTTCAGTCAACGCCGGTCGAACGGTCTGATGGGTTACCCGACGGCCGGCACGGAATACCGGTCCGCCCGCCGACCGCCGTCAACCGACCGCCCGGCCGCGGACCGCCGCCCGCCGGTGAACCGGCGCGCCGCGACGGCCCCGCCGCGCCCACCCGGCGCCCGCCGCCCGACGCCGCCGCGGGGCGCCGCCCGGTCGCGGCGCGGCCCGCTGCGACTGACCATCGCGCTGCTGGTGACGGTCGGCGCCGTCGTGTTGCTCGGGATGGCCGACGATGCCGCCGATTCGGACGACCAGGCCGGCGTCGACTGTGCGACGAGCACGGTCGCCGTGTCCGATCTGAGCGCGGTGCAGACGCGCAACGCTCGAGTGATCACCGCAGTGGCGCGCGAACGCGGCCTGGACCGGGCGGCCGCCGAGATCGCGGTGGCCACCTCGCTGGCCGAGACCGGCCTGATCAACTTCGCCAACGACGGGACGTCGGAACTGTACGCGGCGGAGATCGATCGGCCGCTCAGTGACCTCGAGCGGGACGTGGCCCGGCGGTCGCTGGAGTTCCCGCACGATCAGGTCGGCAACAACCTGGACTCGATCGGCCTGTTCCAGCAACGCCCGACCACCGGCTGGGGCGCTCCGGAGAAGCTGATCGTGCCCCGATCGGCCGCCGGCCTGTTCTACGACCACCTGCTGGCAATTCCGGGTTGGCAGTTGGGCATTCCCTGGCAGACCGCGCAGAAGGTGCAGAGTTCGCCGTCCGCGAACGGTGAGATCTACCAGAGGTCCTACGGACGGGCGGTGGCGGTGGTCGACGCCCTCTGGGCCGAGCCGCCCTGTCGGGTCTGACGGCTCTCGCGACGGGGACGGTCGGTGCACCGTCGGGACGGAGCGCCGACCGTCCGGCCGGTTGCTCAGGGGATCAGACCGTGGCTGCGCGCCCAGGAATGAACCATCGGGGCGAGGTCGCTGACCCGGTGTCCGAGCCGGCGCCGGCGGCGCCTCGCGTCGACCTCGGTCCAGCTGATGAGGCCCAGGTCCGCGGCGATCTCGTCGGTCAGCTCGCTGCGGCTGGGGCGCCAGCCCTCGCAGAACCCGTGGGTCAGGCGCAGCAGGTAGCTGCGCCGGCGGCTGGGTGGCAGCAGCCGCAGCACCGATTCGTAGCGGTCGGTGATCCGGCCGGCGGGGGCGTCCGGGGCCGTCGTCACGTGGGTGGACATGACCGGCCGTTCAGGCCTTGACGAGCGACTTGTTGGGTAGCACCGGGCGGCCGAAGACGGAGCTCAGCACGCCCGCCAGGCACAGGTACCAGGCCATCGCCCCGGCCAGCAGGCCGACCCAGCCGCCGGCCCGGGTCAGCGCGGTGACGCCTTCCAGCGCACCGAATCCGAGCAGCAGGAACGCCGCGACGACGACGGCGAACAGGGTGGCGAGTACGGCCGTGGTCCGCAGGGCGCCGATGAACATCAGCACGGTGAAGATGCCCCAGCAGATCAGGAACCAGCCGGCGGCCGCGCCGTGCTGTTCGGCCGGGATGTTCGGAGCGTAGAAGGTGACGTACGCCCAGAAGGAGAGCCAGAAGGCGCCGTAGGAGGAGAAGACGGTGGCGCCGAACACGTTGCCCTTCTTGAATTCCCACATGCCGGCCAGCAGCTGCGCGACGCCACCGTAGGCCATCGCGACGCCGAACACGACGGGCTCGGCGGCGACCGGCATCAGGCCGGAGTTGGCCAGACTCAGCAGGAATGTGGTGAGCGCGAACGCGGCCAGGCCCAGCGGCGCCGGGTCGGCGATCAGCTGGACCTGGGCCGAGGCCACCTCGCGCGCCTGGGCGACGCGGCCGGCGGTGGGATCGGACAGGTCGGGCACCAGATCGGGTTCGATGCGGTCGGCGGTGGTGGTCATGGAGGGAGCTCCTCTGCTGTGCGGGCTGCGCGGGACGGGACGGGACGGGACGGACGGTGCGGACGGTGCGGGGCGGTGTGCGGACGGACGGTGCGGGACGGAGGGAACCGGGGCCGCGCGGATCGACTGGGCCGGCGCGGATGAAACAACCTCGTTGGTGACGCGTGGGACGGAAGTCAACGACTTCGGCCGCGCGGTGGGTCGGCACGGCCGGCGGTGCTCGGCGGCACCGCCCGAATGCAGGGGTCCCGCGGCGCCGCGGGAGATCCGCACGGCGCCGCGGGCAGCTACGACGGGCGCCCTCAAGGCAATCCGGCGCCTGGGTCGCCGGATTGTCACGCCACCCCTAAGGAGCGGCGGTCAGCACCCGGGGGGCGGATTCGGTGGCCCGGAGCTCGTTCTTGCGGATCTTGCCCGTGGCCGTCCGCGGCAGCGCATCGACGAAGACCACCTCGTCGGGGACCTTGTACCGGGCGATCAGACCTCGTACATGGTCCAGGATGTCGGCCCCGCTGACCTCGACGCCCGGCCGGGCGACGACGAACGCACGGGGCCGCTCGCCCCACTTGACGCTGGGCGTCCCGATGACGGCGGCTTCGGCGACAGCGGGATGCGACAGCACCGCGTTCTCCACCTCGATCGTGGAGATGTTCTCGCCGCCGGAGATGATGATGTCCTTGGCGCGGTCCTTGAGTTCGATGTAACCGTCCGGGTGCATCACACCCAGATCGCCGCTGTGGAACCAGCCGCCGCGGAAGGCCTCCTCGGTTGCGGCATCGTCCTTGAAGTACCCGGCCATCACGTTGTTGCCGCGCAGCACGATCTCGCCGATGCAGCGGCCGTCGGGCGTGACGTCGACCATGTTGTCGTCGACCACCCGCGCCGACTCGGCCTGCAGCATGCCGACGCCCTGGCGGGACAGCTTGCGAGCCCGCTCGGCCGGCGGCAGGTCGTCCCATTCGGGTTGGTACTCGCAGATCGTGAACGGTCCGTACACCTCGGTCAGGCCGTACACGTGCACCACGGTGACGCCGAGCGCGTCCAGCTGCTCGATGATCGTCGGCGACGGCGGGGCGCCGGCGGTGGTGATCCGCATGGGCCGGTCCAGCACGTGCGCCTGGGGCGCCTCGGCGATGGTGCTGCAGACCGTCGGCGCCCCGCACAGGTTGGTGGCGCCGAGGTCGTCGATGGCCGACCAGATCGCGTCGGCCCGTACCGCGCGCAGCGCGACGTGGGTGGCACCGGCGCCGGTCACCGCCCACGGTGTGCACCAGCCGTTGCAGTGGAACATCGGCAGGGTCCACAGGTACACCGAGTCGCTGGTGAAGTGATTGTGGAAGATCTCGCCGAGCGAGTTCAGGTAGGCACCGCGATGGGTGTACATGACCCCCTTGGGCTTTCCGGTGGTGCCGGAGGTGTAGTTGATGGTGATCACGGTGCGCTCGTCGGCGACCGTCCACGGCAGTGGTTCGCCTGCGGCACCCGCGGCCAGGAACGATACGAACGACTCCTGGCCGACGTCCAGACCGCTGGACGCCAGACCGAACTCGGCGTCGGCGATCTCGATCACACCGGTGAGGAACGATGATGCCTCGAAGGAGTTTCCGATGGTGCCGATCAGCTCGGCGTCGACGAACAGCAGCTTGGCCTCGGAATGGTTGAGGATGTAGTCGATCTCGGCCTTGGCCAGCCGTGAGTTCAACGCCACCAGCACCCCGCCGGCCAGCGGCACGGCAAAATGCGCGATGAGCAATTCGGGCAGGTTCGGCGCGAGGAACACCACCCGGTCGCCGGGTTCGATGCGGGATCGTAGTGCCCGGGCCAAACGCTGTGCAGTGTCGGCGAAGTCGGCATAGCTGTAGCGGCGGGCGCCGTAGACGATGGCGTCCTTGGTCGGGTAGACCTCGGCCGACCGCTGCAGGAATCGCAAGGGCGTGAGCGGGGAATCGTTGGCCGTGCTGATCATCGCGGTGACTCCTTTGTCAGGGTTGGTGTTCAGGGAACGGCGGTCAGTGGAACGCGCTGATGCCGGTCAGGTCCCGGCCGATGAGCAGCGCCTGGATGCTTTCGGTGCCCTCGTAGGTGTGCAGCGACTCGATGTCGGCCATGTGCCGGATGACGTGGTTCTCCAGCAGGATGCCGTTGCCGCCCAGCAGGTCCCGGGCGATCGAGGCGAGTTCGCGAGCGCCCCGGGTGTTGTTGTACTTGGCCAGCGCGGCCTGGGTCGGGGTCAGCGTGCCGGCCTGGTCCAGGTTGGCCAGGTGCCGGCAGGTCAGCTGCATGGTGGTCAGGGTGGCCAGCATCCGGGTGAGCCGCTCCTGAACGAGCTGGAAGGACGCGAGGGTCCTGCCGAACTGCACCCGGTGCTTGGCATAGGTCAGCGACGCCTCGAACACCGCGGTGGCGTGCCCGAGCGCGGCCCAGGCGACGCCGAGCCGGGTGGCCAGCAGGACCGTCGCCGCCGATTTGAAGCTCTCCGAGGCGGGCAGCACCGCGTCGAAAGGGATCCGAACATCGGTGAGGGTGATGTGCGCCTGATGGATCGCCCGCAGGGACGCCTTGCCCCGGATCGTCTCGCCCCGATAGCCCGGCGTGCCCTGCTCGACCAGGAACCCCCGGACCGTGCCCTCCTCGGTGCGCGCCCACACGACGGTGACGTCGCCGACGGAGCCGTTCCCGATCCAGCGCTTCTCCCCGTTGAGCACCCAGCCGTCGCCGTCGCGGACCGCCGTGGTCTCCAGGCCGACCGAGTCCGAACCGTGCAGCGGCTCGGTCAACGCGAACGCGCCCAACTTCTCGCCGCGGGCCAGCGGAACCAGCCATGTCGCCTTCTGCTCGGCACTGCCGAACAGCGCGATGGACCGCAGGGCCAGGCCACCCTGGACGGCGATGACGGTGCCCATGGACCCGTCGCCGCGGGAGATCTCCATGTTGACCAGCCCGGCGGCCAGGGGCGACATGGGAGTGAGACCGGGTCCCACGACGCCATCGGTCAGCAGGTCGAGCCGGCCGAGCTTGCGGGCCAGGTGAACCGGATACTCGGCCTTGTCCCAGGCCGCGTTGACCTCGTCCAGTGTCTCGTCGGCGAAGGTACGAGCTCGCTTCCAGAACAGCCGATCGGCCTCGGGCACGTCGGCGAAGACGGCGTAGTAGTCGGTGTCCAGCGCCGTGGCGACATCCGGGGTGGTCGTCGGAGGGGTCAACACATCGGGCATGAATCGATCCTCATCGTTGAGTGGGAATCATGGGAGAACGGGCGGTTCGCGGGGCCGAACTGCGATGGACATATCCTGCCTGGTACTCAGTTCCAGAGCAATGGCATTCAGTGTCAGTGTGATCAGTGCCATTCGCTCCTCGACTCCGTGCCGGTGACCGGAGGTGGTGTCCGGGTCGGACGGGGGCCGGCTGGGCTAGCGTCGGCGATGTGGGGTCGAGGCGGACGAACCGGGTACGGCAGGGCTTGGCGGGCTGGGCCCTGGCGATTGCCCTGATGGGGACGGCCGGGTGCACCGGGGACAGCGGGACGCTCGCTCCCCGGAGTTCCGCCGGCCCAGCATCCGGAGCGTCGTCGGCGTCCGGGTCGGCGATCCCCCCACCGGAGGAGACGGAGGCGGGCTCGGCGACCCCGGGATCCTCGCCCACCGACTCGGCCGGAGCGACGCAGCCGGGTACCGACCCCGCGGGGCCGACCGCGTCGCCACCCGCCGGCGCGCCGGCGCCGCCGTCCGATGTCACGGCGGACGAGTCGGCCCGACAGACCCTCGCCGCACCGAGCGATCTTCCGCCCGCGACGGCCGGCCTCCCGGACGGGTGGCCCACGGAGGTTGCCCTCCCGCCGGCGGCGGAGGTCTATGCCGATCCGGCGGCCGGGAGCGCCGGCCGGAGCGTTGCGTTCAAGGCCCCCGGAACCCCGGCCGATCTGGGTGCCTTCTTCGCGGCCGAGCTCGCGGCCGCCGGGTACGCCGCGGTCGACCAGTCCAGCCCCGACGGGGCGTTCACCGCCAGCTTCACGCGCGACGGGACGACCGTCGAGGTGGCGCTGGTGGCGGCCGACGCGGCGTCCGTCGGCACGGTGGCAATCACTCCGTGACCGGGCCGGCGTCGGCCGGCTCGATCGAGTGGATGCGCAACACCCGGCTCGGGCCGCGCAGCGACACCAGACCCTCGATCCACTGCCCGGTGACGGTGACCCGATCACCGAGCCGTACCCGTACCCGCCCGTCCACGTCTCGGATCGCGTCCTCGACGAGCCGCCAGCCGGCCGGCAACGCCAGGCTGGCGGCCCGGCCCTGGTCGGGGCGAACCGTAATCGGCTGATCGTGTCGACGGCGGCGGTCCGAACAGTTCGCACGAATCGGACAACGCGGCGGTCAGGGTAGCGATCTCGGTGAACCGAGTCGACCATCTTCGCAGTGGATCAGGTCGCCGGGGTCTGCACGGCGAGGGTGGCCCGGCATCGGTTTCAGAACCGATCATCGCGCAGCGGTCAGTCCGGCTCGCGAGTGCCGACCCGGGTCGATTCCGCGACCAGGGCTGGCACGCCCGGTGAACCGATCAACACGCCCAAGTCGCGCAGCGGTCAGCTCGCCCAGAGGGATCCGGACCTGGTGAACAGGTCCGGCGACGACCGTCATGGTCAAGCTGGACTACGACGCCGCCGCGGCCTACACCGGTGGCGTCGACGGGTTGGCCCCGACCAGCCCGAGCGTGACCGGGAAGTCGATCGACGAGAACGATCCGGCCGTGGCCGGCTACCTGGATTTTGCGAACCGGACCAACGCCGAGGCCGCATCGGCGATCACCTCGGCGGTCCCCGGCGCGACGGTCGATCAGCAGTACGCGGTGGCCTACGGCGGCTTGGCGGTGACCCTGCCGGCGAACCAGGCCAAGAACCTGCTCGGGGTGCCCGGCGTCGCCGCCGTCCAGCAGGACAAGTTGCTTCAGGTCGATCGTGCGGCCGGCCAGGCGGCCAAGGGCGCGCGGCATACCAACGACCGGGCAACGTTCATCGGCGCGCCTGGTCATCAACTGTCGCTCGGCGGTCGGAACAAGGCTGCGCCGGGGTGATTGTCGGCGTCCTGGACACCGGGATCTGGCCGGAACATCCGATGCTGGCGGACAACGGGCTGTCGGCCCCGCCCGCCGCGCCGAACGGGGCCACCCGGGCGTGCCAGTTCGGCGTGGCCGGCGATCCGGCGTTCACCTGCAATGACACGCTGGTCGGCGCCTACGCATTCCTGGACACCGCGCTCGCGGTCGGCGGGTTGCCCGACGACGCCTACTGCGACACGGTCGCCCAGCGCTGCTCCGCCCGTGACGCCGACGGCCACGGCACCCATACCGCAACCACCGCGGCCGGTGACCGCGTCGGCAGTGCTCCCGTCCTCGGGGTCGATCGCGGCCCGATCAGCGGCATCGCCCCTGGCGCGTCGGTCATCGCCTACCGGGTGTGTGTCGAAGGTTGCTACCAGTCGGACTCCGTGGCCGCCGTCGGCCAGTCCATCAAGGACGGCGTGAACGTCCTGAACTTCTCGATCAGTGGTGGTACCGACGCCTACACCGATCCGGTCGAGTTGGCCTTCCTGGACGCCTACGCGGCCGGGATCACGGTCAGCGCATCGGCCGGCAACGAAGGTCCAGGGGCAGCGACCGCCAACCATGCGGGGCCCTGGGTGCTCACCGTCGGTGCCTCCACCTCGAACCGGGCATTCCAGTCCACGCTGAACCTGACATCGTCCGACGGTGCCACGTTCGCCAAGCCCGGCTCGACCATCACCGCCGGGGTCACCGGTCCGGTCGTCCAGGCCAAGGACGTTGCCGGTTACGGTGACAAGTATTGCGGGACGGCCTTCCCGGCCGGCTCCGTGGCCGGCAAGGTCGTGGTCTGCGAGCGCGGCGGGAACGCCGGTGGCAGTGCGATCGGTCGGGTCCAGAAGGGATACAACGTGCTGCAGGGTGGCGCGATCGGCCTGATCCTGTACAACGCAAGTGCCTCCGACACCGAGACCGACAATCACTTCCTCCCCGCCATCCACCTCGACGGTCCCAACGACGACTTGCTCGCCTTCCTCGCGGCGCACCCCGGCGTGAGCGCCACCTGGGCGCTCGGCACGGTGCAGCCGGCCCAGGGTGATGTGATGGCCGGCTTCAGTTCGCGGGGCCCGGTGGGCGATTTCCTCAAACCGGACATCACCGCCCCGGGCGTGCAGGTGCTGGCCGGGAACACCCCGACGCCGATCGAGATCGCCGCCGGCCCGCCCGGCCAGCTGTACCAGGCGATCGCCGGCACGTCGATGTCCTCGCCGCACACTGCCGGGGCGTCGGTATTGATCAAAGCTGCCCATCCGAAGTGGTCGCCGGGCCAGATCAAGTCGGCGCAGATGACGTCATCGGTGCAGGATGTGGTCAATTCCGATGGCAGCCGGGCCGGGGTCTTCGACCGGGGCGCCGGGTCGCTCAGGGTCGACCGCGCGGTCAACCCGACGGCGACCTTCGACGAGTCCGCAGCCGACTACTACGCGGCCTCGGCCGGTGATCAACTGCACCGGGTCGACCTGAACGTGCCGAGCATCAACGTGAACCCGCTACCGGGGGCCATCACGGTGAAACGGACGCTGAAGAACGTCTCCGGCCGGACCCAGACGTTCACCGTGAACGCCACCGCCGACGCCGGTCTGGGAATCGCCGTCATCCCGTCGACCTTCACCGTCCCCCAGGGTGGAAGCCAGACCGTCAAGATCACCCTCGACACCCTGAGCGTGCCGGCGGACCAGGTAGACAAAGATCTCGAAGGCCAGATCACCGTCAAACCCCGATCCGGGGCCACCCCGGTCGTGCTGCCGGTCGCGGTTCACGCCGGAGATGGGGACATCACGCTGCGCCAGGGCTGTGACAAACAGACCGTCCGGTCCGGGCGGTCGGTGACGTGCACGGTGACGGCCATCAATAAGTTGCCGATCGCCGCGCCGACCACCCTGCAGACCCTGTCGCCGATGCTGGCCCAATCGGTGACCGGGCCGGCTCGCCAGAGCTTGTTCGGGGCGAGTTGGTCGGGGACGCTGACCCCGGCCATCGCGCCGAAGGTCGCGAGCATCGACCCGGGCGAGAATCCGGCCGGCGGCTACCTGCCGCTGAGCGCCTTCGGCATCACCCCGATCGCCGGCATGGGCGACGAATCCTTGGTCAACGTCAACGTTCCCAGGTTCCGCTGGGGCAGCGAAGAATACACCCGGATCGGTGTCGACTCCAACGGCTACGTCGTGGTCGGGGGTGGGGAAGGCCCCGACAACGACTGCTGCAACCCGGACATCCCCAACGAGGCCCGGCCCAACAACGTGATCGCGCCGTACTGGACGGACCTGGATCCCTCCTCGGGCGGGGCCGTTCGGGCCGGCACCCTAACCGACGGAACCACGACCTGGCTGGTCGTCGACTGGGCAGCCGTTCCGGCCTACGGGACTCAGTCGGCCAACACCTTCCAGGTCTGGATCCACCTCGGTGACACCGAAGGTGTCTGGCTGACCTACGGAGCGCTGGGCGGCGCGAACGGCCAAGCGTTGGTCTCCGGGGCGGAGAACCGCGACGGCACGAGCGGCAGGAAGATCACCGCGACGGCCGACGGGGACTACCGGGTGCTGACCGAACCGCCCGCCGCCGGCGGCAGCGTGACCTACTCGGTCACCTACCGGGCGCTGTGGCCGGGGAAGACGACCGTGGCGACGGTGCTGCGGGCGCCGACCGTCCTGCGCAGCACCCCGATCGCGACGAGCACGGTCACGGTCACCCGCTGACGCCGGAAAGGTCCGGATCCACAACAGTTGCGTGCGTGCTACCTTTGCACGCGTGACAGCAAACGGCGCCGAGGAGCTGCTCGGTGCGCTGGAAGTGTTCGTCGGGCATCTGCACTGCGGTGCGCAGAGCGCCGGCATCGACGAGCTGTTGGCCGCCGACCTGACGTTCTCGCAGATGCGGACGTTGCTCGTGTTGACCCAGCGCCGGGCGCCGGCACCGATTCACGAGATCGCCGGCCGGCTCGGGCTCTCGGTCGCGGCCGCCGGCCGGAACGTGGACCAGCTCGTCCGCTTCGGTCTGGTCGACCGGGTCGAGGACGAGGTCGATCGGCGGATCAAGCGGATCTCGTTGAGTGTCGCGGGTCGCGACCTGATTGCCACCTTCAAGGACGGCCAGCGCCGCTACGCACTTGCCCTGCTCGCCGGTGTCGACGAGTCGGATGCGCGGCGGCTGATCGACGCCCTCCGGCCGGTCATGGCGAAACTCGGTTGTCCCGATCCGGCCGCTGCACCAGTCTCGGCCCTACCCCCCTCGCAGTTCGAGCACCGTCAGGAGATCCCTGTATGAGCAAGCACGCCGCCCCCGAGCCGGGCACCGCCCCCGGCGGGCCACCCGGTCCGGTTCCCGACCTCCCCACACCGGCCACCTCCGGCGCGCACGCCGCCCCGGCGGTGACCGCGCCGGACGACGACCGGCTCGACGCGACCGTCTGGCGGATCGCCGGCGTCGTGGTTCTGGGCGCGATCATGTCCATCCTGGACGTCACCGTCGTCAGCGTGGCGCTGCCGACGTTCCAGGAAACCTTCGACGCCAGCTACGCCACCGTCGCCTGGACGATGACCGGCTACACCCTGGCGCTGGCCACCGTCATCCCGCTGACCGGTTGGGCGGCCGACCGGTTCGGCACCAAGCGGCTGTACATGTTGGCGCTGACCCTGTTCCTGCTCGGCTCGATCGCCTGCAGCATGGCCTGGAGCATCCAGTCGCTGATTGCGTTCCGCGTGCTGCAGGGCCTGGGCGGCGGCATGCTGATGCCGCTGGGCATGACGATCATGACGCACGCCGCCGGACCGCACCGGATCGGCCGCGTCATGGCGGTGCTCGGGGTGCCGATGCTGCTCGGCCCCATCTTCGGCCCGATCCTGGGCGGCTGGCTGATCGAGGTCGCCAGCTGGCACTGGATCTTCCTGATCAACGTGCCGATCGGCATCATCGCGCTGATCGCGGCGCTGCGGGTGCTGCCGCGGGACGAGCCGTCGCCGTCCGAGACGTTCGACTTCGTCGGGATGCTGCTGCTCTCGCCGGGCCTGGCCCTGTTCCTGTACGGCGTGTCGACCATCCCGGAGGAAGGCACTTTCGCGTCGGCCAAGGTGCTGATCCCGGCGATCGTCGGCCTGCTGCTGATGGCCGGGTTCGTGTTCCACGCCCTGCGCCGGCAGGACCATCCGCTGATCGACCTGCACCTGTTCAAGCGCAAGCAGCTGTCCGTCTCGGTCATCACGATGTCGCTGTTCGCGATCGCGTTCTTCGGCGCGATGCTGCTCTTCCCGACCTACTTCATCCAGGTCCGCGGGGAGAGCACGCTCACCGCCGGGCTGCTGCTCGCGCCGCAGGGCATCGGCGCCATGCTGACGATGCCGATCGCCGGCCGGCTGACCGACAAGATGGGCCCGGGCCGCTTCGTCATCACCGGTCTGATCCTGATCCTGATCGGCATGTCGGTCTTCACCCAGATCAGCTCGACGACGCCGATCCCGCTGCTGCTCGGGGCGCTGTTCGTCAACGGCCTCGGCATGGGCATGACGATGATGCCGGTCATGACGGCGGCGCTGGCCACCCTCAGGCATGCCGAGGTGGCCCGCGGGTCGACACTGATGAACATCGTGCAGCAGTCGGCCGCCTCGATCGGCACCGCGGTCATGTCGGTCATCCTGACCAACCAGCTCATCAACAAGCCGGCCGTGCAGACCGCCTCGGCGCTGCAGGCCGACCCGTCCCTGGCGGCCACGATCCCGCCGGATCAACTGGCCGCCCTGCCGACCGAGGTGCCGGCCCAGGCGGCCGAGGCGTTCGGCACCACCTTCTGGGTGGCGTTGATCATCCTGGCGTTCACCCTGATTCCGNAGTGGTTCTGGGCGCGATCATGTCCATCCTGGACGTCACCGTCGTCAGCGTGGCGCTGCCGACGTTCCAGGAAACCTTCGACGCCAGCTACGCCACCGTCGCCTGGACGATGACCGGCTACACCCTGGCGCTGGCCACCGTGATCCCGCTGACCGGTTGGGCGGCCGACCGGTTCGGCACCAAGCGGCTATACATGTTGGCGCTGACCCTGTTCCTGCTCGGCTCGATCGCGTGCGGCCTGGCCTGGAGCATCGGCTCGCTGATCAGCTTCCGGGTCCTGCAGGGGTTGGGCGGCGGCATGCTGATGCCGCTGGGCATGACGATCATGACGCACGCCGCCGGTCCGCATCGGATCGGCCGGGTCATGGCCGTGCTGGGCGTGCCGATGTTGCTCGGCCCGATCTTCGGCCCGATCCTGGGTGGCTGGTTGATCGAGACCGCCAGCTGGCACTGGATCTTCTTCATCAACGTCCCGATCGGCATCATCGCGCTGATCGCGGCTTGGCGGGTGCTGCCGCGCGACGAACCGTCGCCGTCGGAGACCTTCGACTTCGTCGGGATGCTGCTGCTCTCGCCGGGCCTGGCACTGTTCCTGTACGGGGTGTCCACGATTCCGGAGGAGGGCACCTTCGCCTCGGCCAAGGTGCTGATCCCGGTGGTGGTCGGCCTGCTGCTGATGGCCGGTTTCGTGTTCCACGCGTTGCGCCGGCAGGACCACCCGCTGATCGACCTGCATCTGTTCAAGCGCAGGCAGCTGTCGGTCTCGGTCATCACGATGTCGCTGTTCGCGATCGCGTTCTTCGGCGCGATGCTGCTGTTCCCGACCTACTTCATCCAGGTCCGCGGGGAGAGCACGTTGACCGCCGGGCTGCTGCTCGCGCCGCAGGGCATCGGCGCCATGCTGACGATGCCGATCGCCGGCCGGCTGACGGACAAGATGGGCCCGGGCCGCTTCGTCATCACGGGTCTGATCCTGATCCTGATCGGCATGTCGGTCTTCACCCAGATCAGCTCGACCACGCCGATCCCGCTGCTGCTCGGCGCGCTGTTCGTCAACGGCCTGGGCATGGGCATGACGATGATGCCGGTCATGACGGCGGCCCTGGCCACCCTCAAGCATGCCGAGGTGGCGCGCGGGTCGACACTGATGAACATCGTGCAGCAGTCGGCGGCCTCGATCGGCACCGCGGTCATGTCGGTCATCCTGACCAACCAGCTGATCAACAAGCCGGCGGTGCAGACCGCCTCGGCGCTGCAGGCCGACCCATCCCTGGCGGCCACGATCCCGCCGGATCAACTGGCCGCCCTGCCGACCGAGGTGCCGGCCCAGGCGGCCGAGGCGTTCGGCACCACCTTCTGGGTGGCGTTGATCATCCTGGCGTTCACCCTGATTCCGGCCTTCCTGCTGCCCCGCAAGGCGCCGCAGGGTGCGGACGAGCCCAGCGCGCCCGTCGTCATGCACTGATCGTCGACACGTCCGTCGCGGGCCCGTTCCCTTCCGGGGACGGGCCCGCTCTCGTCAGAGCGGGCGTCAGCGCTTGATCTCCACCAGCAGCACCCATGCGTTGGTCATGCAGGCGAAGATCCCCGTGACGAACGCCGCGGCGAGCCAGTACAACCCCCCGCCGGCCCCCAGGATCAGGCTGATGCCGCTGATCATCAGGATCAAGCAGGGCAGGAGCATGATCAACATCGGCTGGACCCGGTAGGAGAAGGCGTTCAGCACCGGAGCGTCGTCGATGGTCTGCGGACGCAGGGCCCGGGAGCTGAAGATCGTGACACAGACGCCGAGCAGCACGATCTCCAGCCCAACCGTCCCGGTCGGCTGGCCGGGAATGAGGCAGGCGATGCCGGCCAGCAGCAGGATCAGCAGCATCACCACGGTGGCGGCGGATCGGCCGGGCAGCCGCTTCTGATGGATGATCAGGTCGACGTTGATGGACAGCGCGACGAAGAACAGACCGGCCAACGCGGCCATCGCGCCGACCACGGCGACCATCAGGTCGGACCAGGGTTCGAGATCGTAGGCCGCGGACATGCGGACATTGTCGATCATCGGGCGCGAGCCGGTGGGCCGGGCCGAGCCGCCGGGGCGCACCACCTCTCCCCTCCACAGGTGGTGCCACCCCGGCGTCGCGGTGCCGGCCGATCAGCCGCCCCATGCGCCCCACGGCAAACAGTGAGGCGTGCCCGGCCCGAATCCGGCGAGTATCAATACGACGATTCCTCTGTGTCGTACGGGTGATAACCACTCGATCGGCTCGACACGAGCCTAAACCAGTCCGATCACGAAGCGCGACACCTCGACGGTAAAACCGCTCCTTCGGGGACGGATATACACCCGAACGGGATCGTCGTCCGGTCACGGCGAGGGATGATGGTGAATAGACCCGACGAAGCGGACCCACCGTAGTGGGTCGGGGGCACTGCGTGAACTCACCACCGATCGCGCTGCGACGAGTGGTCACTCGAATGGTCGATCGACCCTGGGCGGGCCCCGATCGAGCGGGTCCACGGGCGCGAGCCGGCCGAGAGCGACGTCGGGCCGGCATCCGCGGGCACTGTCGGGGCGGGCGATTGCCGAACCCGCCCTCAGTCGGGTGGGCGTCGATGGTGCGGGGATGCCCGTCGTGCGGCAGCACGACCGGGATCGGCCCAAGGCTCCGAAGAGGAAATCGTCGGTGCTGTCGACGGGCGGCGAGCGCCGGCAACCCATCCGTCGGTGCACCGGAGCGCCGACCGGTCGTGGCGACGGAGCGGGACATCGGCCGGGTCTCGCCGCGATCGGTCGGCCCGAGTTCGCGGGCCATCCGGATCGGAACGTGGCGGTGAGCCGGGAGTGTCCACCGGCCCACCTCGCTGGGGTGGGCCGCGCCGGACGTCGCCGCGATCCGGATTGCAGGGCGTCCCCTGGCCCGCCCCGAACTCAGATCCCGCGAAGCGGGTGGAACGGGTTCTGGGTCGGGTTTCCGGTCCGGGTCTGCGAATCCGCAATGCCGGCCTGGTAGCCCAGCGCCCAGGCCTCCCGTTGGCTCTCGGTCACCCGTTCCTCCAGCTCGGGCAGATCCACCGTCCGTACCGAGCCGCTCCGGCCGGACGCATTCTCCGCGTGCGCGCCCCGCTCGGCGGCCTGGTCGGGGTGGCGATCGCCCGTCCGGCCGTCGTCGGGGTAGCGATCGTCGGTCCGGCCGTTGTTCGGGTCGATGTCCGAATGAGTCGTCATGGCTCAGTGGTTCCCGCCCGCCGATCCGGTGAATCGCAGGACATGCGCCAGCGGAACCCCGGCCCGGTAGGTCAGATGCAGGTAGCTCGGCGCGTCCAGCACGGTCAGGTCGGCCCGGCTCCCGACCGTCAGCCGGCCGATGTCGCTGCGCCGCAACGAGTCCGCCGCTCCGGTGGTCGCCGCCCGCAGGGCCTGGGCCGGGGTCAGCCCCATCTCGCGCACCGCGAGCGCGATGACGAAGGGCATGGACGACGAGTAGCAGGTACCGGGGTTGCAGTCGGTGGCCAGCGCGATCCGCACGCCGGCCTCCAGCAGCCGCCGCCCGTCGGGGTAGGGCGAGCGGGTGGAGAACTCCACCCCGGGCAGCAACGTCGCCACCGTCGCCGACCCGGCCAGGGCGTCGACGTCCGCGCCGGACAGGTACGTGCAGTGGTCGACGCTGGCCGCGCCCAGTTCCACCGCCAGCTGCACGCCGGGCCCGGGGCCGAGCTGGTTTCCGTGCACGCGCAGGGCTAGGCCGGCCTCGCGACCGGCGGTCAGCACGGCCCGGGCCTCGTCACCGGTGAACGCGTGCGGGCTGCGCGGCTCGCAGAACACGTCGATCCACCGGGCGTACGGCGCGCAGGCGGCCAGCATGGGCCCGGTCACCAGCCGGACGTACTCCGCGCGCCGGTCGGTGTACTCGGCCGGCACCACGTGCGCGCCCAGGAAGGTCGTCTCGGTGGTGAACTCGCCGGCGAGACGCAGGGCCCTGGCCTCGTCCTCGATGGTCAGCCCGTACCCGCTCTTGATCTCCACGGTGCCGGTGCCCTGCGCCCGCATTTCGGCGATCCGGGTGGCCACCAGGGCGCGCAGCTCGTCGTCGGACGCCGCCCGGGTGGCCCGCACCGACGATGCGATCCCGCCGCCGTCATAGGGCGTCCCGGCCATCCGCGCAGCGAACTCGGCCGCCCGGTCGCCGGCGAACACCAGGTGGGCGTGCGAGTCGACGAACGATGGGATCACCGCGCGGCCCTGCACGTCGATCACCTCGTCGGCAGCCGGCGCGTTCGCGGCCCGACCGACCCAGGCGACCCGGTCGCCGTGGACGATCACCGCCCCCCGGTCGACGATGCCCAACTCGCCGCCGTGCGCCGGATCGTTGGTGACCAGCTCGCCGATCCCGGTGACCAGGATGCTCATCGTGTCCTCCACAGCGGTTCGATCGCGGTCCGCAGCAACGCGCCGACGTCGCCGAGCCGGTGCCGGCCGCCGGTGACGACCGGTCGCCCGTCCACCACCACGGTGTCCACGTCGGCGGCGGTCGCGGCGAGCAGGACCTGAGCGGGGTCGACCCCGGCGGTGCGCGGGCCGTCCAGCCGCACCGCGATCAGGTCGGCCCGCTGGCCCGCGGCCAGCGCGCCGGCGTCGGCCCAGCCCAGGGTCTCGTGCCGGGTGGCCGCGGTCAGCAGTTGGGCGGGGGTGAACCGGCCGCGCTGCCGGGTGGCCAGCCGCTCGTGCATCTCCAGCGCCCGGGCCTCTTCGATCAGGTCGATGACGGCGTGCTGGTCGCTGCCCAGGCTCAGCCCCGAGATGCCGTCGGCCAGGTCACGTTCGGTGGTCGGGCAGAAACACGACGACGTGCCGGTCCGGCCCAGGGTGGCGATGTCCGAGCGGGTCAGGTGGGTCGCGTGCACCGCCGTCGTGGCCGGGCCCAGCACGCCGGCCTCGTCCAGCAGGTCGGTGGGGGTGCGCCCGTAGAACGCCAGGGCCGCCGCGTTCTCGGCCGGCTGCTCGGACAGGTGCACGTGCAGCGGGCGGCCGGCCGCCGCCGCGGCCACCACGGGCAGCTCGGCCCGCGGAACGGCCCGCACGGAATGCACCGCGGCGCCGATCCGCACCGTGTCCGCATCGATGCCCGAGCCGGCGAGCAGCTCGACCCGCTCGGCCCAGCGCTGCGCCGACCCGTCGGTGAAGCGGAGCTGCTCGCGGCTGAGCGCCGCGTGCCCGTCCGGCCCCAGACCACCGGCCAGGTAGCAGGTGTCGAGCAGGGTCAACCGGATGCCAGCGTCGCCGGCGGCCTGGATCAGCGCGGCACCCATGGCATTCGGATCCCGGTAGGGGCCACCGCCCGGCGCGTGATGCAGGTAGTGGAACTCGCCGACCGCGGTGATCCCGGCCAGCGCCATCTCGGCGTAGGTGGCGCGGGCCAGCGCCAGGTAGGTGTCCGGGTCGAGCGCGGCGGCCACCCGGTACATGCCCTCCCGCCAGGTCCAGAACGTGCCGCCGCCGGCATGCGTGCGGCCGCGCAGGGCCCGGTGGAACGCGTGGCTGTGGCAGTTCGCCAGCCCGGGCAGCACGACGCCGGGCAGCACCGAGGCTCCCGGTCCGGGCCGGGAGCCGGCCGTGACCGCGACGAAGCGGCCACCGGCCACCGCGAACGTGACGTCCCGGGCCGGTCCGGCGGGCAGCAGCGCGTGCCGGGCGAAATACGTGGTCATGCGGCCAGGTCCCGGACCACCTCGGCCAGGGCGCGGACGCCGGCGTGGCAGTCGTCGCGCTCGGCGAACTCGGCCGGGGAATGGGAGATGCCGGTGGGGTTCCGGACGAACAGCATCGCGGTCGGGATGCCGTGCACCGCCAGGATGCCGGCGTCGTGCCCGGCGCCGGTGCCCAGCCGTGGCACGTCCGGGCCGAGGACCGCCTGCAGCCGGTCGGCCAATCCGGCATCGAACGACGTCGGTGGGGTCCACGACTCCCGACGGACGGCGGCCCCGTGATCGGCGGCGACGGCCGTGATGTCGGCGACCGCATCGAGCACCGCGGACTCGTCCGCGCCGCGGGCGTCGAGCCAGCCGGTGACCCCGCTGGCGATCGCGTTGACCCCGCCGGGCCGGACGGTCACCTTGCCGATGGTGGCCAGGCATCCCCGCTGCTCGGCGGCGGCGCGGGTGGCGAGCACGGTGTGCGCGTAGCCGATCATCGCGTCCTGCCGGTCGGCCAGCCGGGTGGTGCCGGCGTGATTGGCCTGGCCGGGGAAGTCGATCCGCCAGCGGCCGTGTGGCCACAGGCCGGTGCCGATGGCCACCGGGTCGCCGGTGTCCACCAGCGCCCGGCCCTGCTCGACGTGCAGTTCGACGAAACAACTGACCCGGCGGAGGGTCTCGTCGTCGACGCCGAGATCGTCGGCTCGCCCGCCGGCGCGGGCGAAAGCCTCACCCAGCGACACGCCGTCCGCGTCGGTGAGCCCGCAGGCCCGGTCCGCGGTCAGCTGGCCGGTGATGATGCGCGAACCGGCACAGGCGATCCCGAACCGGGCGCCCTCCTCGTCGGCGAAGTTGACCACCCCGATCGGCCGGCCCGGCACGAACCCGTTGTTCCGCAACGCATCCACCGCGGCCAGGGCGCTGACCACGCCGAGCGGGCCGTCGAACGCGCCGCCGTCGGGCACCGAGTCCAGGTGGGATCCGATGACCACCCCGGGCCGGCCGGCCGTGACCGCGGCGTCCGGGTCACCCCACCAGGCCCACTGGTTGCCCGCCCGGTCGGTCGTGAGATCGAGCCCGCGCGCGGCACCTTCGCCGGCGAACCACTCGCGCAGGTCGTGATCGGCCCGGGTCCAGGCGAACCGGCGGTATCCGCCGGACGCGGCATCCCGGCCGACCGGCTCGATCGCCGACCACATCGCGTCGAAGCTCACGGCGCGACCTGGCTCTCCTTCATCGGGATCCGGACGCCGCGGGCGACCGCCACGTCCGCGGCCCGCTCGTAGCCGGCGTCGACGTGCCGGATGACGCCCATCCCGGGGTCGTTGGTCAGCACCCGGGCCAGCTTCTGGGCGGCCAGCTCGGTCCCGTCGGCCAGCGACACCTGGCCGGCGTGGATGGACCGGCCGATGCCGACCCCGCCGCCGTGGTGGATGGACACCCAGGACGCGCCGGACGCGGTGTTGATCATGGCGTTGAGCAGCGGCCAGTCGGCGATGGCGTCG